>NZ_CATKQE010000018.1:0-13603 GCF_949767845.1 Pseudomonas sp. IT-232MI5
GGAGCAAGCCTTTTGGGTTACCTTTTCGGCGATTGGAAAAGGTGACCCGCCGTAAGGGCGGAACCCTAATCAGCCGTTACCGCAGCAACGGATATACACCCAAAACGATCAAACCACATCAACCGATACGTGAATCGCATCATGCCGCCAAAACTCCAGATCACAATCAATCAACCGCTCATGCTGATCATAATTAACCCGAGCAATCCGCAACCCCGGACTCCCGACAGAAACTCGCAAGGCCGCCGCCGCATCCACCGACAATGACGTCGGCACAATCTCAAAGCGCACCCGCCCATAGTGCAAATCGTAATACCGCGCATACAACTCGGTCATCGACTGATTCAAATCAAACTCAAGAATCCCCGGAAAAAACTGCGGATTCAAATAGTGCTCCACATACAACACCAACCGCCCATCAATGCGCCGCGACCGGCAAATCTGAATCACGCTCGACAACGCCGGCAGTTGCAACCACGCACACACCGCCGCCGAAGCCGGCTGCAAACGCGCCGAAATCACCTCAGTCGACGGCACCCGCCCCTGCGCACTGACCATCGCGTGAAAGTGACTTCTCTGCATCAGGTTGTAGGCCAGACGCGGCGGCGAGACGAACCAGCCACGGCGCTCCTCACGATAAATCTGCCCCTGCGCCTCCAGTTGCAACAACGCCTCTCGCACAGTAATCCGCGTCGTGCCGAACAACTCACTGAGCTTGCGCTCGGCCGGCAGCTTGCTGCCTGCCGCCAACAACCCGTGATCAAGCTGCTCCTGCAACACCTGGCCAATCGCTGTCACCGCTTTTGTTGCCTCATCGCGCATCAACGTTACCTATCTGGACTAGACCAGCACTGTTTCGGGGCAAAACCGCACGGCAATCGAGCCGTTTCCTGATATTGCAAGCCTAGGCAGTGCAGATGACCGAGAGATGACAAAACTACCGAACGGTCGTCCTCACGACTTGCAATACATCGGCCAAGTCCCTTGCTCTGCGGGCCTTTGAGCATGGTCTACGCTTATCTGGCAGCCGCCAATACCGGGCAAACAAGAGGCCTGACACAAGGCCGCCGACATCAAAGTGTCATCCAGCCCCCTTAAATTGGCTCAGGTATTGCTGACCTAGACCAACACACACCGCAATCGCAGCGTTGAACACGACCAAGGAGCTTCGGAATGAAACAGCTTTTCCTGGCAACACTGTTAGGCTCGACCATTGCAATGTGCACCTCCGCTATGGCGGCCGGCACCGATCTGAAAACCCTCGAAGCCGCTGCGAAAGCGGAAGGCGCCGTCAACAGCGTCGGCATGCCCGATGACTGGGCCAACTGGAAAGGCACCTGGGAAGACCTGGCCAAAACCTACGGCCTCAAGCACATCGACACCGACATGAGTTCGGCCCAGGAAATCGCCAAGTTCGCCGCCGAAAAAGACAACGCCACCGCTGACATCGGCGACGTCGGTGCCGCCTTCGGCCCGATCGCGGTCAAGCAAGGTGTGGTGCAACCGTACAAGCCAAGCACTTGGGATCAAGTCCCGGACTGGGCCAAGGACAAGGATGGCAACTGGGCGCTGGCCTACACCGGCACCATCGCGTTCATCGTCAACAAAAAGCTCCTGCACGGTTCCGAAGTTCCGACCAAATGGGCAGACCTCAAGGGCGGCAAATACAAGGTTTCCATCGGTGACGTGAGCACCGCCGCCCAAGCCGCCAACGGCGTTCTCGCGGCGGCACTGGCCAACGGTGGCGACGAGAAAAACATCAAACCCGCCCTGCTGCTGTTTGCAGACATCGCCAAGCAAGGTCGCCTGTCGATGGCCAACCCGACCATCGCCACCATGGAAAAAGGCGAAATCGAAGTTGGTGTGGTCTGGGACTTCAACGGCCTCAGCTACAAAGCCAAGATGGCCAACCCGGATGACTACGTGGTGCTGATCCCGTCCGACGGTTCGGTGATTTCCGGCTACACCACGATCATCAACAAGTACGCCAAAAACCCTAACGCCGCCAAGCTGACCCGCGAATACATCTTCAGCGACGCCGGCCAGACCAACCTCGCCCGCGGCAACGCCCGTCCGATCCGCGCCGAGCACCTGCAACTGCCGGAAGACGTGAAGGCCAAACTGCTGCCGAACGAACAGTACAAAAAGGTCACCCCGATCAAAGACGCCGATGCGTGGGAGAAGACTTCCAAGGCCCTGCCACAGCAGTGGAACGAGGAAGTCATCGTAGAGATGAAGTAATCCTTCATCTGTAGGAGCTGCCGCAGGCTGCGATCTTTTGATCTTGCCCTTTAAAAGCAACATCAAAAGATCGCAGCCTGCGGCAGCTCCTACAGGGGTTGGTTCCAGTTTTGTTTTCGGAGTTTTTGCCCCTATGAAGCACAACGTCATCCTTGTCGTGCTCGACGGCCTCAACTACGAGGTCGCGCGTCACGCCATGGGGCATCTGCAGGCTTATGTTGGCGCAGGACGCGCCGCGCTCTATCAACTGGAGTGCGAACTGCCGGCCCTGTCCCGACCGCTTTATGAATGTATCCTCACCGGCGTGCCGCCGATCGACAGCGGCATCGTCCACAACAATGTCTCGCGCCTGTCCAACCAGCGCAGCATTTATCACTACGCCCGCGACGCCGGCCTGAAAACCGCAGCAGCGGCGTATCACTGGGTCAGCGAGTTGTACAACCGCTCACCGTTCGTAGCCGCGCGCGACCGCCATACCGACAATCTGTCGCTGCCGATCCAGCACGGGCATTTCTACTGGAGCGATCACTACCCGGATTCGCACCTGTTCGCCGACGCCGAAAACCTGCGCCTGCGCCACGATCCGAATTTCCTGCTGATCCACCCGATGAACATCGACGACGCCGGGCATAAGCACGGCCTCGACTCTTCGCAATACCGCAACAGCGCGCGCTTCGCCGACATCATCCTTGCCGACTATCTGCAGAACTGGCTCGACGCTGGCTATCAAGTGCTGGTAACTGCCGACCACGGCATGAACAACGATCGCTCACACAACGGCCTGCTGCCGGAAGAACGCCAGGTGCCGCTGTTTGTCCTCGGTGAAGCCTTCAGCCTCAACGCCGATGCCGCACCGAAACAGACGGAAATCTGCGGCACCGTCTGCGAACTACTCGGCGTGCCCCACGACAAACCTGTGTGCCGGGAGTTGCTCAAGTGAACTCAATAATTCGCGGCAAATGGCTGGCGGCGCTGTGCGTGGTGCCCTTCGCGCTGTTCTTTATCGTCTTCGAAATCGCCCCGCTGACCTGGGTGATGATCAGCAGTCTGCAATCGGAAGAGTTCGGCTGGGGCTTGGCCAACTTCAGCAAGATCTTCAGTTCGAAGTTCTACTTGCAGGCGATCCAGTACAGCCTCGAAATCAGCTTCTGGTCGAGCTTGTTCGGCATCATCATCGCCGTACTCGGTGCGTATTCCCTGCGCCGGGTCGACTCGAAACTGCGCAATTTCGTGAATGCCTTCGCCAACATGACCAGCAACTTTTCAGGCGTACCCTTGGCCTTCGCGTTCATCATCCTGCTCGGTTTCAACGGCAGCATCACCATCATGCTCAAGCAGTCGGGGATCATTCAGGACTTCAACCTGTACTCGAAAACCGGGTTGATCATTCTCTACACCTACTTCCAGATTCCCCTCGGCGTGTTGTTGCTCTACCCGGCCTTCGACGCTTTGCGTGAAGACTGGCGCGAGTCCGCCGCACTGCTTGGCGCCAATGGCTGGCAGTTCTGGCGGCATATTGGTTTGCCTGTGCTGACGCCTGCATTGCTCGGGACGTTCGTGATTCTGCTGGCCAACGCCCTCGGCGCCTACGCCACTGTCTATGCGCTGACTACCGGCAATTTCAACGTGCTACCGATCCGTATTGCAGCGATGGTCTCCGGCGATATTTCCCTCGACCCGAATCTGGCCAGCGCCCTGGCCGTGGTGCTGGTGGCGTTGATGACCATCGTCACCGTCGTGCATCAACTGCTGTTGAAGAGGAGCTACCATGTCTCGCGCTGAATCCGGCCCGGCCGGCCTCTACCACCGCGTCGTGGTTTATCTGTTGTTCGCCATCCTCTTGCTGCCACTCGTGGGCACGCTGGTCTATTCGATCGCCAGCAGTTGGTCAGCGACCATCCTGCCCAGCGGTTTCACCTTCAAGTGGTACATCCAGTTGTGGAGCGATCCGCGTTTCCTGCACGCCTTCGGCCAGTCATTGCTGGTCTGCGTTGGCGCGCTGGTGCTTTCAGTCGTGCTGATCCTGCCGCTGCTGTTCGTCGTGCATTACCACTTTCCGAAACTCGATGCGCTGATGAACATCCTTATCCTGCTGCCCTTCGCGGTGCCGCCGGTGGTGTCGTCGGTGGGACTGTTGCAACTTTACGGTTCCGGGCCGATGGCCATGGTCGGTACACCGTGGATTCTGATCGGCTGCTACTTCACCGTGGCGCTGCCGTTCATGTACCGGGCGATCACCAACAACCTGCAAGCGATCAACCTGCGCGACCTGATGGACGCTGCGCAACTGCTTGGCGCCAGCACCTTTCAAGCGGCGTTTCTGGTGGTGCTGCCGAATCTGCGCAAAGGCCTGATGGTCGCGTTGCTGCTGTCGTTCTCGTTCCTGTTCGGGGAGTTCGTTTTCGCCAACATTCTGGTCGGCACGCGCTACGAAACCCTGCAGGTTTATCTGAACAACATGCGCAACAGCAGCGGTCACTTCACCAGTGCGCTGGTCATCTCGTATTTCTTTTTCGTGCTGGTCCTGACCTGGATCGCCAACATCTTGAACAAGGACAAAAGCGAATGAGCTATGTCAGCGTCCAACACCTGCAGAAAAGCTACGCCGGCACGACCGTGTTCAGCGACATCGACTGCGAAATCAACAAGGGTGAATTCGTCACCCTGCTCGGCCCCTCCGGTTGCGGCAAATCCACACTGCTGCGTTGCATCGCCGGCCTGACACCGGTCGATGGCGGTAAGATCCTCCTTGATGGCGTCGATATCGTGCCGTTGAGTCCGCAGAAACGCGGGATCGGCATGGTGTTTCAGAGCTATGCGCTGTTCCCCAACATGACCGTGGAACAGAACGTTGCCTTCGGTTTGCGCATGCAGAAGGTCAATGCCGACGACAGCCATAAACGCGTTTCCGAGGTGTTGAAACTGGTTGAACTGAACGACTTCGCCAGCCGCTATCCGCATCAGTTATCCGGTGGTCAATGCCAGCGGGTGGCCCTCGCCCGTTCGCTGGTCACGCGTCCGCGTCTGTTGCTGCTGGACGAGCCGCTGTCGGCGCTCGACGCACGGATTCGTAAACACCTGCGCGAACAGATCCGTCAGATTCAACGCGAACTCGGCCTGACGACGATTTTCGTCACCCACGATCAGGAAGAAGCGCTGACGATGTCTGATCGCATTTTCCTGATGAATCAGGGAAAAATCGTACAAAGCGGCGATGCCGAAACCCTGTACACCGCCCCCGTCGATGTGTTCGCCGCTGGCTTCATCGGCAACTACAACCTGCTCGATGCCGACGACGCATCAAAGCTGTTGCAGCGCCCGATCAACCACCGCATCGCGATTCGCCCGGAAGCCATCGAGCTGAGCCTGGAAGGCGAACTCGACGCGCAGATCCGCAGCCACAGTCTGCTCGGCAACGTCATCCGTTACCGCATCGAAGCGCGGGGCGTGGAACTGGTGGTGGATGTGCTCAACCGCTCGGCGGCCGATCTGCATCCCGACGGTCAGCGTCTGGCGCTTTCCATCGATCCGACGGCCCTGTGTGAGGTAGCCTGATGACTTTGCTGACGTTGAAGAGAGAACTGCACTGATGGCTCTGGCAATTTTTGATCTGGACGAAACCTTGATCCACGGCGACTGCGCCACCCTCTGGAGCGAGCAGATGGGGCGCCTGGGCTGGGTCGATCCTGAATCGTTCATGCGCAAGAACAACGAACTGATGGACGCCTACAGCCATGGCAAATTGCGCATGGAAGACTACATGGAATTCAGCCTGGAACCGCTCATCGGCCGCACACCGGAAGAAGTCGAGCATCTGGTTGGCCCGTGGGTGGAAGACTTCATTGAACCGATCATCTTCAGCGACGCGACCAAAACCATCGCCGCCCACCGCAAGGCCGGCGACCGCATTCTGGTGATCTCGGCGTCGGGCACGCATCTGGTCAGACCGATTGCCGATCGACTGGGCATCGATGAAATTCTGGGGATCGAACTGGAAGTCGCCCACGGCGTTTACAGCGGCCACACCGTTGGCACCCTGACCTACCGCGAAGGCAAGATCACCCGTTTGCTGGAATGGCTGGATGCCGAAGAGGAGAACCTCGAGGGCGCGAGTTTCTATTCCGACTCACGCAATGATTTGCCGTTGTTGCTGAAGGTGGATTTCCCGCATGTGGTCAACCCGGACCCAGTGCTGCTGGAACACGCCGAAAAGGCCAACTGGCCAATTCACCTCTGGAAATGACAAAGATTTAATCTGCACAGGCAGGCTGATATTCCAAACCTGAGTTCGACCCGATGCATCAGGTCGATGTAGCCCGGCAGAACAACCCGGTCAGTCCCCTCTCCCTTTGGGAGAGGGTTAGGGTGAGGGGCTTTTTGCCTTGATCTCAGCTCAGACTTTCGTCAATCACCAATACCAGTTTGCCCGCCACCGTATTACTCGCCAACTCCGCAAACGCCGCCTCGGCATCCTTCACCGCAAACGCCTTGGCCAACTGCGGACTCAACCGCCCCTCGGCAAACAGCGGCCACACCTGCTGACCCAGATCACTCAACAGATCCGCCTTGAACTGATCGTCACGACTACGCAACGTCGAGCCCAGCAGTTGCACACGCTTGGCCAAGACCTGCGCCAGATCCAGTTTCGCCTCACGCCCGCCCATCAAACCGATCAACACCCAGCGTCCATCCAGCGCCATCAGCTTCAGGTTCAGCGCCGAATAATTACCGCCGACCGGGTCGAGAATCACGTTGAACGGCCCAAAATCGCGCAGGCTCTCCAGATCATCGGTGCGCACCACCCCGCCCTGCGCACCCAGCGCTTCACAGTAGGCCAAACGCTCAGCCGAACCGACGCTGACCCAACATGGATTGCCAAACGCCTTGCACAACTGAATCGCGGCTGAACCGATTCCACTTGCGCCGGCGTGCAAGAGAACTTTCTCACCCGGTTTGAGCGCCGCAAGTTGAAACACATTCAGCCAGACTGTTGCGTAAACCTCGGGCAATGCGGCCGCCTCAATCAGCGAGACGCCTTCGGGAACCGGCAGCACGTGCCGCCCGTCGACGACCACCTCTTCGGCCATGCCACCCCCGGCCAGCAAGGCGCAAACCCGATCGCCGACCTGCCACGCACTGCCCGCGCCGACCTCGCTGATCACCCCGGAACACTCAAGACCGAGCACTTGGCTGGCCCCTGGCGGTGGCGGATAAAGCCCTGCTTTCTGTAATAAATCGGCGCGATTGAGGCCCGCTGCCGCCACTCGGATGCGGACTTGTCCTACATCACACGTAGGACTCGGCTCTTCAACCCATGCCACTTGACCGTCAACGCCTTGCAATGCCTTCACAGTGCCTCCATAGTGAGTCTGGACTGAGCCCGAAGCTGTAGCGCCGGGCTTTTTGCATTATGCGACCGGCTCTCGTAGAACCGGCGACTTCAAAGACGGCCTAATATGCGTTATCAATTGTCCCCGCGTCGAATCAGCATGAAGCATTTGCTCCCCAGCACCGCCCTCGCTCTTTTCATCGGTATCGGTTTGTTGCCGGTGTCGGGCAATACATTCGCAGCCAACAGCTGGGACAAATTGCAGCCTGATCGCGATGAAGTCATCGCCAGTCTGAACGTCGTCGAGTTGCTCAAGCGTCACCACTACAGCAAGCCGCCGCTTGACGATGCCCGCTCGGTGATCATCTACGACAGCTACATAAAGCTGCTGGATCCGTCGCGCAGCTACTTCATGGCCAGCGACATCGCCGAGTTCGACAAGTGGAAGACCCAGTTCGACGACTTCCTCAAAAGCGGCGACCTCAACGCCGGGTTCACCATCTACAAGCGCTACCTGGACCGCGTCAAGGCGCGTCTGGACTTCGCCCTTGCCGAGCTGAACAAAGGCGTCGACAAGATGGATTTCAACACCAAGGAGACCTTGCTGATCGATCGCAAGGACGCCCCTTGGCTGAAATCCACCGCAGAGCTGGATGACCTGTGGCGCAAACGCGTCAAGGACGAAGTCCTGCGCCAGAAGATCGCCGGCAAAGAGCCGAAGCAGATTCAGGAAACCCTGACCAAGCGCTACAAGAACCAGTTGGCGCGCCTGGACCAGACCCGTCCGGAAGACATCTTCCAGGCGTACATCAACACCTTCGCCATGTCGTACGATCCGCACACCAACTATCTGTCGCCGGATAACGCGGAAAACTTCGACATCAACATGAGCCTGTCCCTCGAGGGCATCGGTGCCGTGTTGCAGAGCGATAACGACCAGGTGAAAGTCGTGCGTCTGGTGCCGGCAGGCCCGGCCGACAAGACCAAACAGGTCGCCCCGGCCGACAAGATCATCGGCGTTGCCCAAGGCAACAAAGAAATGGTCGACGTGGTCGGCTGGCGTCTGGATGAAGTGGTCAAGCTGATCCGTGGTCCGAAAGGCACCGTGGTGCGTCTGGAAGTGATTCCGGCGAGCAATGCGCCGAACGACCAGACCACCAAGATCGTGCCGATCACCCGTGAAGCGGTGAAGCTCGAAGACCAGGCGGTGAAGAAGTCCGTGCTCAACCTGAAACAGGACGGCAAGGACTACAAACTCGGCGTCATCGAGATCCCAGCCTTCTACCTCGACTTCAAGGCTTTCCGTGCCGGTGATCCGGACTACAAGAGCACCACTCGCGACGTCAAGAAGCTGCTCACCGAGCTGCAGAAAGACAAAGTCGACGGCGTGGTCATCGATCTGCGCAACAACGGCGGCGGTTCCCTGCAGGAAGCCACCGAGCTGACCAGCCTGTTCATCGACAAAGGCCCGACCGTACTCGTACGTAATGCCGATGGCCGTGTCGACGTACTCGAAGATGAAAACCCGGGCGCGTTCTACAAAGGCCCGATGGCACTCTTGGTCAACCGCTTGTCCGCCTCGGCTTCGGAGATTTTCGCCGGCGCCATGCAGGACTACCACCGCGCGCTGATCATCGGTGGCCAGACCTTCGGTAAAGGCACCGTGCAGACCATTCAGCCGTTGAACCATGGCGAACTGAAACTGACCCTGGCCAAGTTCTACCGGGTTTCCGGTCAGAGCACCCAGCATCAGGGCGTGTTGCCGGACATCGACTACCCGTCGTTGATCGACACCAAGGAAATCGGCGAGAGCGCACTGCCGGAAGCCATGCCGTGGGACACCATCCGCGCGGCAATCAAACCGGCGGCCGATCCGTTCAAGCCGTACCTGGCGCAGCTCAAGTCCGAACATGACACACGCACCGCCAAAGATGCCGAGTTCGTGTTCATCCGTGACAAGCTGGCCCTGGCGCAGAAACTGATGGAAGAAAAAACCGTCAGCCTTAACGAAGCCGAGCGTCGCGCGCAACATACCGATATCGACGCCAAGCAACTGGCCATGGAAAACATCCGTCGCAAAGCCAAAGGCGAAGAGCCACTCAAAGAGCTGAAGAAAGAAGACGACGACGCCCTCGCGGCCGCCGAGCCGGACAAGGTCAAACCAGAAGACGATGCCTACCTGAGCGAAACCGGGCGAGTACTGCTGGATTACCTGAAGCTGAGCAATCAGGTGGCCAAGAAGTAAGGTGATGGCAATTTAATGCTGAAGATCCCCGGATCGTCATCAAACAGTCATCATTCTGTCGTGCAATAAAGGACTGGGAGCCACTCTCTTCATCGAGAGCGCTCCCAGTCCTTTTTTTATCGCCAGAGATAGCCATGACCACGACCGAACAGCTGAGTGCCTTGAGCTCGATCCTGACTCAAAGCGGATTACACAGCCTGTTCCAACCGATCATCTGTCTCTCCGAACGGCGCATTCTCGGCTACGAAGCCCTCACGCGCGGCCCGTCCAACAGCCCTCTTCACTCGCCCATCGCGCTGTTCGCCGTGGCCCGTCAGGCCGGGCGTTTGAGCGAACTGGAAATCGCCTGTCGGCAAAGCGCTTGCCGTCGCTTCAATGAGCAGCAACTGCCGGGCAAACTGTTTCTCAACGTCTCGCCTGAGTCCTTGCTGGAAGCCGCGCATCAACCGGGGCGCACGTTGCAACTGCTGCAGGATTTCGGCATTCCGCCGAGTCAGGTGGTCATCGAGCTGACCGAACAGACGCCCATCGACGATTTCCAGTTGCTGCAAACCGCCTTGCATCACTATCGGGCGATGGGATTTTCCATTGCGCTGGATGATCTCGGTGCCGGTTACTCAAGCCTGCGGTTATGGTCGGAATTGCGCCCGGATTACGTGAAGATCGATCGGCACTTCATCGATGGCATTCATCAGGACGCGCTGAAGCGCGAGTTCGTCGGCTCGATCCTGCAAATCGCCAAAGCCTCTCGCGCACAAGTCATCGCCGAAGGTATCGAGTTGCCGGAAGAACTCGCGGTGCTGACGGAAATGGGCGTCGATCTGGTGCAGGGCTACCTGCTTGGCCGCCCCCAAGAACACCCGCCCCGCGACGCCCGCGCCTTGATGCCCAAACACGACAGCAGCAGCGTTGCGCTGAACGACGAAGGCAGTGATCTCAGCGCCCTGCTCAACGACCAACCGGCCGTGCATCGCGACACCCCCACCGCCACTGTGCTGGAAGCCTTCCGCCGCCAGGCCAACCTCAACTCACTGGCGGTACTCGACGAACAAGGCCAACCCTGCGGCATCGTCCACCGCCACTCGTTATCGGATGCCCTGCTCAAACCGTTCGCCACCGACCTGTTCGCCCGTAAACCGATCAGCCGTCTGATGAACGACGATTTCCTCGCCGTGGAAATGAGCCAGTCGCTGCAACAAGTCAGCCGCCTGATCACCAGCCGCGCGCGGCAACGCATCGAAGAAGACTTCATCATCACCCTCAACGGTGGCTACCTGGGTCTTGGCCGGGTGATCGACGTGCTTAAACTGATCACCGAGTTGAAGATTCAACAGGCGCGGTATGCTAATCCACTGACCTTGCTGCCGGGTAATGTGCCGATCCAGCAATGCCTGACGCGGTTGCTGCAGCAGGGGCGCGAGTCGGTCATCTGCTATGTCGACATCGACAGTTTCAAACCCTTCAACGATATCTATGGCTACGGGCGCGGCGATGAAGTTCTGCTGTGTTTGGCGCAATGCCTCAACGAACGCGTCGACCCGTCCCGCGACTTCGTTGGTCACATTGGTGGCGACGACTTCCTCCTTGTCCTCGGTCCGGACGACTGGCGCAAACGCATCAACCAGTTGCTCGACGACTTTCAAAGCCAATGTCGCCGTTTCTATCGGCCTGAGCATCTGGAGGCTGGCTGCTTCATTGCCCCGAATCGGCAAGGCATTCGTCAAGAGTTTCCGCTGCTGTCGCTATCGATTGGCGTGGTCCACCTGCACCCCGAAGCCTGCGCACAACTCGACGCCAGTCAACTCGCGGAGATGGCATCGCAGGCGAAGCATCATGCGAAGAATGTTCCGGGGTATAGCGTGCATGTGCTCGACGATTTAGCGCCCACACCCCGAACGACGCAACTAGTTAGCTAAGACCACACGAGGTGCCGCCCTAGTAGCACACAAAGCGAGTCTGGAATTTCATTGTCCGAAATCTTTTTTTTCATTTCGATATCTTGTCAAACACCTTAACAAAACCCCCATAAAATATGGTTTATCGGCAACTTCTTGACCGAAATAAGTCGTCATACGATTGAATACGAGGTCAAAATTGTCATTCGTCATCAAGAAATGATGGACTGTTCCTATGAGGGATTCTTGCTCTGTATCTGTGTACTCATAAAATTCAGGCTTTAACAAAGTATCGAACAGCTCCGTCAACTGCTGCGAATCATTGACGTTTTTTTCAGCTATCAATCGCTCTCGCTCCATGTCGTGAGTATTTTCAATATCAAAAACAAACAGTAAATTTTTTATGTCCACAATCTCATATATCTTTTTCATCAATCAAAATCCGCGTACGAAGTTACGGTGTCGCCATTTGCTCTGAGAATAACTACAGCTTTCTTTTGCTGCCCATAAATCCCGTCTCTCGTATAACCTTCGCCAATGATCTTTCCCATATCCATGGGCCGTCTCGATGTTTGAAGATCGGTCCGCCGGAGTATCAGCTTGGCTCTGTAGATAGCATTTAACTGGTCTCTATGGCTGAGAAAATGAGTGGCCGCGCTAGGAATTTTAGGTGCTCCATGGTTTGGTCCACCGTAGTAAGTCTCTACTATCCCAGTTGTCGGATTCTTCCCTGTCATAATTCGTTCAAATTGAGATCGTAGAGTTGTTTGAGCTCCGTGCTTCTCTAAAAAGTGAGCGCCTTGTGTTGACCTCTCCATCTCCCCCAAACGCCGATAAGCATTTTCCTCCGCTAGTTCATCAATCCTCGCCCTACGCTCCTGCGCCGTCATCTTTGGCAGCGCTGGCTCACCCTCTTCTACCTTAGCGCCACCAATCCCACCCGGCGCCTCACACCCAGGCTTATTCGGCGGCGGGCAGTTAGAGCTCAACCCCAACGGATCCACCCACCCCGTCGGGTTCGGCACGTACTGGTACTGATTCAGCCCACCGGCCAACTTGATCGGATCCGGCGTCAGATACCGCCCCAGCCGCGGGTCGTAGTACCGGTGCCGGTTGTAATGCAGCCCACTTTCCCCGTCGAAGTACTGTCCCTGAAAGCGCAGCGGCTGGTTCAGGTAATCCTCGCCAGCCAGGGTCAGTGCGGCGATTTTGCCGTAGGCGTCGTATTGCGCGGACCAGACGATGTCGCCGCTGTAGTCGGTGAGTTCCTGCGGGGTGCCGAGGTGGTCGAGTTGGTAGTAGAAGGGGCAGGCTTTTTGCGGGCCTTTGCCGTCGAGCAAGGCGAGCGGGCGGAAGGTGCCGGGTTCGTAGACGTAGCTGCGGTATTCGTTTTCGCTGCTTTCGGCGACGAGATGGTCGCCCTGCCAGAAGAACTCGGTGGTCTCGCCGCCGACGGTTTTACTGATGCGCCGGCCGAAGGCGTCGTAGCGGTAGCTGGCGGTTTGGCCGTCGGGGCGGGTCAGGCCGATCAGGCGGTGCTGGCTGTCGTAGCGGTATTCAGTGACGAGAGTCTGCGCGCGGCCGCGACGTTCGCGGATCAGGTTGCCGAAGGCGTCGTAGTCGTAGTGGCGGTCGCCCTGCATCAGCAGGCGGTTGCCTTTGATCTGGCTGGGGCCGGGGCGGTCCTGCATCAGCAGGTTGCCGGCCGGGTCGTGGGCGAAGCTTTCCGGCAGTTCGTCACGTGAGTGGCGTACGCGGATGAGGCGGTCGAGGGCGTCGTAGCCGTAGGTGCGCTGGCCGTGGCGGCTGTCGGCGATGTGCGCGAGATTGCCGTTGGCGTTGTAGGCATAATCGCGGCGGAACAACGCATCGCGCTGATGGCCTACGGCATGC
>NZ_CATKQE010000019.1:0-8103 GCF_949767845.1 Pseudomonas sp. IT-232MI5
TCGGCGGCATCGCTGTCGTCACCAATGGCGTGGCCGCAGGGTTCCCGCAATCGGTCACCACGCCGTTGGGCAGCACGCTGACCATCACCGGTTTCAACGCCACCACCGGCGTGGTCAGCTACAGCTACACCCTGGCCGATAACGAAGCGCATCCAAACGCCAACGGTGCGAACAATCTGCCTGAGCAGTTCGCCGTTACCGTGGTCGATGACAACGGCACCACCGCCAATGCCACCCTCGACGTCAATATCGTCGATGACCTGCCAAAAGCCGTGGATGACAGCAACACCGGCACCGCCTCGGAAACCTTGCTGACCCTGACCGGCAACGTTCTGACCAACGATGTGCAAGGCGCCGACCGCGTTCCCACCGGACCGGTCACCCCGGGCACGTTCACCGGTACTTACGGCACCTTGGTGCTCAATGCCAACGGCACTTACACCTATACCCTCAACACCAACGACGCCGACTTCAAAAACCTGCACGGCGGCGGCAACGGCACGGAAACCTTCGCCTACACCATCACCGATTCCGACGGTGATACCAGTACCGCGAACCTGGTGCTGAACATCCATAACAATGACGATCAGGTCTACCTCAATGGCCTTGACGTCAACGGCGGCGAACTGACGGTTTACGAGAAAAACCTCAGCGACGGCACCAGCCCCAACATTCCGGCGCTGACCCAGAGCGGCACCTTCACCGTCACCGCCCTCGACGGTCTGCAAACCCTGACCGTGGGCGGCATCAACGTGGTCACCGGCGGCGTGGCCGCAGGCTTCCCGCAATCGATCGTCACGCCGCTCGGCAGCACGTTGACCATTACCGGTTACAACCCCGCCACCGGCGTGGTCAGTTACAGCTACACCTTGGTCGACAACGAAACTCATCCAAACGCCAACGGCGCCAACAGCATCACCGAGAACTTCAACGTCGTCGCCACCGACACTGATGGCAGCACCGCCAACGGCCAGATCAACGTCAACATCGTCGATGATCTGCCGAGCGCCCATCCTGACGCCGCATCGGTGGCGGAGGGCGGCACGGTCAGCGGCAACGTGCTGAACAACGACATTGGTGGCGCCGACGGTCCGGCCGTAACCGGTGCAGTGGTCGGCGTGCGCGCCGGCGCCGACACCTCGACTTCGGCCATCGGCGGACTCAACAGCAACATCAACGGCACCTATGGCTATCTGACCCTGGACGCCAACGGCAACGCCGTCTACCACAGCAATCCCAACGTCGTGAACGGCCCGGGCGCAGTGGATGTGTTCACCTACACCGTGCGCGATTCCGACGGTGATGAAAGCACTACCACCATCACCATCGATGTCGCCAACAGCAAGCTGTGCGCGACCAGCGACACCGACGTCACCGTCTTCGAGAAAGCCCTCGACCTGACCAAGGACGGCGCGGATCTGGCGCCCGGTACAGTCACCGGCAGCGACCCGACCAGCTCCGGCGAAACCGCGTCTGGCACGTTGGTCGGTTCGGTCACCGGGGCAGTCGGTGCGATCAGTTACGCGCTGGTTGGCAGTGCCACCGGCAACTACGGGCAAATCGTCCTCAACCCCAACGGCACGTATACCTACACGCTGACCTCGCCGGCGACCACCACGCCACATGCCGACGACGGCGCCAACAGCCTGACCGAAACCTTTACCTATCAGGCCACCGATTCGCTCGGCAACATCGTCACCAGCACCATTGTCGTCAGCATCGTCGATGACGTGCCAAAAGCTGTGAACGACAGCAACGCCAACAGCGCTTCGGAAACGCAACTGAGCCTGACCGGCAATGTGCTGACCAACGATGTGCAAGGCGCCGATGTGGTGGCGACCGGACCGAATGCCGGGCCGATCACCGCCGGCACGTTCACCGGGACTTACGGCACGCTGGTGCTCAACGCCAACGGCACGTACACCTACACGCTGAACCCCAACGATGCCGACTTCAAAAACCTGCACGGCGGCGGCAACGGCACCGAGACGTTCACCTACACCCTGACCGATGCCGATGGCGACACCAGCACTGCCAACCTGGTGCTGAACATCCACAACAACGACGATCCGGTGGTGCTCAACGGCCTCGACGTCAATGGCGGCGAACTCACCGTCTACGAGAAAAACCTCAGCGACGGCAACAGCCCCGACACCCCGGCGCTGACCCAGAGCGGCACCTTCACCGTGACTGCGCTCGATGGTCTGCAAACCCTCACCGTCGGCGGCATCGCCGTGGTGACCAACGGTGTCGCTGCAGGCTTCCCGCAATCGGTGGTTTCGCCGCTGGGCAGCACCTTCACCGTTACCGGTTACAACCCGGCCACCGGTGTGGTCAGTTACAGCTACACCCTGGTCGACAACGAAGCCCACCCGACCGCCAACGGTGCCAACAGCCTCACCGAGAACTTCAACGTGGTGGCCACCGATACCGATGGCAGCACCGCCAACGGCCAGATCAACGTCAACATCATCGATGACCTGCCGACCGCCAAACCTGACACCGGCTCGGTGGCCGAGGGCGGCACGCTCAATGTCAGCGTGCTCGGCAATGACGTCAGTGGTGCCGATGGCGCGGCGACAGTGGTCGGCGTGCGCGCCGGCAGTAATACCGGCACTTCGGCCATTGGCGGCCTCAATAGCAACATCAATGGCAACTTCGGTTATCTGACCCTCGATGCGGCCGGCAACGCCGTCTATCACAGCAACCCGAACTCGGTGAGCCCACCGGGCGCCACTGACACTTTCACCTACACCATCCGTGACAGCGACGGCGATGAAAGCACCACGACCATCACCATCAACGTTGCCGACAGCAAGCTGGTAGCCTCGGTCGATCAGGACGTAACGGTCTATGAAAAAGCCCTCGACCTGAGCAAGGACGGCCAGGATCTGGCCGCCGGTACGGTCACCGGCAGCGATCCGACCAACACCGGTGAAACCGCGACCGGCACGCTGGTCGGCGCAGTTACCGGCGGTACGGGCGCGATCACTTACACGTTGGTCGGCAGCGCCACCGGCAGCTATGGGCAGATTCAGCTCAATGCCGACGGCACCTATACCTACACGCTGACTTCTGCACCGAAAACCACCCCGAACGCCAACGACGGGGCGAACACGCTGAGCGAAAGTTTCACCTACAAAGCCACCGATGCACTGGGCAACAGCACCACCAGCACCCTTGTGGTGAACATCGTTGATGACGTGCCAAAAGCCGTGGCCTCGGATCGTTCGGTGGCGGCAGTGGAGATCGATTCCAACCTGCTCATCGTTCTTGATATCTCCGGCAGTATGGCCGACGCCTCGGGTGTGCCGGGCCTGTCGCGGCTGGACCTGGCCAAGCAGGCGATCAGTGCCTTGCTCGACAAGTACGACGACCTTGGCGATGTCAAAGTCCAGCTCGTCACCTTCAGCAGCAACGCCACTGACAGAACGTCGGTATGGGTCGATGTGGCGACCGCGAAGACGATTCTCGCCAGCCTGTCGGCGGGTGGCGGCACCAACTACGACGCTGCGGTGGCGGTCATGCAAACCGCGTTCAACACCTCGGGCAAACTCACCGGGGCACAGAACGTCGGTTACTTCTTCTCGGACGGTAAACCCAACGAAGGCGACATCAACGCCGCTGACGAAGCCGCGCTGAAAAACTTCCTCGATGCCAACAACATCAAGAACTACGCGATCGGCCTCGGCAGCGGCGTGAGCAACGCCAACCTCGACCCGCTGGCGTATGACGGCATTAGCCACACCAACACCAATGCGGTGGTGGTCACCGACCTCAATCAACTCAACTCGGTGCTGTCGGGCACTGTGCAGGGCGCGCCGGTCACTGGTTCGTTGCTGGGCGAGGGCGGCACCTTCGGCGCCGATGGCGGCTTCATCAAATCCATCGTGGTCGACGGCACCACCTACACCTACGACCCGAAAGCCCTCAGCGGCCAAGGCTCGCTGACGCCAAGTGGCGGCATCAATCACGGCACCTTCAACACCGCCAACAACACGCTGAGCATCGCCACCAATAATGGCGGCACACTGCTGATCAACCTCGACAGCGGCGACTACACCTACACCTCGCAGAAAACCACGGCGGTGGTCATCACCGAAAACATCGGCTTCACCGTCAGTGACAACGACGGCGATCTCGCCAGCTCGACGCTGACCGTGAAAGTGATCCCCAACGCGCCGCCAGTGGCGGTGGACGACCACGTCATCACCAACGTGCTCTCGGGCAATATTGTCGTACCGGGCGAACTGCTGCTGGCCAATGACACCGATCCGAACGGCGATACGCTCAACGCTACGCCCACCAGTTTCAACACCGGCTGGATCTCGAAAGCGGCGGACTTCACCGGCACCGGGGCGATCAACTTCACCGGCACCAACGTCAACACCGCCGCCAACCAGAACCTGGCCAACGTGCGCAGTTCGTTCAGCGCCAACGCTGCGACCATGACTGCTGTGCTGGTGGTCAGTGGCTATCTCGGTGCGGTGACCAACAGCAACGCCAACGATGAAGATCGCATCACCGTCAACCTGCGCCAGGGCGAAACCCTCAACCTCGATCACAACCTGGCGGCCGGTCAAGTCAGCATGGAGTACTCGATCAACGGTGGCGCCTACATTGCGCTGGCGGATGGGCAAACCCTCACCGCGACGTCGGACGGGGTCTACCAGATCCACATCACCAACATCACCAACCCCACCGGCGGCGGTAACCCCAACGCGGCGGAAAACTACCAGCTGACCATGACCCTCAACTACGCCGGGGCTCACGACATCACCCCGGACTTCCACGGCAGCTACACCGCCAACGACAACCATGGCGGCAGCGACACCGCCAACGTCAGCATCAGCTATCAGGACGGCCACACCCTCACCGGCACCGCGGGGGATGACGTGCTGGTGGCCGGCAGCGGCGACAACATCATCAACGCCGGCGACGGCAACGATGTGCTCACCGCAGGCTCAGGCAACAACGAGTTGCACGGCGGCGCCGGTAACGACTTGCTCTATAGCGGCCCGGGCAACGATTTGCTCGACGGCGGTACTGGCAGCGACACCGCCAGCTACGCCCACGCCACGGCCGGGGTCACGGTCAACCTCGGCCTGCTCGGTGCGCAAAACACCCTGGGCGCCGGCACCGACACCCTGACCGGCATCGAAAATCTCGTCGGCTCGAACTTCAACGACACCCTCACCGGCGATAACAATAACAACGTCATCAACGGTGGCCTCGGCAACGACATCCTCAACGGTGGCGGTGGCGACGACCTGCTGATCGGCGGCATGGGCAACAACACCATGACCGGCGGCGCAGGGGCCGATACCTTCCAGTGGCTCAAGGGCAACAGCGGCCACGACCTGATCACCGACTTCACCCCCGGCACCGACAAGCTCGACCTGTCGCAACTGCTGCAAGGCGAGAACGGCACCACCGCCTCGCTGGATGACTACCTGCACTTCACCGTCACCGGCAGCGGCGCCTCGGTCCTTACCAGCATCGACGTCAGCGCCATGGCCGGCGCGACGCCGAACCAGACCATCGACCTGGCCGGTGTGAATCTCGCCAGCCATTACGGGGTGACGCCGGGGGCGGGCGGGGTGGTGGCTGGCGGGCATGACACGGCGACGATCATCAGCGGGATGTTGAATGATCATTCGTTGAAGGTGGATACGGTGTAAGCGACGCCTGAAACGACAAAACCCGCTGTCCCGTACAACCGGGACGGCGGGTTTGTTCTGCCTGACGTGATCGTTTCCACGCTCTGCGTGGGAATGCAGCCCGGGACGCTCGGCGTCCCTTCCAAAGCCGAACGCGGAGCGTCCGTTGAGGCATTCCCACGCAGGAGCGTGGGAACGATCATCGCGCGTGTCGCTACTGCGGCAACTCCAGATTATCCATCACCCGATTCACCGCCAGCTCGCCGAGCATGATCAGTTGCGCAATCCCCAACAGCGTCCTGCGCTGCGACGCGGGTATGAGGTGGGCGAAGTCATGGGCGATGGTTCTGGCTGAGGCGAGTGTTTCGCTGGCATCGGCCAGCAGTTCTTCATTTTTGAAGTCTGCGGTCACGGCGTACATCCGGCGGGTTTTGCGTGGTGGCGGCGTGGAGCCGGGTGGGCAGAGATAGTGGTCGAGGGCGCGCTCGGCGGCGTCGTTGAGCTTTTTTGAATCGAGGGATTCGTAGGGGGAGGCGAGATCGGTTTCGGGCGGGTTGGGTGTTGGTTTGATCATGGTGAAGCTCCTATAAGAGTGGAGCCGCCCAGAACTGTCGCTAAACAGGAAGGTGGCGGCTGTACGCAGGTTAGCGAACCGGTTATAGGCACCCGGCAGACCCGAGGGTCTCCCGCATACAGCCACCATAGCGAAGTTGCAGACATTGAATCTGCCACAAAGCATGGAGCGCTGATGCACCTATTACAGATTTGGGTCGCTAAACCCGATCGCTGACTCTTCAGCGACCGCACCACAATAGAACCCGACCCCAAGGCGCACAAGCCGGCGGATTCTGGCGTAGCTGTAGGCAATGGCGCAAGAATTTGTAGCCTGTAAGGCGTGTCTGAAGGTGTCTTTTAAACGCCGGAGTTTAAAAGGCGATTTGCGCTGACTTCAGTGGCCCCTTCGCGAGCAAGCTCGCACACATTTTCAATGCGTTTCCCTGTGGGAGCGAGCTTGCTCGCGAAAGGGTCATCCCGGTCAACAGAAAAACCTCGATCAACCCCGCTGTTTAAATCACTGGTTAAATAAATCCGTCCCCCTTTTTTCCTTTCTTGTTTAGTTGTTTAAACCTCTCTCATGCGCAAGTTAGTCAAGAAATAGTCATTACCAGACCCGGTAGCCAAAAGGCTCTGGAACTCGAAAGTCATCTGTTCGGACTGCGCAATAAAAGTGGATGAATAAGGTATCCATTGGGAGGCAGGTGGCGACATGAAGCTTATTATCACTCCATAGTTTGATCTGAACGAAAGCTGTGCAAGTGGTGGCTGATTTCCGTTGGATGCAAGACAGCTGAATTCATACGTGCTGCCACGGATCAAATTGGTATAGGTCTTTTTTAGTACAACGCCCGCAGAGTTGTTCGTATAGGTGCTGTTGGTCAGCGATGTGAGACCGAGAAAGTTGGCATAGCTCCAGTCTCTCTGGTCAACAATTACCGGACCATTTTCCCAGCCGTTTCTCTGGTGATTGGCAAAATTCGTCAGGTCATCAAGGCGCGGTGTCGCCCGAATGGAGTAAGTTCGAATCGGAAACTTGGTAGCGTCTTCCTGGTTGGGCTCACCCTTGAAGTTGACGCTGAATGTCATCGTTAATGTTGTGCCATTACTCAGAGCTTTCAGCCAGGCCAAGGGGATTTTTTTGCTGAAATCTGATGCCGGATCACTTGTTTCTTTCTCTGGGTCATAAAGTTTTACGGTCGCGCCACTTCTGCTTGTCCCTTCATAAAGCAACCACCGTACTTCTCGTGGAGTATGAGGCGAATTCGCAACTGTCGATTGATCAGTGCTTTGGAGTTGAGCGACGTCGAGTAAATTGCTTGTATTTCCGGCTATTACGGGAGTGGGCAATCGCGTGTCACCTGCGTCGATTTTTTCGACTTGTACCTCCATCGTTTGTGACTTGCCAGCTGGGCTGCCATCGCGATTCAGATCCCACAGAAACCTGACGACCGAGTTTTGATGATTTATCCAGAATGCTTGTGCAAGCGGCTCATTTACCTGGTTGTCGTCATTGAATTTTTTTAATTCGAACGGCGGTGCCCCGTCCACTGCATTCACATGAACCAACTGCGCCCTATCGTCAACCTGCGCTGGGAATTCAATCCGCATTGTCACGCCTTGTGGATATGCCAGCGGATGAATCGGACTGGCTGCTTCCACCAGAAATGGCGCGCGCAGCTCTTCCGTCACCGTCAACGTCCTCGCTGCCGACACGAGGCTCGGTTGCTCCAGATCTCTGGCCGTAAAGCTGTGTTTGGTTTTGCTGAGGTTTGCAACGGGCAGACTCCAGATGCCGGTTACTCCATCGGCAGTCTCTTTACCTTTGATAACCGCACCGTCGAGCACTTCCACGTCTCGCCCGGCTGCGGCAACGCCACTCAAGATG
>NZ_CATKQE010000020.1:0-3867 GCF_949767845.1 Pseudomonas sp. IT-232MI5
TCGATGGTGATCACAGCGCCGTTCGACAGGGTTACGGTCACTGGTGAGCCAGCGGCGTTGGTCAATGTTGCGGTGTAGATGATCGAGCCACCTTCGGCAACCGAACCCGTCGCGCTCAGCGACAGGTGGGTGGTGTCGACGGTATCGGTGACCGTGGTCGAAACCGGGGTCTTGTCGGCCACCAGATTTTCGTAATTGCCGCCGGTTACACCGGTGATCGAGTTGGTCAGTGGCGCCTGACCGGTCAGCGCATCGTTCGGTGCGGTGGTGGTCACAGTGCCGGTGGTTTTACCGACTTCGATGGTGATGTTCTGACCGTTGGCCAAAGTCACCACGACAGGTGAACCGGTCACTGGAGCGCCCACAGTGGCGGTGTAAGTGACGGTGCCACCTTCAGCGACCGACGTATCAGCCGTGAGTTTGACGGTCGAGGTGTCGATGGTATCGGTGACTTCGGTCACGGCCGGCGTCGTGCTCGGCACCAGGTTTTCGAAGTTGCCACCGGTAGCGGTGGAGATCGTCGCTTCAACCTTGCCGGCGTCTTTGTAGACGTCGTCGGCCGGGGCTGGAACGGTCACGGTGCCAGTGGTTTTGCCGGCGTCGATGGTGATCACGGCGCCGTTGGACAGGGTCACGGTCACTGGCGAGCCAGCCGCGTTGGTCAGCGTTGCGGTGTAAACAATCGAACCACCTTCAGCGACCGACCCCGTCGCGCTGAGCGACAGGTTAGTGGTGTCGACGGTGTCGGTCACGGTGGTGCTGACCGGAGTTTTGTCGGCAACAAGGTTTTCGTAGTTACCACCCGTCACGTTGGTGATCGAGTTGGTCAGTGGCGCATGGCCGGTCAACGCATCATTTGGTGCGGTGAAGGTCATGGTGCCGGTGGTTTTGCCGACTTCGATAGTGATGTTCTGACCATTGGCCAGCGTCACGGTGACCGGCGAACCGGTTACTGGTGCCCCAACGGTCGCGGTGTAAGTGACGGTGCCGCCTTCAGCGACCGACGTATCAGCCGTCAGTTTGACGGTCGAGGTGTCGATGGTATCGGTGACTTCGGTCACAGCCGGCGTCGTGCTCGGCACCAGGTTTTCGAAGTTGCCACCGGTAGCGGTGGAGATCGTCGCCTCAACCTTGCCGGCGTCTTTGTAGACGTCATCGGCTGGCGCTGGAACGGACACGGTGCCGGTGGTTTTACCAGCTTCGATGGTAATCACCGCGCCGTTGGACAGGGTCACGGTCACTGGTGAGCCAGCGGCGTTGGTCAATGTCGCGGTGTAGATGATTGAACCGCCTTCGGCCACAGAACCGGTCGCACTGAGCGACAGGTTGGTGGTGTCGACGGTGTCAGTGACCGTGGTCAAAACCGGAGTCTTGTCGGCCACCAGATTTTCGTAGTTGCCGCCAGTGACACCGGTGATCGAGTTGGTGATCGGCGCATGTCCGGTCAGCGCATCGTTCGGTGCGGTGAAGGTCACGGTGCCGGTGGTTTTACCGACTTCGATGGTGATGTTCTGACCGTTGGCCAGGGTCACCACGACCGGCGAGCCCGTCACAGGCGCCCCGACGGTCGCGGTGTAGGTGACGGTGCCACCTTCAGCGGCGGTCTCGGTCGCCGTCAGTTTCACGGTCGAGGTGTCGATGGTGTCAGTCACTTCGGTGACGGCTGGAACAGTGCTCGGCACCAGGTTTTCGAAGTTGCCACCGGTTGCGGTAGAGATCGTTGCCTCAACCTTGCCGGCGTCTTTGTAGACGTCGTCGGCCGGAGCTGGAACGGTCACGGTGCCAGTGGTTTTACCGGCTTCGATGGTGATTACCGCCCCATTCGACAGGGTCACCGTGACTGGCGAGCCAGCCGCGTTGGTCAGGGTTGCGGTGTAAACAATCGAACCACCCTCGGCTACAGAACCCGTGGCGCTCAGCGACAGGTCAGTGGTGTCGACAGTGTCGGTGACATTGGTCGAAACCGGGGTCTTGTCCGCCACCAGGTTTTCGAAGTTGCCGCCGCTCACCTCGGTGATCGCATTGGTAATCGGCGCGTGGCCGGTCAATGCATCGTTCGGCGCGGTGGTGGTCGCGGTGCCGGTGGTCTGACCTACGCCAATGGTGATGGTCTGACCGTTAGCCAGGGTCACGACCACAGGCGAACCGGTCACTGGCGCGCCGACGGTAGCAGTGTAGGTAACGGTGCCGCCCTCAGCCGCCGACTCGGTCGCGGTGAGTTTGACGGTGGTGGTGTCGATGGTGTCGGTGACGTTGGTCACGGCCGGCACGGTGCTCGGAACGAGGTTCTCGAAGTTACCGCCGGTTGCATCCTTGATCGTCACTTCGACTTTGCCGGCGTCTTTGTAGACGTCATCGGCAGGCGCTGGAACGGTTACGGTGCCGGTGGTTTTGCCGGCTTCGATAGTGATCACCGAACCGTTCGACAGGGTCACGGTCACCGGGGTGCCGGCCGGGTTGGTCAGCGTCGCGGTGTAAACGATCGAACCGCCTTCAGCCACAGAATCGGTTGCGGTCAGGTTCAGGTTGGTGGTGTCGGTGGTGTCCGAAACCACGGTGTCGGCGGACTTGCCGTCGACCGCGAGTTTTTCGTAATTGCCGCCGGTGGCGCCGTCGATGGTCACGCTCAGCGAGCTGCCGCCGGCCAGTGGGCTGTTTGGCGCGACGAAGTTCACCGAACCGGTGGTTTCACCGACGGCGATGGTGATGGTCTGGCCGTTGGACAGGGTCACGACAACCGGCGAGCCGGTCACTGGCGCGGTCACGGTCGCGGTGTAGACCACGGTTTCGCCTTCAGCGACGTTCGCCGTGGCGGTCAGCGACACGGTGGAGGTGTCGATGGTGTCGTTGACGGTGGTGACGGCCGGAGTAGTGCTGGTGACGAGGTTTTCGAAGTCGCCACCGGTCGCGCCTTTGATGGTCGCTTCAACGGTGCCGGCGTCTTTGTAGACGTCGTCTTTCGGTGCGTCGACGGTGACAGTGCCAGTGGTTTTGCCCGCTTCGATGGTGATCACCGAGCCGTTGCTCAGGGTCACGGTGACTGGCGAGCCAGCAGCATTGGTCAGGGTCGCGGTGTAGGTGATCTGGCCACCCTCGTTCACCGAGCCGGTCGCGGTCAGCGACAGGTTGGTGGTGTCGACGGTGTCGGTGACGGTGGTGTTGACCGGGGTTTTGTCGGCCACGAGGTTTTCGTAGTTGCCGCCGGAAACGCCGGTGATCGAGTTGGTCAACGGAGCATGGCCAGTCAGCGCATCGTTCGGCGCGGTGGTGGTTACGGTGCCGCTGGTTTTACCCACTTCGATGGTGATGTTCTGACCATTGGCCAGGGTCACGACAACCGGCGAACCGGTGACTGGCGCGCCGACCGTCGCGGTGTAGGTGACGGTGCCACCTTCAGCCGCAGACTCGGTGGCGGTCAGTTTGACCGTCGAGGTGTCGATGGTGTCAGTGACGTCGGTTACGGCTGGCGTGGTGCTCGGAACGAGGTTCTCGAAGTTGCCGCCAGTGGCGTCCTTGATGGTCACTTCGACCTTGCCAGCGTCTTTGTAGACGTCATCGGCTGGAGCCGCCACGGTCACGGTGCCGGTGGTCTTGCCCGCTTCGATGGTGATTACCGAACCGTTCGAAAGGGTGACGGTGACTGGCGTACCGGCCGGATTGGTCAGTGTTGCGGTGTAAACGATCGAACCGCCTTCAGCCACAGTGCCGGTCGCCGTCAGCGACAGGTTGGTGGTGTCGACAGTGTCAGTAACAGTGGTCGAAACCGGGGTTTTGTCGGCGACCAGATTCTCGTAGTTACCGCCGCTCACATCAGTAATCGCGTTGGTCAGCGGCGTGTGCCCAGTCAGCGCATCGTTTGGCGCGGTG
>NZ_CATKQE010000022.1:0-586290 GCF_949767845.1 Pseudomonas sp. IT-232MI5
GATCTTGAGCGGCGTTGCCGCAGCCGGGCGGGAAGTTGAAGTGCTCGACGGTACGGATATCAAAGGTAAAGAGACCGCCGATGGAGTAACAGGCATCTGGAATCTGCCCGTTGCAAACCTGAGTAACGCCAAGCACAGCTTCACCGCCAGATATGTGGAACAACCGGCCTTGGTATCAGCAGCCAGAACGCTGACAGTAACGGAAGCTACCGCTCCGACATTGACGTCAGTCAAAGGCTCACCGAGCGGTTTTGAAATTCCACAAGGTGGAGAAACTGCGGAAACAGCCGTGACACTGAGCGGCGTTGCCGCTAAAGGCCAGAAAGTCGAGATATTTGACGGCGAAGTATCCATACATCAAGCATCAGTACATGCTGATACCGGAGCATGGAACCTGTTCATTGAAGATCTAAGTGAAATAGTGCACAGATTTACTGCTAGAGGTTTATATGGCAATGCTGAAACTTCAGCACCTTGGGCAATAACGGTAAGCAAGAATATTGACGACTTCACGGACTTCACCAGTGGCAACTGGAATAGTTGGACAAATATCATTTCAGGCCGAGGAGAAATAAAAAATACACTTGGAGAATTTTACTGGGCAAACAACCTAACATTTCTCAGGCCTAACGAACGCGTAGGAATCAAGAAAACTTATAAAAAACTGAAGCGAGGAGGCTATCAAATAAGTTTTTCATACAAGTATGATTATGTGGAAATATCTATACCCGGTCACTTAAGGGTGGATTTTAATGGCCAGCTTGCTCATCACCTTGACGAATTACCAGCAAACAATATATGGACAAGCACTACGAGCACTTATTATTACAACGCCGAAAATCAGGATGTTGTTATTGAAATAAGCTGTAGACACAACAGAAATCAGACCTTGTCGGTTCCTATAAATTTCGACAACATCACTATCAAGAGACTTCCATGACCAATTAAAACATCGAAGGTCAAGTTGGTTTTATTTAAAGACAAAAGGGACGGATTTATTTACCCATTGGTTTAAACAGCGGAGCTTGATCAAGATTTTTCTGCTGACCGGGATGGCCCCTTTCGCGAGCAAGCTCGCTCCCACAGGGAAACGCATTCCAAATGTGGGAGTGAGCTTGCCCACGAAGGGGCCAGTGAAGTCAGTGAGAATTGCCTTTTAAACTCAGGCGTTTATAAGACACCTTCAGACACGCCTTTCAGGCTACAAATTCTTGCGCCATTGCCTACAGCTACGCCAGAATCCGCCGGCTTGTGCGCTTTGGGGTCGGGTTCTATTGTGGGTCGGTCGCTGACGAATCAGCGATCGGGTTTAGCAGCCCGGTTATCTCTAGACGCACAAAGTCGGTTGCCGTTATGGCGGCTTTGCGTGGGGCACTTCGGTGCGCCGGGTTCTAGAGTCCTGGTCTGCTAACCCGCGCACAGCCGCCACCCCCTTCGTTAGCAGCGAACGGTGGTAGCTTCACCACTCTAGAGGCTTTACCCATGATCAAACCAACACCCAACCCACCCGAAATCGACTCCACATCCCCCTACGAATCCCTCGATTCAAAAAAACTCCACGAAGCCGCCGACCGCGCCCTCGATCACTACCTCTGCCCACCCGGCTCCACGCCACCACCGCGTAAGACCCGCCGGATGTACGCCGTCACCGCCGACTTCAAAAACGAGGAACTGCTGGCCGATGCCAGCGAAACCCTCGCTTCGGCCAGAACCATCGCCCATGACTTCGCCCACCTCATACCCGCGTCGCAGCGCAGGACGCTGTTGGGGATTGCGCAGCTGATCATGCTCGGCGAGCTGGCGGTGAATCGGGTGATGGATAATCTGGAGTTGTAGGATTGAGGCAGCCATGGGAAACACTTGCTGATTGATCCGGTGTCACTTCTGGCCCCTTCGCGAGCAGGCTCGCTCCCACAGGCTCTCCGCGAATGCAAGTGTGTTTGTGCAGACAAAAAAAGGGCGACCAACCGGTCGCCCAAACGTACTACACGAGAGTCTTTTACAACGTCAGTTGCCCACGCTCCTCTTCGGTCAACTGCTGTTTCGCCTGATCATCCAGCGCCCCGGCGCCCAACACCTGCACCGGGCTGTTCGGGTTGTAACCCGGTGCCGGTGCACGGCTGGCACCATCGCGGGACGGCGCAAGCTGTTCGTTGCCGAAGCTCAACACCTGCACGGTGAACACCGACGCCTGATTCTGCCGCGCCGCCGCTTGCCGCTGACGAGCGACGTCCTCCGCCGCTTGCGTCGCCGACGATGCCGCCGAACTGGCCGAAGTAATCGCCCCGGTATTCACCGCCGACACCACCGGCACACCGGTCGCCTTGCCCTGCACCGAAATGTTCGCGGCGTTGACCACCGTCAGCGCGGCGATGTTGACGTTGCCCGATACGCGAATCCCCGCTTCGCCGGCATCGATGGTGCCCAGCGGCGCGATCAGGTCGATGTCGCCCGGCGCCACTTCGGCGATCGGGTTGAGCGTGGCGATACCCGCGCCGGTGCTCGGCACCGACGGCGACAGGGTCACGTTGCCCCAAGTGTCGTAAACCCGTTTCGGTGGGGTGTAGACCACAGTGGTTTTCGAGCCACGACCGGCGTTGATGTCGCCCTCGGCCGACCAGCCGAGAATCGAACCGCCAAACGTGGTCATGATCCGGCTCTGGCCGAGCAAAATGCTGCCCTGCGAATAGAGCTGAATATTGCCCGAACCCTGAGTGATGATCCCTGCGGTGGACGGTGGCGCCGCGCCTTCGATACCGAACACCTGACCGCCGCCCGGGGTGAGCATCTGGATGTCGCCGCCGAACAGGGTCTTGACCCCTGCTCCGCCGTACAGCGTGATGTCGCCGTCGTAACGGATCGGATTGCCCGCCACATCAGTGGTCGGGAACAGCGCGGCAATGGCGTTGCGACCGCGTAGATAACTGCCTTTACGCGGGCCATCGACATCGTTGTACTCCAGGCCGCCGGCGCGCAGCTCGGCGAAGTACACCTGCCGCGCGAAGATCGCCTGCTCGGCGCTCGGCAGCGCGGCGTAGAACGCTTGGGCCTGTTCGTCACTGCCGTTAAATCCATAGCCGAGGGTCAGCCAGCTCTGCAGTTCGTCGAAGTAGGTCCTGACCACTTTGCCCGGTTGCGCACTCAGCGACTGGTCAGGGTTGGCGAGGTTCTGGCGATTCAGATAATGCGCGATAAAGCGTGAGTAATCAGGCCCTTGCGCGCCCACACCCGCCTGCATGACCACGCTGGCACCAGGGCGGTTGTCACCCGCCACTACCGGCCCGATGCTGGTAATACTGGCGCGGTCCTCCATCAGGATATTGCGTCCGGCATTGATGTCGAGAACGCCGGGACCGGCGATGTCGAAGCTGCTGTAGAGAATGTCGCGGCCCGCGGATACCCGCGAAATATCTCGCGGATCGTTATGCACGAACAGGTTGCCGGTCGACGCAATGCTTTCGCTACTCGGCGAGCCCATTTCGGCGTTGGGCACGATCGTTGGCTGGCCGAGGAATGTACCGGACGCAACGATGTCGCGCCCGGCCAGCATCGACACCGGGGCCGCCGCTTCGTACCAGGTGCGTCTGGACAGGTTGAACGTCAGCGTTTCACCGCTGCGCACGCCCACCAGATCACCGGTCAGGGCATAGAAACGTGCCGGTGCCTGCACATCACTCAACCCCGAGTAACTGTTGGGCCCAAAGGCAAACAGCGGATAGCGCACATTCTTGTCCGCTGAAACACCGTCACTGTTCAGATTCGTCATGATTGGCGTCGCCGACGTACTGCTGCCGTAGCCATTGAATGCGGGAGCGAACGGCGTGGCGATGGCCAGTGGACTGGCGCCCGACTGGTTGATCGCATAGCCGCCGGCATAGATCGAATCCTGCGCCAGCAACTCCAGTTGCCCTGCATTCGACGGCGCCAGCAGCAATGAATAACTCGTTGCCGGCACTACGCCGCTGCCTTGGCTGTACACCGCTGACGGCCCGGCATAGATCGAGCCTTGCGCAGCCACTGCGCGCAAGATCGACGGATAGACAAAGCGCCCGTCGGTCGGCGAGGTATTACGCGCAGTCACGGGACCTTGCCCGGTGGTTTCGCCCAGTTGGGTGCTCGGCGTCAGATTGCCGCCCGCTGAAAACAGGTCGATCGCGGTGTGATCGGTCCACAACGAGAAGCCGCTCAAGCCGCCGCCGTCGTGTACGACGCCGTCATCGGTGGTAAACGGCGTAGAGTTCTGCAAGCGTACCCGGCCCGGGTCCGCCGCCCCACCCAGTACCAGATCGCCACGGGTATTCAGGCTCATGGCCGAGTCGCCCGGGATCAACACCAGGCCGCCGGAAGCGCTGCCCAGCGTGGCCGTAAACGGATCGTACGGGCGGACTTCACGAACGTCCTGAACGGGAGCGGCAGCGCCATACTGAAGATTGATACCACCCAGCGCACCCCCGGTCAGTTGTGCGACACCGCGCAGGTTGATCAACGCACCTTGCAGATCATGTTGCGCAACACCGACGCCATTTTGTCCCGCCCGGGCCTGCAGCGATGGGTTGACCGAGCCACCGACACGGATGTCCATGTCGCCGCCGCCGGTCAATTGCAGAGTACCGTCGCTGCCCACACGTCCGGTGCTGCCGACTGCCACAATCAAGCCCTGCCCACGAGGATAAAGGTTGCTGTTGCCACTGCCGCCCATGGCCTTGAGCATGCCGGCGTCAGCACCGGCGCGCAGGCTGATGTTGCCGCCACCCAACGTCCCGAAACCGGTGAACCCCACCAGGAAGGGGCCAGTGTCGACGCTTTGATCCGGCAACGGCTGAGTCGCGTAGCTGCCGAAGTTGATCCACCACGCGGTCGGCACATCGCTGCTGCCGGTGCCCTGACGCCAGAGCCAATTGCCCACGGCCACACTCGGCACCTGTTCCGGGGTATCCATGTTTTGCGAGTACCCGCGGCGACCCAGCACATCGCCGGAAATCGAACCGCCGGCATTGATCGTCAGGTTGCCACCCATTTGCGGGTACCAGGCCTGATACAGGCTGTCATTGCCACTGACCCATTTTTCGTAATCGCTGCCGCCACTGCCCAGCACCGAGCCGTTATCCGACAGGCTTCCGCGCGGCTGGTTGTACAGCGGATCGACGTCCTGCGACTGCGTGCCGGCGGTGTACACGCCGAACGGTGAATCCATGCTCAGATCGCCCGCGGCGAGCACGTCCAGATCGCCGGTGCCGGTGCGCAACACGCTGAACATTTGCGTGCGGGTTTTGACGGTGATGCCCGGTTTGTTTTCCACGCACAGTTCCGGGAACGCACCGCACCAGGCCGCCACGTCATCGTCGCTCATCGGGGAGCCGGCAGGCATGCCCAGCCAGTTGTCCGGCGCCCACGCCCAACGCGGCGCCGGCACGCAAGAGTTCGGCGCCCAGTCACACCAGTCTTTCAGGTCGTCAGGCACTGGCTCACCGGGAGTAAAACCACCCAGGTTGCCGTCGCCCCAGACCAGCGTCGGCGGTTTTTCCGTCACCTTCAAGCCGTAGTGGGTGTCGGCCAGACGCAAGTGCCCATCGCTGGAAAGCGGCTTGATCGCGCGGCTGTCCGCCGCACTCAGATCCGCACCCGCCACCACGCGCATCGACCACGACGCACTGCCGGCCGGCAACATGCTTGCGACTGCCCAGTTGCGCCCCTGTTGCGTGCCGCTCAACGGTCGCAACTCAATGAACGCGGTGCCGTCGGCCAACACGACATCAGTCATCGACGGGATCAGCGAGCCACGCAACAGAGCAAGCGAACCGCTCAGGCGCACGCCCTTGATCGCGTTGGTGCCCGCCTCGACGTTGCCTGGCAACGGCACGCCTTTGGGCCAGCGCACGGCGCCGATCGCCGTCACGTTGTTCAAGCGGATGCCCGCGCCAAGGCGACTGCCCGCCGGCAAGGTCACGCTGTCGGCAAGCAACGTACCGGCGGCGTACAACAACTGGCCCGTCGCATCGTGTACCGCAGCGGCCAGCACTGTGCCTGCGCCCAAGGTATACGGTCCGGCCAGGGTCGCCTCGGTGGGCAACAGGGTCCCGGCGGGCAGCGTCGCGGCTTGCAGCGGCACGTCGTAGTTCAACGTGACACCGGCCGGGAACAGCGTGCCTTCGGCCAGGGTCACGCCCGCCGTCGGCACGATCAGGTCGCCACCAAACGGCTGGATGCCCGGCAAGAGTTTCCAGCCGGCATCGTCGACGGTTTCCGGCGGCGGCGCGAAGCCGTCGTTGAGGCTGCCATGAATATCGAGGTTGCCGCCGGCTCGCATCACCAGACTGCCCGCCTCGCCCGAACCGTACACAGCGGTTTTCTGCGTATGCGGATTGAGGCTGGCATAGCGGTAGCCGGACAAGTCCACATCGCCCTGCACCACCAGATCGCCGTCGGCGGTTTTGCTGGCGATTTCCACGCCCGGCCGTAAATGGAACGCATCGGCGTAGGTGGCATTGTTCAGCCCCGCCAGCTTGTTCTGCAGCAGGTTGCGGTTGGCCAGCGCCGCGTCGATGAACGCACTGCTGTCAGCATGGATGCGGTCGAAGTAGGCCTGATCGATCACCTGATACGGCCGTCCGCTGGCCGCCGGGTCGACACCGTCGGTGGCATCGGTATAACGCCGCGTGGCGTTAAGGCCAATCGACCGTGCGCCCTGAATGCTCAGCGCACCGCTGGCATCAATGGCGATGTCATCGACCCCAAGACGCGGCGCGTTCAACTCCAGCGTGCCGCGCAACAGCCCGTCGGACTGCCCGGGCAAGGTGCCGCGCACGGCATCGGTGCCATGACGCAGATCAATCCGCGCACCGGCGCCAAGGCTCAACAGACCCGCAGCGGAATTGAGCTCAACCGTCGCCCGGTTCGGCGCGTCGATAATCTTGCCGTAGCTATCGACCCGCAGCACACGACCATGGGCGTCGAGCACGGCGTTGCCGGCCAGGGTCAGGCCGTTTTGCGCCGACAGGCGAATGTTGCCGACCCGCTCGCCGCTGGCATCGATCAAACCCGCGACGGTCAGGCTGCCGTTGTCCACCGAGACGTTCACTTCGCCAGCCTTGAGTCCGTCGCCAATCAGCAGATCACCCTGCTTGAGTTGCAAGCTGCGACTGCCGAAGACCTGACCGGCATTCAAGCGCTGGTTGAGGGCGGCAAACTGCTGACTGGCATCACCGTTCAGGTGCTGGGCGCGGATGTCCACGCCTGCGGATTTGTACGGCACCCACGTGCCGCCGGCATCGTAATGGCCGCTGCTGGTTCCGAGTATCTGGCCTTGCAGATCAACCATGCCCGCATCGCTGGCCAGCGCGACGGCACTGAGGGTGCCGGCCTGATTGTTCTGCGCCGAGAGGTCGATGCGCGAACCGGCGGCCTGACGAATATTGCCATGGCTGCTGTACAGCGCCACATCGCCGCCCCAGCTGTACTTGCTGACATCATTGAACGGCAAAGTGCGGCCGGCCATGTCCACAGACGCGCCATCGGCGAGGGTCAGATCGCCCTCGGATTTCACCAGCAGTTTGCCGCTGGCCAGGGTGATGCGGCTGTCCAGCGCGATGCTGCGGGCATCGAGCGTCAGTTCCGCGCCCAAGGCATTGGCGGCCGCTGGCGTGCCGGCGCCGGTGAGCGTCAGGTTGTTGCCGGCCTTGAGCAGGTTTATCGAAGCGGCCTCGCCCGTCAGCAGCGGCGTGCGCAGGTTGAGATTGCCGCCGCTGTAGACATAGCCCTTGACCGGATCGTAAGCGCCCTGTTCCTGGTACACCGCCAGGCTGCCCTTGTGATTGGCGGTGATGCGCTCACTGGCGCTGAGGTTGACGTTGGCAAAACCCAGCGCCAGCCGATTGTTCTGCTCCAGACCGCTGGCCTGCGGATTCGGGCCGTAACCGAATTCGATGCGCTGCGCCTGAATATCGAGGGTGCCGCGGCCCGTGCCGGCGCCGCCAGTGATGACGGCGCCGGGATCCTGGCTGGCGCCGTTCCAGATCAGATTGGCGGTGCGAATGGACGCCACATCGGCGCTTTCACCCAAGCCGTAAATGGCTGGCGTGGTGAATATCAGGTTCTGCAATTTACTCACGCCCGTCTGCGCGTCCAGCGTATCGAGGCTGACGTTGCCGTAAAAGTTGAACGCATCGCGGCTGGTCAGGCTCAAGGTTTCCAGCGCGGGCGCACCCAACTGCGTATCGCCGCGCAACAGGCGATCGAGCACACTCTGGTTCAGCGTCAGACCGGTCGGCACGCGGCTGCCGGCAGCGCTCAAGGCTTCGGCGCTGCCAGCGTTGACGGCGCCGACAGCCAGGGCCAGATGGCGGGTGCCGAAGCGTACCGACTCATCGAGTTCAAACTGCTTGTCGGTGGCGGCGGTAATGCTGCCGTTGGAATAGAGCAGCGTCGGGTTGGTGCAGACGGTCGTCGGGCACTTGCCAATGCGAATGTCGCCCGCACCGGAAGTACCGTCCGCTACCGCTGGCGCCAGGACGTTGGTCCAACCGTTCGACACCATCAGCAGCGCGGCCGCCCCCGGCTGGTAGATGAAACCACTGCTGGAGTCGTACGGCGCGTTGCCACGGCCCAGGGTGTTGATCCCCGAACCGGCTTCGAGGGTAATGCCACCATCGCTGCGGGCGGTGCGCAACAGCACCTCGGGCGCCGACAACATCGCCCCCTCGCGCAGGGTGATCGACGTCGTGTAGCCAGTGAACGAGATGATATTGCCCGCGCCGCTGTAATCGATCAGCGGTTGCGCGCCGAGGGTCAGGCGGCCGGCATTCAGACCGTTGAGGCTGTCGGCATACAGCGACACGCCAGTGAAACCGTCGGTGCGCGAATGCCCGGCACCGAGAATTTCAAAGTCCATTGCCCCGCGTACCGTGGCCGTTCCGACCACCCCGCCGGCGGCCGGGGCGAATAACGCGCGGCCGTTGAAATCCAGGGCAACGTCCTGCTCGGCGCCTGGCATCAAATACAGATTCAGCGATTTGCCATCCATCGGGGCCAAGGCCCGGGGCACGCCACGCCGTGTCGCGTCACTCTGGATGAATTGGCTGAAACCGGTCTCGTTGTACTGCGAATAACGGCGCAGGACATCCGCAGACGTCAGAATGACCTGGCTGGGCAGGCTGTTACGCAGCCCGGTGTTGGCAATCGACATCTGCCCCGAACGGGTCCACGAACCATTGCGCATCTGCAACGCGTCGTTGCTGACGCCTGCTGTGGCCTGACCATTGACTTCGACCCGGAACGCCCCGGGCAGCAAGGCAAAGGTCGAGGGCAGTAACGTGTAGGTGCCCGCCGCCAGACCCGGCACGCCGGCACCGAGGGTAATCTGCTGGCCGATGCGCGGATCGACCGCCCCGGCCTCGGCGAGCATCGGCGCGTAGGCACTCTGATTGCCCGGCACGATGGCGTACACCGGATTGCTGGCAAGGCCGGGCAGGCTGAAGGTGCCGTCATTGGCGTTGCGCACCAGCGGGTTGTAGCGGGCATCGGTGGAACCGCCGCGCCCGGAGACAAACCCGGCGCCGCGCAGATCACCGCCACCGGACAGATCGATCAGCGCGCCGCCCTGCACATCGACGTAGCGCGAGGTCAGCGTCACGCCGGCGGTATCCGCACTGATGCCCTTGAGCTGAACGGATTTGCCAGCGTAGCGATAGTCGATGCCGTCGGTAGTCCCGCCATACGGCATGAGCAACCCGGCGGCGCTGACCGAAGTCACGCTGCCTGGCAGCAAATGCAGCTCGCGGGTATTGACCACCGTTTCACCGCCAAGGCTGATCATGCCCAGCGGTGCGCGGATCACCCCGCCTTGTTCAATGCGCCCGGCCGCCAGTGTCAGGTTGCCAAACACCGAATACGGCAACGCGGCCGGTGCGGCCCCGCTGCTGCTGATGCGCAAGGTGCGAGCCGGATCGGCACCGGGAATCACGCTTTGGTAGCCCACCCGCACCTCGGCGGTGACATCGCTGGCAGGATAGATCTGCGCGGCACGCAGGTTGAGGTCGCCCGGTGTCCACAGTTCGGTTTTCTCGACATAACCGGTCGGCGCCAGAAAGCGCAGGTCACCACGGCTATGCAGGGAGACCTGATCAAAGCCACGACGCGTCACCTGCAAATCCGCACCCGTGAGCTGGACAATATTGCCCGCGGTACCGAACGACAGGCTGTTGCTCAGGTCCAGTTGATCCGCACTGGCATTGAATTGCCCCATCGATACACGCGTTGTCGGCGTGTTCATCACCCGTGGCCGAAGGTTGCCCGGCGCCTCGAAATACTTGCCCGTCCCCGACAGGCGCAGGTAGGGCGCAGACAGGTCGATACGCGCATTGTCTTGCGCGCCTTCGGCCAGCGAAATCGCGCCGGCATACAAACTCAGACTTTGCTGCATGTGCAGATTGACGTCACCGTCGAACGACAGCAGGCCGTTGCTCAGCACACTCAGATTATCGAACCCGCCAGCCATCAACTGGTCGGCACTCAGGCGGGCACGCCCGTATTGCAACGCGGGCGCCGCTTCACCCGGTTGCACATCGGCAGGCAACAGGGCGTCAGCGGTTTGCTGGCTGATGATGATTTCGCGCGGCACGCGCACCTCATTGCTGGCATCACTGCGCAGATAACTCGGCGTCTCCAGAGCGATTTCCAGGCGCCCACCCGCCGCGCCGACGCCACCGGCCGCCGCGCGCAGGTCGCCGTCGATGAACAGGCCGTTATAGGAACTCAAGGAAATTCGCCCGCCGTCCGTAGCGACCGCCGTCGGCCCCTGCCCGGCGATATCCAGCAGCGCCTGCGCACCGGAAGCATCAAGCCGCGCGCCATTGCGCACGACGACATAGGCATCGGCCGCCGTGGCGGTGGCCTTCTTCGCATCGGTTTCACCGCCAATGATGATGCTGCCGCCCTTGCCCACCAGCCCATATACCCGGCCCAGCGCATCCACGCCCGTGGCAGCGCGGCCGGCGACATCGAGCACGGCGTGGTCGCCAATCCAGATCGAGCGGTTGTGGGCATTTTTGTCGGCGACTTGCGAGGCCTCGGCGACATTCATCGAGCCGAACTGCTGCTGGCGAATGTCGATGATGCCGCCCCAGGCGTGCAACTCACCGTCGACGGTAATCTGTCCGGCGCCGCGCACGTTGATGCTTTGCCCCGGGTCGACACTGATGCGCGAGCCCTGGCCAAGGGTCAACGCATTACGCGCAGGATCGCTCAACGCCACCTCGCTGGAACCGGCCTGCAAGCTCAGGCTGGCACCCGCGCGTTGCGTCAGTTGCGCCTTGGCCGGATTGTCCTGATAGAGCGTCGGCGTCCACAGCTCCAGCGCCTGTTGCGGGGCGACACCGCTGGCCTGACTGGCTGCCGCGTCAGCAAACCGATAAACCGGCATCAGCACGTCGATCAGCGTGTTGTCCGCAACGTCGAGACGGTTGAGCCCGATCAGGTTGTAGGCCGAAAAGCCTTTGTCGAACAGATCCGCTTGCAGCTGCAAGGTATTGTCGGCGAGGTCTTTGTCGGTCTGGCCGATCAGCACGTTGCCGGCCTGAATCAACAGGCTGCCGCCGCCCGTCACACCATAGCCACGCAACTGGCCAGCGAGGCGCAGATGACTGTCACCCGGCGCTGACAACGCACTGGACTCCAGCGTCATGTCGCCGCCCTTGCCCCCCCGAGTCTTGCCGTTGGCCAGGAGCGCGCCGCCGGAGGACACGTCGAGCAGGCTGCTGGTGCCGATTTCGATGTCGCCGCTGCTGCGGATCGAAATGACGCCACCGTCCAGATACGCAAGACTGCTCGCGTCATCCGGGTCAGTGCGCAAGTTGCTCCACAGCCCCCGGGTGTCCAGTTGCACCTTTTCCGCCACGCGAACACCCGTGGTCGTGCCCGCAGGCGCAACGATGCGGGTATCGGTGACACGGTCGGTATTGAGCTGGTTGAGCACGTTGCCCACATGCAGGCTGCCGCCCCGTGCAATCAGGTCGGCGTTGACCTGCACCTGCGGCGCGTAGAGGGTGATATCGCCACCGTTGCCGACCGTCACGGCGCCGTCCACGTCGATGCGCTCTTTGGCGGCGACTTTCAGCGCGCCCAGTTGCCAGTCACTCAGTTGTGCAGCATCGAGAAATAGCTTGCCATTGCGCGCCTCGGACACCACGCCGGTCAGGCCCGCGTCCGCGTCATTGTCGCCGAGCGGACGCTCAATGCCGATCTGCACCTGATCGAGCAACGGATTGAGGCCATAGAGCACGCCACCCGCCGCCGCGACGTAGGCGGCATCGTAACCACCGACGATCAACTGCCCGCGCCGCGCGAGAGCGGTCTGACGCTGCGCGTAGCCATCGAGCACGGCACGCGGCGCCTGAGTCTGGCGCTCGCCCTGATAAACCTCCCCCAGCAGTTGCCCGTCGAGCAGCGCGTTACGGGTGCCGATCACCAATTGCCCGGCATCGCGACCCACGGTGTAGCCAGCCTCCAGGCGCTTGGTTGGTGCGATCAGCGGGTTGTAGTAATAGCTCGTCTGCCCCCAGCGTTCGCTGCTGTCTTCATAACCGTTGTACAGACCGCTGTAGAGCAGATCGCCCGGCGCCTTGGACAATTCGTAGAGATGCCCATCGGCACCGCGCAACCAACTCTGGCGAATCTCGCCACTTTGCACATCGAGCGTGCCGCCAGACAGGTTGATCAACGAGCCCTTCTCGGACACCACGTCATTGCCGGCGAAATTTACCGTCCCGCCCAGGGCCATCCATTCACCGATGCTGTGCCCTTGGGTGCCAAGGTAACCACCGACTTCGAGCAGACCACCTGCTGTGTACCAGCGATCCGTGGCGTAACCGTTGGTGCCGGCGGGCACGTAGACCAGCTCACGCACGTCAACCCAGACGTCGTTGCTGTTCAGCGCACCTTTGTCGCGGTTGCCCGAAGCGTCGCGCTGTTCGTTGCCCTGCACATTGATCTTGATGCTGTTGGATTCCATCGCGACTTTCACGCCGATGGCGCCGGAAACGTCGATCAGCGCGCCGTCGCGCACCAGGCTGCGACGCTGCGCGGCCACCGCGATTTGTCCGCCCGTGGCCAGGGTAATCGAACCGTTCTGGAACTCGACGCTGCCCCCACTCTGGATGTCGATGCGCGACTGGTCACTGCGAATCGAATTGGTCGGGGTAACGGCGGTCAGTGCGGACTGATGCTGGCTGTCGAGGGCCGTTAGGTCACTGCTGTCGAGCATGATCGCCGTGGCACTGCCCTGCCCCAGCGTCACGCTGCCTTGGGTGTCCGTCGCCGGGTTGAGCAGATGAATCGTGCCGCGCGTGGCGACCGATGTGCTGGCGAGTAATACGCCGTTTTGCACGACCTCATGGCCGGTCAGGGTGATGTCGCCGGTCGCGGCCTGAATCAGACCGTTGTTGCTGACCTTGCCGGCAACGCTGGCGGCTTCGAAGCCCGGCGTGACTTCGTTGCCGAACGTCGTGGAGAAGCCGTTGCCTTCGGTGCCCGCACCCTTGCGAATGTAAAAGCGATCCCCCGCCCCCAGCACGGTCTGGCCCTTGGCGGTGTTGATGCTGCCGTCGTTCTGCACTTCGCTGCCCAACAGCAAGGCATAACCGCCGGCGTCGGTGGACTTCGCCGGTCGTGCGGTTTCGATGGACGCCCCGCGCTCCACCAGCACTTTGCCCGCCGCGTCGGTGAACGTCGGCTGGCTGGCGCTGCTGTCGAAATACAGGCCGCGATCACGGAACTGGATATCGGTGATGTTGGCGGCGGCTGCCACCAGGTTGCGCACGTTGACCTGACTGGTGCCGCTGAAGACGATGCCGTTGCGGTTGATCAGCATCACCGTGCCGTCGCCCTTGATCTGCCCCTGAATCTGACTGGCCCGTGCACTCGGATCGTTGACCCGGTTGAGCACCGCCCAATTCGCTTGCTGGGCAAATTCAACGCTGGTGTTACGCCCGACGTTGAAGGTTTCCCAGTTGAGAATGGCTTTGTCGGCGGTTTGCTCGATCTTCACCGTGGTCTTGCCGTCGGCCTGAGTCTGTTGCGGGCCTTTGGCGTTCTGCCAGCCCTGGGTAAGGCTGTTGTCGACCTTCAGCCCCCCCTCGGCCAAACCGTCCGGAACAAACTGCACCGAACCCAATGCTGTCGCGCGTCCGGCCGCTTGCGCCGCTTGCTGTGCAGCAATCGCGGCGACGGTGTTGTTCAAGGTCTGAATCGACCGCTGCAGCTGTTGGTTGGCCTTCTGCTGTTGCGCCAGCGGCGGCGTCATCCCCGGCAAACCGCCGGTGCCGGGCCGTGCAGCACTCGCCTGCTGCGCCGCGCCCTTGGCGGCAAACCATCCCGAACTGAAAGCAGTGGCCGCCTCGGCGCTGCCCGCCACCAGACACAAGGCAATCGCCTGCGCCAACGGCTTGAGCAGCCACAGCGCCGGATCGACGACAAGACGCTGTTGAGGCTGAACACGGGTACTGCGACGGGATGGGCGAGCGAGCATCACTACGAGATCCTTTTGAGTTGCCACACGAGGCCGCAGGTCGGGTGGACCCTGCTGTTATGACGTAGGCGGTTGGCGAAGGCCGCGACCGAACGGATGTCACACAAACTTCATGATTGAGGAGTAGATCGGCCAAAAAAAAGCAGCAGCCCGAAGGCTGCTGCGATTGCATTGCGACTGAAGCGAAGCTTACAAAGGACGACCGATAGCGTTGCAGACGCTGGCGTTGTTGATGTCCAGGTTGTTGCCCGAAGAGTTGGTGACGAAGTTGGCGGTCACAGCGGCTTTCCAGTTGGTTGGAACCGGAGTGAAGCTGTGCGCGATGGTGGCAGCGTTGTTGCCCGGGTTGCTGTAGTGAGTGGTCAGGAAGCTGCGTACATCATTGGCCACGGTTGCATCCTTGTAGCACTGACCGAAGATGAAGTTGGTGTAAGCGACGATCGGGTAGCCGCTCGCCGGGTTAGGCACAACCGGTACCCACTGCGCCGGGTTGGCAGGCGCGGCTGGCAGAGCGGCCGAACCCAATGCCAGGGAAACGTTGGCAGTGGTTGGCTGCACGCCGTTGACGCGGGCAACAACAGCGTTGCTCGCAGCGTTCACACCGTCCGGACCGACGTAACCGATCGAACCGTCAACGGCGTTGACCTGGGTGGCGACGTCAGACGTACCGGCAACACCCACCCAGTTCGCTGGCAGTGCGGAGCCGGCTGGCAGGCGAGCGTTGGTGAAGGTGGAGTTGGTGGCGAACTTGGTCGGGCAGATCGAGTTCAGGTGGCGAGTGAGGATTTCCGAAGTGCCGCTGGAAACGTTGCGATAAACAACGCGAATCGGCGTGGTGTCGGCAGTACCCAACAGCGCACCCCAAGTGGTTTTGGCGCCCGAGAAGGCATCACACAGCTGAGTGCTGGTCAGGTTCAGCGCGGTCTGGCCAGACTTTTTGTACGGAATGGCAACCGAAGTGGCCACCGAAGGCAGTTGGATCAGCGGGCCGTACGAAGCGCCGTAGGTGCTGTTGTAGGTGCTGATTTCCGTAGCGCTGAGGATCGAGTCGCTACCGGCGAAGTGCACCGAACCGGTGGTGCTGAACAGCGCGGAGTTGTTGGTCAGGAAAGCCGTTTTGCCAGTGCCGCTACCGGTGCCCAGGTAGCTGAAGTTGGCTGGCAGGATGCTGTTGGCAGAACCTTTGTACAGAGCGGCAGGCAGAGTCGCGCCACCACCGGTAACGTTGGCGGCCATGGCCTGGGCGGAAGCCAGAGCGGCGACGGTCAGTGAGGCGGCGATCAGAGTGCGCTTGAACATGAAGAATCTCCTTTTCAACTGGGTTGTGAACACAGGTTTCGGGGTTGCTTGCATGACACTGGGAGGACTCACCGGGGCCCTCGCTAGCGCTGGCCTTGGTTAAGTCGCACTGAGAAATTCGCAGTTTCCGGTGACAGATAAAGGAAAAAACCTCGGGAGCTGTGAGGTGTTTCCGAAGGGATTTTCTCGGGTGTTTGTCGGGTGCTGCGCAGCGTCTGGGGCGGGGGTTTGGCTGAATCGGGCTGGAGGCGTTGGCGGGTGGTTGCAGATGACAGAAAGGAGAACCCGAGGATGGTTTTTTTGAGGGTCGGGTGATGGTCGAATGCGCTGTAAAAGTTTCACAGATTCTTTTCCTGAGCTGACCTTATCGCGAGCAGGCTCACTCCTACAGGGGAACGCATTTCAAATGTAGGCCTTCGCCTGCTCGCGATGAGGCCCTACGCAACAACAGCCCTATTGGACCAGTTGATTGATCTCAATGATCGGCAACAACACCGCCATCACAATCACCAGCACCACCCCGCCCATCACCACAATCATCAGCGGCTCCAGCAACGCGGTCATGCCCATCGCCCTCCGCTCGATATCACGCGACAGGGTTTGCGCCGCACGCTCAAGCATCGGTGGCAGTGAACCGGTTTTCTCGCCGCTGGCAATCAAATGAATCAGCACCGGTGGAAACACATTCTCCACGCGCAACGCTGCCGCCAGGTTCACACCCTCACGTACCTTGGCCGTGGCCTCAGTGACGCTCAAACTCAAGCGATCATTGGACAAGGTCTGCCGCGCCGCCTCGAGTGCGCGCAACAACGGCACCCCGGCGCCGCCGAGAATCGCCAGAGTCGAAGCGAATCGCGCGGTGTTCAGGCCCAGAATAAAACGCCCGAACAGCGGCAACTTCAGCACCCGGTGATGCCAACTCAAACGTGCCGCCGGATTGCGCAGGTACAGGCGCCAGCTCCAGAACGCCCCTGCGATGATCGCCGCACACAACCAGCCCCACGCCCTTATGAAATCACTGGCGTTGAGCATCGCCAAGGTCAGCCCCGGCAAGTCCTGTCGCGCCTGGGAAAACGCGCTGACCACCTGCGGCACCACGTAACTGAGCAGGAAAATCACAATGCCGATCGACACCAGACCCACCACACCCGGATAGATAAACGCGGTGAGAATCTTGCCGCGCAGGTTGTTGCGCTCCTCGATGTAATCGGCCAGCCGCTCCATGACCTGCGCCAGATCGCCGGACTCCTCGCCAGCCGCAATCAACGCGCGATAGATCTCAGGAAAATCCCGTGGCCGCGCCGCCAGCGACTCAGCCAGACGCATGCCACTGCGCACATCCGCACGCACAGCGCTGAGGGTGTGGGCGATGTGCTTTTTTTCGGCCTGTTCGACCGTGGCACTCAGCGCTGCTTCCAACGGCAGACTCGCGCCCAACAGACTCGCCAGTTGCCGCGTGGCCCAGGCCAGATCGTTGTCCGAGAGCTTGGCACTGAACAATCCACCGCCACCATGCTGGGCAACGTTGCTTTCCTTGTGCACCGACAACGCGGTCAACCCGCGCCCGCGTAATGTTGTGAAAGCGGCGCTTTGACTCTCCGCCTCAAGGTGCCCGGATTCGATCTTGCCAGTGGCATCAGCAGCTTCAAAACGATAGCGATTCATCAGGCGTCCCGTGTCACACGCAAGATTTCTTCAGGCGCGGTGGCGCCGCTACGGATCCAGCGCTCACCGTCCTCGCGCAGGCTGAACATCCCGGCCTTGGCGGCTGATGCGCGCAAGGCCTGCTCCCCTGCCCCTTGATGAATCAGGGTGCGGATGTCGTCGTCGATGCAGAACAATTCGTGGATGCCGGTGCGGCCGCTGTAACCGGTTTGATTGCACGCCGGGCAACCGACCGGGCGCCACGTCCCCGGTGTCGCCGGGTCTTCCTGTTTGCAGTGATTGCACAGGCGCCGCACCAAGCGTTGCGCAAGCACGCCGAGCATCGACGACGCCAGCAGAAACGGCTCGACGCCCATGTCGATCAAACGGTTGACCGCCGACACCGCGTCGTTGGTGTGCAAGGTTGCCAGCACCAAGTGACCGGTCAGCGAGGCTTGCACGGCGATTTGCGCGGTTTCGAGATCGCGGATTTCACCGATCATGATGATGTCCGGGTCTTGGCGCAGAATTGCCCGCAGTGCGAGGGCAAAGGTCATGTCGATCTTGGCGTTGACCTGAATCTGACTGATGCCAGGCAAGTCGTATTCCACCGGGTCTTCCACGGTGAGAATGTTGCTGGTACTCGCATCCAGCCGCGCCAGTGCGGCGTAGAGGCTGGTGGTTTTGCCGCTGCCGGTCGGCCCGGTGACCAAGACAATACCGTGGGGCTGGCGGATCAGGTGATCGAGTTTGGCCAGCACCTGCGCGTCCATGCCCAGTGTTTCCAGATGCAGGCGCCCGGCCTGTTTGTCGAGCAGACGCATCACCACCCTTTCGCCATGCCCGGTCGGTACCGTTGAAACACGAATATCGATCGGGCGCCCGGCCACGCGCAAGGCGATGCGACCGTCCTGCGGCAGGCGTTTCTCGGCGATGTCGAGCTGAGCCATGATCTTGATCCGCGACACCAACGCACCGTGCAGAGCCTTGCGCGGCGAGACCACGTCACGCAACGTGCCGTCGACGCGATAGCGCACCACGGAATGGGTTTCGAACGGTTCGATGTGAATGTCACTGGCCTCGTCGCGCGCCGCCTGCGTGAGCAAGGCGTTGATCATGCGGATCACCGGCGCGCCGTCCTGAGTATCGAGCAGGTCGGTGATTTCCGGCATGTCCTGCATCAGGCGGTCGAGGTCGACTTCGTTTTCTGCCGCGCCGACCACTGCCGCCGCGCTGCCAGTGTCGGCATAGGCAGCGGCGAGCAAACCGTCGAGTTCGTCATCACGTACGCGTTGAATCGTGGTCGCACCGAACTGCCGCCGCGCCTCGCTGATCGACCAGCCCGGCGTTGACGGGCAAACGGTCAGCACGCCATCACACAACAAAATCCGCTGCGCCTTGGCCCAGGCGTAAGGCAGCGCACTCATCTCATGCCCTCCCCAATCCCTGTAGGAGCTGCCGAAGGCTGCGATCTTTTGATCTTTGGTCGTTTGGGTCCGTCGAAGAGCAGGATCAAAAGATCGCAGCCTTCGGCAGCTCCTACAAATCGGTTTTCCAGATCAAGAGGCGATGGCGGAATCATTGGATGGGCACCGCTTTGATAGTGGCGCGCGGACCCGACCCCGGTAAAACCGCCGGTACGCCCTGCGCCGCTGTCGGCAACTGTGGCGCCTGCATGTCCGGCATTGCCCAGCTGCGCTCCGGCTGCAAACCACCCTGGGCGCGGCGCATGAAGTCGTAACGGTTGAGGGTTATGCTGCGCCCCGCTTCGCTGTCGCGAATGATGTACGGACGCAGAAAGACCATCAGGTTGGTCTTGGTAATCGCCCGGCGCTCGTTGCGAAACAGCGCGCCAATCCCCGGCAGACTGCCCAGCCACGGCACCGCGTCATTGCTCTGGCTATAACCATCCTGCAGCAACCCGCCGAGGACCATGATCTGCCCGTCATCAAGGAGGATGCTGGTGTCGATCGCGCGTTTGTTGGTGACGATCCCCGCTGACGTCGAACTGGCCGAAGCCCGCTCATCAATGCTGCTGACTTCCTGATAGATATCGAGCTTCACCGTACCGCCCTCGGAAATCTGCGGGCGCACGTTGAGCTTCAGTCCAACCTCTTCCCGGGTCACAGTCTGGAACGGGTTATTGCTGGTGCCGCCACCGCCAGTCACGTAACTGCCGCTGACAAACGGAATGGTCTGGCCAACAAAAATACTCGCCGCTTCGTTGTCCAGGGTCAGCAGGTTCGGCGTTGACAGTACGTTGGTGCCGCCCTTGCTTTTCAAGGCCCGGGCCAGCACCTTCAGGTCAAGAATCTTGCCGATGCCGGGAATGTCGACGGTGCCGTTGACGTAGCCCAGGTTCAAACCCTGCGGCAGCACGTCGATGCTGGTCTTGCCGTTGGTGTTGATCCCCGAACCACCCAGATTCGCGCCACCGATCACGCCTTTGCCGCCGAGGTTGCCGGTCTGCCATTGCACGCCGAACTCACTGGCATCGTCCTCGCCGACTTCGACGATCAGGCTTTCGATCACTACTTGCGCGCGGCGCTGGTCGAGCAGATCGATCACCTCGCGCAGGTTGCGATACAACGGCTCCGGCGCGGAAATCAGCAAGGTGTTGGTGGTGGCGTCGGCCTGAATCGTTACGCCGCCGGCACTGAAGGCGACGTTCTGTTCGCTCGCCTGATTACCGCTGCTACTGGTGCCGCCACTGCCTTGTGCGTAACTGCCACCGGCACTGCCGCTGCTATTGCTGGTCGATGTCATGCCGCTGGTTTGCGTGCCGCTCTGGCCATTCTGCCCAGCGCTGCCGCCGGTACTTGCGCCCATGGCACTGAGCACCGACCGCGCACTGTCACTGGTGCCGCTATCACTTTCGCCCGTGAGCAAACCGCGCAAGGCCTGCGCCAGTTTCGCCGCTTGGGCGTTACGCAGATAAACCACGTGCAGATTGCTCGGATTGCTCTGCGCGTTATCCAGTTTGTAGATCAGGTTGCGCGCCAACTCCGTGCGCTCCGGGCTGCCGGCGCGAATGATGATGGTGTTGGAACGCGGGTCACCGATCACGGCGATTTTCTGCGTCGGATCATTGCCCGGCGCATCGAGCAAATCCGCCACCATCGGCGCGATGTCAGCTGCAATGCCGTTCTGGATCTGCACCACATCGGTGTCAATCGCACTCGGCGAATCAATGCTCGCGATCAACTGCGCAACGCGGGTCAGGTTCTCGGCGTAATCGGTGATGACAATGGTGTTATTGCCGGGATAGGCGTTGATCGGATTATTCGGCGAAACGATCGGCCGCAGCACCGGAATCAGGTTCACCGCGTTCTCGTATTGCAGGCGAAACGTGCGCGTGAGCATGCCATTGCCCGCCGGTTTGTCAGCGCTGTAGATCGGCCCGCCGAGCAACTTCGCATCCGCCTCCGGCACCACCTGCGCGACACCGCCGACATCGACCACACTGAAACCCTGCATGCGCAACGCCGCCAGCAACATGTCGTAAGCCTGCCGCGCCGGCACCTGACCTTCCGAGACCAGCGTCAGCGTGCCCTTCACCCGAGGATCGACCAAAAACTGCTGCCCGGTCGATCGCGCCAACGCCCGTACCACCGCTTGAATATCGGCGTCGACAAAATTCAGCGTCACTGGTTGATCACCCAACGGATTGCTCGGCAACGCGATGCCCGACGACGCCGCACCACTGCGCGCACTCTTGCTGATGTTGTGCAATTGCTTGGGCGCCGGGCGCGCTTGGGCCTGTGCGCGTTCGCGGTCGAGCACCGCGTCGCCGCTACGCTGGGTGTTGGCCAGCGGCCGCCCGAGTTCACTGTCGACCAGCAATGGCGGCTGGTTTTGCGGTGTGCTGGTGTTGCTGCACGCGCTCAACGCCATCAGCAACATCGGCAACGCCAGACGTGCCGGTTTGGATCCTGACCCCTTCATGAAGCTTCCTTAGCGCCCAGCGCCTGATCCATGCGAACGGTGCCTGACAAAGTGCCGGCGGTGACTTCGGTCGAGGGGTTGTCTGCGCGTTGCAAACGGGCCTCGACCACTTGCAGAGAAAGTTGTGCCGGGTTGCTCAACAGCCAGTCGAGCACGGCATCGGCCGGCGCCGCGTCGAAGGTCAACTGCCAGGCACCCTGTGCCTCCTGTAATTGGTAATGCCCCGCCAGGCCACTGGCCTGAAGGGTCTGCTCCAGAGACTGCGCCACGCTTTGCCCGTCCGGGCGCACGCTGACTTCGCGCAGCAGCACTTCCAGCGCTTCGGTCTGCGCGCGCAGCTTTGGCGTCTCGGTTTGCCAATAGGTGATTTTCCTCAGCGGCGGCTGGATCAGCGCGACCCACAGCAGCAGGCCGATCAGCGCTATGGCCATGCCGGCAACCATGCGTTTTTCACGCAGGGCCAACGGCTGCCAACGCGCCTGCACCTGAGCTTTGAAGCGTTGCCACTTGGCGCGGTACAGCGCGAGCGAGGCCTTATTCATCTTCTTCTGCTCCGCCGCTGTCATCGCTTTCACTTGGGCTGGCTTCAGTGGCCGGACGCAAGGTCCAACCCTCGTCATCGGCAGTGACGCTGATGCCGGCCTGGGCCAAGGTGCTTTGCCACTCCTGATCATTGCCGCCACGACGGGCTTCACTCAGCAGACTCAGTTGCAAGGCACCGTCGACAAACACCAGCCGCTCGACACTGCCGGCCATCGACGGCATACCGCTACCGGCCTGCAACACCAGACGATTGAACGTCTGCGCCGGATCATCCGCCGCGCCCTTTTGCCGCGCCGCCAATTGCTGACGGGCCTGTTGCAACGGGTTGAGGATCACCGGCAACTCGGGAAAGGCCTGCTTTACCCGCAGGTTCATCTGGGCTTTCAGCTGCTGGCCCTGACTCGCCTCACGGGCGGCATACAGATTCAAACCGATCACCCAAACGGCCACGGCCAACGCTGACAGGGCGATTGCCCTGCCCCAGCCGCGATGCTCGGTTTTTTGTTGCTGGACCGCGCCATGCAGCCCCCAACCGGGCAACGGCCCAGTCCAACGCTGCGCCTCCGCCATCGGCAGTTCAGCGCCCGGCGGCGGTTGATCACCGATCCAGTGCAAAGTGATGCCCGGTTCCCACACAACACCGTCGAGTCCGTCATCGAACAACGGCTGCACCCGCGCCACTTGCACGCTATCGCGCAACAACAGATGCCCGTCCTGCACGCAAGCGACGGTGCCGGGCAGCACCGGCAAACGGTACGGCGCCGGGTAGAGACCGCGCAGGTTCAACCCAGCGCTTTTCAGCAATTGCCCAAAACTCAATAACTGCTGCCGAGGCGCCCAGGCGATCTGCACCTGCCCGGCCTCGTCCCGCGAACTGTGCGCGATGTGCATCTCACTGCTGTCGCCCAGCATCAAGGCCTGCGCCGCACACTGCACCGCCGCGACAATCTTGTTCGCCGGCAGCGGTGGCAAATCGAGACTCGCCAAAAGGCTGTCAGCCGGGTGCAGAAAACACACCAGCGGCGGCAGTTTCGACAGCTGACTCAACTGGCTCAGGCTGAGGCGTTCTTCCCGCGTGACCTGGCCCTGACGATCCAGCCAGGCGCAATGCAATTGACTGTGCAGATCCAGCTCCGCCAAGGGCGGCAACGCCACTTTCAACTGGCTCATACGCCCACCCGCGACCAAATCACCTGCGGCAAGCGGTCCTGGCTGCGATGCAGCAACGCCTCAAGACTGACCCGCCGCTGATCGCGCCGCGCCTCACCGCGCAGGCGAAACCAGTCACTGGTGATGCCGACCTTGACGCTGGTCAGCTCCAGTTGCGGCAGGCGCAAGCGGTTAACGAAATCGCCACGGTTGATAAACCAGCGCCCGGCATCGCGCTCGGCGATCAGCGCATTGGCACGCTCCAACGACAGCCCCGGCACGTAAGCAGCCAAAACTGGCGCGGTGGCGGTGTTGCCGTTGAGCCAAGTGGTTGCGGGGATCACCGTCAGGTACGGCGCCAGCTTGCCCATCACCGCCTCATTCACGCCGTCGACACTGCGCAGATCATCGATGCTGCGCAGCATCGGCAGCGTCGGATTCTGCGGTTTGTGTGAAGCGTTGGGCGAAGTGGCGCGACCACTGTCGAAACCACTTTTCGGCGCCTCGGCCATCTGCGCTTTCAGCAGTCGCGGGTACGAGGCAATCACCCGCTGACTGATGCGCTGACTCAACCCGGCGCTGACCCCGATCAACTCACACAAGCGCTGAAACGCCGCGACCTGCGCCTCATCCACCCGCTCATTGGCCACCAAATTGCGCAGGTTGAACTTGCCCTGCTCATCCTCCAGCCGCCCTTCAAAACCTTGCGCGGAGAGCCGCTGCGCCCACGGCTGATCGAGCCGGGTCAACGGATCGCGTTGACGTGCGTCCCACAGCAATTGACGGCTGATCTCCAACCCGCCCAGCACCAGCCAACGCCCCTGCACACGCTGCTGATCCGCCTCCAGCGCCCGGGTCGACACGCTCTGGCGCGTCAACATGCCCGCCGCAATCACCGCCACCACGGCCGCAATCAACAACGCGCTGATAATCGCCATGCCCTGTTGCTTCGCCCCCTCAGGCGAGCGGCTGTTCATGGCCGGCCTTACAACTGCCAGGAACCGATATCGGCATTCACGCCGTCGCCGTCCGGCTGACCGTCGGCACCGAGGGAAAAGATGTCGATCTCGCCATTGGCGCCGGGGTTGAGGTACTGATAAGGACGCCCCCACGGATCGTTCGGCAAGCGCTCCAGGTACGAGCGCCAATTGCTGTTCTTCGCATCCGCCGGCCGCTCCACCAACACCTTCAGCCCTTGGTTCATGCTCGGGTAAGTGCCGTGATCGAGGCGATACAACTTCAACGCCTGCATCAACCCACCAATATCCTGCTTCGCCGCCGTCGCCCGTGCCTGATCCGGCCGATCGAGCACCTTGGGCACCACCATCGCCGCCAGAATCCCCAGAATCACCACGACCACCATGATCTCGATCAGGGTAAAACCCTGCTGCCCACGCGGCGTGCGCATCGGTTGCTGAAGCGATTTGAAAGGTGCGATATCCATCTCGACATACCCTGGCTTGATTCGATTCGACGCGCAGTGTTGCAAGAAGATATGTCAGTGATGTTGAAAATCCTCGGGTGTTTTCGTCGTCAAGCCGTCAAGGACGGGGGTTAGCGTCGAGGGCTGGGTTTGGGTTTTGGGCCATGTATGCGTGCGCGTTCGCGGGAAGCGGGTTTCACGTTGATTGAGGTGCTGGTGGCGCTGGCGATTATTGCCGTGGCGATGTCGGCGGCTGTGCGCGTGGCGGGGTTGATGACGCAGAGTAGTGGGATTTTGCGGGATCGGTCGGTGGCGATGATTGCAGCGCAGAGTCGGATGGCGGAGTTGCGGTTGGAAGGGAAGTTGCCGATGGGGATGAAGGCGCAGGAATGTGATCAGGGGCGGTTGTTGTTGCGGTGTGAGCAGGTGATTAGCGCAGCCGAGAATGGACGGTTGCTCAAGATTGGCATCCAGGTATTTGACCGCAGCCAGGATGCGCCGCCGCTGGCCAGGCTTGAGACCTTGTTGTCCCGAACGGAAAGCCCCTCACCCTAGCCCTCCCCCAAGGGAGAGGAGACCGATTGGGGGATATTCGAGAGCTACACCGACTTGAACGTCTTTCATTGAATCCAAAATGGCCAAGCTCACAAAGCCAAATCGAAGGCCTTTCACAAAAGCCATAACCGCCAAGGTCTTTCACCAAAACCATAATCACCAAAATCTTCCAGGTCGACGTACCCCGCAAGACACCTCGGTCGGCCCCCTCTCACTCCGGGAGAGGGCTGGGGTGAGGGCCGCTTCTACTCGCAAAATCCCAGAATCACCAAAGCCATAATCACCACGGTCTTCCAGGTCGATGCACCCCGCCACACCTCGGTCGGTCCCCTCTCCCTCCGGGAGAGGGCTGGGGTGAGGGCCAGGGTTGCCAGCTAGCGGTCACTTGGCAGCAACGCTCTCAAGCGCCGGGTCCTCAGCGACGCCCCATTTGTTGAAACCATAGCCAAGTACCGTTGCGATCAAGATGAACACGGACAGGCTCGCCAGCGGAGGAAAGGGGGCGACGGCGAGCAGCACGCTGACGACGCCAGCCGTCACGAACATGAGGGTGCCGCCCGCCGCCGACGAGGCCCCCGCTTTCTCGCTGAACATCTCCATGGCCCTGGAGGCGGCGGCGGGCCTGACCAGTGTCGTTCCTAGCGTACAGATGATCATTGGGATGGCCACTGTAGCGATAGAGAGCTGGAACTGAATCAACCCCACCATGATCAGGCCGGACAGCCCGGAGATAGCCAATCCCACCTTGATTTGAGTGTCGATCGTCAGTGTTCTGGATAACCGGGTGGCCAATAACCCGCCCACCACATAGGCGCCTCCGTAGGCCAGTAGCACAAATGAGTAACTCAACGAGGACACCCGGAGCGTTTCGAGAAAGATGATGGGAGAAATAGCAATGAATCCAAAATGACAGGAAAAGGCCATAGCCGATGTCATCCACGAATACACGAAAGGTTTATAGCTGAAGATATCCGCATAACGCTTGAGAATTTCCAGCTTTTGCGATCGCGACGTTAGCGACTGATCCGGTAATTTGGGAAAAAACCACAGTGTTTGCCCCAGCAAGATCACAGCCAGCACAGCAAACACGTAGAAACTCCCCTGCCAATTCAGGGCGTACTGCAGATACGTCCCAAACAACGGAGAAAAGGAAATACAAATCCCGCTTAACGACAGCATGTAAATGCGAATCCGCTGCCGGTCTTCAGCCGTGAAGACATCCTGAACAATCGCTTGAGCCAACACAAAACATCCGCACCCTGCGCCCTGCACGACTCGCGCCAAGGCAAACTGCAGTTGCGTGCTGGACAGCAGGCAGCCCGCAATACCCAGCAGTGACACTACCAACCCAAGTTTGAGCATGACAGGCCGGCCATACTTGTCGGACAGCGGCCCTACAACGATCTGAGAGATGGAGAACCCCACCGCAAATGTCGCCACAAAGTAGGTGACTTCATTGACCTTCATTCCAAACGCATCCGCCAGAGCCGGATAAGACGGCAGTAATACATCGAGCGGGAATACGCCAAGTGCGACCATGACCGACAGCAGGAAAAGTGCAGAGGCCTTTGAAGGCGATTTGAGTTTAACGTTCACCGTAGTCTCCCTTTGTCTGTCATTCGATAAGCCCTGCCTCGGCAAAGCGCTTCACGTTCATCGGTTCTTTGAAAAAACCACTGCGTTTCATCGCCGTTATCGTTGCGGTACATCCAGCTCTGGCCCTGGCACGATGAGGCGCGCTGCCTTGCTGCCTTTCATGGATAACCTGCGCGCTGGCGGCATCAACGCCCACCAGCTTCAAGTTCTCGTACAACCATGTTTCATGCAGCCTGAAAAATTCGAAGATGGCTTTAACGATAAAATCCGCCATGAATGTTTTCTGAGCGTCCGAAGCACCCTGCCAAACAATGGTAAAAAGATGCGAAAAATAAAGTGAGTGCTTGAGTTCATCCTCAAGATGGTCACGCAGCATCCGGTAGACGGGCGTATAAACCGTTGACCTGGAGATCTTAAGGAATTCTTTTGTAATCACGGTTTCAGAAACAAATCCAACAACAAACCAAGCCAATTCGGTATGGGCAGGCTCTACCGAGTTAACAAGCGCCCGGATGTTCTGCACGCGTTCCGAGGTAATTTCCCGATTGGCAATTCCATAAATAGCGCTGACTTGATTGGCGACATCTGCCGACATCACTGCATGGTAGGCCTCATCGGCATATAACTTGAGCCCTGTGAGTTTCAACTCTGGAGACAAACCCAAACCGATTCGATCATGAGCAATGGTTGTGATCGAGCGATTGACAATGCGGGTCTCTAACTCAGTTGTGTAGTCGAGGAACATCACCAGATATCTTGCCAATATCGCCTGCCTGACGGCGTCGCCATGGCAATGAACAGCCTCATCAGCCAACCAGGGAGTTGCCGTCGGCACAAACCAGTCTTTGTGCTGTTCGCCGCCCTGCGCCCAACCCGACAGGTCATAGGCGTTAGGCCGCGAACGCACGGTGGCGGCCTCGTTCCAGTCCAGGAAGACCATCAACGCATCGCTGTCGATTGAGCACTCTTGCTTAATCATTTTCTCGTGCGCCTCCGCTGGCATGCAGCGCTTCCAAAGCCACCGGCATGTCCCTGCCGGTGCTAACCCCGGCACCGACAAACAACAAAGGAGCTGACTGATGGGAATCGCCCAGAATCGGCTCCAGACAAGCCTCATCAATAGCGGCAGAGACCCAAGTCCCAAGGCCCAAGGCAGTTGAAACAAGCTGCACGGTCTGGGAAATATGACCGGCGTCCAGCAGCGCGACGCGGTAGGCCCTTGAGTGCGGATACTTCCACCATAGCCGGTCAAACTGGCACGTCAGAAAAATACCGAACGGAATATCTTCCGCGAAAAATTGGCCGTTGAGTGCATGACCCAAGCTGAAATCGTCATCGGTTTTTATGGATTCCAACTGGTGTTCGACAGGATTGTAGTAATAGAACCCAGGCGGGATCTGCGCGACATTGTTGATGTAAACATATCCCTCAATGGCATTGAGTCCGCCACCTGATGGGCTACTTCTGCGATGGCGAAGTTCATCAGGGCACAGCTGGCTAGTCGCAAGACCGCGGGAAGGAAGATACGCCAGCGAATAATAAAGAATCAATTCTATCTGCTGCTTCGTGAGCGCCACAGGAAGGAACTCCCTGACGCTGCGGCGCTTTGACAAGGTACTTTGCAAGTCATAATTCTGAGTAGTGACCGGTCGTGTTAGAGCAATACAGTGCCCTGTATCTTTACCCTTACTCTCATGCCTTAACCTCGGCACTGGAACAGTAAAGGCTTCGTCACATGCCGATTGGTAGGCTATCGCCCATTCATCGACACTTTCCGGTCGCGCCGCATAGTCGATCTTGCTGGTGCCAACGTGAAAGATGCGGGAAAGATCATCCCAGCCCCATTCCATTGCGGGAAATCCGCTCTCTGACACTACCCCGGCGGCCAGCAATTCCTGGTCGATCGAATCTTGTGTATCCGGCTCTACGTCTGGGTTTTGGCTGAGATGCAGTAAACGAAAAAGATACTGAGGAGAGATGGAATATTGCTTGTGTGCCTGGTAGTCCCATAGCACCAATTGCTTATTCTTGATCAGAAAAAAAATATTATCACTAATATAGGATGGCACTTCTCTCGTCCTTGAGACTGGTAAAAACAAAAAGCCCGGAAGAACTTCTTCCGGGCCCTGACATCACTTGACGGTGGTTTTAACCGGACCTGCTGCTTGAGTCCAGTTAGCCAGGGTTTTCGATTCGAGATTAATAACAGTCATGACACTCTCCTTATCTTCAATGAAGCCGAACCATTCGGCGAAGTGAGATTTAAACAAATAAAAACAGCTGTCAAGAATGAAAATCAAAAAAACTTTTTGCGCTTAACTTGGTGCGTAACTGTTATACAACCGCACCGGGATAGTGCTACGAAAGTCTCCGAATCCGGCCAGTTCGATCATTGTCCGACAATTTAAGTGCGCCATTGCAGCGCACACTTTCAAAGCATATGAATCGCCCTGAATTTCATAAACGCCGCTTTGCCTGAACTGACATCGACCAAATGACAGAATGGCGTGCGGCTGGATTGCGTCTTTATCAATCGGTCGCCGAGGTAACTGTCATGACAACGCCCGACGCACGGACAGGGGCCACAGACTACTGCCTGCCGAATGCTCGACCATTTCCAGAGACACGTATCCGCCACAAGCGGTCAGCGCATGACAATGGTATCGTCCACTCCTTTTCAATGTTTCTGACAGATTATGAATAGAGCCAAATCCTCAAACCGGACCATTGCTCCCGCACCAGGCATCCCTGAATCCGAAGTGAGGCCAGGACACCATCGCTATGCTTTTGTGAGTTTTCGACCTTGCTCTCGCTGAAGGATGTCTACATGCCCAACGCATCGCAGAACGCGCGACTCACTGAGTTGCTGACGGTGAGCGAAGCCAGTATTGACAGGGCTGAATCCAATGCCGACCTCCTGAACGTGATCCATGAGTTCGCCTTGTACAACGGCCCGCTCGAATTCGATCGCACACGCGCATGGTGGTGTTTCGGCACCGGCCTGTTATTGCTTGCGAGCGCTGTGGCCCTTTATTGGATTGGGAACATCCATAGCGTCGCTCTGTTCTTTTACCGGTTGGAAATTGATCCCGACTCGTTCGGCATGGGTACTGGTTTTCTCGGCATCGTGATTGCCGTTTGGAGTCTGGCATGGATGAAATCCAAATCTGATCGGTTGCCGTCGCTCAGTAAAAGAATTGCTCGACTGTCATCCTACTTCCACAACGGACTGACTTTCCTGAGAGAAGACTCAGCCGCAACCCTCAAAGAGCTGGACACGGAATTTGGTGATTACCGTCGCGGCGACTACAGCCGCAAGTTGGTCGAGTCGATACAGGGTGAATTTACCGGCACGTTGCGCAACCTCCCTTTCACGTACCGCCAGCTGCACTATGTCAACCGACGCGAGGTGCATACCACGGTTACCGACGAAAAGGGCAATACCAAAACCGAGACTCGAGTGGTTTATGACCACTACGATCGCTACAGTTTGGTCATCGACTTTCCATGGGTCACCGGAATATCGGTCAGATCTGATTACCAGTCCCAGAACGACTATTCGCATCCCATGGACACGGCTTCTACGGATTTCAATAAAGCGTTCCGTTTGACCGGTCGCAGCGAGATGCTTTGTGCGAAATTCATCAAGCCTTCGACGGTGCTCCACTTGCTGAAGCTGTTCGACATCCTCCATCGTCCGAACCTGGAGTTCTCCGACAGTGGAGAGCTCTGCCTAAGTTTTGAGAGCAACGACCTGTTCGCGTTCGGTGCCCAGTATTCGCTGGCTTCGCCCAACAATTTTTACGAAGAAATTTCTGCCGGTATCGAACTGCCGCGTCTGATGTCTGCGCTCCAATGGAGCCATGCACTCAGTGAGCTGCACGATGACAACTTTACCTTTACCGCCACTCCCCCAAAACAACGCCAAGAGAAGTAAGCCATGGACATTGCACTCATCCTCTCCGCTGTTATCGCTGTCGTCATAATCGTAGCGGGCTTCAGCATTTATAACGGCATTATCGGGGGACACAACCGAGTACAACGTGCATGGTCGGACGTCCTCGTTTACGAACGCCAGAAGACCAAAGTTCTCGACCAGCTTCAAAAAGTGCTCGCAGATTTCATGGTCTATGAGGCCAGCCTCCTGGAAAAGATCACCGGCCTTCGCAGCGCGGTCAACGCCCTGCCTGCGGGCGCCAATGGCAATGCCCTCACGACCGTTGAAACCGCCACCCGGGAGCTGATAGGTGGCCTACGCATCGCTTTCGAGGCCTACCCTGACCTGAAAGCATCAGAAGCGGCGAACAACATGATGCGTGAAATTGCCGAACAACAAGAGAACGTCGGCGCAGCCATCACCATCTACAACCGCAACGTCGAACTGTTCAACAACGCCATCGAAATGTTCCCCGGCTCGGTCGTCAATGGCCTGTTCAACAAGAAAACTCGCGTCACGCCATTCACCGATACCGAAGCTTCGCAGAGTTTCTCTTACACCCCGAATATCTAACCTGCGTTAAGCATCGAACCATCACCCGCAAGGGTGATGGTCGCTCACCTCCCTCCTTGAACAGATCCGCCGCTGATTTTTCCAGGCGCAATGCCGAAAGCAACAACAAACCAAATGAAAACGCCGCAGGAAAGTAACCGACCCGCTCCCACACGTTTCAGCGTCGTACACAACATCTGCAATCAGCACAAAACCCTGTGGGAGCGAGCCTGCTCGCGAAGACGCCAGAACGGATACCCGATCAATCACAAGGTGATCCCGACACCCGCATCACTCCGGCAATTGCAAATTATCCAGCGCCCGATTCACCGCCAACTCCCCGAGCATGATCAACTGCGCAATCCCCGCCAGCGCATGGCGCTGCGATGCCGGTAACAGGCTGGAGACGTTCTGGGCGATGGTTTTGGCCGAAGCGAGTGTTGCACTGGCATCGACCAGCAGTTCTTCGGTTTTGTTGTCCGCCGTCACGGCATACATCCCACGTTTTTTACGTGGCGGCGGCGTGGAACCGGGCGGACAGAGGTAATGGTCGAGCGCGCGGTCGGCGGCTTCGTGGAGTTTTTTGGAATCGATGGATTCGTAGGGAGACGTGCAGTTAGATTCGGGCGGATTGGGTGTTGGTTTGATCATGGTAAAGCTCCTTGATGACTGGAGCCGCCACCGTTCGCGGTCAAACAAACAGGGTGGCAGCTGTACGCGGGTTGACCGACCGGACATCAAGGAATCCGGCACACCCGAAGGTGTCCCACGCACAGCCACCGCGACACGATTTCAGACAATGCCTGAACACGTGCAGAACGCTGGCGCGCCTTGATATTGGGCGGACGGTCAAATCCGATCACTGATTCGTCAGCGACCGCACCACAATAGAACCCGCCCCCAAGGCGCACAAGCCGGCGGATTCTGGCGTAGCTGTAGGCAAAGGCGCAAGGATATGTAGCCTGAGAGAGTGTCTGGAGATGTCTTTTTAAACGTTGGTGTTTATCGGAATCCTCATCGCGTCTCGGACCCCAGCACAGATCCGTCCCCTTGCCCCAACAGACGTAAGCGTCCGGCGAACACATCCCCCTGAAGCTGATAGGGAGCCATCGCCTCCATTGAACCGAGCAGCAGTGGTTATGCGGACTCTGTTCTCTATAATCACTGACCGGCCATGTTTAGGGTGCTTGTTATGCCAGCCTCCGCTGATCAAAACTCCGCTGTCGTTTTATGCGCAACTTCCAATAACGACCTGGAAGATCTGGTAGCCATCAGGATTGAGGCCATGCGCGAGAGCCTCGAACGGCTTGGACGATTTGACCCAGATCGTGCGCGCGAACGATTTCTTGGTGGGTTCGACGCTAACAGCACACGCCGCATAGAAGTATTAGGTGATCTGGTCGGTTTTGTCGTAATCAAAGACCAGCAGAGCGAGCTGCTGCTTGACCACTTGTATGTGATACCCAGAGCTCAAGGAGCAGGAATCGGCTCTGAAGTTCTTACTCGGATTTTCAGAGAGGCTGATGAGATCGGGCGTCCCATCAAGGTGGGTGCTCTCAAGGAAAGCGCTTCAAATCGCTTTTACACTCGCCATGGCTTCGTGTTCATCGAAAGCGGTGAATTCGATAATTATTATGTCCGGGCTAGCGGTAATGCCGTTGATTTGGGCGACTAGGTAGATCTTGATACGGTTCCCCGTCAGAGGTTGCACCGTTAGATGGGCATCTGCATTCAAGGGGACGGATCTATTTTTCAAATATAAATCCGTCCCCTTTTCCTCCTGTAGGAGCTGCCGAAGGCTCGGGCAACGGATACAACGCATGTGTCATCGCCATCGCTACCAGCCCTGCTCCCAAAGGTTTCAGCGTCGGACACAACATTCCTGACCAACACAAAACCCTGTGGGAGCGAGCCTGCTCGCGAAGGCGCCAGGATGAACACCCGATCAATCACCAGGTGATCCCGACACCCGCATCACTCCGGCAATTGCAAATTGTCCAGCGCCCTATTCACCGCCAACTCCCCGAGCATGATCAACTGCGCAATCCCCGCCAGCGCATGGCGCTGCGATGCCGGCAACAGGCTGGAGACGTTTTGGGCGATGGTTTTGGCCGAAGCGAGTGTTGCACTGGCATCGACCAGCAGTTCTTCGGTTTTGTTGTCCGCCGTCACGGCGTACATTCCACGGTTTTTACGTGGGGGCGGAGTGGAACCGGGCGGACAGAGGTAATGGTCAAGCGCGCGGTCGGCGGCTTCGTTGAGTTTTTTGGAATCGATGGATTCGTAGGGGGAAACCGAGGCGGTTTCGGGCGGGTTGGGTGTTGGTTTGATCATGAGTGAATCTCCAAATCATAGAAAAGGAGCCATCATCTTTCGCTACCAAACGAAGGGGTGGTGGCCATACGAAGGTTGGTAGACCGGTGACTTGGAGAACCGGCGCGCCCGAAGACGCCCTGCGCATGACCACCATAAATACACAGCCCCAAAAAGGCCTGTATCGGGTGACGCTATGCGCCAAGTCTAAGCCGGGCTACCAAACCCGATCGCTGATTCGTCAGCGACCGGACCACAATAGAATCCGACCCAAAAGCGCACAAGCCGGCGGATTCTGGCGTAGCTGTAGGCAAAGGCGCAAGGATGTGTAGCCTGCGAGAGTGTCTGGAGATGTCTTTTTAAACATTGGCGTGACCGGTTCCGGCCGAAAGATGCAGTGCTGACAGTCTGCTTTCGGCCAGAAGCGGACTCTAACGTGAGTCCTGAAGAGCATTTATGATGGCCAAAGTTTGGTGGAGTTCGAATTTCTCCTTCACCGCTCCATTCAGTAAACGCAAGCCACTGATTCTCATAGAGAAAGTCGGAGGCTTGTGGTTTTTGACGTCTGAAAAAAGGCCATACAGGACTGAAATGGGTCTGGGATCGCTCTTCGGTGCGAAAGTAGACCGCCATCGAATGTGGGATTGGGTCGATGCTACGAATAATAAAATTGGAGGCAAGTTTGGGCGGATACCAGGGATTGCCTCTGCGTTGCAGGTCAATGGTGATGCCCGGCGTCCGCGTTCCGCAATCGCGAAGACTTGTGCATGAATGGCGTACTAGATAGACACAATCATTTAAGGCCACTTTCAGCGATATCTCTGCACTTCTTAATGGTTGCGCTTAAGGCCTGAAGGTGGATCTTATAGCCTGATTCATAGTCACTATTGTCGAATTTTTTCAGCCACAAATCGAAATTTTCTTTTCGTGCTACCGATTGTTTTCCAATGAGTTCTAACAAGGGAATGGAAGCTTGCATCAGCGCTAAGATCTCTCCGTGGAGTTCTGGAAAATATAAGCGCTGAAGCAGGACAGCTTCATCTAGAGGCGAGGGCGAGTCGTGTGCTTCGTCCTTGAAAAGAAGTGTATTTTGCTTTTCTGATATCCACGCGGAGTATGCTGAAACGGCCCTAGCAATATCCTCTAATTTTCCAGCCAAAAATTTCTTTCGATCACGACGTGCCGATATAAATTGAGTAACAAGCTGGGCGGAAATTCCGCCAAGCAGCGTTAATGTTCCTCCCACTATAATCGGTAAAAGTTTGATCCATTCGGCATGTAGTGTTGGTTCGATATCCATACAGGCGCTGTATCCTAGTCGTATTGGCTTGTCAATTAATGATATTGAGAAGACTTGATTTTGCATAGATCTACGTCTGCAGACATGGAGGCGTTTCGGAATGGGATAAGCTGCCCGCTGGAGTCACGGCAGCCATCTTCTACGCCAAGAGCGACCGCATGCGGCCAGAAGCGGACATCGGCAGCGACCGCTACCGCTACCGGCCAGCAGCAGTCAGACGGAAGCGTCTAGGAAATCAGGACCGATTCAAGGCTATGAGCGACACAGCACTAATCAGCGAGTTTGCGGTTTTCCAATCCGTGCAGCTGATCAACACCAAGATAAGCTAGTTGCCATTACTAAATCTCGAATGCTCGTCGCTGTATGTAGTAACGCTCCGATTCCTCTAGAGCCGGCGAGTCTAGGACTCCTAGCTCCATTAACTCTGAAAGATATTTTCTTTCAGTTTCATCCAAGTTCGCCAATCTGAATGTTGGAGAGCTATAGCAAAAAATCCTTCCCAACCATCTAATGTCGCTTTGGGAGAGGTAATGCTCCCAAAGCAAGCTGTGAGATCTTGTGAATAAGTTAATCAGCCTTTGGGACGTCACGTATTGATAACAGGTAAGTAACTGGCTCAAGTAATTTTTATGAATTTTGTGCTGAGTTTTATGCACGATTTCAAGATAGCTTATAGTCGCCTTGACATAGTTGAATCGATCGCCTTTCCCAATAGCCGTATCGGCCATCTGCCGATATGTTTCAATACGCACTTCTGGCTTTTGGAATTTAGCTGCTAAACGTAAAGAAATATTGTTAGCCGTAACATGGTGAGCATCCCTCAAGCACCGGCCCTTAATTCTTTCAAGTCTAGAAGCTTTGTTATCTTTTGAATCCAATACAGTGAGGATTGACTGAGCATGAAAATAGGTAGCATTTTTATCCGATAGATTGGAAGCTTGTCTTGCAAACTTAATGGCTTTAGCTTTTCGATCGGTTTCATAGTATAGCATGGCAGTATTTAGCCACACACTAGCAAGTCGCTGATTTGTTTGGGTCTCCAATTTCTCCAAGAGTTCATAAATCACCAAGGCTTCGTCAAAGCTATTCAGCATACGCATGCTATTTGCGTATCTAAATAAGATATCCTGAGACGCTCGAATATAAGAAAATTTTATCAAATGAGGAATTATGGCGTGGCAGAAATTGCAAATATTTCTAAAGTTACAGATTTTATCCAATCTTGATGTATAAAAGTTTATCAAGTCTAGGGCATTCGAGATAAGTTTAGAGTCGCTTTCAGCTATTGCATCATTAAAGTGACGCCTTAAGAGACATGTGGCATTATTGAATGAGTATTCATATTCGGTCAAAACTTTATGACTAAAGCTGCTACCTAACTCGTACTCCTTAATTTTCCAGTTGCCAAAATATGCGGTCAATGCCTTTTCAGTAAAATCCTTATAGCTCTCTACTGTGAGTAGCGATTGCACATAGCTTTGACTTTGAGTGAGTTCTCGTACTATTTTAGGAGCTTCAACCTCCATCTCGCCATAGTCGGTATATCTAGAGACCTCAATCAGCCCTTTTTTGCTTAATTCGATAGAGTGCTTTGCGTAAAACGGTTTGGTCCTGTCAAAATATCGGATGTGGCTGAAATCTTCGCCATAAGGAAATATGGCCAAGCAAAGTAATAGCTGATATAGGGAGTCGCTATGCTCTGCTTTAATGGTATCAATTTTTATCTTGATAGATACGGGGATAGTGCTGCTATCTATATTTCGCAAAGCGGTGGCAGAAGTTTCATTTACCAGTTCTGAAAACCTTGTATGCTCCATTTGTGAAATTATGCGCTCAACGCTTCCCGGTCTCCCTCCAGAAAGCCTATATATCTCTCCTGAAGAGATTATGCTTTCAGGGACATTAAATTCAGAATTTGAAAGTATGAACTTATTCATGTCCGGCTCATTCATAGGCTGTATTAGGATTGGAGCCCATGGTGCGCTTTTAATAATAAATTTACTTCTGAAGATAATGTTCGTTTCGGGTGCAACCTCTCTGAGAATATTACTAATATATAGGGCTGCTTGCATGGAGCCTTGATCAATGTTTTGCTCATAAATATTATCGATCAAGAGTGTCGAATTTTTAATGCTTGCGAGTTTTGTACAAAAATCCTTCGTGCTAAGGTTGATTTGATTTAAGAGTTTTAGATCCAGCGTTGCAAGATCGATGAAGTCGTCTAAGTCTAACTGGAAGATTTTATCTAAAAGCTGTGGTGCTTGATTTTTGATGCAGCTAAGGAATTCATTTCCGTACATATCCCAATGTGCAATACTCCAAAAGCATTTTTCAGTTTCCAGAAAGTATATTGCTTGCCGAACCGCAAATTTACCAACAGCTTCAAGATAGTGCTGCTTGAATCTAGGTGGCTCATACTGCAGTTTTAAGTGACTGGTTTCGGTATCAATTATCTTTAATTCAGAATTTCTTTCAGCTTTCGAGGAGATGTCGGACGTTAAGACTGGAAGTTCTTTGGACTTTTTTTTTGAGCTTTTTTAGAATTTAGTATTATGTCTGCTGTGTTGCTCGATTGCTCATCATCAGGAACTGCAATCTGATCTTTCTTAATTTGCCAACCGCCACCGCCAACTTGAATTGCCTTTCTTGGCCAAGAAGTATATTTATGTTCTACCAAGCAGATTTTAGCGAAATAATACCCATGCGTTCTGATCTTTTTGGCTGTGCCGTAACTATCAAGGCCAAATAGCGAAGCTACTTGTATTGAGAGCCTACCGGGCGAACTATTTATTGATTCTGATTTCGACATCGACTCGTGCATGTGGCCATGAAGATGTGCGTCAAACCAACCGGATGGTGATACTTCGTTGAGAAATACTTCCTGCGAGTGCTCGGTAAACCAGTTTGCTGGGTGATGTGTCACTATCAAGTTTATGTCGTTATTGTCAATCCATTGAGGGAGGTTTCCGTCTACGGAGTTGAACAATTGGTGATGGCTGAGTGATAATTTACCCTGCATGTCTCCATCAAATATATGAGTCCAGCTGGAGTTAATTCCAACCAGACCAACGCTCACCCCTGACTTTTCAAAAATAGCTGAATGATCGCCCGGTAGAACCCCTTTTTTATCTGATATTACAGGGATGCCGGAATTGGTTAGTTTTGCTAAAAAAGATGTATAGTTGTGGAAGCTTTTTTCAATGCCCTGAATGTAGTGATCGTGTTTTTTTTCAAAGATTGCCACTTCCAGCTCAGCATTATATGCAGCTACTGCGAGCGCGATTGGGTCTGTTTTTGAAGGCCGCACAAGGTCATGATTACCTGGAACTAAGAAAAGCTTAGGGGGAGGGCCCACAGTCTCGAATGCCTCCCATAGTTCAACCAGCTCTTTGAGGGCTAAATTGAACTCCGCCTCTTCACCCTTTTGAACGATGTCACCAGAGAATATGACTAAATCAATTGCACCATGTCTCGTGGAATGATTGATGATATCTTCGATCATTCGCTGTTTTATTTGTGTCCATAGCAGGCCAGCGCCTTTCATTCCAACGTGAAAGTCGCTGATGTGTAACCAGCTCAAATACTCCTGGTTTGCCATCTAAACCTCTTAAATTATCCGATGAGTTCCGTCTACGTGAGCTATTTTCTGTGGCGAAGATATCGTATTGCCAGCACATCATGCAAGATAGCTAGTCCATCAGTGTGCATAGGCATGAAATTCCAACTGATGCTCGCCCTCCTGCTGAGCGCTTAACCACAGCTCCAAATAGGGCGAACAAGTCACATAACTCCTGAAATTTGCAACCGCAGCGCTATCAATTCTTCTCCTGATTGGCTGTCGCATCGCAATCGGAATTATGGTGCGGTATTTTTTCGCAAATTTGAGGGGGGAAGCGGACGACTCGGAATGTCCGCTATTGGCTGTGGATTCAACCGGTGGACGCAACATGACTAAATTCTGTGTAAGCAGAAGGAGTGTTGCAGATGAAGCAGAGACCTCGGATTTATTACACCGACAGCCAGAAAAAACTGATGTGGGATCACTGGCAGAAAGGCGACTCTCTCCAGCAGATCGCCCAATTATTTGATCGAAACCACTCATCGATACAGCGCATCTTGGCGGAAACAGGGGGTATCAGACCCGCTGTACGGCGCAGGTCCAGATTGGCGCTGACGTTGGCTGAGCGCGAAGAGATTTCGCGTGCGGTGGTTGCAGGTAACTCGGTCCACTCCATAGCTGCACTGCTAGGGCGAGCAGCCTCGACCGTTAGCCGTGAGATCAGACGCAACGGTGGTCAAGGATGCTACCGGGCTAATCAAGCTGATCAGGCTGCTTGGGATCGCGCGCATCGGCCTAAGGTCTGCAAGCTTGTTGAGAACCGAGCGGTGGCGCAAATTGTTGCAGACAAGCTTCAATTGCAGTGGTCACCGGAACAAATTGCCGGCTGGCTGAAGCGATCCTACCCGGACGATACGAGCTATCAGGTGTCACACGAGACGATCTATCGCACCCTCTTCATACAGGCTCGCGGGGCTCTGAAGAAGGAGTTGCTTGAGCATTTACGGCGGACGCGAGCCATGCGTCGCTCGCGCCATCACACTCAGAAGAAAGAAAATCACGGTCGCATCACAGACGCGGTATCGATCCGTGAACGCCCGGCCACAGTTAAGGATCGAGCGGTGCCAGGTCACTGGGAGGGTGACCTCCTGTGCGGTAGCAGAAACAGCCAAATTGCCACTCTTGTAGAGCGTCATACCCGCTACGTAATGCTGATGAAGTTGGTCGGTAAGGATAGCGAGACGGTCATCAGCGCCCTGATCGAAAACGCCCGCGACTTACCCCAAGAACTCTACAAATCGCTGACGTGGGATCGTGGCAAAGAGATGGCTGACCATAAGCGCTTTACGGTGGCTACCGACATAAAGGTCTACTTCTGCGATCCTCATCGTCCTTGGCAACGGGGATCGAATGAGAACACCAACGGGTTGTTAAGGCAGTACTTCCCGAAAGGGACTGACCTTGCAGATCACTCGCAAGCCACACTCAATGAAGTAGCAAGGCAGCTAAATAACCGCCCTCGAAAAACACTAAACTACGAAACGCCCGCTGAACGATTTAGCCAATCTGTTGCGTCCACCGGCTGAATCCACAGCCGATAGCGGCCATTCATAACGACCTACTTCTGGTCGAAGGCAACAACAAATACTCTGCTTCTCAGTTCATTTTTTTGCTGAGACGGTCGAACTGCCCTCAACCAAACGACCAAAACAAATGAGCTCAACTCCCCAAATCACGGTCTCACCAACCTAGGCAAAACCACCCCCTCCGGCAACCTCTCCACCCCCAACCGCACCCGCTCCCCACCCTGCTCAATCACCACCCCATCCCCCTCCACCGCCAGCAACTTCACCCCAGGCCCAACCTTCTCCCCCTGCAAAAAACTACGCGGCGGCCCATCGTTCAGGCTCAGTATCGCCACCGCCCCCCGACTCCCCGCCATCACCCCGCTCACCTTGATGTCCACTGGCGCTGTTTGATTGGAAAACCACTGCAACGCCGGGCTGTCGCTGCGCGCAGCGATCAATTGTGGGGCGGCGGTCGGGGTGTGGGATTCGGCGGTGGTCAGCAGCAGTGACGACCAGGTCGCCACGCCGACCAGTGTGGCCAGCAGGGCCAGGGCCTGGATCATTTGTGGTGGCGAAAAGCGTGTGGCGAATGTCATGGGCTGAATCTCCTTTTAGTCCCACCTGACAGACTACGCGGCAATTCTCACGGTTTTATTTCACACGCCTTACATGTTGGCCGTGCAGGATGAACGTCGACGCAAAGGAGCGCGCAACCGATGAACGTGGGCAAGCAACAGGGCTTTACCCTGATCGAGCTGATGGTGGTGCTGGTGATCATCGGCATCGCCAGTGCGGCGATCAGCTTGAGTATCAAGCCCGATCCGCTGCAATTGCTGCGCAAGGACGCCGAACGTGTGGCGCAACTGCTGCAAGTGGCACAGGCCGAGGCGCGGGCGGATGGCCGGCCGATTGCGTGGGTCAGCGATGCCAAGGGGTTTCGCTTCAGCCGGCGCAGTGACAGCGGCAAGGGTTTCGAACATTTCAATGACGATGCGCAATTGCGCCCGCGGCCGTGGCAGAGCCCGAAGGTGCAGGTGCGGGTCGAGCCGAAACAGAAAGTCGTGCTTAACGCTGAGTGGATCAATCCGCCGCTGCAACTGACGTTGTCCGATGGCGCCAATCAGTTGAGTGTCCTGCGCGATGGCGCTGGCCGGATTCGTGTGCAATGAAGGGCCAACAGGGTTTTACGCTGATCGAGGTGATGGTCGCGATTCTGCTGATGGCGGTGGTGAGTTTGATTGCCTGGCGTGGGCTGGACAGTGTGACGCGGGCGGACAGTCATTTGCAGGCCAGTGGTGAACAGAGTGACGCCCTGCTGCGGACGTTGAATCAGTTGCAGCGGGATGTGGACATGCGTGCGGGCATTGAATTGAGTGAGCCGAAGAAAGTCGGCGCGGACGATGAGCCGGTGACGGCACCGCCCGCGATGACTGTGCGTAGCAGTGACAGCAAGGGGTTTCGGCTGGATATCATTCGCACGGCGGCTGACCAGCCTGGGGCTTTGCAGCGGGTGCGTTGGTGGCTTAAGGGCGACACGTTGTACCGTGCGGTGGCGGCGGCGCGGAGTCGGTATCCATTGCCGGCGCCGACCGATGGCGTGGCGGTATTGAGCGAGGTCAGCGATGCGCAGGTGCGGGTTTGGGAACCGGACAAGGGGTGGCGGCAGCTGAGTGGCAATCGGCGGGAGAATCCGTTGGGGCTGGAGATTCGGCTGACCCGGCAGACGGCGCAGGGGGTTGAGAGGTATCGGCAGGTGATAGGCCCACTGAACTGAATAGATTCCCGTACCAGAGTAGCCGAATAGAGATTTTTGACCTTTGTTTCTCAACATCAAAGCAAGATCAAAAGATCGCAGTCTTCGACATCTCTTATAGCAATTGAGCAAACTAGATAGAAAATCTTCGGCTGTCAGGGCGCCATCGCTGGCAAGCTAGCTAGCCTCGAACTTCTTCGATGATATGAGGACGAACTCTGAGACAGCCCGAACGGGAGCATTAACCCTAAAAGTGATGATTAATGCGCCGTATTGGGGACATTAGACTTGCACGTCATACGGGACATATCCGTAGCACTCGGCGTCAAGACGGCATTTAACTCTCTCAGTCGCTAGGCTTATGGCGAGCCCAGCGCAACGTGGCTATCGACATAAATTGCCTGATAGCCAACGCACCACGTTCATTTCTGGCTTTGGAACCTGGCAAAGTCAGAGCTGCTTCGACCTTGGCACGACTCGCTTCGTACATTGCAAATGCGTTGAACTCAGAATCAAGCAGCACCAAGAGCACAAAATCGAACGGGTGTCGTAGGTCAATTGCCCCCATACGGCCCGTAATCTTTAGCGGGTTCAGGATACAGCGGCCCTTGATCTGGATTCTCGCTACGCCATCTTCCAGTATCTCGGTAGCGTCGTAACCTGCCTGCCTTGCAGGATGTAGTGACAGGCCGAGTCTAGTGGCAGCTTCATACTCTGCCACCTCGCCGGTCACACCCAACGGCTTGCCGGTCAGGCTATAGAATCGGCGCGCAAGCACCTTGGCCTCTTTCATAATTTCCAGGATTTCATCCTGAATCAAAGCAGTCTGCTGAGGTTCGTTGCAATGCCTGAGTTCATTCATCCGCAAATGCTTCTAGGGCAGCGAGTAGCTTGGCCAATTCATTAAGGTTGGCTGTCGTCACGATGTCATATTCTCCTCGACTGCTCAGCCGATAAACTTCTCGAGCCTTTTTGACCCTCTCCAGTAGAGGAACGACTATTCCTGACGCCCGTTCAAGAAACTCATTGATGTCCGCACGCGTCTGCGGAATCTTGTAACCCTTAGCTGCGCTTGTGATGATGACGTCTGCATCCCGAAGCTTGGCAATGCCACTGGAGCGAATTCTCTGGCCGTTGACCTCTCCCAATCCGCTGTCTTTTAGATGGGCCATGATCTCCGTGGTCAGAACGTAGTCCTTCGTGACGAATTCGCTTTGGAATCTCAAGAACCGCAGGATGCTTAGCTGAAGACGTTGATCCTCATCAGGGTGCTTACCAACGCGCTCGCTAAAACGGTCGGCCTGGCGGAGAGCTTCTTGGTGTACCTGGTAGTCAGCATACCCAGACTCATCCGTCGGCGGCGGCAGAAGAGACTGGTACTTGGATGGCCATTCCAGCATTCCAAGAGTTAGGCTGCGAAGGATTTTCTTGTAGGCAAGAAGTACTTCTTCCGATGCTTTCTCCTCGTAAATCTGAGCTACTGAGCCAGCAAAAAAATCTGCAACCTGAACCAAAACGTTGTCCTTACTGGCTATCGTCTGGAAGGCATCCTTATCGCCAAATAGGTCGTCGACGAAACGTTCTGCAACGTAGCTTTTTAGGCTCTCCTGAAACTCCTGGCCACCATGCTCGTCTACGATCATCTGGAGGTCAGGGTATGCACGGAATAAACGTTCATATAGCAATCCGTTCACGTATTTTATGAACGAGGTTTTGATGCGGAGGCCGCCGTCTTTGTGAATTCGAGACTTATCAACGATGGTGAAATAGAGCTTGAATGGAAGCTCGGCTAGCTCGTTGAGGATTCGGGCACGGCGATCTGAATCCTTGGGCTTCAGATTGCTGGATTTGATCTCGCCTGTTTGAAAATGGCGCATGCGAAGTGCTTCAGCTTGGGCAAAAGCAGCTCCCAGGTCTTTCTCTGCCACTAGAATGGAGCACACGATGAAGTAGCCCGAACTTCCTCCCTTTGACGTATCAAGGTCGGCATTCCCGGACTCATCCACGAAGGCATATGTTCTGTCCATGATCTTGCTCCATCAACAACTTACTGAGCGCGGTGGGTCGCCCAACGGCGAAGAGGCGATCTCAGTTCGTCGCAGTGGTAGTGCCTGGAGCGGGGCCTTCGCTGAAGGTGTAGTTGATGACTACGTCATTACGGATCAGGACGTCGAGAGTTTTCTGAGTGCCAGTAGTCGTCACCTTCATGGTGACCACATAGCTTTGAGCATGGGCTGAGCCGTTGGTATAGGTGTAGATCCACTTCTCGTCAGTCTCGCTGACTGCGCTCTTGGTGTATGGCTCACCGAACAGCGACTTCAATTCGGCCGTCGTAGTTTTGCCTTTGGTAATGTTCGTCACACTAGCGGACGGAAAGTCTCGGCCTACGGTGTAGTGCGACGTAGCGCAACCGCCAAGTGCTACACACATCCCCATAACTGCAATGAGCTTTTTCATATCCTTCCTTGATCGTGGAAAGCTCTAAATCTAGCTGGCATCGAGGCTAAAAGCCATCAACCATACTCATCAGATACTCCCGCACTTTCACGACAAATCAGAACACCCTCGGAGCGCCGTACAAACTTGTCCTTCGCATCTGCTATCTGGACTTGAGCATCTACAACTAATCTAGCTAACTACTACATTGGGATTGGCGGCAGTCAGTTGGGGATTGGTTGGCTGTGAGGCCGTCATCGCGAGCAGGCTCACTCCTACAATTGGATCGTGTGAGGTCAGTTAAGGATTGGTTGACTGGCAGGCCGTCATCGCTGGCAAGCCAGCTCCCACAGGGGTTGGGTGGAGTCAGCTGGGGATTGGTCGGCTGGCAGGCCGTCTTCGCGAGCAGGCTCGCTCCCACAGTTTTAATGTGCGTACAACCCAAGCGGCAAAGCCGCCCCACTCAACAGGATGAGCGTTAGCTCGGCTGCAGCTCTTGATCTTGATCTTGATCCACGGGCGACGTCGGAAGGCTGAGTGGAGGGATTCATCCGGGGGTGGGAGCGCAGCGACCGTTTGGCGCAGCCAAATGCATCGAGAGGAGGTGCAGCGAAGCAAACCGTAGGCGATGCGCCCGGATGGATCCCGCAGCGAAGGAACCCCGAGCTTTAGCGAGCGGGCCGCACGTAGGAGCAAGCCTTTTTGGTTACTTTTTCGGCGTCTGGAAAAAGTGACCCGCCGTAAGGGCGGAACCCTAAGCAGCCATAACCGCAGCAACGGATATGTACCCAATCAAACCCACTAGCTCAAAACGACAACACCACCCGGCAGCTCAGTGCATTTGACGCCATAAGCATCGCGAATCAGCAGCGCAACGCCAGCGAGCTGATCAAGGCTAAAGCGCGCCTGCACCCGCCGCTGCCCAAGCTCACGGTTGAGCAACAACAACATCCCCGGCCGATAGCGATTGATCTCATCAATCATCTGGCTCAGCGTAGCGCCGTTAAACACCAACACTTGCTGACGCCAATTCATCACCGCCGCCGTGTCGACACTCTGCACACTGCCAACCTGCCGCGCGTCGTAGGTCACCTGCTGCCCCGGTTCAAGACGCAGGCTACGCCCCTCGACATCCACGTCAACCGCACCATCAAGGCAAGTCACGCAAACTTGCTGATCAGTGTTACGCAAGTTGAAACGCCCCTGACTCGCGCGCAACCACCCTCCCCCAGCCTGCATCGCCAACGGCAACCGCACGGTCTGCACTTCAACCTCACCACTGACCAGCTCAAACCCCTGCACACCCTCAGACACTGCACGCTGATTGATCCGCGTCTGAGTGTTCAGCTCCAGGCTCACACCCTGCACAGGTTCAAAACGCCGCTGCTGGCCAACTTCAGTAATGTAGTCAGCGCCCAACCCTTCAAAACCACCAGGAATCGTCCCGCGCACCAGCAAAAACGCCGCCGACGCAGCAATCGCCCCACCGAGAAACGCACGTCGACCAAACCCACGCGGTGCCTGCATTTGCTCCACGGCCGGTTGCAGCTGCTGCCACAACCGCTTGGCCTCTTCGAACGCGCGGGCATGCTCGGCACTCTGCGCGCACCATTCGCGCAGGGCCCGGGCGTCGCCCACGGTGGCGCGGCCGGAAGTCAACAGGACCAGCCAGTCGCGAGCTTCGCTGTGCAGATTGTCGGCCGCCGATGGCTCGGCAGATGTCAGTCGAAAGATGTTCAAACGCGCAGATTCTCAACGAATTGATCGGGCACTATTCAGAAGACGGTTTTCCGGCCCCGCGACCGAACCGCTGAAACACTTTTCTTTCCAGTTTCGCCGCGCAGAAGCTCAACGCAGCTTTGATTTCCTTCTCGACCATGCGCGTGGAAATGCCGAAGCGCTGCGAGATTTCCAGATGCGGCGCCTCTTCCAGGCGCGCCGCGATGAAGATCTTCCGGCGCCGTGCGGGCAGCTCGTACAACGCACTGAGCAGCGACTGGATTTCCTTTTGCCCACCCACCACCCGCGCCGGATCGAGGGCTTCATCGCCGATTTGCAGCAGCTCTTCGACTTCCTCGCCGGTGAGCAGGCGCGCATCGGCCTGGCGGCGGTCGGCGGCAATGTTCAGGGCCATGCGATAGAGGTAGGCATTGGGCCGCAGGACGTTCGGCGGCGTCTCCATGCGATCGACCCGCAGGTAGGTTTCGTGCAGCACGTCGTTGGCCAGATCTTCCGAACCGAGACGCCTGCGCAGGCGCACCCGAAAGTCCTCGTAGGACGTCAGGAACAGTTGGACCATCGAACCTTGTCCGGTGTCTTTCATCCCCCGGAAACTCCTTCCCATTTGGTGCATTCCATGCGTTTCCCTGACGACTCCGGTAACAACAGCAACGTGACCGGCTGACGCAAGGCGCTGGGCGTCGGCCGGTCGATTTTGAGGTTGCGAAAACTTTCCACCAGCGCGTTGTCGCGCCGTACATCTCCGGTCGAAGTGACCAACCGGTTGTGCTGCACCAAGCCGTCGCGGCCAACCCAGACCTGCAACACCGCGCGATAACTGCCGGGACGGGTCAGCGGCGAGCGGCACAGGTTGCGCTCGATCGCCGCTTGCACCGCCGTGGCGTAACTGCGATTGACGGCGACGCTTTCCGGCGTCTGTTTTTGTGCCGGCGCCGGTACGTCTTCGACCTGCGCCACTTGCAAGGTAAACGCATCGTCGCGGGCATACCGCGCCATCAAACCACTGCCGCCGAGCAATCGACGCAGGGCATCGGCGGCGGTGTATTCACCGTCCACCGCCAGCGAGCGACGGCCGCGACTCAACTGACTGTCGACCAGCACCGCAACGCCGGTGGCGAGGCTGTACTGATCCAGCGCGTGTGCCAGATCCTGTGCCGGAATGTGCAGCGTCATGCGCAAGTCCGCCGGCACCGCGTCGGCCATGGCGTGGCCCGCCGCACAACCAAGCAGCCACCCCAGACACATCCGGCGCACAAGCCTCGTTGAACGCTGAAAACCGTCCGTGGAATTGCCTCGCTGCACGGCTGACGAATCCTTGGAAATCGTCATCCTGAGGGCTGTTTATGAATCTGGTGTGACGGGCGGTGCAAAAAAACCATCACGGGAATTGCGCAAGGCTTGCACTAGACTCAAGCCATAGCGCGGCCCCGTCGGGCCGGCCAGGAGGCGAGCATGAACACACTGTGGCGATTGAGCCTTGGCGGGCTGTTGTTGATGGCGCTGTCGAGCGCTTATGCCGAGGAACCGTTGGGCTGTGTCGAGGTGACGGTCGGCGGCTACAAGGCGCCGAATTACGACTGTTTGAGCCAGCAGATGGGCAACAACCCGGAAGGCGCTGCGGCGGCGGAGAAGAATCAGGAGGCCCTGAATGTGCCGGTGAACAAACGGCCACCGAATCAGGTTGGCCTCGCGACACCGGCGGCGACCAGTACGCGGATGGGCAATACCTTTGGCACATCAGTAAAACCACAACGCCCACCGCAATGACACCCCACCGATCGTTCCCACGCTCCGCGTGGGAATGCAGCCCGGGACGCTCCGCGTCCCATCCGGAGCCGAACGCAGAGCGTCCGTTGAGGCATTCCCACGCAGAGCGTGGGAACGATCAGGGCAGGCTCATTCGCTGGGGGTTTGGCGGAAACTCACGGCCAAACGATTCCAGCTGTTGATGGTGGTCACGGCCATGGTCAGGTCGACCAACTCCCCTTCGCTGAATTGCTCACGGGCCTGCTCATAAACCTCATCAGGCACACGGCTCTCCGCCAACAACGTCACCGCCTCGGCCCAGGCCAGCGCCGCACGCTCACGCGGGTTGAAGAAGTTGCTGTCGCGCCACACCGCAATCGCATACAAACGCCGATCACTCTCCCCGGCCCGTCGCGCATCCACCGAGTGCATGTCGGTGCAGAAGGCGCAGCCGTTGAGCTGCGAGGCACGGATCCGGATCAGTTGCAGCAACGGCTGTTCGATACTGAGGTTGGCAGTCAGCGCCTCCATGGCAATCATCGCTTTCATCGCCTTGGGCGAAGCGTTGTAGTAATCCAGGCGCGGGGACATGGCGGTTCTCGGTAGACGGAATAATGACTTCACCGTAAACGCCGACAGCGATGCATTACAGCCCCAATTGCACGGAAAACCGCTACACCAATCACCATGAGCCGAGCACAAATCCCTGTAGGAGTGAGCCTGCTCGCGATAGCGGTGTGTCAGGCAACATTGATGTCGGATGTGCCACCGTCATCGCGAGCAGGCTCACTCCTACAGGGGATCTAGGCCAATTTCGGGTTTTTCGGGTAGGCAACTATTGCCGGTCCCGCAACAGCGGTAATCTGGCGGGCACGCCAAATAGTCTCGGGAGCCTCGTCGGTATGGAACTTCACGTCGTGATCAACGGCCGCAAGGATCTTGCCGGTCAGTTGTATCAGCAACTGCGCGGCGCCATTGAATCCGGGCGCTTGGCCGCTGGCACGCAGTTGCCGCCGAGCCGTCTGCTCGCCGAGCAACTGGGCATCTCGCGCAAGACCATCTCCGACACCTACGCGCAACTGACCTACGAAAACTTCCTCACCGGAGTGATCGGCAAAGGCACTTACGTCAACGCCCGTCCAGCGCAAATCCAGCGCAAGCAAAGCCACACTGAACTGGCCAGTGCCGAGGTGATCGAGAGCTGGCGCAATCTGCCGGTGTTTCTGCGTCACCCGACGCTGGAAGGCTCGCTGCGCTACGACTTCATCGGTGGCGCCACCAGCAAGGGCCAGTTTCCGCAGGATGACTGGCGCCGCTGCGTCGCCCATGCGATGCGCCAGATGAGCCAGTCCAAAGGCTTCTACAGCGTGGCCGAAGGCCTGCCGGCGCTGCGCAATGCGATTGCCCGGCACATCGCGTTTTCCCGCGGGATCAACTGTCAGGACGAAGACATCGTCGTATGCAACGGCGCGCAACAGGCGCTGGACCTGATCACCCGTGTGCTGATCAGCCCCGGCAGTCTGGTGGCGATGGAAGATCCCGGTTATCCGCCAGCGCGCCTGCTGTTCGGTACCCATGGCGCCGAGGTGGTCGGCGTGCCGGTGGACGCCGAGGGCATTCAGGTCGAGCACATTCCCGATGGCACCCGACTCATCTATGTCACGCCGTCGCACCAGTTTCCGTTGGGCATGCCGATGAGTCAGGCGCGCCGTGAAGCCTTGCTGGCTCGCGCCCATGAGCTGGGCGCGATCATCATCGAGGACGACTATGACAGTGAGTTCCGCTACGAGGGGCGGCCCACCGATTCGCTGTTCAATCTCGACCAGCGCGGCATCGTCGCCTACGTCGGCACCTTCTCGAAAACCCTGCTGCCGGAGTTGCGTCTGGGCTATGCGATTCTGCCGCCGGCGATTCTCGAAGCAGTGATCCGCGCCAAGCAGCTCACCGATCTGCACGCCTCGACCCTGCCGCAATGGGCGCTGGCCAAGTTCATCGCCGAGGGCTGCCTGCTCAAGCATATCCGCCGTTGTCATGCGATTTATGCGCAGCGCCGCGAGCGGATTCTCGCGCGCATGGCCACCGATCTGGCGCCATGGCTGGAGGCGGTGCCGGCCAGCGCCGGGTTCCATATGGCAGTGATCTGCAAGGTGCCGATCGACCTGCCGCTGGTGATCGAATTGGCGAAAAAAGTTGAAGTCGGGCTGTACTCGATCAATGGTTTTTATCATCAGCAACCGGCGAAGAACGGCCTGTACTTCGGCTTCGGTGCTATCGAAACCCTCGACATCGACATTGCGCTGGATCGCCTGCGCGACATCCTCCAGCACGTCGCCTGAGCGATTGGCCTAAAGATTTAACCGCCGATTGGTTATTGGTGTTCCGGGGGTGCAGGCCTATCCTGCACAGGCGTTATCCCTCAATGAGCAGGATTCGTCCGGCCTGATTCAGGAGTGTGAGCAATGTCCAACGAAGTGATCAATACGGTCCAGGTGCAAGCTGCCGCCGGCCGCTCGGATGAACTGGGCAGGCAACTGCAGAAGATCGTCGAAACCCTGCGCGAAACGCCAGGCTGCGATTCCTACCTGGTCGACCGCTGCCCCGAGGACAGCCACCGCTGGACGGTTAGTGCGCGCTGGCAGTCGGAAGCGGCGATGCAAGCGCATTTCAACCGGCCCGAAGCGCAGGGGTTTATTGACTTGATCGATAGTCGGTTGGCCAATAGTGTGGATTTCAACAGCTTTCCTATCGTCTGATCTGACGCTATCGCTGGCAAGCCAGCTCCCACAGGGTTCAGCGTCGTTCGATAATTTAATGAACGACACAAAACCTGTGGGAGCTGGCTTGCCAGCGATGGCGTACTCAAACACGCTGAATAACCTCCAATTGGTCACCTGATCTTCCCGAATATTGGCCGTTTGAATGCCCTGCCCTGCGGACTACTGTGATCAGCAACCCCAACCCTCACAGGTAACCCGCCATGAAAGCCCTGCCCTTCTTCGCCGCCGCCCTCGCCCTGAGCCTCTGCGCCTCTGCCGCCTTCGCCCACGACCCATCTGAAAAAGTCACCGTCCTGCAAGACCAGATGCTGAAAAACGCCCCCGGCAAAAAAGCCATGATGATCGAAGTCGACTACAAACCCGGCCAATCCTCCATCGCCCATAAACACGACGGCACCGCCATGGCCTACGTGCTCGAAGGCGAGGTGATTTCCCAGGTAAAAGGCGAACAGGCAATCACCTACAAGAAGGGTCAGTTCTGGTACGAACCGGCCGGTTCCGAACATCTGGTGTCGAAAAATGCCAGCAAATCCAAACCCGCCAAGTTGCTGGTGTTCATGGTGCTGGCCCCGGATGAGCAAGTGCTGATCCCGCTGAAAAACTGATGGCTGTTTAACCAGCCATAAATAAAGAGGCGCAAATCATCGTTTCGCGCCTTTTTATTTCCCGGCGCAATTAACCGCGCCGGGTTACAGCAAATGAAACTATCTAACACGTTTTAACTCAGCAAATTGTCAGGTTGACGGGTTTAGTCTGAATTAACGGTCGTCACCAACGACCTTTAAACTTTCCGACTGATGTTGTTTCACGGGAGAAACACCATGAAACTTGCGTTCACCAGTGTACTGGCGATATCGGTTTTAACGCTGTCAGCCTGTTCGGTACCCACCGCGCCTCAAGCCGTTTCCTCACTGGACACCCTGCTCCCCCATCCCACCGGCCGCAGCAGCGCCACCCAGGTAAAAAGCGGTCCCGGCGTATCGCTCGGCGTGGTCTACAGCCCAAGCACCCAGACCAACCGCGAATACCTGCGCGACTATCAGGCCAACGCCGGCACCGGTTTCGGCCAGAGCCTGCTGGTGCAGCCGATCCATGACGCCTACGTCGCCAGCTCGAAACCGGACATGGCGGTGGACTGGGTCAATGCATCCCTGCAACGTCAGTTTGGCTCAGTGACGGTGTATCCGGACATGCAGAGCCTGCGCGCAGCCAGACCGGATGTGGTGGCGATTGTCGATACCCACAGCCAGTTGATTACCTCGCGCAGTTCCGACATCAAAGCTGATGTCAGTGCCGACTTTTATGATGCGCAGTTGAACTACATCGGTACGGCGAAAGGTTCAGAGGCGCGAGAACTGACGCCGGTGTGGGCGGACTTCAAGCGGTCGGAAGAGATAGTTGCCGATATTAATCAGCAGCAGGATGTGCAAGTTCGGGCGTTGCAGAAGTTTGACCAGTCGCTCAACAATTTGGTCGCGCGGCCGGCGGATAAAGTGTCGATGCTCAATAGTGAACAAGATAAAAAGTTGTATTGAATGTAAGAGCCTAATCGCTGGCAAGCCAGCTCCCACAGGTATTGCGAACGCCACAAAACCTGTGGGAGCTGGCTTGCCAGCGATGAGGCAGGAACAGCCAGCACAAAACCCTCAGACAGAAAAAAGCCCCGGCATCTCACGACACCGGGGCTTTTTATTCAACCACTACTTACGCCAGTTCAAGCTCGGCATTCGCAGCAACCGCAGGCACGACCGCTTGCCCGCTCAACGCCAAATCCAGCAACTCACGGTTGGCCACTGCATACATGGCGTAGTCCGTGCCGCTTGCCGCGCGGATTTCCACCAGCATGGCGCGCCAGCGCGAGATCATGCTTTCGTGCTGTTCCATCCACAGCGCCAGACGTGCTTCCACGTCCAGTGTGCCGTCGCCTTGTTGCAGGACGGAGATGGTGATCGCACGTTGCTGCCAGTCGACGTCATCACGGAACGCTTCACGGGCCAGGGCTTGCCAGTTGTTTTCAACCGGCAGTGCGCTGATCTGTTGCAGGTACCAGGTGATGTCCAGCGCACTGCCCACAGCGAAGTAAGCCTTGGCCACTTCAGCAGGGTTCTGGCCAGTCACGTCGGACGCTTCGATGATCGGCAGCAAGGTGTACAGGTGCGAGGTGCCCGCTACCATACGCGCCAGCAATTCCGGTACACCGGCTTCGACGTACGCCTGATAACGCGCCTGCCAGTTTTCACGGATTTCGCCGCTCAGCAGTTCGTCGAGCTTCAGGCCCAGCTCTTTCAGGTGCGGACCGAAGTGTGCAACGTCACGGGCAGCGTTCTGCTCGTTGCGACGGGCACGCAGGAACCAGCGCGTAGCGCGACGGCCCAGACGCATCAGCTCGTCCATCAGCTCCAGCTGCACATCAGCGCTGACTTGGTAGTCCAGCGCTTCGATCTGACGGAACCAGTGCGGGAGGTGGAAGATGTCGCGCACGATCACATAAGCGCCAGCGACGTTCGCCGGGCTCATGCCGGTCGACTCTTTGAGTCGTTGAACGAAGGTGATGCCCATGTGGTTGACCAGGTCGTTGGCGATCTGGGTGCTGACGATCTCGCGCTTCAGACGGTGACGACGCATGGCTTCGGAGAACTTGCTGACCAGGGTCGGCGGGAACGCCGTTTCCATGTCGCGGGTCAGGTAGTCATCGTCCGGCACCAGCGAGCCCAGCAGCTGCTCTTTGAGGTCGATCTTGCTGTACGAGATCAGCACCGACAGCTCAGGACGGGTCAGACCGTGGCCTTCAGCAATACGCTCGGCCAGTTGCTCTTCGGTCGGCAAGAACTCGATGGCACGGTCCAGCTTGCCACGGCCTTCCAGATCGCTCATCAGACGCTTGTACTCAGCGATGCGCGCATAGGCACGACGGGCCGCCAGGGACAGGGCCTGAGTCTGCTTGTAGTTGTTGCCCAGCACCAGATTGCCGACTTCGTCGGTCATGCTCGCCAGCAACTGGTTGCGTTGCTTGTCGGTCATGTCACCGGCCTGAACCACTTCGTTCAGCAGGATCTTGATGTTCACTTCGTGGTCGGAGCAGTCGACGCCACCGGCGTTGTCGATGAAGTCGGTGTTGGAACCGCCGCCATTCAGACCGAACTCCACACGACCCAGTTGGGTCATGCCGAGGTTACCGCCCTCGCCCACGACTTTGCAGCGCAGTTCGTTGCCGTTGACGCGCAGTGCATCGTTGGCCTTGTCGCCGACATCGGCGTGGCTTTCAGTGCTGGCTTTGACGTAAGTACCGATACCGCCGTTCCACAGCAGATCCACCGGTGCCTTGAGCAAGGCGTTCAGCAGTTCGGTCGGGGTCAGTTTGTCAGCCTTGATGTCGAAGCGTTCCTGCATCTGCGGGGAGATCGCGATGCTCTTCGCGCTGCGCGAGAAGATACCGCCACCTTCGGACATGATGCTGGTGTCGTAGTCGGTCCAGGCCGAACGCGGCAGGTCGAACATGCGCTGACGCTCGACGAAGCTGGTCGCCGGGTTCGGGTTCGGGTCGATGAAGATGTGCATGTGGTTGAAGGCAGCGACCAGTTGCAGCTTGTCGGACATCAACAAGCCGTTACCGAACACGTCACCGGCCATGTCGCCGACGCCCACAACAGTGATGCTGTCTTCCTGAACATTGATGCCGCGCTCGCGGAAGTGACGCTGTACGCCAACCCACGCGCCTTTGGCGGTAATGCCCATTTTCTTGTGGTCGTAACCGGCCGAACCACCGGACGCAAACGCGTCACCCAGCCAGAAGCCGTAGTCGATGGCGATGCCGTTGGCGATGTCGGAGAAGGTCGCAGTGCCCTTGTCCGCCGCGACTACCAGGTACGGGTCGTCATCGTCGTGGCGAACCACGTTCAATGGCGGCACCAGTGCGCCGTCTTTCAGGTTGTCGGTGATGTCCAACAAACCGGAGATGAAGATGCGGTAGCAGGCGATGCCCTCGGCCGCGATCTCGTCACGGCTGCCGCCCAGTGGCAGGCGACGCGGCAGGAAGCCACCCTTCGCGCCCACAGGCACGATGACCGAGTTCTTCACTTGTTGAGCTTTAACCAGACCAAGGACTTCAGTACGGAAGTCTTCTTCACGGTCGGACCAGCGCAGACCACCACGAGCGACGTTACCGAAGCGCAGGTGCACGCCTTCAACGCGTGGCGAGTAAACGAAGATTTCGAACTTCGGCACTGGCTTCGGCAGTTCAGGGATCGCGTGCGGGTTGAACTTGAAGCTGAAGTACGACTTGTTCTGGCCGTTGGCATCAGTCTGATAGAAGTTGGTCCGCAGGGTGGCTTTGATCAGGTCGAGGTAACGACGCAGGATGCGGTCTTCGTTGAGCACCTGGACGTCGTCCAGTGCGGTCAGAATCGCTTGTTCCAGACGCAGTTGCTTGTCTTCCAGATCGTCGCTGCCGAGTTTGCGCGCCAGATAGAAGCGGGTCTTGAACAACCGGGTCAGCTCGCGAGCGATGTCGGTGTGGTTGTTCAGGGTGCTGGCGATGTAACCCAGATCGAAGCCCAGACGAATCTGCTTCAGGTAACGCGCGTAGGCACGCAGCAGCGCGACGTCGCGCCATGGCAGGCCGGCGGTCAGAACCAGACGGTTGAACGCATCGTTTTCGGCATCGCCACGGACGATGTGGACGAAGGCGTCCTGCAGGGTGTCGTTGAGTTGCTGGATGTCGAGGTCCAGGCCTTCCGCGGCAGTGAACGCGAAGTCATGAATCCAGAACTCGCGGCCATTGGTGTGACGCAGACGGTACGGGAATTCACCCAGTACGCGCAGGCCGAGGTTTTCCAGAATCGGCAAGACGTCGGACAGCGCCAGCGGCGTGTCGGCGTGGTACAGCTTGCAATGCAGCTCGCGCTGGCCGGAGACCTGACCGAGCGGCTGATAGAAGCTCATCACCAACGGATTTTTTTCGTTGAGGCTCAGCAGGTGCTGCATGTCGACCACGGCCGAATGCGCGGCAAAACGCTCGCGGTAGCCGGCCGGGAAGCCTTTCGGGAAGTCGGCCAGCACGTTGGTGCCGTGGGCTTCGCCGAAGCTCTCGACGGTCAGAGCGGCGTAATCATCCTGCCAGCTGCGGCAGGCTTGCACGACTTCTTTTTCCAGCAGCACCGGGTCGATGTCGAGACGGTTTTTCGGGTCGACACGCAGGATCAACTGCACGCGCGCCAGTACCGACTCGGAGAAGAATGTCCAGAATTCGCAATCGGAAGCCTTCAGGCGCTCCATCAGCACTTGCTGGATCTTCTGGCGAACTTCGGTGGAATAGATGTCGCGCGGCACGTAGGCCAGGCAGTAGCAGAAACGACCGTACGGGTCTTTGCGCAGGAACACGCGGATCTTGTTGCGTTCCTGGATCTGCACGATCGACATGACGGTGGTGAACAGTTCGTCGACCGGAGTCTGGAACAGGTCATCACGCGGCAATACTTCGAGCACCTGCGCCAGTTCCTTGCCCAGGTGAGCCTTGGACTGGAAGCCGGAGCGCGTTTCGATTTCTTCGACCTTGCGGCGGATGAACGGGATGACCCGCACACTCTCGCCATACACCGAGGAGGTGTACAGGCCCATGAAGCGGTGTTCCTTGATGACTTTGCCGTCAGCGTCGATTTCACGGATCGACACGTAGTCCGGGTAGGCCGGACGGTGTACACGGCTTGGATGCGCAGCCTTGGCGAACGACAGCAGGGTCGGTTCGCGCAGGTAGGCAACGGCGTAGTCTTCGATGCGCAGGTCTTCGTAGGTCAGGCCGGTGCGCAGCAGTTTGGTCAGGCCGAGGAAGGAGTTCTGGTCGTACTCGATGTGGCCGCCATCGGCCTGATCGGTGACCACGAACTCTTCGTAGCCGAGGAAGGTGAAGTGGTTGCCCACCAGCCATTCCAGGAAGCTTTTGATTTCGTTCTTTTCGTCGGTATCGACGGCGAACGCGCTGTTGTCGAGTTTGGTGAGGATTTCCTGCACCTTGGCTTTCATCGGCTCGAAATCGGCGACCGCGACGCGGACTTCACCGAGAACCTGTTCCAGCTCTTTGCTCAGCACATTCAGTTCGGCCGCGTTGGCGCAGCGGTCGATTTCCAGGTACATCAGCGATTCATGCAGAACGCCTTCGCCGGTGCTGCCTTTTGGCAGGATTTCCAGCAGCTCGCCCTTGCTGCCACGACGCACGCTGAGCACGGTGGTTTGCAGGGTGTGGATGCTGTAGCCGCGGCGGTTCAGCTCGGTGCGGACCGAGTCGACCAGAAATGGCAGGTCGTGGTGCAGGACTTCGACCGCTGTATGGGTCGACTGCCAGCCATGACGCTCGTAATCAGGGTTGTAGACGCGCACTTGCGGTTGCGCGTGATCGAAGCGCTCAAGCAGGCGCCACGCGGAAAGAGTACAGCCAGCGAGGTCGGAGAGGCGACGTTGAGTCAGCTCATCCAGGGAAATGATGCCGAAGAATTGTTCAGCGAACAGCGCCACTTGTGGCAGTGCCTGTTCACTGATGTGCTGCGCCAGTGCCGCTTGCAGTTGGTGCTGGAAGTCGGCTTTGCTGGCTGCGGTGAAGAACGCCATCTGTGGTACTCCGCTTAAGCTTGTTATTGATGGAAAGCGTCGCGTGCAACACCCCTTTCGGGGCTTGTGTCGCCCTGTTCCTGATTCTCGGGCAGAGGAAACAGGGGGACAGGTGGGTGAAGCTGGACGGGACACTCAGGTCACATTCACCTTCCATAGAATGAGCATCTGCAAAAGCGACTGCCAGCGGTGCCGACAATGCCTTTACGGGTGCTCATCCGTTGCGCAGCTTAAAGGGTGCGACAATGTGTCTGCTTGCGGTGCTGCGACATATTCGGTCATTGGCACGTAAACCGAGGGTTTGGCACCGGTAAACACTAGCACTCGTGGCGCAAAACGCTGGTCTGAATGCCCGTTTTTACGGTACATGCGTGCCAGAAATGACCATTGACCCACGTCGCGTTCACGACACATCCTCTGACACTCTCACATGCAGAAATTCCCGAGGACTGGCAGAATCGCGCCCATTAGCGACCGACACGCCCTTTGAGGCAGGAATTGACCATGCAAATGACCACCGCCCTACTGATCGTCAACCCGTGCGATGACGAAGAAGACAACATGGCCATGCTCTGCTGCCACAGCGACAAGGGCGACATGTTCCTGATGAGCCGCTACCCGGATGAGGATGAGCTGGAGATCACTCTGGATGGCGAGCCTTCGACCCTCGACGGTGTGAAAGTCACCCTGACTTCGACGCTACTGAAGATCGAGATTGCGGCGGCGGATGCCGATGCGTTGAATGGGGATGATGTGCTGGAGATCAGCTTTAACCCGGATATGGTGGATCTGGATGAGGTTGTCGAGACCTTGACGAATATCCTTGACGGGACGGGTACCTTCATTAACGAAGTTTGATGGCGTCCAGACTGCCCCATCGCTGGCAAGCCAGCTCCCACAGGTATCAGCGGTGTGAACGCGATCTATGCAACACATCGGTCCCTGTGGGAGCTGGCTTGCCAGCGATGAGGCCTTCACCGACAGCCAAAAGATCGCAGCCTGCGGCAGCTCCTACATTGGAATGCAATCACCTGTAGGAGCTGCCGCAGGCTGCGATCTTTTGCCTTTTTCTACAAAATGCCGTTAGTCGCCACCCCCCGCGATGGATTAAAGTAACGCCCCCAGCCCCGGCGTTATCCGAACGCCTGTGGCCACCCCTTTCCAGGAACAGTCACCGATGGAACATCGTGAAGCGCTGCTGGCGCTGCGAACCTTTCTTTCAACGCAGATTCTCGGCCAGGAAAAACTCATCGAGCGTTTGCTCATCGCCCTGCTCGCCGATGGCCACATGCTGGTCGAGGGCGCTCCGGGTCTGGCCAAGACCAAAGCGATCAAAGAACTCGCCGAGGGCATCGAAGCTCAGTTCCATCGCATTCAGTTCACCCCGGATCTGCTGCCGGCCGACATCACCGGCACCGAGATCTATCGCCCGGAAACCGGTAGTTTCGTGTTCCAGCAAGGGCCGATCTTCCACAACCTGGTGTTGGCGGACGAAATCAACCGTGCCCCGGCCAAGGTGCAATCGGCGCTGCTCGAAGCCATGGCCGAGCGTCAAGTCAGTGTCGGCCGCAGCACTTATGAGCTGTCGCCGCTGTTTCTGGTGATGGCCACGCAAAACCCGATCGAGCAGGAAGGCACTTACCCGCTGCCGGAAGCGCAACTCGACCGTTTCCTGATGCACGTGAAAATCGGTTTCCCGGACGCTGCCGTCGAACGTCGCATCCTGCAGCAGGCCCGTGGCGAAGCGCTGAACGGCGAGACCAAGCCCGAGCGCCGTGTGAGCCAGCAGGCGATTTTCGCCGCGCGCAAGGAAATCCTCGGTCTGTACATGGCCGACGCCGTGGAGGAATACCTCGTGCAACTGGTCATGGCCACGCGCAACCCGGCCAAGTTCGACCCGGAAATGGCCGAGTGGATCGCCTATGGCGCCAGCCCGCGTGGCTCGATTGCCCTTGACCGCTGCGCCCGCGCCCACGCCTGGCTGGCCGGTCGCGACTTCGTCAGCCCGGAAGACATTCAAGCGGTGCTGTTCGATGTGTTGCGTCACCGCATCATCCTGTCGTTTGAAGCCGAAGCCGCCGGCATCGATCAGGATCGGGTGGTGCAGCGGATTCTCGACGTCGTAGCTGTCGCTTGACCCCCATGAACGCCTCCCAGCCGTCAGAACCGGGCATCCGCGTCAGCCTCGCCGAGCTGATCGAGATGCGTCACCGTGTGCGCGAGGTGCAGCTGTTTTCCACGCCGAGTCAGCGCAGCCCGCTGATCGGCCTGCATCACTCGAAATTCCGTGGCCGTGGCGTCGACTTCGATCAGGTGCGGGTCTATCAGGCCGGCGACGACGTGCGCACCATCGACTGGCGCGTCACCGCACGCACGCAAGAGCCCCACACCAAGCTGTTCCATGAAGAACGCGAACGGCCGATTTTCATCATGGTCGAGCAAAGCACACGGCTGTTTTTCGGCTCGGGGCTGATGTTCAAATCGGTCCTCGCGGCGCAAGTCGCGGCACTGATCGGCTGGGCCGCACTTGGCCACAATGACCGGGTTGGCGGGCTGGTGTTCGGCGACAACGAGCACTACGAAATCAAGCCACGGCGCAGCAAACAGAGCCTGCTGCAATTGCTCAACCGTCTGGTCAAGGTCAACCAGTCGCTGCACAGCGAGCGTGAGCCGGATCGCGATGCGTTTGGCGTGGCTTTGCGCCGTGCCCGCGAAGTGTTGCGTCCAGGCAGCCTGGCCATCGTGATCTGTGACGAACGCGCACTGTCCGACAGCGCCGAGCAACAGCTCAGCCTGTTATCGCGTCATTGCGACCTGTTGATGTTGCCGATTTCCGATCCGCTGGATCACGCCCTGCCCGCCGCCGGGCTGTTGCGCTTCGCACAACGCGGTGCGCAACTGGAACTCGACACGTTGAACTTCGAGCTGCGCCAGACCTATCGTGCCCAGGCCGAAGCACGCATCGCTCGCTGGGAACTGCTCGCGCAAAAGCTGCGGGTGTTGCTGATGCCGCTGAGCACGCAAAGTGAAATGGTCGAGCAGATGCGCGAATTCCTCAATCCGCAGCGTCCGGGGAAAGGTCGATGAACGGCCTCGAACAACTGCAACCGCTGATCTCGCCGCCACCGATTGCCTTCTGGCCGCCGGCGCCAGGCTGGTGGCTGCTCCTGTTGTTATTGCCGCTGCTCGGTTTCGCCGTGTGGAAGCTGCGCCGCTTCATTCCCATGAGGAAACGCCCGATCGTCCGTGCCGAGCAGCCGCTCGACCCGGTGCGCGTCGCCGCCCTCGCTGAACTCGCACAAATGCCCAAACCCTACGACGGCGCCCCGGCCGGTGCCTGGCTGCAGCAACTCAACGGCCTGCTCAAACGCCTGTGCCGCAACCATTACCCCTACAGCCAGAGCCACACCCTCAACGGGCGTAAATGGCTGGCCTTTCTCGACAACCGTTGTCCGGCGGCCGGTCTGACGCGCTGGATGGTGCTGGTCGAAGGCGCGTACAAACCGGAATGCAAACTCGACGACAAAGCCATCGCCGGCCTGACCCAGGCTGTCGACACGTGGATTCGCAAACATGTTTGAGTTCGCCTGGCCGTGGATCTTCGTGCTGGTGCCGCTGCCGTGGCTGATGCGTCTGGTGCTGCCAGTGGCGGACAGTGGCGAGCCAGCCTTGAAAGTGAGTTTTCTCGCCGATCTGGAAGGCCTCGCCCGCCGCCGCGCCCGCGCCAACCTGCCAGCGTGGCGCCAGCAAGCACCGTTCATGCTGTTGTGGCTGTTGCTATTGACCGCCGCCGCCCGCCCGCAATGGCTCGGCGAACCACTGCCGATTGCTGCCAGCGGGCGTGATCTGCTGGTAGCGGTGGACGTGTCCGGCTCGATGGATTTCCCCGATATGCAATGGCAGGACGAAGAGGTCAGTCGCCTGACGCTGGTGCAGCATCTGCTCGGTGATTTCCTTGAAAGCCGCGACGGCGACCGTGTCGGCCTGATCCTGTTCGGCAGTCAGGCTTATCTGCAAGCGCCGCTGACGTTTGATCGCCACACCGTGCGCGTCTGGCTCGATGAAGCGCGGATCGGCATTGCCGGCAAGAACACCGCGATTGGCGATGCTATCGGTCTGGCACTAAAACGCCTGCGCATGCGTCCGGCGCAAAGTCGCGTACTGATTCTGGTCACTGATGGCGCTAACAATGGCGGCGAAATCGACCCGCTGACGGCGGCAAAACTGGCCGCCAGCGAAGGCGTAAAAATCTACCCGATCGGTATCGGTGCCAATCCAGAGGACAGCGGCTCGACCGGTCTGCTGGGCGTCAATCCGAGCCTGGACCTCGACGAGCCGGCGCTCAAAGCCATCGCCGAAGTCACCGGCGGCCAGTATTTCCGCGCCCACGATGGCAAAGAACTGCAAGCCATCAAAGACACCCTCGATCAACTCGAACCAGTGACTCAACAACCGACCCAGGCCCGCCCGGCACAAGCCCTGTACCACTGGCCTTTGGCGCTGGCGTTATGGTTGAGCCTGTTGCTGGTCGCCCGTGAATTGTGGCCGGACAACCCGCTGCAACGCCTGTTCACCAAGGAACTGTATCTGCAAAGTCCACTGCCTGACTGGCGCGAGCGCCTCAAGCGCCTGCGTCTGCGGAGGCGCCGATGATCGCGCTCTGGCCGCACTGGTTCCGTCCGTGGTGGTTACTGTTGCTGCCGCTGCTCGGCTGGCTGATCTGGCAACTCTGGCACCGGCAGAAACGCGCCGGGCGCTGGCAGATGATTTTGCCGCCGGCCTTTCATGCCACCCTGCTCAGTGGCGGCAGTGGTCGCGACAGCAAACTGCCGTGGATCGCCCTTGGCGTGGCGTGGTTGCTGACGATTCTGGCGCTGCTCGGGCCGAGTTGGGAGCGCGTCGAACAGACCAGCCAGAAGCCCGCCGATCCCTTGGTGGTGGTGCTGGAACTGACCCCGGAAATGCTCGCCACCGACTCGCCGCCAACGCGACTGGAACAAGCGCGGCGCAAGCTCTTCGACCTGTTGCAGGCACGCAGCGATGCGCAGACCGCCATCGTCGTCTACGCCGGCAGCGCGCACACGCTGGTGCCGCTGTCGGATGACCTGGCGACCAGTCGCAATCTGCTCGATGCGCTCAAGCCTTCGCTGATGCCGGAAAGCGGCCATCGCGCCGATCTGGCCGTGAGTAAAGCGCTGGCCCTGCTGAAACAGGGCGCGCTCGGTCAGGGGCGGATTTTGCTGATCGGCTCCTCATTGAACGAAGAGGAGCGCCAGGGCATTCGGCGTGCCCTCAACGGTGAGTCGGCACAACTGTTGATGCTCGGCATCGGCACCGCTGAAGGCGCGCCGATTGCTCAGGAGGACGGCAGTTTCCTCAAGGACGAGCAAGGCGCGATTCGCGTACCGCAACTCGACAGTCCGGGCCTGAGCGCATTCCTCAATAGCATCGGCGGCGAATACCACCCTGCCCGACTCGACGAAGCGGATCTAGGCGCGCTCGGCCTGCTCAACGGTCCACGCAGTCTGCGCGACGATGGCCAGACCGTGCGCCTCGATACTTGGGCCGATCAGGGTTACTGGCTGCTGTTGCCGCTGTTGTTGCTCGCCGCCTGCGCCGGGCGTCGTGGCTGGTTGTTCTGCCTGCCGTTACTGCTGTGTCTGCCGCAGCCGAGCTACGCTTTTGACTTTGAGGATTTGTGGCTGCGCCCCGATCAACAGGGCCTGCACCTGCTCAAACAGAAGCGCCCGGCCGAAGCCGCACAGCATTTTGACGATCACCAATGGCAAGGGGTGGCGTTGTACGAGGCCGGCGACTACAGTGGCGCCGCCCAGCGCTTTGCCGAAGGCAGCGATGCCCGCGCCCATTACAATCGTGGCAACGCGTTGGCGAAAAGCGGTGAGCTGGAAGCGGCAATCGACGCCTATGAACAGGCCCTGGAACTGCAACCGGATTTACGTCCGGCGCAGACCAACAAGGCGCTGGTGGAAAACCTGCTCAAGCAGAAAAACACACCGCCGCCCGCCGAGCCGGACACCAAACCGAGCGAACAGCAAAGTCTGCCGGGCGACGAACCAGCGCCCGCGACCACGCCGCCGCCCGCCGTGAAAAGTGAAACCCAGAGCCCGTCGCAGCCTGTCGAGTCGGCCAGCGAACCGCCAACGACCACGCCGCCGCAGCCAGGCCCCAACGAAGTGCCGGGCAGCGACGAGGAAGAACAAACGGACACCGTGCCGACGCTGCGCCCGAGCGAGGACAACCTCCAAGGCGAGCAGCGTCAGGCACTGGAGCAATGGCTGGGCAAGATCCCGGATGATCCGGGCGAATTGCTGCGACGCAAATTCTGGTACGAACAGCAACAACATCAGGATCAGGAAAACACTCGATGACCCGCTTCACCGCTCTCTTGCTGCCCCTGCTGCTCTGCACGGCCACCGCCCAGGCGGCCGAGCTGACCGCCAGTGTGGATCGCAGTCGCCTGAACTCCGGCGAGACGGTCGAACTCACCCTCGAAACCAGCGACGTCACCCAGTTCGGCAAACCCGATCTGACCGCGCTGGAGGCATTGTTCGAAGTGCGTGGCACGCGGCAGGTCAACCAGCTCAATACCCTCAATGGCGACAACCGCGCGACCACGCGCTGGATCATCACCCTGCTGCCGAAAGAGAACGGCAGCGTGGTGATCCCGCCGCTGCAACTGGGCGACGCGCAGAGCCAGCCGATCACCGTACAAGTGGTCGAAAGCGACACCCGCGAGAACCAGAACAGCCTTGATCCGGTGTTCATCGAAGCCAGCCTCGATCAGTCCAGCGTCTATGTGCAGGCGCAGGCGATCCTGACTTTGCGCATCTACCATTCGGTGTCGCTGTACGACGACAGCAGCCTGACGCCGCTGCAAATCGCCGATGCGCGCATCGAACAACTGGGCGACACGCGCACCTACGAAAAAGACCTCAACGGTGTGCGCCATGGCGTGATCGAAATGCGCTATGCAATCTACCCGCAACACAGCGGTTTGCTGACCATTGCGCCGCAGACCTTCAGCGCGACACTGGTCGATACGCAGCCGTCACAGGACGCGAATGCGCAGGGGCCGAAGCCGGGCAAACTGATGCGCGTCAGTTCCGCCGAAATCCCCCTGACCGTGAAACCCAAACCCCTGACCTACCCGGTCGACGCGCCGTGGCTGCCCGCACGCAGCCTGAGCCTCAGCGAAAGCTGGAACCCGGAACCGGAACACACTCAGGTCGGCGATTCTCTGACCCGCAGCCTGACGTTGAAAGTCGAAGGCCTGGCCGCCTCGCAATTGCCGGCGCTGCCCGCCACCGACGTCAACGGCCTGCGCCGCTACCCCGACCAACCGGTGCTGAGCAACCAGAGCACTGACCGGGGCATTGTCGGCAGCCGCGAAGAACGCGAAGCGCTGGTGCCGAGCCGCAGCGGCGCCATCGATTTGCCGACGGTGGACGTGGTCTGGTGGAACACCTTTGAAGATCACCTGGAACACAGCAGCCTGCCGGCGCGCACCCTGCAAGTGGCCAATAACCCAAGCCTGCAAGTCGACACCCCGACCGGCAATTTGCAACCGAGCGTCGTCGATAACGATGTGTTGTGGTGGTGGAAACTCAGCACCCTGATCCTCGCCTGCACCACCCTCCTCGGCTTCGGCCTGTGGTGGCGCGCCCGCTGGCAACCAGCGGTACATCGCGCCGCCCAAACCGGCCCGAGCCCGCGCACGTTGATGGACGACATCAAACGGGCGAGCCAGGCGAATGATCCGCAAGCGACGCGGCAGGCGCTGGATGCGTGGGCGCGTCAGCAGCCGGAGACACTGGCGGATATGGCAGCGCGGTTTGTGCCGTTGTCGGATGCGCTGGATGGGTTGAATGGTGCGCTGTACAGCGAGACGGGGCAGCATTGGCAGGGTGAGGATTTGTGGCGGGCGATCCGCACGATTCCCGCGGCGGAACGGGTGCAGGATCCGGTGGGTGATAGCGGGTTACCGCCGCTTTATCCGAAGTAAAAGCAAAAGATCGCAGCCTCCGGCAGCTTCTACAGAGGGTATGTGTAGGAGTTGCCGAAGGCTGCGATCTTTTGATTTTGCTAAAAATTAAAAAAGGCTAAAGGCAATCGGCGGCACGCAGATTGATGCGCAGGTTTAAAGTTCACCTGCCATTTCCAGAGGGCAGACGATTACATCCTTATAAATAGTCCAACCAGTCATTTGAATTACCCGAACGTCCCTTTTCAAAAAAAGCCTGATAGCGTTCTCTGTATTTATCTAGAGAAGCAGCTGCAACATCTATGGAAATATATCCACGTCCTCTCTCCTCAACAGACAGAAACACTGGATCTATTTTGATCGGCGAATCGCCGACCACAACTCCCGACAATTTTGACCTGTGAAATATAAAGCTTTTCCCACCGCCAAGCGGAAGAACCAACTCTGCAACAGCAAATATTATCTCCGGCCTTGAAATCTCATAGCGTTCACCATCCTCATAGTTTTCGGAATAGGCTTCCGGAATAAGGAATAGTTTATGACTTACAATTACCAGCCACCCTTGCAAGTCAACACAAGCGCCAATATTCATTACTACTCCCCCCATCACAATAGCGTCACGTAGCATTACCCAACGCGCTTTGTGTCGTCATTTCAAATGCATGCACAAGAACAAACCTTCAACGCGCCTTTCCGCTCTCCTCCGGGTCAACCAGCGGTGATTCGCACGCAGCGAAAACGATATCAATATAATGGCACGATGGTAGGCAGTGGGTGTCAGGGGGTCAATTTTTGAAATCGACGCGATCGCGCGCGCCCTCCCCGAAAAGCCCTCCCGCCGCAATAATCTGTAAACTCTCCCCTCTTTCGCCGCCCTTCATTTCCTCGCGGCCATCACCTATTTAATTGTTGCGGAGTCCACCTTGCGTCTGTTCCACACCTCCGACTGGCACCTTGGGCAAAACCTGCACGGCCAGGAGCGCGATTTCGAGCATGCGTGCTTCCTCGAATGGCTGCTGCGCCAACTGCAACTGGCGCAGCCGGATGTGCTGCTGATCGCCGGGGACATCTTCGACACCGTCAATCCTCCGGTCAAAGCTCAGGAACGCCTCTACGACTTCATCGTCAGCGCCCACGAGCAGCAGCCGTTGCTGACCATCGTGATGATTGCCGGCAACCACGATTCCGGCTCGCGGATCGAACTGCCCGCGCCGCTGATGCGCCGTTTGCGCACCCATGCGCTGGGGCGGGTGTTGTGGCTGGATGACGGCCAACTGGATGCCGAACGCCTGCTGCTGCCGTTGCCGGATAAAACCGGCGAAGTCGCTGCATGGTGCCTGGCGCTGCCGTTCCTGCGCCCGGCGGAGGTGACTGGCGCACACTTGGGCGACAACTATTTGCGCGGTATCGGTCAGGTGCACGAATGGCTGATCGAAGCGGCCAACGCCAAACGCCAACCCGGTCAGGCGCTGATTGCCATCAGCCACGCGCACATGGCCGGCGGTTCAGTGTCGGAAGACTCTGAGCGCAGCCTGATCATCGGTAACGCGGAGGCCCTGCCCGCCAGCCTGTTCGGCCCGAGCATCAGCTATGTTGCCCTCGGCCATTTGCACAAGCCGCAGAAGGTCAACGCTGAAGAGCGCATCCGCTACAGCGGTTCGCCGATTCCATTGTCGTTCTCGGAGATTGGCTATCAGCACCAGATTCTCGACGTCACCCTTGATGGCGAAACCCTGGTCAGTGTCGAGCCGAAACTGATCCCGCGCTCGGTCAACTTGCAGCGCATCGGTCCGGCACCGCTGGCCGAGATTCTGCTGCAACTGGCCGATCTGCCGAACATCGATCTGCTCGCCGAAACCCAACGCCAGCCATGGCTGGAAGTGCGTGTAACCCTCGATGAACCGCAGCCGGATCTGCGCCATCAAGTTGAAAGCGCCCTGCAAGGCAAAGCCGTGCGGTTGGTACGCATCGCCGCCGAATACGCTGGCAACCGTGGCGCTGACGGTTCGGAGGACGGCAGCGCGCTGATCGAACTCGACCAGCTCACCCCGCAGGAACTGTTCAGCCGCGCTTGGCTCGACAACTATGGCAGTGAGGTCGACGAACAAACGCTGAAGGACTTCGCCGAACTGCTGCAGGACGTACAACTGGAGGGCGAGCAGCCATGAAGATTCTCGCCATTCGTTTGAAGAACCTAGCCTCGCTGGCCGGGCCGTTCGAGATTGATTTCACCGCTGAACCGCTGGCCAGCGCCGGGTTGTTCGCGATTACCGGCCCGACCGGCGCCGGTAAAAGTACTTTGCTCGATGCCTTGTGCCTGGCGCTGTTCGGCGCCGTGCCGCGTCTGAACAACACTGGCCGCGACGCCAAAGTCCCGGATGCCGACGGCGAAATCGCCACCGGCGACCCGCGCACCTTGCTGCGTCGCGGTACTGGCGAAGGTTATGCCGAAGTGGATTTCGTCGGTGTCGATGGCCGTCGTTATCGGGCGCGCTGGGAGGCCAACCGCGCCCGCGAGAAGGCCGGCGGCAAGTTGCAGGCCAGCCGGCAGAGCCTGCGCGATATCGATCAGGATCAACTGCTCGCCAGTCAGAAAGGCGAATACAAAACTCAACTGGAAGCTGCGCTCGGCCTGAACTTCGAACAGTTCACCCGCGCCGTGCTGCTGGCGCAGAGCGAGTTCAGCGCATTCCTCAAGGCAGACGACAACGACCGCAGCGAACTGCTGGAAAAACTCACCGACACCGCGCTGTACACCCGCCTCGGCCGCCGCGCCTTCGACAAGACCAAAGAGGCCCGCGAAGCGCACAAGCTGTTGCAGGATCAAGCCACCGGCGTCACGCCACTGGCGCCCGAAGCCCGGGCTGAACTGGATGAGCGTTTCAATGCTGCGCAACAGCAAATGAAGTTGCAGCAGGCGCAGCTCAAACAACTTGAGCAGCAGCACGCCTGGCTGAAGGATTTGCGTGTGTTGCAGGACGCGCAACAGGCCGCCACCGAGCAATTGCACAGCGCACAGCAGCAATCGCAAGGTCTGGCTGGCGAGCGGGTCAAGCTGACACGCCTGGAGCAACTCGGACCACAACGGCACCAGTTCGCGCGCAAAAGCGAACTCGATGCCCTGTTGACGCCACTGGCCGCGCAGATAGCCGCGCACACCCGGCAACACGCCGAACTGACTGAGCGCCAGACGCAACTGGAGCAGGATCTCGACGCGGCAAAAGTCGCCCTGAGCGAAGCACAGCAACGGCAAAGTGAAAACGCGCCGCTGTTGCGTCAGGCCTTTGAAGAACAAAGCACCCTCGCCCGTCTGGCCAAGGATGTCGCGCAAAGTGGCGAAGCCAGGCTCAATGCGCAGCAGGCTTGCACCGAAGGCCAGAACGCCATTCAAGCCTTGCTGGAAAAACAGACGCAGGTCGCCGAGCGCCTGCAGCGCATTGCCGCCGAGCTTGAGCAAAGCGCTCATCTGGCGCCGCTGAGCGACGCGTGGAATGCCTACCGCGATCGCCTGCAACAGCTGATGCTGATCGGCAACCGCTTGAACAAAGGCCAGGCCGAACTGGCGAGCCTTGAAGAAAACGCCACCCGCAGCGCTGAAGAACTGACCACGCAGAAACAGCAACTCGAAGTGCTGTTCAAAGAGGCTGGCGCCGAACCCGATGCCGTCGCCGAACAGATCGGTCTCCTCGGCACGCTGCTGCAGGACAACCGCAAGCAACTGCGCGCCTTCGAAGACTTGTCGCGTCTATGGGCCACGCAACAGGATCTGGACAAGCGCAGCAGTGAGTTGCAACAGCGTCAGCTCAGCGCCCAGCAGGAACGCGAACGCCTGACGCAGGACGGCGTGAAAAGCAAAGCCGAGCTGACCGTCGCCGAACAAACCCTCAATGTCACCCGCGAGCTGCTCGAACGCCAGCGCCTGGCGCGCAGTGCCAGCGTTGAAGAGTTGCGCGCGCAGTTGCAGGACGATCAGCCGTGCCCGGTCTGTGGCAGCAGCGAGCACCCGTATCATCAGCCCGAAGCGCTGCTGCAAAGCCTCGGTCGCCACGACGAAAGCGAGCAGGCCAACGCCCAGCAGGTGGTCGATCAGCTCAAGGAAAAACTCACTGAGCTGCGGGCCGAAGTTGTTGGCGTCATTGCTCAGCAGAAAGAACTGCTGCAACAGCAAGAACAACTGGCCGCCCAGCAGCAAGCGTTGGCGCCGAGCCTCGACGCGCATCCGCTGTCCGCGCAGTTGTTCAATCAGGATGCTGACAAGCGCGATGCCTGGCTCGCCCGGCAAAACGAGCAACTGAACCAGAGCATCACTCAGGACGAACAACGCCAGAGCGCCCTGCTCACCCTGCAACAGGACGCCGCGCGTCTGACCCAGCAATTGCGTCAGGCCGAAACCGCGCATCAGCAAGCGGCGCAGCACCTGAGCAATCAGCAGCGCGAGCTGAGCAGCGACCGTCAGCGCCTCGACGAAGAACTCACCGCGTTCGGCAATCTACTACCGGCCGACACCCTCGAAGCTTTGCGCCAGGAGCCGGCAGCAACCTTCATGCAACTTGACCGGCAGATCGCCGAGCGCTTGGCGCAGGTCGATCAGCAGAAGGAAGAACAGGCCGAGCAGCAACAGCGTCAACAAACGCTGGAGAAGGAACAGGATCGCCAACAAACCCGCGCGCAGCAGTTGCTCAGCGTCGAACAGCAATTCACGGCGCTGACCGAGCAGCAGCACACCTGCCAGCAGAAACTCGCGCAACTGCTCGGCGAACACAGCAGCGCCGAACACTGGCAGCAGCAACTTGAGCAAGCGGTCGAGCAGGCGCGCAATACCGAAACCGCTACCGCGCAGGAACTGCAAAACGTGCGCACGCAACTTGTGCAGATCGCTGCCGAGCTCAAGGCGCAGCAGGAGCGTTTGCAGGCCCTGGAAAACGAAGAGCAGGATCTGGCCGGCAAGATTGCCGACTGGCGCGCCCGCCATCCTGAACTGGACGACGGTGGCCTCGAAGACCTGTTGCGGGTTGACGATGCGCAAGTCGCCGAGCTGCGTCAGCGTCTGCAACACAATGAAAAAGCCATCGAACAAGCCAAGGTGTTGTTGCAGGAGCGTGACCAGCGTCTGCTCGATCATCAGGCGCAGCACAACGGCAACCTCGATGCCGAACAACTCGCCAGTGCCCTCGCCGAGCTGCAAAACCAGTTCAACCTCAGCGAGCAACAGTGCGCCGAATTGCGTGCCGAACAGGCCGAAGACCAGCGCCGGCAAAACGCCAATCAGGCGCTGGCGCAGCAGATTGCCTCGGCGTATGCCGAGTATCAACGCTGGGCGCGCCTGAGTGCCTTGATCGGCTCGGCCACCGGTGACACCTTCCGCAAGATCGCCCAGGCCTACAACCTCGACCTGCTGGTGCATCACGCCAACGTGCAACTGCGCCAACTGGTCAAACGCTACCGCCTGAAACGCGGCGGCAGCATGCTCGGTTTGCTGGTGATGGACACGGAAATGGGCGACGAACTGCGCTCGGTGCATTCGTTGTCTGGCGGCGAGACGTTCCTGGTGTCGCTGGCCCTCGCTCTGGGCTTGGCGTCAATGGCGTCGAGTACGCTGAAGATCGAGTCGCTGTTTATCGATGAAGGTTTCGGCAGCCTCGATCCGGAGTCGCTGCAACTGGCGATGGATGCGCTGGACGGTTTGCAGGCACAGGGCCGCAAAGTGGCGGTGATTTCCCACGTGCAGGAAATGCACGAGCGGATTCCGGTGCAGATTCAGGTGCAGCGTCAGGGCAATGGTTTGAGCACGCTGGAGGTGAAATGAACACGCTGTATTCCTTCCGCCGCTGCCCGTACGCGATGCGCGCGCGGATGGCGCTGCGTTATTCGAACGTGCCGGTGGAGATCGTTGAGGTCAGTCTCAAGGCCAAGCCGGCTGAGATGCTGGCGATCTCGCCCAAGGGCACGGTGCCGGTGCTGGATGCCGGTGGGCGGGTGATTGATGAGAGTCTGGAGATCATGCGCTGGGCGTTGGCGCAGAATGATCCGCAGGATTGGTTGCTTGATGGCGACTCGCGGATTGCTGAATTGATCGAAGAGAATGATCAAGGGTTCAAAGTGCATTTGAATCGCTACAAGTACGCCGAGCGTTACCCGGAGCAACCGATGGAGATTTATCGGGCTGAGGGGGCGCTGTACTTGCAGAGGCTGGAGGAGCTGCTTGAAGGTCGCGAATATTTGCTGGGCGATCATCCGAGCCTGGCGGATATCGCCCTGCTGCCCTTCGTTCGGCAGTTTGCCCATGTTGACCGCGAGTGGTTTGCGCAGACGCCTTATGTTCGCTTACAGGCCTGGTTGCAGCGTTTCCTCGAATCCGAACTGTTCACCTCGATCATGAAGAAATAACCTTACCTTCCTGCGTTGATCGTTCCCACGCTCTGCGTGGGAATGCCTCAAGGGACGCTCTGCGTTCCAATCGGACGCGGAGCGTCCGGGGCTGCGTTCCCACGCGGAGCGTGGGAACGATCACTCCTACAGGGTCAAGCCAGTGCGTTGCACATGCCGAGTGCCATGCAATCTATCTCGAACGGGCCGAGAAAATCGGCCGAGACCTTCACCGGTGGATTGCCGGCCATCAGCCCCAGAGTATTCGCCCGTTCGATGTTGTGCGCGATGGTGTGATTGGCCTCTATGGCCCGTGCCAGAGCTCCAACCGAGCCTTGACCTATTCCCAGCAATGAAGCGCCGTTGGTCATGATTGCCAGACTGGCAATGACCCAAAGTCTGTAGCCTTTCATGCGCCGCCGACTCCCGCGAGTTCGGCCCGATCGACCATCACGCTTTGCGAGCGGACTTCGAACTGGACGCCGGGATGGGCGACTTGAATCGGCGCGTCGAAGCTGTGTTCCATCTGCGAGGCGATGCTGACGACCAGCACCACGGCCAGGTACAGACCGATGACCAGATAGGCGCCGCGTTTGGCTGAATGAAGGATTGCGCTGGCCATGGTGTTCTCCCGTGGGCATGTTTCGATGTCCACAGAATCAATCAAAAAAGCCGCGCTAACCACTCAGGGTTTGCCATAGTAAACATCAGCTTCGTTGATTATTTAGCCAGTCTATTTGCGGGTTTGAAGAAACCTATCGTGCTGCGAAAAACACACGCAAACGCGTAGGAGCTGCCGAAGGCTGCGATCTGATCGTTCCCATGCTCAGCGTGGGAATGCCTCTTGGGACGCTCTGCGTCCAGTGACGCGGAGCGTCACGGGCTGCGTTCCCACGCGGAGCGTGGGAACGATCATCCCAAGGGCAAGATCAAGACTGCAGCCTTCGGCAGCTCCTACAGGGAGTTGTGCAGAACGGGCATTTCAGTGTTGGGCTTTGTGATCCAGGGCGGCGTAGAAGTTGGCGCTCTGTTGCAGGTATTTCTGGGTGTAGCTTTGGGTGTGGGATTTTTTGCTGGTGATTTCAACGTTGGCACTGGCTGGCAGCACCACGGTGGCGGAGATGGCGGAAGCGGCAATCACGGAGAAAAGATTGAAGTTCATGGCGGTAACCCTCGTGTTCGGTTGGCTTGCTTGCCCGGTTGGGCCGTGATGCAAACTTAACGCTCGAGGGTTGATCGCTTGAAATGCTTTGTAGCATTACCGGATATCAGCGCGATTAATACAAAGAGACAGGCCCCGCAAACCGGGGCCTGTGGCTTATTGTCGCACTAGAAACTTGACGTCGCTCGGCGCGTCCATCGGCAGTTTCTGCACGGTTTTGCCGAGCAGACCGGTCTTGCCATCACGCTCGACAACGACAATTTCGTTGCTTTTCTGGTTGGCGATCAGCAGAAATTTGCCACTAGGGTCGAGGCTGAATTCGCGCGGGTGATCACCTTCCACCGAACGTTTTTGCAGCTCTTTGAGCTGGCCGGTTGCCGGATCAATCGCGAACACCACCAGTTGATTGGCGGTGCCACGGTTGCTGACGTAGAGGAACTTGCCATCCGCCGAGGCGTGCAGCGCTGCAGCGGCTTTGTCCGAGGTCGGCTGGCCGGCGGCCAGATCGACCAGTTGCGTCTGGGTCAGCACGCCGTCGTTGTAGTCGAACACCGCAACCTGTGCGCTCATTTCCATGGTCAGCCAGGCGTGTTTGCCATCGGCGCTGAACAGCAAATGACGTGGGCCGCTGCCGGCGGGCAAGGCGACCGAGGCGGTTTTCGCCGGGGTCAACGGCAGTTCCGGGTTGGCTTTCGGGTCGAATTGGTAGATGAAGACTTTGTCCGCACCCAGGTCGTTGGAGAACACGTAGCGACCGTCCGGCGAGGAAACCGTCGAGTGCACGTGGTTGGAGGCCTGGCGCTCAGGATTGACCCGGCTGGCCGGGTGCGCGCTCATCTGCACCACCGGTTTGAGTTTGCCGTCGGCACCGACCGGCAATACCGCCAGCGTACCGCCCGGATCTTCCACCACCGAATAGTTGCTGACGAACAGGTGGCTGGTGTCACCGCTGAGGCTCGAATGGGTCGGCTCATTGCCCAGGCTCTGCACTTGACTGATCAGGTTCAGGGCGTGGGTTTTCGGATCAATCGAATAGCTGCTGACACGGCCAACCGGGTCTTTCTGACCCGGGCCGTTTTCGTTGACCACGAACAGACGTTTCTGGTCTTTGGACAGGGTCAGCCATGACGGGTTTTCGCTCTTGACCACTTGCAGCGGCTTGGCGGCGATCTGGCCGGTGGCACTGTCGAAGTTCATGCGATAGATGCCCTGGCTGGTGCCGGCGGTGTAGGAGCCGACCAGCAACTGGAAGTTCTCGGCAGAGGCCGTGGACAGCCCCATGGCGCCGACGCTGCCGGCCATCAGCAGCGGCCAGAATTTACGCATTTTCATCAGATTCTTCCTCATCATCGCTGCTGCTGACTACGTCGCCATGGCAGACCAGGCGGTGTTCGCCGATCGCTTTGGTCTCATTGAAATAACCGACGATCAGCCAGCTTTGCAGTGAGTCATCAAATGTTGCCGCTGCAACCTGAGCCGGAGTGAATTTCCAATGCTTGGCCGCTCGGCCATCGATGCATTCGATGTGCAGGTTGTCATCTTCGTCGAGGGCGAATTCGAAGGCGTGCAGGCCGTCGATTTCGACCATACCGCAGTGTTCGAGGGCGTTGAGAAGGATTTGGGCAGTCATGGCAGTAAAGTCTTTCAGGGGGGAAATCGGCAATGATAGCTCAAGAAGCACACTCGCCCTGTAGGAGCTGCCGAAGGCTGCGATCTTTTGATGTCTGATCGTTCCCACGCTCAGCGTGGGAACGATCAAAAAAAAGATCAAAGGATCGCAGCCTTCGGCAGCTCCTACAGGGGTGTTTTTCAGAGGGCTTCGCGGCTAGGTTTGCCATCAACCAGGCGCTGGATGCGCAGCGGGTTGGCGTTTTTCAGTGGCTCGGGCAACAAGCTGTCCGGGTAGTTCTGGAAGCACACCGGGCGCAGGAAACGGTCGATGGCCAGCGTGCCCACCGACGTGCCACGGGCATCGGACGTCGCCGGATACGGCCCGCCGTGCACCATCGAATCACAGACCTCGACACCGGTCGGATAACCGTTGAGCAGGATCCGCCCGACCTTCTGCTCCAGCAACGGCGTCAGCTCAGGGAAACGTTCGAAATCCGCCTGCTCGCCAATGATCGTCGCGGTCAGTTGCCCGTGCAGGCCATGCAGTGCGGCGCTGAGTTGCGCCTTGTCCGCCACTTCGACAATCACCGTGGTCGGGCCGAACACTTCTTCCTGCAGCACTTCATCGCCATCGATCAACAGGCTCGCATCGGCCTTGAACAATTGCGGTTGCGCCTGATTACCCTGCTGTGGATTGCCGGCCAGATGCTCAATGCCGGGATGCGCCAGCAGTTTCTGCAAGCCTTTGCCGTAACTGCCGAGGGTGCCGGCGTTGAGCATGGTTTGCGCCGGTTGATCACCGATCAAACCAGCGACTTGCTGCACGAACGCGCTGAACTGCGGCGAACGAATACCGATCACCAGACCGGGATTGGTACAGAACTGACCGCAGCCCTGCACCACAGATGCAGTGAGGTCACGAGCAACGGTTTCCGAACGCTCGGCAAGGGCTTGCGGCAGAACGATCACCGGGTTGATGCTCGACATCTCGGCGAACACCGGGATCGGTTGCGGGCGCGCAGCGGCCATGTCACAGAGAGCGCGACCGCCTTTGAGCGAACCGGTGAAACCCACTGCCTGAATTGCCGGATGCTTGACCAGCCATTCGCCGACGCCACCGCCGTAGATCATGTTGAATACGCCGGCCGGCATCGCGGTTTTTTCGGCAGCGCGGATCAGCGCATCAGCAACCAGTTCCGCTGTCGCCATGTGGCCGCTGTGGGCCTTGAACACCACCGGGCAACCGGCGGCGAGTGCCGAAGCGGTATCGCCGCCAGCCGTAGAAAAAGCCAGCGGGAAATTGCTCGCGCCGAACACTGCGACAGGGCCTAGGCCGATGCGGTATTGACGCAAATCCGGGCGCGGCAACGGCTGGCGATCCGCTAACGGCAGATCAATGCGCGCACCGTAGAAATCACCTCGGCGCAGGACTTTGGCGAACAGACGCATCTGCCCGCTGGTGCGTCCGCGCTCGCCTTGAATGCGTCCGGCCGGCAACGCCGTTTCGCGGCAGACCACAGCGACGAAGTCATCACCGAGCGCATCCAGCTCATCAGCAATCGCATCGAGAAACTGCGCGCGGCGTTCGGCGCTGAGGCTGCGATAAGCGGGGTAGGCGGCAGCGGCAGCTTTGGCTGCCGCGTCGACTTCTTCAACCGTGGCCTGAATGAAATCGTGCGGCAATTGTTCGCCCGTGGTTGCGTCGACCGAATGCAGTTTGACGTCGCCAGCGGCGCTGCGCTGACCACCGATGTAGTTGTGACCGAGAATCTGAGTCATGGGATCTCCTTAAAGGGTGCCGATGCTGTCCGGTTCATAAACCGCTGGGACCGGGACGATGCCGTTGAGCAGTGGCGCGCCGAATTCGGCCTGGCTGATTTCAAAGACGTCGCCCGGCTGGGTGCGGATGCCATCGGCGAACGACAGGGTCGCGGTGCCGAAGAAGTGAATGTGCACGTCACCGGGACGCAGGAATTGACTGTATTTGAAGTGGTGGTATTCGAGGTTGGCGAGGCTGTGGCACATGTTCGCCTCGCCACTGAGAAACTCGTTCTGCCAGAGCACTTCGCCGTCACGCAGGATGCGACTGGTGCCGGCCAGATGTTGAGGCAGTTCACCGGTGCGAAGTTCCGGGCCGTAACTGCAACTGCGCAATTTCGAGTGGGCGAGGTACAGGTAATTCTTGCGTTCCATGACATGGTCGGAGAACTCGTTGCCCACCGCAAAACCGAGACGGTAAGGCTTGCCGTCGTGGCCAATGATGTACAGGCCGGCCATCTCCGGCTCTTCGCCAGCGTCTTCGGCAAACGGCGGCACCGGGAAGGGTTGACCGGGGCGAACGACGATGCTGCCGTCGCCCTTGTAGAACCACTCCGGTTGCACACCGGCCTGCCCCGCCGCCGGTTTGCCACCCTCCACGCCCCATTTGAAGATGCGCATGGTGTCGGTCATCGCCGCTTCGTCGCCGGCCTGCTGGTGCATCTTGTCCCGCGCCGAGGCACTGCCAAGATGCGTCAGGCCGGTGCCGCTGATCAGCATGTGCGCCGGGTCCGGGTGATCGAGGGGCGGCAGCACGCGCAGTTGTGCGAGCAGCTCGGCGTAATCGTGGCTGATGCCGAGGCCGAGGGTTTGCACTTGCTGCTTCAGGGTGTTGCCGGCCTCGATGGCGGCCAGGGCCAGATCGCGCACGGAACGCGCGTCTTGCACTTCGCGCACCAGACCGTTGTCGACCACGCCGACGCGGCGTTCGCGGTTGCTTAATTCGAATTGAACCAGATGCATGATTTTCTCCTGTGTTATTCGAAACACCGCAGATCCTTGTAGGAGGGAGCCTGCTCGCGATAGCGGTGTGTCAGCCAAAAAGTTGTCAACTGATAGACCGCTATCGCGAGCAGGCTCACTCCTACAGGGGACCGGTGTGGGTCTGTCAGGTACGGGTGGCACCGCGTGCACTTGCTGCGAATTGGTCAACCGGGAGCACGTGTTTGCGCTCCAGCACGCGGTAGACGATGCCGGTCAGAATCAAGCCAAACACCATCACCCCCGAGAGGAAATACAGGCCTGACGCAAGATTGCCGGTGTACTCCTTCAACGCCCCAATCACAAACGGCCCGATGTACCCGCCAAGATTCCCCACCGAATTGATCAAGGCAATCCCCGCCGCTGCACTCGCGCCGGCAAAGAACCGTCCCGGCAAGGTCCAGAACACCGCCGTGCAGGAAAACAGCGCGAACGCCACCAGACACAGCGCCGCCAGTTGCGCCACCGGCAACGACAACCAGGCACTGAGGAACAGGCCAATCGCGCCCAGCACATAAAGCACGGCCAGATGCCCGTAGCGATCATTCAAGCGGTCAGAACTGCGCGGCACGATCAGCAAGCCGATGATCCCGAAGATGTACGGCACCGACGAGACGAAACCGGTGACCAGATCGCTGCCGCCAAACTGTTTGATCAGCGTCGGTAACCATAGACCGAGACCATAAATGCTCAACGTCACCGGCAGATAAAACAGCGCCAGCAGCAACACGCGTTTGTCTTTCAGCGCATGCAGCGGATTGCCGTGACGGGTCTGGCCGTATTCCTGCAGATCCTTTTTCAGCTCACCGGTCAGCCAGTCTTTCTCGGCCTGATCCATCCATTTCACTTGCTGCGGGCCATCCGGCAACCAGCGCAACACCGGCCAGGTCAGCAGGATCGCCGGAGTGCCGATGACGATGAACAGCCACTGCCAGCCGTGCAGCCCGAGGACGCCGTCCATGCCAAGCAAGCCGCCGGACACCGGACCGGTGATCATCATCGCGATCGGTTGGGAGAGGATGAACAGGCCGAGGATCTTGCCGCGATGGCGCACCGGGAACCATTGGGTGATGTAGTAGAGAACGCCGGGGAAGAACCCCGCCTCGGCCGCGCCGAGCAGAAAGCGCATGACGTAGAAACTGTGCGGGCCCTGGACGAAGGCCATGCCGATGGTGATCGCGCCCCAGGTGATCATGATCCGCGCAAACCAGCGCCGCGCACCGAAGCGTTCGAGCATCAGGTTGCTGGGGATTTCGAAAAGGAAGTAACCAATGAAGAACAGCCCGGCGCCGAGGCCGTAAGCCGCATCGCCGATGCCGATGTCGGCGCCCATGTGCAGCTTGGCGAAGCCGACGGCGGAGCGATCCACATAGGCGATCAGGTACAGCAGGATCAGGAAGGGAATCAGTTTCAGCGTAATGCGCCGTATCAGCCGCAGTTCCTGGCTCATGAGATCGGTCTCCGATTGTTGTTTTTATAGAACCTCGGGGGACGCCTCTCACGGAAAACCGTCAGGGCCATCCCTCCGTCGAAAACGACTATATAGTAATACTAATTCACCAACAACACTTCCAAACCTAGGATTTTGCGCTTAGATTAAGCCGTAGCTGGAACACTATAGTCATACAATAAGAGAATCGATCATGTCTGATAAGAAACCCACCCTGCGCTCCGCCCAATGGTTTGGCACGGCCGACAAGAACGGCTTCATGTACCGCAGCTGGATGAAGAATCAGGGCATCGCCGACCACCAGTTTCACGGCAAGCCGATCATCGGCATCTGCAACACCTGGTCGGAACTGACCCCGTGCAACGCGCACTTCCGCCAGATCGCGGAGCACGTCAAACGCGGGGTGATCGAGGCTGGCGGTTTTCCAGTGGAATTCCCGGTGTTCTCCAACGGCGAATCGAACCTGCGTCCGACCGCCATGCTCACCCGCAACCTGGCAAGCATGGACGTTGAAGAAGCGATTCGCGGCAATCCGATCGACGGCGTGGTGCTGTTGACCGGTTGCGACAAAACCACTCCAGCGCTGCTGATGGGCGCGGCGAGTTGCGATGTGCCAGCGATTGTTGTGACCGGCGGGCCGATGCTCAACGGCAAGCACAAGGGCAAGGACATCGGCTCGGGCACGGTGGTCTGGCAGCTCAGCGAACAGGTCAAGGCCGGCACCATCACGATTGACGATTTCCTTGCAGCCGAGGGCGGCATGTCGCGTTCGGCGGGCACCTGCAACACCATGGGCACCGCATCGACCATGGCTTGCATGGCTGAAGCACTCGGCACTTCGCTGCCGCACAACGCGGCGATCCCGGCAGTGGATGCGCGGCGTTATGTGTTGGCGCACATGTCCGGCATGCGTGCGGTAGAGATGGTTCGCGAAGATCTGAAACTGTCGAAGATCCTCACTAAAGAAGCCTTCGAGAATGCTATCCGGGTCAACGCTGCCATCGGTGGTTCGACCAACGCGGTGATTCACTTGAAAGCCATCGCCGGGCGCATCGGTGTTGAACTGGATCTGGACGACTGGACCCGCATCGGGCGCGGCATGCCGACCATTGTCGACCTGCAACCGTCGGGGCGTTTTCTGATGGAAGAGTTCTATTACGCCGGTGGTTTGCCAGCGGTGCTGCGTCGTCTCGGTGAGGCCAATCTGATTCCAAATCCGAATGCACTGACGGTGAACGGCAAGTCGATCGGCGAGAACACCAAGGACGCGCCGATCTATGGCGAAGACGAGGTGATCCGCACGCTCGACAATCCGATTCGCGCCGACGGTGGTATCTGCGTATTGCGCGGCAATCTGGCGCCACTGGGTGCGGTGCTCAAGCCATCTGCCGCGACCCCGGAATTGATGCAGCATCGCGGCCGTGCGGTGGTGTTTGAAAACTTCGACATGTACAAGGCGCGGATCAACGATCCGGAACTGGATGTCGATAAGGATTCGATTCTGGTGATGAAGAACTGCGGGCCGAAGGGTTATCCGGGCATGGCCGAAGTCGGCAACATGGGTTTGCCGGCCAAGTTGCTGGCGCAGGGTGTGACGGACATGGTGCGCATTTCCGATGCACGGATGAGCGGCACGGCGTATGGCACCGTAGTTTTGCACGTGGCGCCGGAAGCGGCGGCCGGCGGGCCTCTGGCGACAGTGAAGGAAGGCGACTGGATCGAGCTGGATTGCGCCACCGGGCGTTTGCACCTGGATATTCCGGATGCCGAACTGGCGGCGCGCATGGCGGATCTGCAGCCACCGCAGCAGTTGTTGGTGGGCGGCTATCGTCAGCTGTACATCGACCATGTGCTGCAGGCGGATCAGGGCTGTGACTTCGATTTCCTTGTCGGTTGCCGAGGGGCTGAAGTGCCGCGCCATTCCCATTAAAATCAAAAGATCGCAGCCTTCGGCAGCTCCTACATTGGAATGCATTTGATCGTTCCCACGCTCCGCGTGGGAACGATCATTACCCGCCTCAAGATTGTCTGGTGCCTGCTATGATGCGCGGCATCTCCATCGCTCAGGATCGCGCCACTCCCCATGGATTACCGCAAACCCTCCGACCGTAAAAGCATGCACTCGCGCATCGTCCAGGAACTGGGCATGCAGATCGTCTCCGGACGCTTTTTGCCCGACGACAAACTGCCCGCCGAAGCCTTGCTCTGCGAGGAGTACGCGGTCAGCCGGCCGGTATTGCGTGAAGCCACACGGGTATTGGTAGCCAAAGGTCTGGTGTATTCCAAGCCACGCGTGGGCACGGTGGTCAAAGCACGCCGCGAGTGGCACATGCTCGATCCCGATGTACTGCATTGGCTGATGCAAAGCAGCCCGCAGAATGAATTCTTCAATGTGCTGACCAGTGTGCGCAGCATTATCGAACCGGCGGCTGCCGCCCTCGCCGCTCAACATGCGACCGAGGCGGATATTGCCGCAATTGGTGAGGCGTATCAGCGCATGGAAGCGGCGCCGACGCCGGAAGCGTTGTTGCAACCGGATCTGGATTTTCATAGCCGGATTGCTGATGCGACGCACAATGATTTGCTGGCGAACCTGTGCAATATGTTGTCGGTGGCGATTGCAGAGGCGTTGAAGCATTCGAATCAGCGGCCGAATCTGCATGAATTGGCGTTGCCTCGGCATAAGGCGATTCTTACGGCCATCGAGAATCGTGATGCCCTCGGTGCTCGGCATGCGACGTTGGTGCAGCTGGATGATGCGCGTAGTGCTTTGAGTGTTGTGCTTGGCGCTGAACTCACTTAACGCTTGAGATCCTCTGCCCTCACCCTAGCCCTCCCGAAACGTCGGACCGCCCAGAGGTAGAGGGGACCGATTGGGGGATATTCGAGATTTACGCCGACTTGAACGATTTGCTGTGAATCCATAATCGACTCGGTATCTCAGGTCGATGTATCAAGCCGCACCACTCGGTCAGTCCCCTCTCCCTCGGGGAGAGGGTTAGGGTGAGGGGCTCTTGATCTTCAGCCACAAAAAAAGCCGCAACCCAAAGGTTGCGGCTTTGTCGTTTCAGCCCTTCAGATCAATGCGCAAACAGCGAATTACCCTTCTGCCCCGCCAGTTTCTCCGGCTTGATCAGGAACTTCGCCAGTGCCGGCAGCAGCCACAGCGCACCGAACATGTTCCACAGCAGCATGAAGGTCAGCATCAGGCCCATGTCGGCCTGGAACTTGATCGCCGAGAAGATCCAGGTGCACACGCCGATCGCCAGGCACAGGCCGGTGAACAGCACCGCTTTACCGGTGGATTTCAGCGTCTGGTAATAGGCTTCCTGCAGCGGCAGGCCGGCGCGCAGGAAACTTTCCAGACGGCTGTAGATGTAGATGCCGTAGTCGACACCAATCCCCACACCCAGCGCCACCACTGGCAACGTTGCGACTTTCACGCCGATGCCCATGAACGCCATCAGCGCGTTGCCGAGAACCGAGGTCAGCACCAGCGGCAGGACGATGCACAGGGTCGCCGCCCACGAACGGAAGGTGATCATGCACATCACCGCCACGCAGATGTACACGAGAACCAGGATAGTCAGCTCAGCCTGTTTGATGACTTCGTTGGTGGCCGCTTCGATCCCGGCGTTACCGGCAGCAAGGATGAATTCCAGGCCGTCCTTGTTATTTTCCTGGGCAAATTCCTGCACCGCGTGCACCGCACGATCGAGGGTTTCGGCCTTGTGATCGTTGAGGAACACCAGCACCGGCGCCAGCGAGCAACTGTTGTTGTACAAGCCATCGGCACGGGCAATCGAGTTGTTCAGCACGTCCGGGTTGCGCGACAGGGTTTCCCATTTCAGGTTGCCCTCGTTCATGCCCTTGATCATCTGTTTGGACACGGTCACCAGCGAGATCGCCGACTGCACGCCCTCGGTGTTCTGCATCTTCCACATCAACTGATCGATCGGCGCCATGGCTTCATAACGCGAACAGCCTTCGGCTTTGGTCTTGACCATCACCACCAGTACGTCAGAGCTGGTGGAGTAATTGCTGATGATGAAGTTGTTGTCCTTGTTGTAGCGCGAGTCCGGACGTAGCTCCGGTGCGCCCTGATCGAGGTCGCCGATTTTCAGGTTCTGGCTGTACCAGAGGCCGCCACCGAAGGCGATCAGCGCCAGCACCACCGAAATGCGTGCGACTTTCGGGTTGGCGAAATTCGACAGCAGCCGCCAGAACGGATGTTCGCGGTTCGCGTCTTTCTTGCTCTTGGCAATCGCGCGCTTGCTGATGCCGACATAGGAAATCGCCACCGGCAGCAGAATCAGGTTGGTGAAGACGATCACCGCCACGCCGATGGAGGCGCCGATGGCCAGTTCACGGATCACGCCGATATCGATGATCAATAGCGTGATGAAACCCACCGCATCCGCCAGAATCGCGATCATCCCCGGCAGGAACAGTTGCCGGAAGGTCCGCCGCGCTGCGGTCAGCGCGTTGTCGGCCTCACTGGATTGCAGGGCGATACCGTTGATCTTCTGCACGCCGTGGGAAATACCGATGGCGAAGATCAGGAATGGCACCAGCATCGAATACGGATCAAGCCCGAAGCCAAAGAAGTGCATCAGACCGAGCTGCCAGACCACCGCCACCAGCGTCGTGCTCAACACCGCAATGGTGCTGCGTACGCAGTTGGTGAACCACAGCAGCAGAATCAGGGTAATGACGAAGGCGATGCCGAAGAACAGCACGACCATCACCAGACCATCGATCAGGTCGCCGACCTTCTTGGCGAAACCGACGATGTGGATTTTGACGTTGGGGTTCTGCGCTTCGAACTTGTTGCGGATCTTGTCTTCGAGTTCATGGGAGAACTTGCGGTAGTCCAGCGCGAGCAACTTGCCCTGGTCTTCCGGGTCCGGGTAGGACTCCAGCAGCGGGATGTCGACGATGCTCGACTTGAAGTCGTTGGCCACCAGACGCCCGACCTGGCCGGACTTGAGCACGTTGTTGCGCAGCAGATCGAGGCTGTCCTGCGAGCCGTTGTAGCTCTGCGGGATCACTTCACCGCCGGCAAAACCCTCTTCGGTCACTTCGGTCCAGCGTACGCTCGGACTCCACAGCGACTTCAGCCCGGAGCGGTCGACGCCGGAGATGTAGAACACCTCGTCGTTGATCTGGCGCAGGGTCTCCATGTACTCCTTGGAGAAGATGTCGCCGTCCTTGGCTTCCACCGAAATGCGCACGGTGTTGCCCAGGTTCGCCAGATCGTTGCGGTGCTCCATCATCTTTTCGATGAAGGGATGCTTGAGCGGGATCATTTTTTCGAAACTGGTCGATGGCCGGATCAGCGTGGCCTGCCAGAACAGGAAAATGCTCACCACCAGACAGATCAGGATCACGGCCGGGCGGTTGTTGAAAATCAGGCGCTCAAGAAACGTCGCCTTGTCCTGCTGAGGAGTGATCAAGGAAGTCATAGCCCCGCCTTCTTGTTATTGATCTCGGCACCGTTTGGCTGCGTGGTGTGAAGCCCACCCTGCCCGCTCAGAATCAAGTTGCCGTCGCCGGCAGCGGTGACCGATGACAGCGAGATGCGGTCCGGACGGTTGAACACGCTGAAGGTTTCGCCGTTGTCGCTGCTGCTGATCACCGAACCGCCGTTGCCGACGATGACGATCGAGCCGTCTTCGAGCAGCGTCGCACCGGAGAGGCCGAACTCCAGCGCACCGCGCGCAGCTTTCAGTTCGACCTGCTCCCAGGTGCTGCCGAAATCGGTGGAGCGGTAGAGGTTGCCGCGCAAGCCGTAGGCCAGCAGGGTCTGCGGTTGGGCCGTGCCGATCACGCCGAAGAGCGAACCTTCGTACGGGCCTTCGAGTTTTTCCCAGGTCTGACCGTCGTCGGCGGAGCGGAACATGCTGCCCGACTCGCCAACGATGAACAGCCCGGCGTCTTTCACCGCGGCGATGGCGTTAAGGTGGAATTGATCTTCGTTGTCGAGGCGGTCGCTGACGTCTTCCCAGTTCTTGCCGCCGTCGGTGGTTTCCAGCAGCGCGCCGTACGCGCCCACAGCGAGGCCACTGTTGACGTCCTTGAACCAGACGTCGAGCAGCGGCGACTCACGTTTGAGGTCTTCGAATTGCTTGGTCCAGGTCAGACCGCCGTCTGCGCTGGCGAGGATTTGCGCGTCGTGGCCGACCGCCCAGCCGTGCTTGTCGTCGACAAAGTACACCGCCGTCAGCAGTTGCCGGGTCGGCACTTTGGCCTGGGTCCAGGTTTTGCCCTGGTCATCGGAATAGAGAATGTGCCCACGATCGCCGACCGCGACCAGGCGCGCGCCAGCGTGGACGACATCGAGAATCAGACTTTTCGCGGCTTTCGCAGATTCGGTGGCATAGACCACGTCAGCCGGGGCCTCGGCGGCAATCACAGGTGCCGATAACGTGGCAAAGCCCAGCAGAGAGAGTGCTGTGGCCAGCAACGCGGTGTTGCGTAACGCCGGCGGGCGGCAACGACTCATAGACCTTCCCCTATTTATTATTGTTAGGCCATCTGGCCTTCAAGGGCGCCGCAAGTGTGCTCCGCTGATGGCTGGTCAGAAGCATAGTCCTGAAACCCGCAATCCAGAGCCACTTCGGAAGCTGGCTCATCCTATCGGGCTTTCGAAACGTCTGACAATCGGCGCCACGTTATCTTTTGTTAACCGCATTGCTGACGAATTTCACCCTGTAGGAGTGAGCCTGCTCGCGATAGCGGTGTATCAGGTAAGAATTCATTGACTGACACACCGCTATCGCGAGCAGGCTCACTCCTACAGGGGGTCGTGGGGGCTTTGGGATTTGAATACATGACCATTCGCCGGGGTGATGCGGCAAAAGTTACCGGGGGGACTTGCACGATCGGTATTATGGTATACCATCAGACGCACAGACACTCTCAATCCCCCAACGGAGCAGCTCATGAGTTTCGAAATTCGCAAGATCGTCAGCTATGTCGAAGAAACCTTCATCGAAGGCGGCAAGGCCACCGACAAGCCAGTGACCATGGTCGGCCTCGCCGTGGTGATGAAAAACCCTTGGGTGGGCAACGGTTTCGTGGAAGACCTCAAGCCGCAGATCCGCGCCAACTGCTCCGACCTCGGCGCGCTGATGGTTGAGCGTCTGGTCGGCATCATCGGCGGTGCCGAGAAGATCGAGGCCTACGGCAAAGCCGCCGTGGTCGGTGCTGATGGCGAGATCGAACACGCCTCCGCCGTGATCCACACCCTGCGCTTCGGCAACCACTACCGCGAAGCGGTCAACGCCAAGAGCTACCTGAGCTTCACCAACAAGCGCGGCGGCCCGGGCACGTCGATCCAGATCCCGATGATGCACAAGGACGACGAAGGTCAGCGTTCGCACTACATCACCCTGGAAATGCAGATCGAAGACGCGCCGCGTGCCGACGAAATCGTCGTCGTGCTGGGTTGCGCCGACGGTGGTCGCCTGCACCCGCGCATCGGTAACCGCTACATCGATCTGGAAGAACTGGCCGCCGAAAAAGCCCAGTAATCACAATAAAAAGGCACTGCAGGAGCGCTCCATGATTCGGCTCACCGCTGAACTCACCCCGGCTGGCACCAGTTACCTGGCGACCGGCCAAGGCCAGCCCGTGGTTTTGATCCACGGCGTGGGCCTGAACAAAGAAATGTGGGGCGGGCAGATTGTCGGCCTGTCCAGCCAGTACCAGGTGATCGCCTACGACATGCTCGGCCATGGCGCGAGCCCGCGACCGGCCAGCGGCACCGCCCTGCTCGGTTACGCCGATCAGTTGCTGGAGCTGCTCGATCATCTGAATCTGCAACAGGCAGCGGTGATCGGTTTCTCCATGGGCGGTCTGGTCGCGCGGGCCTTTGCCCTGCATTACCCGGAGCGCCTGCAAAGCCTGGTGGTGTTGAACAGCGTGTTCAACCGCAGTGAAGAACAGCGTGCCGGCGTCATCGCTCGCACCGCGCAAGCCGCCGAACATGGCCCGGACGCCAATGCCGAAGCGGCGCTGTCACGCTGGTTCAGCCGCGAATATCAGGCGGCCAATCCGGCGCAGATCGCTGCGATCCGCCAGACCCTGGCCGGCAATGATCCGCAAGGCTATCTGACCACCTACGAATTGTTCGCCACCCAAGACATGTACCGCGCCGACGACCTTGGCAGCATTCAGGCGCCGACGCTGATTGCCACTGGTGAACTCGATCCGGGTTCAACCCCGGAAATGGCCGAGCAACTGGCCCGACGCATCCCCGGTGCGAAGGTTGCCGTGCTGTCTGAGCAACGGCATATGATGCCCGTAGAGTCGCCGCGTCTGGTCAATCAGACGCTGCTGGAATTTCTCCAATTCGCACACTCCCGACAAAACCATATAAAGGGGATCGTTGCATGACACTCGCACGCTTCCAGATGTGCATCGGCGGAGAATGGGTCGACGCCCTCTCCGGCAAGACCTTCGAAAGTCTCAACCCGGCCACCGCGCTAGCCTGGGCCGAATTGCCTGACGCTGATGAAGCGGATGTCGAACGCGCCGTGCAATCGGCACAGACTGCTTTCGACAGCCCGGCGTGGCGCGGCCTGACCGCCACTGCTCGCGGCAAACTGCTGCGCCGTCTCGGCGACTTGATCGCCGAAAACAAAGAACAACTGGCGCAGTTGGAAAGCCGCGACAACGGCAAGCTGATCCGCGAAACCCGTGGTCAGGTCAGCTATCTGCCGGAGTTCTTCCACTACACCGCCGGCCTTGCCGACAAGCTCGAAGGCGGCACCCTGCCGCTGGATAAGCCCGATCTGTTTGCCTACACCGTGCATGAAGCAATGGGTGTGGTCGCCGCGATCATTCCGTGGAACAGCCCGCTGTACCTGACAGCGATCAAGCTCGCCCCGGCCCTCGCCGCCGGTAACACGATCGTGATCAAGCCGTCCGAGCATGCTTCGGCAACTATTCTCGAGCTGGCGCGTCTGGCCCTCGAAGCGGGGATTCCGCCGGGTGTGGTCAACGTCGTCACCGGTTACGGCCCGAGCACCGGCGCCGCCCTCACCCGCCATCCGCTGATCCGCAAAATCGCCTTCACCGGCGGCGCAGCCACAGCGCGGCATGTGGTGCGCAGCAGCGCCGAGAACTTCGCCAAGCTGTCGCTGGAACTGGGCGGCAAGTCACCGAATATCATCTTCGCCGACGCCGATCTGGACAGCGCGATCAACGGCGCGATCGCCGGGATCTACGCGGCCTCCGGGCAGAGTTGCGTGTCCGGTTCGCGCCTGCTGGTGCAGGACGAAATCTACGACGAGTTCGTCAACCGACTGGTCGAACGCGCCCAGCGCATTCGCATCGGCAACCCGCAAGAAGACAACAGCGAGATGGGCCCGATGGCCACCGCGCAGCAACTGGCGGTTGTCGAAGGTCTGGTCGCGGATGCCATCGCCGAAGGCGCGCGCTTGCGTACCGGCGGCAAGCGCCCGACCGATCTCGGCGAAGGCTGGTTCTATGAGCCGACGCTGTTCGAATGCGACCGCAATTCGATGAAGATCATGCAGGAAGAAGTCTTCGGCCCGGTGGCTTCGGTGATTCGCTTCAAAGATGAAGCCGAGGCACTGGCGATCGCCAACGACTCGCAGTTCGGCCTCGCCGCTGGCATCTGGACGCGTGATTTGGGCCGGGCTCATCGCCTCGCTCGCGATGTTCGCTCGGGAATTATCTGGGTCAACACTTACCGTGCGGTGTCAGCGATGGCACCGATCGGCGGCTTCAAGAACAGTGGCTATGGACGCGAAAGCGGCATCGATTCGGTGCTGGCCTACACCGAACTGAAAACGGTGTGGATCAACCTCTCCCAGGCACCGATGCCTGATCCGTTTGTGATGCGCTAGGAGTCCTGCGAAATGATCGAACCCGGCATTTACAAAGACGTCATGAGCTCGTTCCCGTCCGGCGTTACGGTGGTCACCACCGTTGACCCCGAAGGCGGGATCGTCGGCATCACCGCCAGCGCCTTCAGTGCGCTGTCGATTGACCCGGCGCTGGTGCTGTTCTGCCCCAATTATGCTTCCGACACTTACCCGGTGCTGCGTGACAGCAAGAAGTTCGCGATCCATTTGCTGTCGGCTGACCAGACGGCTGAGGCCTATGCGTTTGCTGGTAAAGGCAAGGACAAGGCCAAGGACATCGAGTGGCATTTGAGCGAACTCGGTAACCCGATCTTGGCTAAAGCCACGGCGATCATCGAGTGCGAGTTGTGGCGGGAATATGACGGTGGTGATCACGCGATCATTGTTGGCGCGGTGAAGCACCTGATCCTGCCGGCGCAACCGGTGACACCGATGATCTACCACAAAGGCAAGCTCGGGCCGTTGCCAACCCTGGCCTGAAGCGACAATGCAGAACCCTGTGGGAGCTGGCTTGCCAGCGATGAGGGCTTAACATTCAACATTGATGTTGGCTGATAGTCCGCTATCGCTGGCAAGCCAGCTCCCACAGGGATTGAGGTGAGGCAAAGAATATGAGTAACGAAAAGTACGAAAAAGGCCTGAAAATCCGCACTCAGGTATTGGGCGAAGCCTACGTGCAGCGTTCTATAGAGAACGCCGACGACTTCACCCGTCCGCTGCAGGAAATGGTCACCGAATACTGCTGGGGCCATGTCTGGGGTCGCGAAGGTTTGTCGCTCAAGGAGCGCAGCATGATCAACCTGGCGATGATCTCGGCGCTCAACCGTCCGCACGAACTCAAGCTGCATGTGCGTGGCGCCTTGCGTAACGGCCTGAGTCGTGAGCAAATACGCGAAATTCTGCTTCAGGTCGGCATTTATTGCGGCGTTCCGGCGGCCGTGGACAGTTTCCGGCTGGCCCGTGAAGCCTTTGCCGAAGCCGACGCCGAAGCCCCAGTTAACCCCTCGGCTGTTTAGATGCCCGTCTGGCATGGACAGCCAACCGAAAGAGCGGACCCCATGAAACGCCAGCCACTCGACGACAGCTTCAAGGTCAATCGCAACCCCGTTACTCTGCGCGAAATCGTGCTGGATAAACTGCGTAGCGCGATCATGAATTTCCAGCTCATGCCCGGCGATCGTCTGGTCGAGCGCGATCTGTGTGATCGTCTGGGCGTCAGCCGTACTTCCGTGCGCGAAGCCTTGCGTCACCTGGAATCCGAAGGTCTGGTCGAGTTTGCCGATGCCAAAGGCCCGCGCGTAGCGATCATCACCCTTGCCGATGCCGTCGATATCTACGAATTGCGCTGCGTGCTTGAGGGACTGATCGTCCAGCTGTTCACCCTGCGTGCCAAGGCCAAGGACATCAAAGCCCTGGAAAAAGCCCTCGACGAGAACCGCAAGGCTCTCAAGGACGGCGAACTGCAACAGGTGATCGACTCGGTGCAGGGCTTCTACGACGTGCTGCTCGAAGGCTCGGGCAACCATGTTGCGGCGACTCAACTGCGTCAGTTGCAGGCACGCATCAGCTACCTGCGTGCGACTTCGGTGTCGCAGGAAAACCGGCGCGGCGCGAGTAATCAGGAAATGGAGAAAATGGTCGAAGCGATCAAGAGCGGTGATCCGCTGGTGGCGCATCAGGCCTGTGTTGATCACGTTCGCGCTGCCGCTGCGGTAGCGCTCGACTATCTCAAGCGCAAGCAGGAAGAGACCGGCGCAACCCCGGCCATGACCCTGCCCATCGCGCTGAAAGAACCGCGTATAGGTCACTGATATGTTCAGCCCGAGCTATTGCCCGAAATGCGGTGGCCCTGACCTCGGTCAGCAGATACCGGCGGGCGATACGCACGAGCGCCTGATGTGCCGTGGCTGCGGTTACATCCACTACATCAATCCGAAAATCATTGCCGGCTGCATCATCGAGCAGGACGGCAAATACCTGCTGTGCCAACGGGCGATTCCCCCGCGCCCGGGCACCTGGACGCTGCCCGCCGGTTTCATGGAAAGCGGCGAGACCACCGAGCAAGCGGCCGTCCGCGAAGTCTGGGAAGAAAGCGGCGTGCGCGCGGAAATCGTCTCGCCGTACTCGATTTTCAGCGTGCCGAAGATCAGCGAGGTGTACATCATCTTCCGCGCGATCGCGCTGGAGATCACCGGGCAATACGGGCCGGAGACCATGGATTACAAATTCTTCGCGCCTGAAGAGATTCCGTGGGAACAGATCTATTACCCGGCGATCCGGCAGATTCTTGAGCGCTATATCGAAGAGCGTCAGGCTGGGGTGTATGGGATTTACATGGGCAATGATGACAGCGGCAAGATCCACTTTATCCGCTGATCACATCCCCCCTTGCCGGTGCCCCATCTGATCGTTCCCACGCTCCGCGTGGGAATGCAGCCCGGGACGCTCCGCGTCCCTTTCACAGCCGAACGCGGAGCGTCCGAAGAGGCATTCCCACGCGGAGCGTGGGAACGATCATTACCGTGGGCTTCACAGTGGGGCGATGCCTTCAACGATGATGATTTCCGCCCTCGCCCATTCTTCGCGATAACTCTTCGCTTCCTGGTACGCCGCCGAGTGGTAGCACGCCACAGCCTTCTCATAGCTCTCGAACTCGATCACCACGCTGCGCTGCGGCGTCTTGCGCCCTTCCATCGCTTCGCTGCGCCCGCCCCTCGCCAGAAATTTCGCGCCGAATTCAGCGAAAGCCGCCGGCGCGCGCTGGGTGTATTGGCTGTAGTGATCGGCATCGGCTATATCCACATGAGCAATCCAGTACGCCTTCATAGTGACCTCTTTGTTGATTTTGTATTATGGTATACCAATATATTTCCAACGAACCCTGAGAGTCCAGCATGGCCTTCAACAGCATCGAAGAAATCATCGAAGATTATCGTCTCGGCAAAATGGTTTTGCTGGTCGATGACGAAGACCGCGAAAACGAAGGCGACCTGTTGCTGGCCGCCGACCGTTGCACGCCAGAAGCGATCAGCTTTATGGCCCGTGAAGCACGCGGGCTGATTTGCCTGACGCTGACTGACGAACATTGCCAGCGTTTGGGTCTTGAGCAAATGGTGCCGGCCAACGGCAGCGTGTTCAGCACCGCGTTTACCGTATCGATTGAAGCGGCGGTTGGCGTGACCACTGGCATTTCGGCGGCGGATCGCGCTTGCACCGTTGCCGCTGCCGTCGCGCCAAATGCTCGTGCGGAAGACCTGGTGCAGCCCGGCCATATCTTCCCGTTGCGCGCCAAGGAAGGTGGCGTGCTGACCCGCGCCGGGCATACCGAAGCGGGTTGTGATCTGGCGCGCTTGGCCGGTTTCACCCCAGCCTCGGTGATTGTCGAGGTGATGAACGACGACGGCACCATGGCCCGTCGCCCGGATCTGGAAATGTTTGCGCGCAAACACGGGATCAAGATCGGCACCATCGCCGACCTGATCCACTATCGCCTGAGCACCGAACACACCATCGAACGGATTGGCGAACGCGAGCTGCCGACGGTGCATGGCACCTTCCGTTTGATCACCTTTGAGGATCGCATCGAGGGCGGCGTGCACATGGCGATGGTCATGGGTGATTTGCGCCGTGAGGAACCGACGCTGGTGCGTGTGCATGTGATCGATCCGCTGCGTGATCTGGTCGGCGCCGAATACAGCGGGCCGACGAACTGGACGCTGTGGGCGGCGCTGCAACGGGTCGCGGCTGAGGGACATGGGGTTGTTGTGGTGCTGGCCAATCATGAATCTTCGCAGGCGTTGCTGGAGCGGGTGCCGCAATTGACCCAGCCGCCAAGGCAGTTCAGTCGCTCGCAATCGCGGATTTATTCGGAAGTGGGGACTGGAGCGCAGATTCTGCAGAATCTGGGGGTTGGCAAACTGCGTCACTTGGGCCCTCCCCTCAAATATGCAGGGCTGACCGGCTATGACCTGGAAGTGGTCGAAAGCATTCCGTTCACTGAATAAAGCTGCCCTCACCCCAGCCCTCTCCCGGAGGGAGAGGGAGCCGACCGAGTTGTTTAGTCGCTATACGCCGACCTGAGATTCCGAGTCGAACTCAGGCCTTGAACAGCATGAAGATCTGCTCCCTTTCTAATACCCAATCGAGCTCGGTTTTGAACAGCACAAAAATCGGCTCCCTTTCCAATACCGGGTCGGACTCGGTTTTGAACAGCATGAAAATCTGCTCCCTTTCCCCCTCTCCCATTGGGAGAGGGCTGGGGTGAGGGGCTGAATCTGAAATTTCTACACATCTCTCAAGTGAAAACCATCAACCGCCAGATAACCGGTAAGGCAAAGTGCTTGCACAAAGTTTGGAATACCATAATATGATATTCCATAGACCGGACACTCCAACGAACGTCCAGCTACTGCTCCCGACAGGCGGGCAACAACGCAAGCCCGCTCAAAAACACAACAATGAGGGCGTAAAAATGGTGTTGAACAAAGCTGCAACCGCGATCTTTTTTGCGGGACTGCTCAGCGTCACCGGCCAGGCTGCAATGGCTGCCGAAAGCGTGAACTTCGTCAGCTGGGGCGGAAGCACCCAGGATGCGCAGAAACAGGCCTGGGCTGATCCTTTCAGCAAGGCCAGCGGCATCACCGTCGTGCAGGACGGCCCGACCGACTACGGCAAACTCAAAGCCATGGTCGAGAGCGGCAACGTGCAATGGGACGTGGTTGATGTCGAAGCCGATTTCGCCCTGCGCGCCGCCGCTGAAGGCCTGCTCGAACCCCTCGATTTCAAAGTCATTCAGCGCGACAAGATCGACCCGCGCTTCGTCAGCGATCACGGCGTCGGCTCGTTCTTCTTCTCCTTCGTTCTCGGCTACAACGAGGGCAAACTCGGCGCCAACAAGCCGCAGGACTGGAGCGCCCTGTTCGACACCAAAACCTACCCCGGCAAACGCGCCCTCTATAAATGGCCAAGCCCCGGCGTGCTCGAACTGGCGCTGCTGGCCGACGGCGTAGCGGCCGACAAGCTGTACCCTCTGGATCTGGATCGCGCCTTCAAAAAACTCGACACCATCAAGAAAGACATCGTCTGGTGGGGCGGCGGCGCGCAGTCGCAGCAACTGCTGGCGTCCGGTGAAGCGAGCATGGGCCAATTCTGGAACGGCCGTATCCACGCCCTGCAGGAAGACGGCGCGCCAGTGGGCGTGAGCTGGAAACAGAACCTGGTCATGGCCGACATTCTGGTCATCCCTAAAGGCTCGAAAAACAAGGACGCGGCGATGAAGTTTCTGGCCGCCGCCAGTAGCGCCAAAGGCCAGGCCGACTTCTCCAACCTGACCGCCTACGCCCCGGTCAACCTCGACAGTGTGGAGCGTCTGGATTCGACGCTGGCCCCCAACCTGCCGACTGCCTACGCTAAGGATCAGATCACTCTTGATTTCGCGTACTGGGCCAAAAACGGCCAGGCCATCGCGACACGGTGGAACGAATGGCTGGTCAAATGAAAATGGCGGCCACCGCGTCCCGTCCCTCCACTGCCACCGGGAGCGCCAACGGCGCTGCCGGTTCGGCCCACGGAACCCAGGCGGTTGCGATGCAGCAAACCCCGTCCCTCAGACAACGCTGGCGCGGCGCCGGCAACCTCGCCCCGGCGTTGCTGTTCATCGGCCTGTTCTTTCTCGCGCCGTTGATTGGCCTGCTGTTGCGCGGCGTGCTCGAACCGACGCCAGGCCTTGGCAACTACGAGCAACTGTTCGCCAACTCGGCGTATGCCCGGGTGCTGCTCAACACCTTTTCGGTGGCCGGACTGGTGACCCTGTTCAGCCTGCTGCTGGGCTTTCCGCTGGCCTGGGCGATCACCCTGGTGCCGCGTGGCTGGGGGCGCTGGATCCTCAACATCGTGCTGCTGTCGATGTGGACCAGCCTGCTCGCCCGCACCTATTCGTGGCTGGTGTTGCTGCAAGCGTCCGGTGTGATCAACAAGGCCTTGATGGCGCTGGGCATCATCGATCAGCCGCTGGAGATGGTGCACAACCTCACCGGCGTAGTGATCGGCATGAGCTACATCATGATCCCGTTCATCGTCCTGCCGTTGCAGGCGACCATGCAGGCCATCGATCCGATGATCCTGCAGGCCGGTTCGATCTGCGGCGCCAGTCCATGGACCAACTTCTTCCGGGTGTTCCTGCCGCTGTGCCGGCCGGGTCTGGCCTCCGGTGGCTTGATGGTGTTCGTTATGTCGCTCGGTTACTACGTGACCCCGGCGCTGCTGGGCGGGGCGCAGAACATGATGCTGCCGGAGTTCATCATTCAACAGGTGCAATCGTTCCTCAACTGGGGCCTGGCCAGTGCCGGCGCCGCGTTGCTGATCGCGATCACTTTGGTGCTGTTCTACTTCTACCTGAAGCTTCAACCGGAATCCCCGGTTGGCGCCAGTAACGCGAGGTAAGCCGACATGCTCCTGACTCCCAATGCGATGAGCCGGCGCATGCGCTTCGGTCTCTACGCCACCACCGGGCTGATCGGTCTGTTCCTGCTGTTGCCGATCGTCTTCATCGTGCTGCTGTCTTTCGGCTCCTCGCAGTGGCTGGTGTTTCCGCCACCGGGCTGGACGCTGAAATGGTACGGCCAGTTCTTCTCCAACCCCGACTGGATGAACGCCGCTGCGGCCAGCCTCAAGGTTGCCGTGCTAACGACGATTTGCGCAGTGGCCCTCGGTTTGCCGACTGCGTTCGCACTGGTGCGCGGGCGCTTTCCCGGCCGGGAAATGCTCTACGGCCTGTTCACCCTGCCGATGATCGTGCCGCTGGTGATCATTGCCGTGGCGGTGTACGCGCTGTTCCTCAAGCTCGGTTACACGGGGACGATGTTCGCCTTCGTCGTCAGCCATGTGATCGTCGCGCTGCCGTTCACCATCATCTCGATCATCAACTCGCTGAAGCTGTTCGATCAGTCGATTGAAGACGCCGCGGTGATCTGCGGCGCTTCACGCCTGCAAGCGGTGTTCAAGGTGACGTTCCCGGCGATTCGCCCGGGCATGGTCGCCGGCGCCCTCTTCGCCTTCCTCGTTTCGTGGGACGAAGTGGTACTCAGCGTGATGATGGCCAGCCCGACCTTGCAAACCCTTCCCGTGAAAATGTGGACCACTTTGCGCCAGGACCTGACGCCAGTGATCGCCGTCGCTTCGACGCTGCTGATCGGCTTGTCTGTTTTGGTCATGGTCATCGCCGCCGCGCTGCGCCGGCGCAACGAAATCAGCGCCTGAGCGCCCAGGAGTACGACATGAGTGCCGTGATCAAAGACGCTTCCCAGCAGAATGACAAACCCCTGGTCAGCCTGCGCAATCTGAACAAGCACTACGGTGACTTTGCCGCCGTCGACAACATTTCGCTGGACATCAAGGACGGCGAGTTCCTGACCTTCCTCGGCTCCAGCGGCTCGGGTAAAAGCACCACGCTGTCGATGCTCGCCGGATTTGAAACGCCGAGCAGTGGCGAGATCCTCGTCAACGGTCAGTCGCTGGTGAATGTGCCGCCGCACAAGCGTGATATCGGCATGGTGTTTCAGCGCTATTCGCTGTTCCCGCATCTGTCGGTGCGCGACAACATCGCCTTCCCGTTGGCAATTCGCAAACTGGCGGCGGCTGAGCGCGACAAGCGCGTCGATGCCATGTTGAAACTGGTGCAGCTTGAGCAGTTCGCCCATCGCCGTCCTTCGCAACTGTCTGGCGGCCAGCAGCAACGAGTCGCCATCGCCCGGGCACTGGTTTACGAACCGCGCATTCTGCTGATGGACGAACCGCTCGGTGCGCTGGATAAAAAGCTGCGCGAGGATTTGCAGGATGAATTGCGCCAACTGCATCGGCGCTTGGGCATCACTATTGTTTACGTGACCCACGACCAGGAAGAAGCCATGCGCTTGTCGCAACGTATCGCGATTTTCAGTCACGGCAAGATTGTTGGTCTGGGTAGCGGTTATGACCTTTATCAGAATCCGCCGAATGCGTTTGTCGCCTCGTTCCTCGGCAACTCGAACTTCCTCAAACTCAAGGCGCAGGGCAATGCGGCGGCGAGTTTTGAGGGGCAGTCGTTGTCGATTCGGCTGACGGCCGGGTTGCATACGGATCAGGATGTACTGCTGATGGTGCGGCCGGAAAAGGCACTGGCGTTGAGCGTGGCGCAGGCGATCAGCGAACCGTTGCCGTCGGGTTGGAATGAGGTCTCAGCGAAGGTTGTGGAGGTTTTGTTCCTCGGTGAAAGCCAGACCTGTAGCGTAGTCACCTCGGGCGGCACGTCGATGACGGTGAAAGCATTGTCAGCCGCCGGCATGCCGCTCAAGGCTGGCGACCCAGTGCAAGTACGCTGGGCCACCGCTGATGCCTGCGTCTACACCGAATGGACCGACAGCGACCTCAACAAAGCCGCCGGTTCTCACTGAAATCCCCTGTAGGAGCTGCCGCAGGCTGCGATCTTTTGATCTTGTTTTTAACAGCAAGATCAAAAGATCGCAGCCTGCGGCAGCTCCTACAGGAATACATTCCAAATGTGGGAGCGAGCTTGCTCGCGAAGGGGCCGTGTCAGTCACAAACAATGTTGAATGACACACCGCATTCGCGAGCAAGCTCGCTCCCACAGGGTCTGCCGTCATTTCAAGAATGTCCCCCTCAGGGCCACCCCAGCGTCGGGCTGCGGTGGCTCTTTTTTTTGTCTCAAGGCGCCACCGTCACATCGCCCTGTCCACTCTCGGCCAGCGCTGCAGCGACAAACCCTTCAGCCTTCTTGCGCTCGACGAACGCCCGCACATACGCTGCGCCTGCCTCCCGCCCACGGGGCACCGCCATGGCCTGGCGAATCGCCGTGAATGCGCCGTCCAGCACGCGGTAACGCGCGTCGGCATCCGCGACTTTCTGCAATGGCTGACGGACACCGGCGGCGGCATCCAGGTGTTGCTCGATAAACAGGTCAACGGCACCCGCCGAGGTTTCGGCACGCTCCAATTGTGCGTGCTGCAGCGTGCGACTGAGGAACAGGTCGTAGGCTGCGCCTTTGCCAACGGCCAGTCGCAATCCTGGCTGATCCAGATCCTCGACCTGGCGATACGCCGACTGCACCTCGACCAGATAAGTCCCCTCGATGATCACGTACGGCTCGCTGAACGCAATCTGCGCCTCACGCACCGGCTCGATGGCGAGGAATGCCAGGTTCCACACGCCCTCCTCCAGCGCCGCGAAAACCTTGCCCGCCGCATCAAACGTACGCATCTCCAACTCGACACCCAACTCGGCAGCCAGCGCTATCGCCAAAGCCACCGAGACACCTTGCGGCGCACCATCCGCCCTGCGCTGCGCCAGCACCGGGTTACCGAAGTTGATCGCGGCATGCAGCACGCCGTCGGGCGCGAGATCGGCCATCACGGCCGGGGTGATTGGACTCATGGTGTTGCTCCCTGATTGGATAAAAAGTCAGTGTGCGTCGTGGCTGACACTGTCGAGGACACAACACACAGCGCGTAAGCCTTATGTCGTTGCCTGACAGGCACTCAAGTGTTCCAGCGCCCGACGCGTCACCGCATCGATGTAAGCCGCGTCACCATAGACCCGAGCCAGCAGAATCGCCCCCTCGTAATCCGCCACCCATTGTCGAGCGGTCAGCAAGGCTTGGACTTCATCGACCTGGCCTTCCAGCAAATGCGCAAACGCCTTGGCCCATGCATCGAAAAAGCTGCGAATCGGCTCCAGCAGTTCACTTTTGCCGTACGCCGCATCGACCGCCACCACACCCATCAGGCAACCGATCGAGTCATCCTGAAACAGCCTCGCCGCCTTACGCCCCATTTTTGTCAGGCGTTCTTCGGGGCTGAGTTTTTCATCAAAAGCTACGGCAAACAGGGTCTGGTTAATTACCTGATGCGTCCAGTCCAGCACGTCACGCAGCAAGGCTTCCTTATTCGGGTAGTGGTGATAGAAAGACGCCTTGGTGAAGCCGCAGGCGGCAGCAAGCACGTCCATGGTGGTGCCATGATAGCCAAGGCGCTTGAAGGTATTGGCGCACCGCAGAAGCAATTCTTCACGGGGGATTTTCAACGGTCGCACGGGTATTTCCTGATCCGGATAACTGGCGGTGATTCTATGACATAAGCCTGCCCTTCTCAATTTGACGGTTACCAACTGTTCGTTTAGTTTCTGTTTACCAAACAAATGGTCAGTAACTGGCGACCAATAGAATTCAAGGAGAGCAGAGATGAACGAAGCCAACAGTGGCCCCGGCAGAGTCACCCGCGAACAACACGGCCAGCTGTTTTTGATCGGTCTGGATCGCGCCGGCAAACGCAATGCATTCGACAGTGCAATGCTGACGGACCTGGCATTGGCCATCGGCGAGTATGAGCGCAATGACGAACTGCGCTGCGCCGTGCTGTTCGCGCATGGCGAGCACTTCACTGCGGGTCTGGACTTGATGGAACTGACGCCAAAACTGGCGTCTGGCGCCTTCAAGTATCCTGAAGAAGGCATCGACCCATGGGGCGTTTCCAAACCGCGCAGGCGTAAACCGGTGGTGGTTGCCATTGAAGGCATTTGCTGGACGGCGGGCATCGAATTGATGCTCAACGCCGACATCAGCATTGCCGCCACCAATGCCCGTTTCGCTCATCTGGAAGTGTTGCGCGGGATCTCACCCGCCGGCGGTTCCACCGTGCGCTTCACCCGCGCAGCGGGCTGGACCGCCGCCATGCGCTACATGCTCACGGGGGAAGAGTTCGATGCCACTGCCGCCCTGCACATGCGCCTGCTGACCGAAGTAGTCGAGCCCGGTCAGACTCTGGCACGCGCCATCGAATACGCCGAACGCATTGCCAAGGCTGCGCCTCTGGCGATTCAGGCGACGCTGCAATCGGCGTTTCTGGCGCAGGATCAGGGAGACGATGCGGCATTGTCGAAGCTTGATGAACAACTGCTGGCCCTGATCAAAACCGAGGATGTCCGCGAGGGCGTCATGGCGATGATGCAGAAGCGCGAACCGCAGTTCAAAGGTCGCTGAAGGCTTTGCTCAACTCACTCGGAACAATTTCATGAACACCATGGCCGCAGCCTTTGCCGAATCGATCCAGAGACAGGACATCGCCCTCATTGCCCGCGATGGTTATCCATTGTCAGCCAAGCGCTACAGCGCGGCGGGCGCGGTCAAAGGCAACCTGATCATGGCCGGCGCCACCGGGGTGCAACAGCGCTTTTATCGGCGTTTTGCCGAGCACGCGGCGCGCCAGGGCTTTCACGTGCTGACCCTCGATTACCGGGGCATCGGTGAGTCGAAACCGGCTTCCCTCAAAGGCTTTGAGATGTCTTATCTGGATTGGGCTTATCAGGATCTGGCGGCGGCAGTGGATCTGCTAAGCCAGGAAGCGTTGCCGTTGTATTGGGTCGGCCATTCGTTTGGTGGTCACGCGATTGGTCTGTTGCCCAATCACCACGCCCTGACGGCTTGCTACACCTTGGGCAGTGGTGCGGGATGGAGCGGCTGGATGTCCAGAGCCGAGGCCTGGAAAATCCGTCTGATGTGGACGTTTGTGCTGCCGGTGATTGTCGCCCGCAAAGGCTACATGGCCTGGAGCATGCTGGGCATGGGCGATGATTTGCCGCTGGGCGTTTATAACGACTGGAAACGCTGGTGCAAATTCCCCCACTACTACTTCGACGACCCCGAGATGAGCCATCTGCATGCACTCTACGCCGAGGTCACAACGCCATGCGTTTTCGCCACGTCGGTCGATGATCCGTGGGCGCCGCCGCGTTCGCGCGATGCGTTTGTCAAAGCCATGGTGAATGCACCGCTGACATTGCTGGATCTGCAGCCGCCACTGGGCAGCAAACCGTACGGGCACATGGGTTACTTCCGCGAAAGCGCACAGCCGTTGTGGGATGAGGTGCTTGATTGGCTGCAAAGCGCCCCTGCACACACCACATAACCTGAGCTGCTGCAGGCTGCGATCTTTTGATCTTGCTTCAAAACAAGATCAAAAGATCGCAGCCTCGCTTCACTCGACAGCTCCTACAGGAATGCATTCCAACTGTGGGAGCGAGCCTGCTCGCGAATGCGCTGTGTCATTCAATGTTGATGTTGACTGACACGGCCTCTTCGCGAGCAAGCTCGCTCCCACAGGTGATTTATGGTGTTTAGGTGATCGGGGAATAGCCTTCGATTTCGTCCGGCCAGGCCGTGAGGATTTCGAACCCCGTCTCCGTCACCGCAACCATGTGCTCCCATTGCGCCGACAACGAGCCATCCTTGGTCAGCACCGTCCAGCCATCCGGCATGTTCTTCACATGGCGCTTGCCGGCATTGAGCATCGGCTCCACGGTAAAAATCATCCCCGCCTTCAACTTCATGCCCTGATTGGGAAAGCCGTAATGCAGGATTTGCGGTTCATCGTGATAGACCTTGCCGATCCCGTGCCCGCAATACTCACGCACGACGCTGAAGCCTTCCTTTTCCGCCAACGTCTGGATCGCGTGGCCGATATCGCCCAAGGTGGCGCCCGGCTTGACCACGCGAATACCCGCGCACATGGCGTCATAGGTAGTCTTGATCAGATGCTGCGCTTCACGTGTTGCCTCGCCGACCACGTACATGCGGCTGGTATCACCGAACCAGCCATCCTTGATCACCGCGATGTCGAGGTTGACGATATCGCCATCCTTCAGCGGTGTGCCCGACGGGATGCCGTGGCACACCACATCGTTGACCGAGGCGCAGACGGTTTTCGGAAAACCGTGATAACCGACGTTGGCCGGCACTGCTTTTTGCACATTGACGATGTAGTCGTTGCACAGTTTGTCGAGTTGATCAGTGGTGACGCCCGCCTTGACGTGCGGCACCAGCATTGCCAGTACCTCGGCGGCGAGTTTGCCGGCAGCACGCGATTGCGCGATGTCGGCCGGGGTGTTGATCTTGATCTGGTTTCTCATGCGCTGACGGCTTCCTGAGTCAGTTGTTGCAGATCCAGCCCGCCGTTCTGTTCGGCGCGGATCAGCAAGCGGCAAATGGCGCTGTGGTCGAGGTTGGGGTGCAGTTCGGCGAGCATGCCGATGCGCATCCAGTGCTCGGCCTGCGCGTTGATCGAGCGGCTGAGCGCATTGCTGGAGATGCGCAGGTTCTCGTGCATGTCCTCTGAAATCTTTACGATGCCCATATATGAATCCGATACGATGTGTATATGGATCGTATATTAGCCAAGCATCCACCAAAATTGCAAACACACACGCTGATCGTTCCCACGCTCCTGCGTGGGAATGCAGCCCGTGACGCTCCGCGTCACTGGACGCGGAGCGTCCCTAGAGGCATTACCACGCGGAGCGTGGGAACGATCAGTTCGCGGCATTGCCAGATCGCGGGCAAAAAAAAGCTGCCAAATTCGGCAGCAAAAACTTTAAGAACACACGATGTATTGGCCTCAGCATAGACGCCGGATAATGACAGTGTCATGACAGCCGCAAATTCATTGAACCGCCCCTGCCCCGTCATCAGGATGTCATCAAGATCACGGCAGAATCCTCGCAAACCGTCTTGAGCCTCGCGACGGATGCTCTGCAAGGATTCCCATGAAAGACGACGCCTCGCTGTTTGCCGCCATCGACCTGGGTTCGAATGCCTTTCGCCTGATGATCGGCCAGTCGGTGCGCAGTCGAAAGGGCTTGCAGATTCAGGAAGTGAAAACCTTGCGCGAACCGGTGCGGCTTGCCGAAGGCTTTGATGGCGGTGCGCTGGATGCATTGGCCCTGGATCGCGGCTGGCAAGCGCTGGCGCGGTTCGGCAAGAAACTGCGCGGTTTCGAGGCCGGCCGGGTGCGTGCGGTGGCGACCAGTGCGGTACGTGAAGCGGATAACGCGCAGCTGTTTCTGGCCAGTGCCGAGCGGCATCTGGGCTTTCCCATCGACGTCATTTGCGGCCATGAAGAGGCGCGGCTGGTCTACGCCGGCGTAACTCACGCCTTGCCCAGCGCCGACGACCTGCGCCTGGTGGTCGACATCGGCGGAGGCTCCACCGAGCTGATCCTCGGCCAGGGCTCACAACCGTTGTTAACCGAAAGCATCGCCATCGGCAGCGGCACCTTGAGCACGCGATTCTTTCGCGGCGGCGATGTGTCCGCCGGCGCGCTACAGGAGGCCGAACGCTTCGCCATCCTGCAGTTTGAACACGTCGCCAAGCGCTATCGCGCGCAAGGCTGGCAGCAGACCATCGGCTCTTCCGGCACTGCGCGCATGCTGGCCAAAGTGCTCAAGGCCAATCGCCTCAACGACTTCGGCCAGGACGGCATCACCTACGGCGGACTGCTGCGCCTGTCGCTGCTGCTGTTGAAGGTGAACAACGTGCAACAGCTCAAGCTCGCCGGCCTGCAACCCCACCGCCAGAGCATTCTGCCCGGCGGTCTGGTGCTGATGCTGGCGGCGTTCAAGGTGTTCGGCATCGCGCAAATGCTGCCCTCCGAACCGGGCCTGCGTTTAGGCGTCTTGCACGGTTTAATGAGCCAGCACTAATCCTCGCCGCAACAGATTCGTCTCCCCTTCAGCGGCTTGATCGACTACCATGCCGCCGCTGGTTCCCGAACGGGACTAATAGGGAATCCGGGGTGCTTGCACAGCATTGACCGGAACTGCCCCCGCAACTGTAGGTGCCGAGCCTGCTCCACAACTGCCACTGGGTGAATCCCGGGAAGGCCGGAGCCAGGCGATGACGCATCAGTCAGGAGACCTGCCGGCACAGTGATTACTAACCGGCGGGGTGTCCGGGAAGGACATCGTGCCGTGTACTTCTTCTTTTGATGACCGGCCTTGCGCAGTTTCCCTGACCGCGTTCGATGGTGTGTTTCCAATCCGTACCCGCCCCGCTCCCCGTACGGTTCCCTCGGAGACTGCCCCATGCTGCTGCCTCGCATCGCCACCCTCATCACCTGCCTGAGCCTTGGCGCCATGGCGCAAGCGGCCCCGACGGTCTATCCGCTGACGGTCGAAAACTGCGGCAGCACCCTCAATTTCCAACACGCACCGACGCGCACGGTGACCATCGGCCAGGCCGGCACGGAAATGCTCTACGCCATGGGCCTGGGCGAGAAAGTCGTCGGTACTTCGCTGTGGTTCAACAATGTGCTGGACAAATACAAGGCACAGAACGACAAGATCGAGCGTCTGGCCGATAACGAACCGAGTTTCGAATCGGTAATCGGCAAGCGCCCGGAACTGGTCGCCGTGGAGCTGGAATGGATGGTCGGCCCGCAAGGCGCGGTCGGCACCCGTGAGCAATTTCATGAATTGAAGATTCCGACCTACCTGCTGCCCTCCGATTGCGAAGCCAAGGACAACCTCGTCGGCGCCGACGGCACGCGGCTCGCACCGTTTCGCATCGAGACGATTTACAAGAGCGTGAGCCAACTGGCGCAAATCTTCGATGTGCAGGATCGTGGCCAGCAACTCAATGATCAACTCAAGGCCAGCCTCGCCAAGTCGATTGCCACCGCCCAAGGTAAACAGCTCAAGGACGCCAGCGCGCTTGTGTGGTTCTCCAGCGCACAAATGGACATCGAGCCATTTGTGGCCGGGCACAAAGGCGTTCCCGATTTCATGCTCAGCACCCTCGGCGTGCGCAACGTCGTGCAGTCCGATGAAGAGTGGCCAACAGTCGGCTGGGAAACCATCGCCAAGGCCAACCCGACTTTCCTTGTGATCGCGCGCATGGATCGTCGACGCTTCCCCGCTGACGACTATGAAAAGAAACTCGCCTTTCTGCGCAGCGACCCGGTGACGCGCAACATGGACGCGGTGAAACACAACCGCATCATCATTCTCGACGCCATGGCCATGCAGGCAAGCCTGCGCATGTTCGACGGCATCGAGCAACTGGCCACGGCCATCAACGGCTATGACCTGTCGCAATGAGTGCCAGCCTGATCCGTACGTTGCTGGCCCTGGCGACGCTGTTGATTGCAGTGGTTGCGGGCGTGGCCATCGGTGAAACCTCGATTGAACCGGGCGTGGTGGTGCAAGTGTTGGCGAACAAATTGTGGGGCGCCGGATACGCGCTGGATCCTATCGATGAAGGCATCGTCTGGAACTACCGCCTGACCCGCGCACTGGTCGCGGCGGCGTGCGGTGCCGGTCTGGCGACGTGCGGGGTGATTTTGCAGTCGCTGCTGCGTAATCCGTTGGCCGATCCCTACTTGCTGGGGATTTCTGCCGGCGCCTCGACCGGGGCGGTGATGGTCGCGCTGCTTGGCGTTGGCGCGGGGATGATCTCATTGTCAGTCGGTGCCTTCGCCGGCGCTGTCACGGCGTTCGTGCTGGTGATTCTGCTGGCGCGAGTCAGCGGTTCGGCCAGCGGCACCGGGCAGATCATTCTTGCCGGGATCGCCGGTTCGCAGTTATTCAATGCGCTGACGGCGTTTCTGATTACTCGTTCGGCCAGCTCCGAACAGGCGCGCGGCATCATGTTCTGGCTGCTGGGCAATCTCGGTGGCGTGCGCTGGCCATCGGTATGGCTGGCAGTGCCGGTTGCCGTGCTGGGACTGGTTGTGTGTCTGTGGCATCGGCGGGCGCTGGATGCGTTTACCTTTGGCGCGGATTCGGCGGCATCCCTCGGCATTCCGGTGCGGCGCGTGCAGATTCTGCTGATTGGCTGCGCGGCGCTGGTGACGGCGGTGATGGTGTCGATTGTCGGTTCAATCGGCTTTGTCGGGCTGGTGATTCCCCACGCCGCGCGGCTGTTGCTCGGTACGGGTCATGCGCGGTTGCTGCCGGCCAGTGCCTTGGGCGGTGCGGTGTTTTTGATTGCTGCTGATGTGCTGTCGCGCACGCTGATCAAGGGTCAGGTGATTCCGGTCGGGGTGATTACCGCGCTGGTCGGTGCGCCGGTGTTCGCCTTGATTCTGGTTGGCCGCAGGTCTGCGCGATGAACAGTGTTCTGAGTTGTTCTGGTCTGAGCTTCAAGGTACGCGGCGCCGAGTTGCTCAACGGTGTCAGCCTTGACGTCCGGCGCGGCGAAACCTTGGGTATCGTCGGGCCAAATGGCTCGGGCAAATCCACCCTGTTGAAGTTGCTGGCCGGGCTGCGTGAACCGAGCGCCGGCGAGGTGCTGCTCGAAGGTCAGCGTCTCGGCAAAATGGCCCGGCGCAGCATTGCGCAGAAGCTGGCGGTGGTCGAACAACAGGCCGACACCGACGACGGCATTCGCGTGTTCGATGCCGTGGCGTTGGGGCGCACGCCGTGGTTGTCGGCGCTGCAACCGTGGTCGGCGGCGGACGATGCCATCGTCGAGCAGGCGCTCACCGACGTTGACGCGACGCACCTGCGCACGCGTCTCTGGCGCAGCCTGTCGGGTGGTGAGCGGCAGCGAGTGCATATCGCTCGGGCACTGGCGCAGCGACCGCAGATTCTGTTGCTGGACGAGCCGGCCAACCACCTCGACATTCAGCATCAACTGACCATTCTCAACGTGGTGCAGGCGTTGCCGGTGACCACGTTGATCGCGCTGCATGATCTTAATCAGGCGTTGAAGTGTGATCGTCTGGCAGTGCTGGAGCGCGGGCGGCTGGTGGCGCTGGGCGCGCCGCTGGAAGTGCTGACACCGCAGCGGTTACAGGACACTTTCGGGGTCAGGGCGCATTACCTGACGGACCCGTTTGATGGGGCGCAGATTCTTCGATTCCACTCATGACGGCATGCATGTGCGTCGTCTGCCAGACCGGGTCAGCGTCAACATCGATAATGTCGAAGCCTTGGCGTTGCCAGAACGCGATGGCGCCCGGTAAAAACGGATGGGTGTGCAGATAAATCACCTCGACTCCGTCGGCGAGTGCCAGGTCTTTGAGTGATCGGTACAACGCGCCGGCCAGCCCGGAACGCCGTTGTGAAGGCACGACGAACAGGCGGACGATTTCCACCACGTTGCGGTCGGGATAATCAAGGTTCGCGAAGCGCCGGTCGTAAGGGAGATAGCCAATCGAGGCAACGATCTGCCCTGCATGCCGAGCGATCAGAAAGCGCCCTGCCCCACGCAGATAAACCTCGGCAAACCGCGCCAGATCGTCGGGCATGCCGGTCGCGCTGAGCTTGGGGAAAAGCTCGGCACGGGCGCTTAGAACAAAATCCAGCACCTCGGGAATGTCTGCGTCGGACACGGTTTGGATAACGGGTTGATCACTCATGTAGCGGCAAATACCTAGGATGCGGCTGGGCACAGTAGCAACAGCTTTTCAGCGATGCCATGAGAATTCCCGTTTCTGAAAATACATACACAACCCCTGTAGGAGTGAGCCTGCTCGCGATAGCGGTGTGTCAGTCACCGATGATTTGACTGACACACCGCTATCGCGAGCAGGCTCACTCCTACAAGGGGTCGTGTTTATTCAGGTGGTTAAGGTGTCAGGCCAGCTCTTTACGCAATTGCCGGGCGGCGGTGACCATATGCACCAGCGCCGCTTCCGTCTCCGGCCAGCCACGGGTTTTCAGGCCGCAGTCCGGGTTGACCCATAGCCGCTCGGCCGGAATACGCTTGGCAGCCTTGCGCAGCAGATTAGCCATTTCCGAAGCATCCGGAATGCGTGGCGAGTGGATGTCGTAGACGCCTGGGCCGATGTCGTTCGGGTAAGCGAACGCTTCGAAGGCCTCCAGCAATTCCATGTCGGAACGCGAGGTTTCGATGGTGATCACGTCGGCATCCATCGCCGCGATGGACTCGATCACATCGTTGAACTCGCTGTAGCACATGTGCGTGTGGATCTGCGTTTCGTCGCGCACACCAGAGGCGCACAGGCGGAACACTTCTGTCGCCCAGTCCAGATAATGCTGCCACTGCGCCTGACGCAACGGCAGACCTTCACGGAACGCCGCTTCATCGATCTGCACGATCTTGATGCCGGCGGCTTCCAGATCCACCACTTCATCACGAATCGCCAGCGCCAGTTGCCGCGCCTGCACTTCACGGCTGACGTCTTCACGCGGGAACGACCACATCAGCATGGTCACCGGCCCGGTCAACATGCCTTTCATGACCTTGTCGGTCAGGCCCTGCGCATAACGGATCCACTCCACGGTCATGGCTTTCGGGCGGCTTAGGTCGCCGAAGATCACTGCCGGTTTGACGCAACGCGAACCGTAACTCTGCACCCAGCCAAACCGGGTGAATACGTAGCCGTCGAGTTGCTCGGCGAAGTACTCGACCATGTCGTTGCGCTCGGCTTCACCGTGTACCAGCACATCGAGGCCCAGACGTTCCTGGATTTCCACCGCGTGGCGAATTTCGCTGTGCATGGCTTCGGTGTATTCGGCTTCGGTCAGCTTGCCTTGTTTGAACGACTGGCGAGCGAGGCGGATTGATGCGGTTTGCGGGAAAGAACCGATCGTCGTGGTCGGGAACAGCGGCAGATCCAGACCGGCACGCTGCTTGGCGATGCGCTGGGGAAACAGCGACTGACGCTGGCTGTCCTTGGCCGTAATCGCGGTGACACGGGCCTGAACAGCCGGTTTGTGAATGCGCGGCGAAGCGGCACGCGCAGCCTGCACCGAACGGCTTTCGGTCAGTGCGCGCAGCACTTTCGGCGCTTCGGGTTCATTGACGGCATGCGCCAGAATCGCCACTTCTTCGCACTTCTGCACAGCGAAGGCCAACCAGCTTTTCAACTCGGCATCGAGCTTGTCTTCGCGGCCCAGATCCACCGGGCTGTGCAGCAGCGAGCAGGACGGCGCCACCCACAAGCGATCACCCAAACGCTCATGGGCATGGCGCAACGTCGCCAAGGCGTTTTCCAGATCGCAACGCCAGACGTTACGCCCGTTGACCACGCCCAGGGACAACACTTTGTAGGCCGGCAGACGATCGAGAATGGTCGGATACTGCTCCGGTGCGCGCACCAGATCGATGTGCAGACCGTCGACCGGCAGGTTCGCCGCCAGACCGAGGTTTTCTTCCAGACCACCGAAGTACGTGGCGAGCAGTTTTTTCAGCGGATCACGCTGAATCTGGTTGTAGGCACGCTCGAACGCGTTCTTCCATTCCTGCGGTAGGTCGAGTACCAGAATCGGTTCGTCGATTTGTACCCACTCGACACCTTGAGCAGCGAGGCGCGCGAAGATCTGCCCATACAACGGCAGCAAGCGATCAAGCAATTCCAGCTTGTCGAATTCGGCGCCCTTGGCCTTGCCCAGCCACAGATACGTCAACGGGCCGATGATCACCGGTTTGACGTTGTGGCCCAGCGCACGGGCTTCTTCGACTTCTTCAAACAACTGATCCCAACCCAACTGGAACTGTTGATCCGCGCTGAATTCCGGGACGAGGTAGTGGTAGTTGGTGTCGAACCACTTGGTCATTTCCTGGGCGTGCGCCCCGCCGCAGCAACTGTCGCTGACGCCACGGGCCATGGCGAACAGGGTCTGCAGATTGGCTTTGCCATCGTGCGGGCGGAAGCGCTCAGGGATCACACCGAACATCAGCGAGTGCGTCAGCACCTGGTCGTACCAGGCGAAATCGCCGACCGGCAGCAATTCGATGCCAGCGTTTTTCTGCAAGTCCCAGTGGGCCTTGCGCAGCTCGCGACCGACTTCACGCAGGCCTGCCTCGTTCAGTTCTCCTTTCCAGAACGCCTCTTGCGCTTTCTTCAGTTCGCGGTCGCGACCGATGCGCGGAAATCCAAGGGAATGGGCCAGTGCCATAACAAACAACTCCAGTGTTCTGTTGATGGCGGCCATTGTCGGCAGTGGTCGCTAGTGAGACAAACTCAATTTAATCTTGATCAACACAAGTTTCCCTCATGATCAAATGATCGCAGTCTGTCTCCTGAAAACACTCCGAGATGAGAGCGTTTGGCACGGCTGAAGGTTTTTTGCGGCAGGAAACTTGTCGGCAATTCAAGCTGTTCGTCGCCATGAAGACGCCCTTTGAAAACTCGATGACGCCTCTGTGTAAACGCTCTCGAACCCGCCCCGGCAGGTCTTTGATTTCGATCTATCGTTAGATCGAAATGGCTGAATTGGCGACCGACTAAAGGTTGCGACAGCTGATGTCTGAGCCTATGTTGCACGCGAGTCTTTTCCCCGCGATTGGAACGCGATCAACACCACCAAGAGGTGAAGAAATGTCAAAGGAATCACGCCCTGCCGTACTTGGGCTGATAGGCAACACTCCGCTTGTGCAGGTCACCCGCTTTGATACCGGGCCGTGCACACTGTTTCTCAAACTTGAATCGCAGAACCCTGGGGGTTCGATCAAGGATCGCATCGGTCTGGCGATGATCGACGCCGCCGAGCGTGATGGTCGTCTGCAACCCGGCGGCACCATCGTCGAAGCCACCGCCGGCAACACCGGCCTGGGTCTGGCCCTGGTAGGCCGCGCCAAAGGCTATCGCGTGGTGCTGGTGGTACCGGACAAAATGTCCACCGAGAAAGTCCTGCACTTGAAGGCCATGGGCGCCGAAGTGCACATCACCCGCTCCGACGTCGGCAAGGGTCATCCCGAGTATTACCAGGACGTCGCCGCCCGTTTGGCAAAAGACATTCCCGGCGCGTTTTTCGCCGACCAGTTCAACAACCCGGCCAACCCGTTGGCCCACGAATGCAGCACCGCGCCGGAGATCTGGGCGCAGACCGAACATGATCTGGATGCCATCGTCGTCGGTGTCGGCTCGGCCGGCACGCTGACCGGCCTGAGCCGCTTCTTCAAACGCGTGCAGCCGGATCTGGAAATGGTCCTCGCCGACCCGGTCGGTTCGGTGATGGCGCAATACAGCCGCGATGGCTCGCTGCCGACGCCCGGCTCATGGGCCGTGGAAGGCATCGGTGAGGACTTCATTCCATCGATCACCGACCTCTCCAGCGTGCGCCACGCCTACTCGATCAGCGATGAAGAAAGCTTCGACCACGCCCGTCAGTTGCTCAAGGCCGAAGGCATTCTCGGCGGCTCCTCGACCGGCACCCTGCTCGCCGCCGCATTGCGTTATTGCCGCGAACAGACCGAGCCGAAACGTGTGGTCAGCTTTGTCTGCGACACCGGTACGCGCTATCTGTCGAAGGTCTACAACGACCAGTGGATGACCGATCAAGGCCTGTTGCAGCGCAAGGGTTACGGTGATTTGCGTGACCTGATCGCCCGCCGCTTCGAGGACGGCCGCGTGATCAGCGTCGGCCCTGACGACACCCTGCTGACCGCGTTCCAGCGCATGCGCCTGGCGGATGTTTCGCAATTGCCGGTGCTGGTGGAGGGCAAGCAACTGGTCGGCGTGATCGACGAATCCGACATCCTGCTGGCGGTGCACGAAGACGCCGCGCGCTTCAGCCAATCCGTCTCCAGCGTGATGACCGACAAACTGCAAACCCTTGCCCCTGGCGCCAGCCTTGCTGAGCTGGAAACGGTGCTCAGCCGTGGTCTCGTCGCGATCATTGCCGATGCATCGGGCTTCCATGGCCTGATCACTCGCACCGACATGCTCAACCAATTACGGAGATCCCTCGCATGAGTCAGCATGACGATAAATCCCAAGGCTTCGCGACCCGGGTGATCCACGCCGGGCAGACGCCGGACCCGACCACCGGCGCGCTGATGCCGCCGATCTACGCCAACTCCACGTACCTGCAAGACAGCCCCGGCGTGCACAAGGGTTTCGATTACGGCCGCTCGCACAACCCGACGCGTTTTGCCTTGGAACGCTGCGTGGCAGACCTGGAAGGCGGCACCCAGGCGTTTGCCTTTGCTTCCGGGCTGGCAACGATTTCCACGGTGCTCGAACTGATCGATGCCGGTTCGCACGTCATCTCCGGCAATGACTTGTACGGCGGTACGTTCCGCCTGTTCGACAAGGTCCGTCAGCGCAGTGCCGGACACCGTTTCAGCTATGTCGATCTGACTGACCTGGCGGCGTTCGAAGCGGCGCTGCAGGACGACACACGCCTGGTGATTGTCGAGTCACCGACCAACCCGCTGCTGAGCCTGTCGGACCTCGCCGCTATCGCCCGTATCTGCCGCGCTCGCGGGATCATCAGCGTGGCCGATAACACCTTTGCCAGCCCATATATTCAGCGGCCGCTGGAGTTGGGTTTCGACATCGTGCTGCACTCGACCACCAAGTATTTGAACGGCCACTCCGATGTGATCGGTGGGATCGCCGTGGTCGGCCAGAACCAGGAACTGGCCGAGAAGCTGGGCTTCTTGCAGAACGCGGTCGGTGCGATTGCCGGGCCGTTCGATGCGTTTCTGACCCTGCGCGGGGTGAAGACGCTGGCACTGCGCATGGAGCGTCATTGCAGCAATGCGCTGGATCTGGCGCAGTGGCTGGAGCAGCAGCCGCAGGTTAAACGTGTTTACTACCCGGGGCTGGCCTCGCATCCGCAGCATGAATTGGCCAAGCGCCAGATGCGTGGTTTCGGCGGGATGATTTCCGTCGACCTGAACAGTGATCTGGACGGTGCACGCCGTTTCCTTGAGAACGTGAAGATCTTCGCCCTCGCGGAAAGTCTCGGCGGCGTGGAAAGCCTGATCGAGCACCCGGCGATCATGACCCACGCGACCATTCCGGCTGATACCCGCGCAAAACTGGGGATTGGCGATGGCCTGGTGCGTCTGTCGGTGGGCGTTGAAGACGTTGAAGACCTGCGCGCCGACCTGGCGCAAGCGCTGCAATCGATCTGACCTGGCAAGAACGACAAAGCCCGCACGAAGCGGGCTTTGGTGTTCGAGTAGGCGGCCAGTGCTGGTCTCTGGCTTACAAGGTTTATCGGGCTTCCCACAGTACCGGGTCAAATTGAAAGTTAGTGCCTCGGCTGCTTCACACGGCATAAGGGCTGGATCTCAGCGCGGAGATCTTTCTAACCGTGTACCTTTCGGAGCGCGCCCCACGCCCCCTTGCTATCCGATTGCGCATCAGTCTGCGTCTTCGCCTACACCTTTGAGCCTAGCAAAGCCTCGTGGACTTGAATCAGAGTTTTTAGACTGATTTGAGCTTTGCTCAAAACGGGCAGGAAGATAAGCGCCTAAAGGCCGCCGATCCCCCCGCCCTACCGCCTCGCTATCGCGATCTATACTCAATCAGTTCGATCATGATTCTGTCGACACCCGCACGCCTGACGGTGTGCCCGTGCCTTTCGCCCACCAGACTGACCCAGGCCAATGAGTCATAACGCCAGCGAACAAGCGGCGGACGATGCCTTATCGCTTTGTGGCTGCCGGGTCATGGAGAAAACTATGAAACACAAGCTGTTGTCAGGCGTGCTTCTGGCGGTCGTGGCGACCGTGGTGGTGCCCAATGTCTGGGCTGCACAACCGCAGGCGTTGGCTTCCGATGGATCGGATCATGTCGGGGCCGGAGCGGTGGCTTCTGATGGTGCCGATCATGTCGGTGCAGGTGCGGTGGCTTCCGACGGCGCCGACCATGTCGGTGCAGGCGCGGTAGCTTCCGACGGTGCTGATCATGTCGGTGCAGGCGCCGTGGCTTCTGATGGTGCTGATCATGTCGGCGCGGGTGCGGTCGCTTCTGATGGTGCTGATCATGTCGGCGCGGGTGCTGTAGCTTCCGACGGTGCTGACCATGTCGGCGCTGGCGCAGTCGCTTCTGATGGTGCTGATCATGTCGGTGCGGGCGCAGTCGCTTCTGATGGTGCCGATCATGTCGGTGCGGGCGCAGTCGCTTCTGATGGTACCGATCATGTCGGTGCGGGCGCAGTCGCTTCTGATGGTGCCGATCATGTCGGGGCAGGCGCGGTCGCTTCTGATGGTGCCGATCATGTTGGCGCGGGTGCGGTCGCCTCTGATGGCGCCGATCATGTCGGTGCAGGCGCAGTCGCTTCAGATGGTGCCGATCATGTCGGGGCAGGCGCTGTAGCTTCCGACGGTGCTGACCATGTCGGTGCGGGCGCAGTCGCTTCTGATGGTGCCGATCATGTCGGTGCAGGCGCATTGGCGGCAGATGGCGCCGATCGCACCGGCATCAACCGGTTTGCCTATTCTCGTGTCGGCGTTGGTTCTGATCGCGTCGCCTCCGCACTGATGACCGGCAGTTATTCCGACCAGTTCAACAGTCCCCAGTAATCCTCCTTCGGCGCAACAGGCGGTTTTAGCGAGCTGCCTGTTGAGCGCCGCACTAGCACATTTGTGCTAATCGACCGGCCTGTCCGCTGGCGTTATATTCCCCCGCAACCCCCGATGTTCCTCAACGTTGCCAGTTCGCAGCGTGCGGGATCGTTGTGCCTGGAAATCAGAACAACACCAAGGAAGAAACACCATGAAACTCCCTGCAAACCTCACCAAAATCGCCGTATTCGGTGCCGTGCTGCTCAGCGTGGCCGCCTGCCAGACCGTGAAACCGACTGAAGCGAGCATGAAAGAACGCGCTCAGACGGTGATCGGTAAACCGGTGTCGAAAATCGACAACATCCGCAACGACAGCACCCTCACCTACTACACCGCGTACACCCCAGCCGGGGAATACAACTGTGAATTGCCCAGCGGCGTAATCATCGCCGTGGCCAGCATGGGCATGATGTCGCCGCCGCTGTCGTGCCTGCCGAAAGGCGCCTCGCCAATCCCGCTGCAATAACTTCTCCGCCCGGTAAAGGACTCCGTTTGCTCATGAAAATCTTGATCGCGACACTCACCCTCAGCGCCCTTTTCCTCACTGGCTGCGCCACGCCAAAACAATGGGAAGCCACTGGCGGCAGCAAAAACGATGGCATCGTCCAGGTCTCCTATGAACTGGGCCAATTCGAAAGCGGCCAGACCAGCGCCGAACAAGGCCTGACCGTCGCCGCACAACGCTGCAAGACCTGGGGCTACAAGAACGCCGAAGTGACCGGCTCGGAGAAAAACATCTGCCGCACCATGGGCCAATACAACTGCCTGCAAACCACCATCACCCAGGATTACCTGTGCAAACGCTAGACGCTTGACCCTGTAGGAGCTGTCGAGTGCAACGAGGCTGCGATCTTTTGATCTTGCTCTTCTCATCAGCATCAAAAGATCGCAGCGTGCCGCAGCTCCTACAGCCCCATGGACACCTACAAGGCATTTTCGGTGGGTTCGGGCTGGCGATCGCGCAGGGCTCGCAAGGTCGCGCGCAGTTCGGCCGGGCGTACCGGTTTGGACAGGATGGCGATGTCGCGGTCGTGCAGGGCTGCCTGGATTTTCTCGACGTCATGCCCGGTGATGATCATCGCCGGTACCGCCCAACCGCGCTGCCTGCGCACATCATCGATACATTCGATGCCGGTGGCATGGGTGCCGAGGTCATAGTCGGCGACGATGATGTCGCAGTCGGTGACCAGATCCTGAGCCGTCAACTCGGCCTGAACCACACAGCCCCAGCGCTCCAGCAACGCTGAAGTCGCCAGCAGCACATTGCGGTCATCTTCCACCAGGCACACCTTCAGCCCGGTCAGCAAACCGACTTGGCGCGCCTCATTCCGATTGACCGTTAACGGCGCTGGCGCGGCGATCGGCAACCCGTACAAAGTCACCGCCGTTCCGCGCCCAAGCCGCGAACGCAGAGTAACGCCGACACCAATCAACTCACCCAGACGCTTGACGATCGACAGCCCCAAGCCCACGCCTTCGACGTCTTTATCGCGCACTTGCCGTACCCGATAAAACTCCTCGAACACCTTGGCCTGATGCTCCTCGGCGATACCGTTGCCACGGTCATAAACCACGATTGACAGCCCTGCCCCGTGCCGACGCACACCGATCAATACCGGCCGATGCGCACCGTATTTGAAGCAGTTGGACAGTACGTTCTGCACCATGGTCGCGAGCAACGCCGGATCCGTGCGCACCCAATATTCACAGGGGCGCACATGCAATTCGACGCCGGCCCAACGCGCGGCTTCAGCGTTCTGGCGAATCAGATCCGCGAGCCATTCCCCTAAATTGAGGGTTTGCAGTTTGGGCAGAACCCGGCCGTTATCAAGGGTGTACAGATCGAGAATCGAGCGGAACAGTTGCGAAACGTTGAGCAACGAACGGTCGATATTGTCGACCAAGCGCCGTTCCTCCTCGCCCAGTCTCGACTCACGCAGACAGGCAGTAAACAGACCGATGGAATGAATCGGCTGACGCAAATCATGACTGGCCTGAGCGAGAAACCGCGACTTTTCCAGATTCGCCGCCACCGCCTCTTCGGAGGCCTTACGCGTGCGCTCCAGCAACAAGTGCGCATAGAACGGAATCACCGTGCTGGTGAGCATCAGCATCAACACCATGAACGGTTGCGCCTGCCACACCGGCGTCAGGCGATAAACACACAGCAATGCCAGCAGCGCCAGCGCCGTGGCAATCGCCAGATAGCGCGAGCCATAGCGCATGCCATTGCCGAGGTTGACCCAGATGATCACCGCGTACAGCGGCAACGCCATCTCGCCGCCCACCACCAGACCAAAGCAGGTACCGGTGTAATCATGGATCATGGCGAAAATCCGTCGCGCCGGGTAATGCCCTGGCCAGCGCGCAATCGCCTGGCGCAGGGCGATCGAGGCCAACAAAAACACAATGATGTAGGTAATGATCGGCAGGTATGTATCGAAGCGCTGGCCTGGCAAAAAACCCAGTATCAGCATGTAAACCACGGCAATACTGGCAATGATGATGCGCAGGTTGGCCTGATCGAGTTCGGTGTTTTTCTCGAACTTCATGGTTAAACGTCCTTGTGCGGCAATCGTCAGTTTCCGAATCAGCCTACAGGCAACCTTCGCGCCCGGTGCTAAGGTGCAAGCCTTGAGTAACGCCTGACCTAGGGAGGGTCATGCCATGACCTGCCGAATTATCATAGCCGACGATCACCCGCTGTTTCGCGAGGCGATGCTGCGCACGGTGCAGCGGTTGCTGCCCGAAGCCGTTATCGAAGAAGCGGGCGATCTCGACGCCGTATTGGCGCTGCTGCCTTTGGGCGAGCCGGACACATTGATTCTCGACTTGCGCTTCCCCGGGCTCACGTGTGTGAGCCAGCTCGCCGAACTGCGTCGACGCTTGCCGCGTACCACGCTGATTGTGGTGTCGATGGTCGATGATGAGTCGCTGATCAGCGAAGTCATGACCGCTGGCATTGACGGTTTTATCGGCAAAAACATTGCCCCCGATGAAATCGGTCAGGCGATTCTGGCGATTCGTGAAGGTGAGGTGCTGGTGAAGTTTGCGCCGTCCGGCTTGCTGCCGCTGGAAACCGGCGGCGCCCTTACGCCTCGTCAGCAAGACGTCCTGCGCTTGATCGCGCAAGGCAAGACCAACAAGGAAATCGCCCGTGAACTGGATATTTCCCCGTTCACGGTGCGGATTCATGTGTCTTCTTTATTACGCACACTGAACGTGCCCTCACGGGCGGCTGCCGTGAAATACGCCGGAACTCTGTAGGAGCTGCCGAAGGCTGCGATCATTTGACTTTGTTTTTTAAAAGACAAGATCAAAAGATCGCAGCCTTCGGCAGCTCCTACACGGGGCGGTGCGTTATGGATCGACTTGCGCCATCAGCTCCGGCACCGATTCCGGCCGTTTCGCATAACGCTGAGCGAGCACCGCGCAGACCATCAATTGAATCTGATGGAACAGCATCAACGGCAGAATCAACACACCAATCGTGCTACCGGCAAACAACACCTGCGCCATCGGCACACCGGTGGCCAGGCTCTTTTTCGAGCCGCAGAACAAAATGGTGATGCGATCTTCCTGGCTAAAACCGAACGCCTTGCCGAGCAGCGTCGACGCCAGCAAGACCAGCGCCAGCAGGATGCAGCAAACCACCACCAGCCCGAGCAGTTCGACTAGCGGGATCTGATGCCAGATGCCTTCGTTGACCGCTTCACTGAATGCGCCGTAGACCACCAACAGAATCGAACCCTGATCAACGAACTTCAGCCAGTTCTTGTTGCGCCCCACCCACGCGCCGATCCAGCGACGGGCGATCTGCCCGGCAATGAATGGCAGCAACAACTGCACGCTGATTTTCAGAATCGCATCCAGCGTCGATCCGCCATCACCGTGGACGTCGAGCAGCAGCGTCACCAGCAATGGCGTGAGGAAAATCCCGAACAGGCTAGAAGCTGCCGCGCTGCAGATCGCCGCCGGAATATTACCGCGCGCCAGCGAAGTGAAGGCGATCGCCGATTGCACCGTTGCCGGCAGTGCGCACAGGTAAAGCATGCCCATATACAGCTTGTCGCCGATCAACGGAGACAGCAGCGGTTTCAGCACCAGCCCGAGAATCGGGAACAGCACAAAGGTCAGGCCAAATACCAGCAAGTGCAGGCGCCAGTGCCCGGCACCGGCGATGATCGATTCGCGGGACAGTTTGGCGCCGTGCAGGAAAAACAGCAGCGCGATGGCGATGTTGGTCAGCCAGCCGAAGCCAACGGCGACCTGGCCGCTGGCCGGCAGGAAACTGGCCAGCAGTACGACGCCGATCAGCGTCAGGGTGAAGTTGTCGGGCAAAAAGCGTGGGCGAGTCATGGTCGGTTCATCCGGGGGTTGCCAGGGCGTGCCGACGACTCTAACGTGACTGCGAATTACCGACTAACGCCGAAGGGCCACAAGATGCCGCCTAAAGGACATGACAAAAGCGTTCGGCGCAGCATTCCCGGGCTGCCCAGCCTGCCGCGTCCAGTGTACGGGCGCACCGAATCGCTGCCCAATCGCGCCCTGACCCGGCGCCACAGCCACCCGTGGGTGCAGTTGTCCTATGCGATTCAGGGCGTGCTGGAAATCCAGACCAGCGCCGGCCGCTTCGTCGCCCCGCCGGAGCGCGCCGTGTGGATTCCGGCGGGCGTACCGCATCGGGTGTTCAGCTCGCCGCACACGGAAATGCGCAGCCTGTACATCGATTGCAGCGTCGCCGGGTGGGCGCTCCAGCGCTGCCATGTACTCGGCGTCAGCGATCTGCTCAGGGAGCTGATCCGCGCGTTCAGTCAGGTTCCGGTGGAGTACGACCAGAGCGGCCCGCATGGACGTCTGGCGCAAGTGATCCTCGATCAACTGGCCGAAGCGCCGCAGATCGACCTGATGCTGCCGCTGCCGCAAGACGCGCGCTTGAAGCAGATCTACCAGAGCCTTGAACAACACCCGGAACAACAGACCACGCTGAGCCACTGGAGCGAGAAGTTCGGCGTCACCGAGAAGACCCTGACCCGCCTGTTTCTGCGCGACACCGGCCTGACCTTCCGCGCCTGGCGCCAGCGCTTGCGCCTGCTCGGCGCGCTGACACCGCTGGAGAAGGGTGAACGCGTCACCGACGTCGCGCTGGCCTGCGGTTACGACTCGACATCGGCGTTTATCGCGGCGTTTCGTCAGCAGTTCGGTGAAACGCCGGGGGAGTTCTTTCGTTGATCAGCGATCCGCCAGCTCTTCCAGTAAATCCGCCGACGGCACGAAATACAGGCTACCGGTGACCGCCGTGCTGAAATCCAGCAACTTGTCGTAATTACCCGGTGGCTTGCCGACAAACATGTTTTCCAGCATCTGCTCCATCGGTTCCGGCGAGCGCGCGTAACCGATGAAGAACGTGCCGAACTCCCCTGCTCCAGGACGGCCGAACGGCATGTTGTCCCGGAGGATTTTCACTTCCTCGCCGGCTGCATTGGTGATGGTGGTCAGCGCACTGTGCGAGTTGCTCGGTTTGACCGCGTCGTCCAGTTCGATATCGGACAGTTTCGTGCGACCGATGACGCGCTCCTGCGCTTCAACGCTCAGGCCGTTCCACGCGGTCATGTTGTGCAGGTACTTTTGCACCAGCACATAACTGCCACCGCTAAAGCCCGGATCTTCGTCACCGACGATGGTGAAATTGACCGCTTTGCGTCCGACCGGGTTTTCCGTGCCGTCGACGAAACCGATGATGCTGCGCATGTCGAAATAGCGGAAACCCTGCACTTCGTCGACCACCGTCACCGCATCGCCGAGAACCGCCATGATTTGCGTGGCCAGTTCAAAACACAGGTCCATTTGATCGGCGCGAATGTGCAGCAGCAGATCGCCCGGGGTTGCCGGGGCATGTCGGCCCTCCCCGCCAAACTCGCGAAACCCGTGCAGCGACGCCGGACGCGGATGGCCGAACAGGCGATCCCAAGCGTTCGAGGAAAAGCCGCAAATGCAGGTCAGGTTGCCGGTCGGGACACGCTTGCCAACCGAGCGCACCAGCCCGGCGACATCGCCGCACCAGTCTTTGACGGTTTGCGCGGCATCAGCCCCCGCATTCAGCGTCGCAACGATGAAAATCGCGCTGCTGGTGATCGGACTGCACACCGCTTGAGGTTCGAGAATGTCGGTATTCATCGCTGGAAACATTGCTCCGTAAAAAGTGCCCGAGCAGTTAACGAGGGCGGATAGTTCGTTTTTAACGAACTGTTGCGCAGAAATAAACGATTTTTCTTTGCCGCAAACTGGTCGCTAGCATGGCCTCGTCTGACCCCAATCCAAGAATAGACAGGGAGCGTGACATGCCAGCCACCAACATCAATATCGGCGAACCATGGATGTGGGGCGCCTTCATCGTCTTCGTACTTGCCATGCTGGCATTGGACCTGTTTGTCTTCGGTGGGCGCAAGGCGCATCGGGTCTCAGTGCGCGAAGCCTTGTCTTGGGTCATCGCCTGGTGCCTGCTGGCACTGAGTTTCGCCGCCCTGCTCTGGTGGTATCTGCACGGCGCGTTCGGCGCCGAGATTGCCCGGGAAAAAACCCTCGAATTCCTCACCGGTTATCTGATCGAGCAATCGCTGTCGATCGACAACATGTTCGTCTTCGTGATGATCTTCAGCTACTTCGCCGTGCCGCCGGAGCTGCAACGGCGGGTGCTGTTGTACGGCGTGCTCGGCGCGATCGTGATGCGCGCGGTGATGATTTTTGCCGGGGTGTGGCTGGTGTCGCAGTTCGAATGGCTGCTGTATGCGTTCGGCGTGTTCCTGATCTTCACCGGGATCAAGATGCTGGTGTTTGCCGACCACCAGCCGGACCTGGACAAGAATCCGCTGCTGCGCTGGGTGCGCGGGCATATGCGCATCACCAGTGGTTTTCACGGCGAACGGTTTTTCGTCCTGCAGAACGGCGTGCGCTGGGCCACGCCGATGTTTCTGGTGCTGGTGCTGATCGAGGCCAGTGACTTGATGTTCGCGGTCGACAGCATCCCGGCGATTTTCGCCGTGACGACTGATCCGTTCATTGTGTTCACTTCGAATATCTTCGCGATCATGGGCCTGCGCGCGCTGTACTTCCTGCTGGCGGACATGGCGGACCGCTTTCACTTGCTCAAGTACGGGCTGGCGATTGTGCTGGTGTTCATCGGCGGCAAGATGGTGTTGATGCCGTGGTTGCACATGCCGGTGGAATGGTCGTTGGCGGTGGTGGGCGGGGTCATCCTGAGTTCGGTTCTGCTGAGTCTGGTGATGACTAGAGAAACCGAACGCAGCACGGAATGACACACCACAAAACCTTGTAGGAGTGAGCCTGCTCGCGATAGCGGTCTGTCAAACGACGCGATGTTGACTGATCTGGCGCTATCGCGAGCAGGCTCACTCCTACAGGGGGAGCGGTGTTACTTATCGGACTTGATGTTGGTCCACACGCGGGTGCGTACACGCTCAAGTTTTTGCGGCAACGGCTGCACGACGTAGAGGTTTTTCAGCGCTTCCGGGGTCGGTGTCAGGTTCGGGTTATCAGTGATTTCCTTGTTGATCAGCGGCATCGAATCCTTGTTCGCATTCGGGTAGCCGAGGAAGTCGCTGATCGGCGCAATCACTTTCGGGTCGAGCAAGGTGTTGAGGAATTCATGCGCCTCGGCGACGTTCTTCGCGCTCTTCGGAATGGCGAATGTGTCGAACCAGATCGGCGCGCCTTCCTTCGGCAAGCGCCAGTCGACCACCACGCCGTTTTTCGCCTCTTTGGCGCGATTGCCGAACTGGTAGAAGCTGCCGGAATAACCGATGGCCACGCAAATATCGCCGTTGGCGATGTCAGTCATGTATTTGGCCGAGTTGAAGTAAGTCACGTACGGGCGAACCTTGAGCATCAGCTCCTTGGCTTTCTCATAGTCGGCGGGGTTCTGGCTGTTCGGGTCGAGGCCCAGATAATGCAGGGCCAGCGGCAGGATTTCCGTCGGCGAATCAAGCATCGCCACGCCGCAGGATTTGAGCTTTTCCATGTTCTCCGGCTTGAACACCAGATCCCAACTGTCCACCGGCGCGTTGTCGCCCAGTGCCGCTTTGACTTTGGCCGGGTTGAAGCCGATCAGCACGGTGCCGACCATGTAAGGCACGCCGTACTGGTTGCCCGGATCGTTCTTGCCCAGCAGTTTCAACAGTTCCGGGTCCTGGTGGCTCCAGTTCGGCAGTTTGGATTTATCCAGTTTCTGAAACACGCCTGCCTTGATCTGCGTTTCAAGGAACTGGTTCGACGGCACCACCAGGTCGTAGCCGGAGTTGCCGGTCAGCAGTTTGGCTTCGAGGGATTCGTTGGTGTCGAAGGTATCCCAAGTCACTTTGATGCCGCTTTTTGCGGCGAAATCCTTGGGCACGGACGGCAGGATGTAATCCGCCCAGTTGTACACGCGCAGTTCGCGTTGCTCAGCCTGGACCGCGCCGGCCAACAGCGACAGCCCACACACAGTGGCACCCAGAATGCGTTTCATCGTGACCATGGTTGTTCCCCAAAAGGCAGCGTGAGTTCGATGGTTTTTATGTTCTGTACACGGCAGCGGCTGTAAAGGTAGCCAAGGGTAAAAAGGGTCGAGCGTCTCGTTGTGGTTTTGATTCTTGCTGACAGCGTAGCTGGAGCACAGTGGGGGATGGGCCAAAAGGGGATCGATGTGGCCAATTTGATTGACCGCCGGGATGCGGAAACAACAATGCCCGGCGAAGGGCCGGGCATTGTGCTGAAGCAGATCAGGTCAGTCGGTGTAACCCAACCTGGCCGCCCTGCTATGCTGAGTCTGGCCGCGTGTCGCCAGGCAGTAATACAACGGAACGGTCACCACCAGGCCGACCAGCCAGGACAAGTCCGCGCCCTCAACCAGATTGGCGTACGGTCCGACGTACAGCGAGGTGTTGGCGAACGGCAACTGCACGAGGATGCCGATAAAGTACGCAATGATCGCGTGCAGATTGAAGCGCCCGTAAATCCCGCCATCGGCGCGGAAGATCGAGGTAATGTCGTAGCAGCCGCGCTTGATCAGATAGAAGTCGATGAGGTTGATCGACGCCCACGGCACCAGCACCAGCAGCAGCGCCAGAATCAAACCGATGAACTCGGAAATAAAATCCGCCGACGCGCCCAGCGCAACCACGCAGCAACCCGCGAGCACGACGCTCGACAACACGACGCGCACCTTGATGCTCGGCGTCCATTGGCTGGCGAAAGTCTGGATCGAGGTAATGATCGACAGCACCGCGCCATACAGATTCAGCGCGTTGTGGCTGATGATATTGAGCAGAAACAGCACCATCAGAATCGGCCCGAGCCAACCCGTCGACTGCTTGACCGCGACCATCGCTTCAGTGCCTTCCGGGGTCGCCAGCACGGCCACCGCGCCGAAGCTGAACGACAGAATCGTGCCCAGGGTCGCGCCCAGATAAGTCGCCCAGAACGGTTTGGCAATGCCAATATCCGCCGGCAAGTAACGCGAATAGTCGGACACATACGGCGAGAAACTGATCTGCCAGATGATCCCCAGCGACACCGTCGCCAGCCACCCCGACAGGTTAAAACTGCCGCGAGTGAGAAAGTCCGCCGGTAAGTCATGGGCGAAGATATAGATGAAACCGGCGAGCAACGCGCTGCCCATCACCCAGGTGCCAATGCGGTTCAGCGTGTGAATGAAGTTGTAGCCGATCACCCCGATCGCCGTGGCCGCCAGTGCGCCGATCAGAATGCTCAGCGGCGCCGGCACCGACGGCGCAATGCCGACGATGGACTTGCCGGCGAGCACGATGTTGGAAATAAAGAAACCGATGTAGATCAGCGCGGCGAAGAACACGATCAACAGCGCGCCATAACGGCCGAACTGGCCGCGACTCTGGACCATCTGCGGAATGCCCATGCGCGGGCCTTGCGCCGACGCCAGCGCAATCACCACGCCGCCAATCATGTGCCCCAGCGCAATCGCCAGTAGCCCCCAAAGCAAATCGAGGTGGAATACCTGAACCACCATGGCGCCGGTGACGATGGGCAGTGGCGCAATGTTGGTGCTGAACCAAAGGGTGAATAGGTCGCGGGCCTTCCCGTGGCGTTCCGCGAGTGGGACGTAGTCGACCGTATGGTTCTCGATCAACGGATCTTGCCGGGACATCTGGGACATATGCATGAACTCGAGTTTGTCTGTTCTTATCGTTGTATGAAGCCAAACCGGGAGGACTCTATGGTCGCCCCTCAGATGCAGACCATATTATGGTATTCCAAACAATTCACAAGACTGATCCGCAGTTTGCGGCGCTATCTGATATGCCATGCTCGCTGAATCCGTGGCCTGCAGACCAGCCGAAAGCCCCGTAAATGCTGAGTTTCCGACGAACGCGGCACGTTTATCGGTTCAGCTTAAAAGCCCTTGCAAAGATTGAATACTGGTATACCATCAGACCAACAAACACATAAAAACAGCAGCACCACACCCGAGGACCGACCAATGATCGATGCCGCCATCTACAAACAAGTCATGGGCTCGTTCCCGTCCGGCGTAACCGTTATTACCACCCTGGACGATGACGGTCAGATTGTCGGCCTGACTGCCAGTGCGTTCAGCTCGCTGTCGATGGACCCGGCGCTGGTGCTGTTCTGCCCCAACTACAGCTCTGATTCCTACCCGGTACTGATCAAGAACAAGCGTTTTGCCATCCACGTTCTGTCCGGCGGCCAGCAAAGCGAAGCCTACGCCTTTGCCCGCAAAGGCAAGGACAAGGCCCAAGGCATCGAATGGACCTTGAGCGAACTGGGCAACCCGATCCTCGCCAACGCGACGGCTATCATCGAATGTGAACTGTGGCGCGAATACGAAGGCGGCGACCACGCCATCATGGTCGGCGCGGTGAAGAATCTGATCGTCCCCGAGCAAATTAGCGGGCCGCTGGTGTACTGCCACGGCAAGATGGGCGCCCTGCCCGTCCTGGCCTGATCGTCAGCCCCGCACAATTCAACTGTAGGAGTGAGCCTGCTCGCGATAGCGATTTATCCGATGTCGATATGTTTTCTGACACACCGCCATCGCGAGCAGGCTCACTCCTACAAGTTTTGTAGCCTCAACAACAAAAAATCCGAGGAAGCGTCATGAAATTTTCCCTGTTCATCCACATGGAACGCTGGGACGAAAGCGTCAGCCACCGCCAACTGTTCGAAGACCTCACCGAACTGACCCTGATGGCCGAGGCCGGCGGTTTCAGCACCGTGTGGATCGGCGAACACCACGCGATGGAATACACCATCTCGCCAAGCCCGATGCCACTGCTCGCCTACCTCGCCGCCAAGACCACCACCATCCACCTCGGCGCCGGCACCATCATCGCGCCGTTCTGGCACCCGTTGCGGGTAGCCGGTGAATGCGCGTTGCTCGACGTGATCAGCAACGGTCGCATGGAAGTCGGCCTGGCCCGTGGCGCCTATCAGGTTGAATTCGATCGTATGGCCGGCGGCATGCCTGCCTCCAGCGGCGGCCAGGCATTGCGCGAAATGGTCCCGGTGGTCCGCGCCCTGTGGCAAGGCGATTACGCCCACGACGGTGACATCTGGAAATTCCCCACCTCGACCAGCGTACCGAAGCCGATCCAAAAGCCGAATCCGCCGATGTGGATCGCCGCCCGCGACCCGGATTCGCACAACTTCGCCGTGGCCAACGGCTGTAACGTAATGGTCACGCCGCTGATGAAGGGCGACGAAGAAGTCCTCGACCTGAAGAACAAGTTCCAGACCGCACTGGATAACAACCCAGACGTGCCGCGTCCGCAATTGATGGTGCTGCGCCACACCCACGTGCACACCGCTGATAATCCGGACGGCTGGAAAGTCGGCGCGAAAGCGATCTCGCGTTTCTACCGCACCTTCGATGCGTGGTTCGGCAACAAGCAAACCCCGGTCAATGGCTTCCTCGCGCCAAGCCCGGAAGAGAAGTTTGCCGGGCGTCCGGAATTTGAGCTGGAGAGCCTGCACAAGACGGCGATGATTGGTACGCCCGAAGAGATCATTCCGCGGATCAAGTACTACCAGGAACTGGGCGTGGATGAGTTCAGTTTCTGGTGTGACAACAGCTTGCCGCATGAAGAGAAGAAGAAATCGCTGGAGCTGTTTATCAAGCATGTGGTGCCGGCGTTTCGCTAAGTAACCTGGCATCGGAAAGACTTGAAACACGTCATCTGTGGCGAGGGGGCAAGCTCCCTCGCCACACTGAATCAGTGTTCTACGCCAAGCCGCGTCGCCACATCTGCGGGGCCAAGCGTTCGGCCATCGGCAGACTGCAATTCCAGCTTGCGAATCGGCTGGCGGTCCCTTGCATCGACCATCACCGAACCTGGCTCACCCGGCCCATACATGAACTCTCCCCCCCACTGCGATAGCGCAACAATCACGGTCTGCAAGGCTTTGCCGCGATCTGTCAGCACGTATTCCTTATAGGCACCGCCATCAGCAGCCGGCGCGGTTTGCAGGATGCCCTGCTCCACCAGCCCCTTTAAGCGCGCGCTGAGCATGTTTTTTGCGATATCCAGACTCTTCTGAAAATCATTGAAACGGCGAATTCCGTCCAGCGCATCGCGGATGATCAGTAGTGACCACCAGTCGCCGATCAGGTCCAGCGTGCGGGCAACGGGGCAGGCGTTGCCCTGCAAACTTTTGCGTTTCACTTAGACGTACTCCCTCGTATCAGTGGCCGACCGTGCGGCTTTGGGTTGCATCATACAACTCTGCAGCAGATCCACGACTGTACCGACGCAAAACCAGCACCTGCATACAAGTAGCCGGCGCGCTTTGCGCTGATAGTGAATGCCGCCATTTCGGCACTGAACCCCGAAGCAGGAGTTTCCATGAGTACATTCACCACGCAAGACGGTACCGAGATTTACTACAAGGATTGGGGCAGCGGCAAACCCGTGCTGTTCAGCCATGGCTGGCCGCTGGATGCCGACATGTGGGAATACCAGATGGAATACCTGAGCAGCCGTGGCTATCGCACCATTGCGTTCGATCGCCGTGGTTTCGGCCGTTCCGACCAGCCGTGGACCGGTTACGACTACGACACCTTCGCCGATGACATCGCGCAATTGATCAATCATCTGGACCTGCGCGACGTGACCCTGGTGGGCTTCTCCATGGGCGGCGGCGACGTCAGCCGCTACATCGCCCGGCATGGCAGTGAGCGGGTTGCCGGTCTGGTGTTGTTGGGCGCGGTGACGCCACTGTTCGGCAAGAAAGCCGACTTTCCACAGGGCGTCGACACCTCGGTGTTCGATGGCATCAAGGCCGGCCTGCTGCAGGATCGCGCGCAGTTCATCGCCGATTTCGCTGCGCCGTTCTATGGCACCAACCAAGGCCAGAAAGTCTCTGCCGGCGTGCTCACGCAAACCCTGAATGTCGCCCTGCTGGCGTCACTCAAAGGCACGGTGGATTGCGTTACCGCATTCTCGGAAACCGACTTCCGCCCGGACATGGCCAAAATCGATGTGCCGACGCTAGTGATCCATGGCGACGGCGATCAGATCGTGCCGTTCGAAACCACCGGCAAACAGGCTGCCGCACAAATCAAAGGCGCCGAGTTGAAGGTCTACGCAGGAGCGCCACATGGCTTTGCGGTGACCCATGCGCAGGCGTTGAATGAGGATTTGCTAGCGTTTCTCAAACGCTGAAAATTCGCCATTAAAAAAGTCCGTCGGCATCGGCTTGACGGACTTTTTTGTTACCCTCGTCAAATGACCCCTTCCGACCTCAACGCAATGGACGAAGACATCTCTGTGCAAGCCGCCGATTGGTGCATGCGTCTGCACGATGACGATTGTCCGCCGGCCGTACGCCAGCGCTTCAAGCGCTGGTTACAGCGCAACCCGCGCCACGCTTTCGAGTACGCCAAAATGCTCGAGATCTGGGATCTCAGCGGTCAATTGCCGGATGAACCCGAGACGGCGAAAAAACTCCTCACCGGTCATGGGGTAGCGCCTGAGCGCAAGCGTGAAATCTAGCCGCCAGGTTTTGCCCTTCCCTTCCCGCGGCCAGAGCTGCAGCCCGCATTGTTAAAGGCTTTCGCCGCTCTGCATCAGAATTTTATCTTCACATCCCAGCTTAATAATATTTTACCGATATCCCCCCTCTCCCTAGTCTGACCTCAAGCCAAACGGACAAGCCAACAGCGGCCCGAATCCCACTGCCTTGCTAGGAAGGATGTAGAGATGACCCCTGAAATAATAAAAACAGACACGCTGATCGTGGGTGCCGGCCAAGCGGGCGTGGCCATGAGCGAGCACCTGAGCAAACTCGGTGTGCCGCACCTGGTGCTGGAGCGCGATCGCATTGCCGAACGCTGGCGCACCGGGCGCTGGGACTCGCTGGTTGCCAACGGCCCGGCGTGGCACGACCGCTTCCCTGGACTGGAATTCGATGACGTCGATCCCGACGGATTTGCCCCGAAAGAACGTGTGGCGGATTACTTCGAAGCCTATGCGAAGAAATTCAATGCGCCGATCCGCACCGGCGTTGAGGTGAAAAGCGTGGTGCGCAATGTCGGTCGCCCGGGTTTCACCGTCGAGACATCCGAAGGTGTGATCGAAGCCAACCGCGTGGTCGCCGCGACTGGCCCGTTCCAGAAACCGGTGATCCCGGCGATTGCTCCGCAAGACCAACGTCTGTTGCAGATCCATTCCGCTGATTATCGCAACCCGCAGCAACTGCCGGCAGGCGCAGTGCTGGTGGTCGGCGCTGGTTCTTCCGGGGTGCAGATCGCCGATGAACTGCAACGTTCCGGCAAGCAGGTTTACCTCTCCGTTGGCGCCCATGACCGCCCACCTCGCGCCTATCGCAACCGGGATTTCTGCTGGTGGCTGGGCGTGCTCGGCGAATGGGATCAGGCGGCGATGAAACCGGGGCGCGAGCACGTGACCATCGCCGTCAGCGGCGCCCATGGCGGTCGCACCATCGATTTCCGTGGTCTGGCCCATCGCGGCATGACCCTGGTCGGCGTCACCGAATCGTTCAATAACGGCGTGGTGACTTTCAAGCAAGATCTGCTCGGCAACCTCACTCGCGGCGACGAAAATTATCTGGCGTTGCTGGATGCCGCCGATGCTTACATCGAGCGCAACGGCCTCGACCTGCCGGAAGAACCGGAGGCGCGCGAAACCTATCCGGACCCTGAGTGCGTGAAGAATCCGCTGGCCGATCTGGATCTGGCCAAGGCTGGCGTCACCTCGATTATCTGGGCCACAGGGTTTGCCGTGGATTACTCCTGGCTGCAAGTGAAAGCATTCGATGACAAGGGCAAACCGGTGCATCAGCGCGGCGTGTCGAGCGAACCGGGGGTGTATTTCCTCGGGCTGCCATGGCAGTCACGCCGGGGGTCGTCGTTCATCTGGGGTGTGTGGCACGACGCCAAGCATGTTGCCGATCACATCGCCACCCAGCGCAAGTATCTGGACTACCGCGATGCCGAGCAGCGTGAAGCCGCACTGCATTCGAGCAGCCACAACAAAGCCGCCGATACCGTCGACGCTTGATTGCCTTTTTTCGCTCCGGCGCCGATTGCGCCGGGCCAACCTTCTTCAGGAGCCTTTCATGAGCCAGCCCACCCACACTCGCATCCGCATGTTCAACACCAAAGACACCTACCCCAACCAGACGCTGGACAACGATCTGTGCCAAGCCGTGCGCGCCGGCAACACCGTGTATGTGCGCGGTCAGGTCGGCACGGATTTCGACGGCAATCTGGTCGGTCTCGGCGACCCGCGTGCGCAGGCTGAACAAGCGATGCGCAACGTCAAGCAACTGCTGGAAGAAGCCGGCAGCGACATGAGCCACATCGTCAAAACCACCACCTATCTGATCGACCCGCGTTACCGCGAGGCGGTGTATGGCGAAGTCGGCAAGTGGCTCAAAGGCGTGTTCCCGATTTCCACCGGGCTGGTGGTGTCGGCGCTGGGGCAGCCGCAGTGGTTGATGGAGATTGATGTGATTGCGGTGATTCCTGAGTAAGGCATCACACCGCGTTATGGCCATCGCTGGCAAGCCAGCTCCCACAGGTATCGGGTTGATCACAACATCTGGGCTTAACTCAAAACCCTGTGGGAGCTGGCTTGCCAGCGATGAGGCCCTCAAGGACAACATCTTCCTAGAAAGGAATAAGCAGATGACCTTTTCAATCACAGCCCGCTGCGCCGAAACCGGCCAGTTCGGTGTCGCCATCAGCTCCTCCAGCATCGCCGTCGGCGCCCGCTGTCCGTGGCTGCTGCCGGGGGTCGGCGCGGTGTCGAGCCAGAACATCACCCTGCCGTCCCTCGGCCCGGAAGTCCTTGCGCTGATGGAGCAAGGTTTGACGCCGGACGATGCGCTGGACAAAGTCCTCACCCGCAACGGCTACAGCCAGTACCGCCAGATCACCGCGATCAACTACCTTGGCCAGACCGCGCATTTCAGCGGTGCGCAAACCCTCGGCGTGCACAACGCCGTGACCGGCGAACAGTGCGTCGCCGCCGGCAACATGCTCGCTGGGCGTTCGGTCATCGAAGCGATGGTCAGCGCCTTCGAGGATGGCGAAGGTCAACTGGCTGATCGCCTGCTCAAAGCCCTGCACGCCGCACAAGCGCTCGGCGGTGAAGCCGGCCCGGTGCATTCGGCCGCCGTTGTGGTGGTCGGCGAGCAGACCTGGCCGATCGTCAACCTGCGCGTGGATTGGGCCGATGAAGACCCGATCGGCCAGCTGCAAAAACTCTGGAACGCTTACGAGCCGCAGCTTCAGGACTACATCGACCGCGCCCTCGATCCGGCCAAGGCACCGGGTTATGGCGTGGCCGGGGATGATCGATGAACAGTGTCGAGTTGCTCAAGGCGCTGGTGGCGTTCGACACCACCAGCCGAGAATCCAACTTGCAGCTGATCGAATTCGTCCGCGATTACCTCGAAGGTTTCGACGTCCCGTGTGCGCTGATTTACAACGACGAGCGCAGCAAAGCCAACCTGTTCGCCACGATCGGCCCGGTGGATCAACCGGGCATCGTGCTGTCCGGGCACACCGATGTGGTGCCGGTCGATGGCCAGCCGTGGACGCTGCCGCCGTTCGAACTGACCGAACGCGACGGCAAGGTGTTTGGGCGTGGTACCGCAGACATGAAGGGTTATATCGCCTGCGTGCTGGCCTTGGTGCCATTGCTGGTTAAAACGCCGCTGCGCCTGCCGGTGCACATTGCCCTGTCTTACGACGAAGAGGTTGGCTGCCTCGGCGTGCGCTCGTTGCTCAAGGTCTTGCAGCAACGCCCGATCAAGCCATTGCTGTGCATCATCGGCGAACCGACCGAACTGAAACCGGTGCTTGGCCACAAAGGCAAACTGGCAATGCGCTGCGACGTGCACGGCCATCCGTGCCATTCGGCGTACGCGCCGCTCGGCGTCAATGCGATTGAATACGCCGCCGAACTGATCGCTGAGCTGGGTCGTCTCGGTCAGCAACTGAAAGCGCCGGAGCATCACGATGCGCGCTTCGACCCGCCCTACAGCACGGTGCAAACCGGGGTGATCAGCGGCGGCAAGGCCTTGAACATCGTGCCCGCCGATTGCCGTTTCGATTTCGAAATCCGCGCCCTGCCCTCGCAGGATCCGGCGCTCGTTGCCGAAGCGCTGCAAACCTATGCCGAACGCGAAGTGCTGCCGCGTATGCGCGCGGTCAGTGCGCAGAGTGATATCCGCTTCAGCGCCTTGTCGGCGTATCCGGGATTGGCCACCGATGCACAAAGTCAGGCCGCCGAGCTGATTTCAGTGTTCTGCGGTTCAAAGGATTTCGGCACTGTAGCGTTTGGTACCGAAGGCGGACTGTTTGATGCCGTAGGGATTCCCACGGTGGTCTGCGGCCCCGGCAGCATGGATCAGGGCCACAAACCCGACGAGTTTGTCGCCCTCGAACAGTTGCAGGCGTGCGATGCCATACTGCAACGGATGCTGGCGTTTATCAGCCTCTGACCAGCGGCTCGACGGCACTCACGAGTGCAGTCGGGCCATTTCTACGCGGCAATGGTCAACAAACAACTGCACCGGTTTGGTCAGTTGCACCCGCCGCAACCAGGCCGCCGACAAGCCCGACCCGGTGACGTTTTCCGCCAGCGGCACACAGACGACTTGCTGGCCGTCGTAGGTGTAGTCGCTGAACGGTTTGGTCACCAGAATCGAGAAGCCGAAACCGTTGCCGACCATGCCGCGCACCATCTCGATCGATGGCGAGCTGAAGACGATGTTCGGCGTCAGCCCGCGCTCTTCGAAGATGCTCACGAAATAGGTGCGGCTCGGCACCACGTCGAGCAGAATCATCGGTTCCAGCACCAGATCATGCAGCGAGACTTTCGCCTGTTGCGCAAAGCGATGGCTGGCCGGCAGCAACGCATAAGGCTGCTGCGGCGGCATCAGCGGCGTGGTTTCAATGGTGCTGTCCAGATCGTGCTCGAACATCATCGCGACGTCGATGCTGCCAGCGGTCAGAGCCTGTACCAGCTCTTGTTGCTCGCCATCACGAATGCGGATTTCCACCCCCGGCCAGCGCGCCTTGAACCCGGCGATCAGGCGCGGCAGGTACAGCGGCGCGACGGTTTCGAAACAGCCGATATCGATCTGCCCCGCGACCACATCATTGTCGGCCAGGGCGTTCTGCTCAAACTCATGGGCCACCCGCAGCAACTCCAGCGCCTTGCGATAGAACCGCGAACCGCTGGGCGTCAGAGAGACGCCTTGGGCGTGATGGCGAATGAACAACTGCACGCCGAAACTTTCCTCCAGATGCTTGATGGCCGTGGAGACCGAGGGTTGCGCGATGTAGAGCTTGCGCGAGGCTTCGGCGACGCTGCCGCAATCAGCCGTGGTAACGAAATATTTGAGCTGGCGCAGGTTGTAGGCGGCCATGTGAGTCTCCCAAAGAGCGCAGGTGTTCGCCCTGTTTCCCTGGCGCACGATCAAGCTTGAACATACCGGACGCCGGCGCCAGCCGAAGCATATTTTTTTTAAGGTCTGAAGCAACAAACTTACTAATTTATCTATGCCGATGCTTTGCACATGATCACTTCAACAAGAAATGCGCCGCCCGTGCCGGCGCTTGCCGAAGTACGTCCACGTACTCATCCTTGCCTTGGAGTTCGTCATGGCTACCCCTGCAGCATCCTCCGCTCCGCTGATTGAAAAACACACGATAGGCTACGTGCCCCCCGAAGATCGCCACGGAAAGGTCAGGGATCTGTTCACGCTCTGGTTCGGCGGCAACATCGCACCGTTGCCCATCGTTACCGGTGCACTGGGCGTGCAGTTGTTTCACTTGAATCTGCTCTGGGGCATCGTCGCGATTCTCGTCGGCCATCTGGTCGGCGGCGTGCTGATGGCGCTGCACTCGGCGCAAGGCCCGCAAATGGGCATCCCGCAAATGATCCAGAGCCGCGCGCAGTTTGGCTCCCTCGGCGCATTGCTGGTGGTGTTGATTGCCGGCGTCATGTACATCGGCTTTTTCGCCTCCAACATCGTGCTGGCCGGCAAGTCGCTGCACGGTGTGGTCGACAGCGTTCCAGTGCCGGTCGGCATCGTCATTGGCGCAGTCGGCTCGGGGATCATCGGCATCATCGGCTACCGTTTTATCCACGTGCTCAATCGCATCGGCACCTGGGTGCTGGGGATCGGCATCGTCGTCGGTTTCGGCTACATCTTCACTCACATCCAGACTGACGACTTCCTCACCCGGGGCAGTTTCAACCTCTCCGGTTGGCTGGCCACCGTGTCGCTGGCCGCGTTGTGGCAGATCGCGTTCGCGCCGTACGTGTCCGACTATTCGCGTTACTTGCCGGCGGACGTAAAAGTCTCGTCGACATTCTGGACCACCTATCTGGGTTCAGCGCTGGGTTCGAGTCTGGCGTTCATCTTCGGTGCCGTCGCCGTGCTGGCGACGCCGGTAGGCATGGACACCATGGACGCGGTCAAACTCGCCACTGGCTCCATTGGCCCGCTGATGCTGGTGCTGTTCCTGCTCAGCGTGATCAGCCACAACGCCCTCAACCTGTACGGCGCGGTGCTGTCACTGATCACTCTGGTGCAGACCTTCGCCTACCGCTGGATCCCCACCGCCAAGAGCCGCGCAGTGATCTCGATTATCGTGCTGCTGGCCTGCTGCTTTGCCGCCGTCGGCGCCTCGAAAGACTTCATCGGCCACTTCGTCGACATGGTGCTGGTGTTGCTGGTAGTGCTGGTGCCGTGGACGGCGATCAACCTGATCGACTTCTATGCGATCCACAAAGGCCAGTACGACATTCAGTCGATCTTCCAGGTCGACGGTGGCATCTACGGCCGCTACAACCCGCAGGCGTTGCTGGCTTACGCGATCGGCATCGCCGTGCAAATTCCGTTCATGAACACGCCGCTGTACGTCGGCCCGGTGTCGGCGCACATCAACGGTGCGGATCTGTCCTGGCTGGTGGGACTGCTGGTGACCTCGCCGCTGTATTTCTGGCTGGCCAACCGCGACACGTCTTATCGTCGGCGGATGATGGGCGGGAAACTGGCGAGCAGTCTGTGAGATTGATGCGCTGAAAAAGAAGGCCCGCACTGTGCGGGCCTTCTCCGTTGCGCTGTGGTATTTCTGTAGGTCTGACGACAATTGGGTAAGGGACATCCAATGCTGCGAATACTCGGTAAAGCCTCATCGATCAACGTGCGCAAAGTGCTGTGGACTTGCGCTGAATTGCACATTCCTTTCGAGCGCGAAGACTGGGGGTCGGGCTTCAAATCGACCAACGATTCGGCGTTTCTCGCGCTCAATCCCTGCGCCATGGTGCCAGTGATTCAGGACGGTGATTTCACGCTGTGGGAATCGAACACGATCATTCGTTATCTGGCCGCACGGTATGACGGTTCGCACCTCTATCCGACTGACGCGCAAACCCGGGCGCGGATCGATCAGTGGATAGACTGGCAGGCGTCGGAGCTGAATCGCTCGTGGTCGTACGCCTTCATGTCGCTGGTGCGCCAGTCGCCCGATTATCAGGACAATGCCGCGCTGGCGAACGGCATTGAGCAATGGTCGAAGACCATGGCCATCCTCGACCGGCAACTGGAAAAGACCGGCGCCTACGTCAGCGGCGAACAGTTTTCCCTGGCGGACATTCCCATCGGACTGTCGGTGAACCGCTGGTTCGAAACCCCACTGGCTCACCCGGATTTTGCCGCGGTGAAAGCCTACTACGATCGCTTGAACCTGCGCCCCGGCTACGTACTGCACGGTCGCAACGGCACGCCGTGATCGAGGTTATTTGCTTTTGAACGCCTCACGCCGCGCCTGCCGTTCGGCGGCGTAGGCGGCTTGTGGCTGGCTGATCAGATCCTCCCGACGCAACGGTTCGCCGCAGTGCTCGCACAGCGGCCCGAGGCCGGCGTTGTGGTTGCAGCTTTTGTGGGTCATGTTCACTGCAAGCCCCTCTTCCGGTGTTTTGCACCAGGTTTCTCCCCACGCCCGCAACGCAATGATCACCGGATAGAACGCCTCGCCCTTCGCGGTGAGGTGGTACTCGTAGCGTTTCGGTCGCTCGTTGTACAAGCGGCGCTCGACCAGCCCATCCGCTTCCAGACATTTCAGACGCGCGGCGACCATTTGCGGCGTACCGCCGGTCTGCGCCTGAATCTCGTCATAGCGATGATTGGCCATGAACAACTCGCGCAAAACCAGCACCGTCCAGCGGTCGCCGACGATCGTTTCGGCCCGGGAAATCGGGCACAGCGTGTCGGGAAGACTATCGTTTACTGCCATCAGGGCTTGCCTCTTTTACAGTTACTATGATTATCATATCCACACGATGCCGGGACAAGCCCTGTGCACCGATAATCCCATTGCCGGAGCAAGCCGCCATGTCGAATACCGCCTACCCGCTGGACAGAACCGCCTATCTGCTGGTCGATCCATACAACGATTTTCTATCGGACGGCGGCAAGATTTTCCCTTTGATCAAACCGATGGCTGAACAGAACGGCCTGCTCGACAACCTGCGCAAACTCGACCGCACGGTGCGCGAGCTGAACATTCCGGTGGTCATCGTACCCCATCACCGCTGGGAAAAAGGCGACTACGAAAACTGGGATCACCCGACTCCCACGCAATGCAAAATCATGCACATGCATCATTTTGCCCGGGGCGAATGGGGCGGTGAATGGCACCCGGATTTTGCGCCGAAGGACGGCGATATCGTGGTTCAGGAGCACTGGGGTTCCAGCGGTTTTGCCAACACCGACCTGGATTTTCGCCTGAAGCAGCAAGGTGTCACCCACGTGATCATCGTCGGTTTGCTGGCCAACACCTGCATCGAAGCCACCGCGCGCTATGCCTCGGAACTGGGCTACCACGTCACCCTGGTCCGCGATGCAACGGCGGCCTTCAAAGCGGAAATGATGCATGCCGCCCACGAACTCAACGGCCCGACATTCGCGCACGTGATTGCCAGCACGGACGAACTGATTGCTCGACTCAAAGCCCAGGGTGAAGCGCAATGAATCTGACCGGCCACTTGCTGATCGGCGCGGCGGATGTCGCCGCCACCGAAGGCACGATGAAAGCCCTGAATCCGGCCACTGAACATTTGATCGAACCGGACTTCGCTTTCGGCGGTGCGGAACAGGTTGATCAGGCAGTAACACTCGCCGAGGCGGCGTTCGACCGCTACAGCCATACCTCGTTGGCCGAACGCGCGGCATTTCTCGAGAGCATCGCTGACAACCTCGACGCAGTACGCAGCGAACTGGCGGCACGCGCGGCACTGGAAACCGGACTGCCCGAAGCTCAGCTTGAGGGCGAAGCGTTGCGAGCCGCGACCCAGTTCCGCCAGTTCGCCGATGTGGTGCGCCGGGGCCGCTTTCTGCAATTGGCCATCGACCCGGCGCAACCCGAACGTCAGCCGCGCCCACGGATGGATCATCGCCTGCAAAAAATCGCCATCGGCCCGGTGGCGATTTTCGGCGCGAGCAACTTCCCGATTTCCTATTCGGTGGCGGGCGGCGATACCGCGTCGGCACTGGCGGCCGGGGCAACGGTGATTCTCAAGGCACACAACGCGCATCCCGGTGCCTCGGAAATCCAGGCCCGCGCCATTCGTAAAGCCGTGCAGGCGCATGGCTTGCCCGAAGGTGTTTTCTCGATGGTGCGCGGTGGCGGCAATGCCATTGGCCAAGCGCTGGTCGATCATCCGCTGATCAAAGCCGTGACCTTCACTGGCTCCGAACCGGGTGGCATGGCGCTCTATCGCCGCGCGCAATTGCGTCCCGAGCCGATCCCGGTGTTCACCGAGATGACCAGCGTCAACCCGACCTTCATCCTGCCCGAGGCACTGGCGGCTCGCGGCGCCGAGATCGGTGATGGCTTTATCGAACGCATGCTGGTCAACGTCGGCCAGGCCTGTTTGTGTCCGTCGATCCTGATCGCCATCCGCGGTGCGGGGTTTGATCAACTGCGCAACGCCATGCGTAAACGGGTCAGTGAGGCGCCGGCGCGGACGATGCTGACGCCGGGCATTCATGGTGCCTACGTCGAGGGTCTGATGGCGATGGAGCACGCCGGCGCGCAGGTGATCGCGGCAGGCATACCGGCGGATGCCACGCTCGCCGGACGTGCTGCGTTGCTGGAAATCGAGGGACACCAATTGCTCGCCGAACCAGAGTTGGCCCTCGAAGTGTTTGGTCCGTCGGCGCTATTGGTTGCTGTCAACGATGAGGCCGAGCTGCTGGCCGTCGCCCGTTCGTTCAAGGGTCAGCTCAGCGCGGCGATTCACCTTGAAAGTATCGATCTGGAAGTGGCGCGGCGCCTGCTGCCGATTCTCGAACGGCGCACCGGACGCATCGTAGTCAACGCCTTCGCCCACCCACAGGAGGTGACCTTCGCCACCGTACACGGCGGGCCGTTTCCGGCTACATCGGACAGCCGCTTCACGTCGGTCGGCATGACCTCGATCGAGCGCTTCTTGCGGCCCGTGGCGTATCAGGGGTTTCCCGATGAGTTGTTGCCAGAGGTGTTGCGCGAAGGGAATCCGCTGAATCTGCCGCGCAGCGTCGACGGGCAATAACGGCGATCCGGTGCGCGGCAGCTGCGATCAAGCATCTGCACGCACCACCCCGCGCTCTTCCAGCAAGCGCACAAACATGCTCAAACTGCGCGACACCGTGCCCCGCCGCCACACCAGCCAGGTGGTCAGATAACGAAAGTCCGCCGCCAATGGCCAGACGCTGACGGTCGCACTGCCGGGCATGCTCTGGAGCATTTTGCGCGGCATCAAGGCGAGCCCGGCACCCGCACTGACACAAGCGAGCATGCCGTGGTACGACTCCATTTCGAAGATCTTGCCCGGGACCGCCGCGTCGGTGCTGAACCATTTTTCAAAGTGGTGACGGTAGGAGCAGTTGGAACGGAAGGCATAAATGTTCTCGCCGTTTACGTCCGCTGCGCGCTCGACGGGGGCGTGATTGATCGGGGCGATGATGACCATCTCTTCTTCGAATGCCGGCACGCCTTCCAGCGTCGGATGCAGCACCGGGCCGTCGACAAACGCTGCGGCCAGGCGCCCGGAGAGCACGCCGTCGATCATTGTGCCGGACGGCCCAGTGGACAGGTCGAGGTCGACTTTCGGGTGCAACTGATTGTACGCCGCCAGCAATTCGGGAATGCGCACCGCCGCCGTACTTTCCAGCGAACCCAAGGGAAAAGCGCCCTGCGGTTCCTCCCCCGCCACCGTCGCCCGCGCCTCTTGCACCAGATCGAGAATGCGCCGTGCATATTCGAGAAAACTCCACCCCGCCGGCGACAGACGCAAACGGCTTTTCTCGCGAATAAACAGATCAACACCCAGATCCTGCTCAAGCTGTTTGATCCGCGTGGTCAGGTTCGACGGCACGCGATGGATCTGCGCCGCGGCGGCGCTGATGCTGCCGTGCTCGGCAACCGCTTTGAAGATTTCCAGCTGCACCAGATCCATAGTCATTCTCCATTCGTGAAAGAAACGATCTTTATTATTCAGTTTCCAGAAAACAAACACCACCCTACTCTAGGCTCATCCGACGAACATGCAGGACGAAGCCATGAGCCAGATTTCCAGCCAGACCCACGCCATCTCGATCAACCCCGCCACCGGCGAGCAGATCGGCCACTACGCGTTTGAATCCGCCGCCGCCCTCGACGCCGCGCTGACCCGCGCAGCTTTCGGCTTCGGCAAATGGAAGCGCAAGCCGTTGCAGGATCGCTCGCGCTTGTTGACCGCGCTGGCCGCTGCGCTGCGTGAAACCAGCGATGCCATGGCGACGATGATCACCCAGGAAATGGGCAAGCCCATTGCTCAGGCCCGTGGCGAAATCGAAAAATGCGCCAAGCTCTGCGAGTGGTACGCCGAGAATGGCCCGGCGATGCTCGACGCTGAGCCGACCCAGGTTGAAGGCGGCAAGGCGCGCATCGAGTACCGTCCGCTCGGCCCGATCCTCGCGGTCATGCCGTGGAACTTCCCGATCTGGCAAGTGCTGCGCGGTGCCGTTCCGGCGTTGATCGCTGGCAACACTTACGTGCTCAAACATGCGCCGAACGTGATGGGCAGCGCCTATCTGTTGCGCGATGCCTTCACCCGCGCCGGTTTCGCCGAAGGTGTTTTTGAGGTGATCAACGTCACTCCGGAAGGCGTTTCCACGGCCATCGCTGACCCGCGCATTGCCGCCGTGACCCTGACCGGCAGCGTACGTGCCGGCATGGCCATCGGCGCTCAGGCCGGTGCCGCATTGAAAAAATGCGTGCTGGAACTCGGCGGCTCCGATCCGTTTATCGTGCTCAACGACGCCGATCTGGATGAAGCAGTGCAAGCCGCTGTGATCGGTCGCTACCAGAACTCCGGCCAGGTTTGCGCCGCCGCAAAACGCCTGATCATCGAAGAAGGTGTGGTCGAGGAATTTACCCGCAAGTTCGTCGAGGCTACGCGTAAGTTGAAGGTCGGCGATCCATTGTCCGCCGAGACCTACATTGGCCCGATGGCGCGTTTCGACCTGCGTGATGAACTCGACCAGCAAGTGCGCGACACCCTGGAAGAAGGCGCCACCTTGCTGCTCGGCGGCGGCAAGCCAGAAGGCCCGGGCAACTACTACGAGCCGACCGTACTGGCCGATGTCACCGACCGCATGACCTCGTTCAAACAGGAACTGTTCGGCCCGGTCGCTTCGATCATCACCGCCCGCGATTGCGCGCATGCTGTGGCCCTGGCCAATGACAGCGAGTTCGGCCTGACCGCAACCATTTACACCGCCAACGTGGCACTGGCGCAGCAACTGACCAGCGAACTGGACACCGGCGGCGTGTTCATCAACGGCTACTCCGCCAGCGATCCACGGGTGACCTTTGGCGGCGTGAAGAAGAGTGGCTTCGGTCGTGAACTGTCGCACTTCGGCGTGCGCGAATTCTGCAACGCGCAGACCGTGTGGCTGGATCGCAAATAACCCAGACACCGGAAAAACCTGTGGGAGCGAGCCTGCTCGCGATAGCGGTGCATCAAGCGATGAAGATGTTGAATGCACCGGCCCCATCGCTGGCAAGCCAGCTCCCACAATGACTGCGGTGTAACCACTGATGCTGCAGACACCCTGGAACCCTGTGGGAGCTGGCTTGCCAGCGATCGCGGTGCATCAGTCGACATTTATGCCAACTGATAGTCTGCTTTCGCGAGCAGGCTCGCTCCCACATTGGGTTTATGCGGCAGCCTGTTGTGGCTCTGTGACGCTGCGATCCTTGCTCAACAACCCCAGCACCACCGCCGCCGACACCAACGTGATGACCGTCAGGATGTGCAGCAGATACTGGAACGCTGACGCATACCCTTCCACCAGACGCCCGTTGGCCAGCCCCGGAACCGTATTGATCGCATGCGCCATATCACCCGTGGTCACCCGGTGCGCGGTCTCGGCAATCAGCGACGCCTCGGCACTGCCTGTCACCGCGTGTACGGCACTCGACAGATCAGCGTGAAGCAATGACGCCAGCATCGCCGCGACAATCGCCAATGCAATCCCCTCACCCGCCACTCGCACGGTGCTGAAGATGCCCGCCGCCATGCCTGCGCGCTCTTTCGGCACGACGCTGACCGACAAACCATCCATCAGCCCCCACGGCAAACCGGCGCCAATGCCGATCAGCAGCATCGGCACCACCAGCGCAAATTTCGCGTCACCGACGTTGTACAGACTCAGCCAATGCAGGCCCACGGCAGCAATCAGGAACCCCGCGCCAGACAAGATGCCAGCGGAAACAAAACGCGCCAACGAGGCCGCCAGCATCGGCACCACCAGCATCGGTGCGGACAACGCCAGCAACAGCAGACCGGCGTCGATTTCGCTCAAGCCCTCAACGCCGATGAAGCGCAGCGGCAACATCACCACCAGCACGATGTAGCAGAAACACGTGCCGATCGGCAGCATCTGCACGCCAATGAATCGCGGATAACGGAACAGGGTCAGATCGAGCATCGGCCGTTCGACACGCGTTTCGACGATCACAAAAGCTGCCAGCAACAACGCCGAAGCGCCTAATAAAGTGATCACCAAAGGACTGTCCCAACCACTGTCCGGCGCCTGGATCAGGCCAAACGTGAACAACGCCAGCATTGCGCTGAACAGCAGCGTGCCCGGCCAGTCCAGCCCCTTGGCATCGGGGTCGCGGGTTTCGCGCATGCGCGGCAGACCGAAGACCATCGCAATCATGCCGATCAACGCCGTAAAGACAAAAATCGCCCGCCAGTTGAAAGCCTCGATCAGCGCACCCGCCACCAACGGCCCGAATGCCAGACCAATGCCGAACGTCGTGCCAAGCACGCTGTACGCGCGAGTCCGGGCATGCCCTTCGAACTCTTGCGCCAACGCCGCCGAACCGCTGGCCAGCGCCGCCGCCCCAGCCACACCTTGTACGGCGCGCAACACATCCAGCCAGAACACCGACGGCGCCAGACTCTGCGCAAACGAGGCAGCGGTGAACAGCAACATGCCGAAGGTGAACAGGCGTTTGCGTCCGTAAACATCAGCCAATGCGCCGGCGGCCATCAGCAAACTGCCGAACGTCAACATGAACGCGTTGGTGATCCAGGTCAGCGCCACCGGGCTGCCGCCCAGATCGCGACCAATGGCCGGTGTCGCCACCGCACCGCCGGTAAAACTGAGGGGCAGGACCAGAGCCGAGAGGCACACGGCCGCGAGTATGAGCAACTTGTCGCGCGCTCCGTGCGGCTGAGTCATAGAAATCATTCGTTCCATCCTTTGAGAAATCACAAAGCTGCGCTGCGCAGCGAATAAGGCGCGAAATACACAGAAAAATCCACCGAAGTTTGCGCACGAAAAAGATGAGAGCGAGCAGCCTCGCTCTCACAGCTCCGGCGTTCAGTTAGCGAAATCGGTAGACAGCGCCAGCTCATTCCACTCGGCCAACTCCTGCGCCACCAACCGATTCTTCGCCTCGATCCGCGCCACCGTGTCACTGCCCAGCGCCAGGCGTTGCGGCGGGGTCGGTGCATTGACCAGCGCCAGCATCGCCTCGGCAAACTTCTGCGGATCACCCGGTTGCGCATGGTTGGCCGCCTCGGCGAACGCACGCATCTTGCCAACGGTTTCGTCATAGTCCGCCAGCTCAAGCCGGGTTTTGATCAGGGACTGCTCATCAAGGAAATCCGTGCGAAAGAAACCCGGCTCGACCACCGTGGCTTGAATGCCCAGCGGCGCCAGTTCCTGATGCAACGCTTCGGTGATGCCTTCGACGGCAAATTTGGTCGAGCCGTAAACGCCCCAGCCCATATAAGCCTGGTAGCCGCCGATCGACGAGATGTTGATCACCCGGCCACTGCGTTGCGCTCGCATATGCGGCAACACCGCGCGGGTGACGTTGAGCAGGCCGAACACATTGGTCGCGAACAAGCGCTCGGTCTCGCTGGCGCTGGTTTCTTCGACGGCGCCGAGCACACCAAAACCGGCGTTGTTGATCAGCACATCGATACGGCCAAAACGCTTGATTCCTTCAGCAACCGCTTGGTGCGCTTCTTCCTCGCGGGTGACGTCGAGGCGCACCGCCAGCAGGTTCGGTTGCTCGCCGAGGCGGTCAGTGATGTCTTGCGGGTTGCGCGCGGTAGCGATGACCGCGTCACCGGAACGCAAGGCCTGCTCGGCGATGAGAATGCCAAAACCACGGGAAGCGCCAGTAATGAACCAGGTACGCATAACAACTTCTCCTGTTAGAAACCCTGACATGGGTGCCGGGCCTGTTTGATAAGTTGAAGCGACTTTAAAGCCATGCTACTGATGCGATAATCCCAACAATTTTGCATGACTTTGTGAAAGGCATTCACAGATGAAATCACCTTCGGCGGCGGATCTCAGCGTTTTCCTGTGCACCGCGCAGCACCTGAACTTCAGCAAAGCGGCCATCGAACTCGGCCTGAGCCCCTCCGCTCTTAGCCATTCAGTGAAGGCGCTGGAAAATCGCCTGGGCGTGCGTCTGTTCAATCGCACCACCCGCAGCGTGGCGTTGACCGAGGCTGGCGAGCGCCTGTACGCGCGATTGAAACCGGCCTTTCGCGATATCGACGATGCGCTGGAAGACCTCAACCATTTCCGCGACAAACCCTCGGGTAACTTGCGCATCACCTGCGGGCGGCAAGCCTGCGAATTGGTGTTGCTGCCGATTGCCAGTGAGTTTTTGCAGGTGTATCCGGACATTCGTCTGGAAGTGGTCGAGAGCGATGCGCTGCTGGATATCGTCGCCAATGGATTCGATGCCGGGGTGCGCTTCGGCGATCGCCTGGAGGCCGACATGGTGTCGCTGCCGATTGGCCCGACAATGCGTTCAGTGGTGGTCGGCTCACCGGCGTTTTTCCAACGCTACGCGGCACCGCAAAAACCCGAGGACCTGCACGGACTGCCGTGCATCCGCCACCGCTACCCCAGCGGTTCGATGTACCGCTGGGAGCTTGAGCGCGGTGGCATTGCCCAGGAAATCGAAGTCAACGGCCCGCTGACCCTCGGCGATGTCAGCCTGATGGTCGGGCCAGCGCTGCAAGGGCTTGGTCTGGCTTATGTGTTCGAAGACATGGTCAGCGAACACCTGGCCAGCGGGCGGCTGCTGCAAGTATTGGCTGACTGGTGCCCGTACTATCCAGGTCTGCACCTGTACTACCCGAGCCGCCGTCATGTGCCGGCGGCGCTGAAGGCGTTTATCGACTTCGTGCGCAACCGGCACTAGCGCTTACAGGTACTTCAGCCAGGCGATGTCGCGGCGACGGGCCTTCAACGCCGAGAACCAGCGCACCGCCGGGAACAGCGCAATCGCCAGAAAAACGGCCGCCAGCCAGATCGCCGAGACGGACGAAAAACCGAAATAGCTGCCCTGATTCAGCCCGAACAGGGCCACGCCGATCAGGTACAACACCTTCAACGCGTACAGATGCAGCAGGTAGAAAAACATCGGTGCCGAACCGAAAACGGTTAGCCAGCGAATCCAGCGACGATCCTGTAACCGCTCGAACGCCAGTAGCAGCAACAGCCCGACGCTCACCGTCAGTGCGATAAACAGCAACGACGGTGGGTACTTGGTGATGTTGAAAAAACTCATCAGGGTTTGCAGCAGCGTGTCACCCACGGCCCATGGTTTCTCGCCATAACCGTTTATCAACCGCAACCCGACAAAACCCAGCAGTCCGGCGCTACCCGCAATCAGCAGATGCTGTTGACGAAACCCCGCTTCAACGCCGCGAGCAAACCACGGCCCCAGTGCATAACCGAGACCGATCACACCGATCCATGGCAACAACGGATAGGAGGTACGCAAACGCAGGTTGTCGCTGACGTCGATCCAGCCGCGATCATGCAAAATCGCCCACGGCACATGCAGCGCCGACTCCACGGGGAAATGCACGGCGTCGAGCAGGTTGTGCCCGGCAATGATCATCAGGCTCAACGTCAGCAACAGCCAGCGCGGCAGCCAGACCAGCAGCGACAAGGCGATCATGCTCAAGCCGATCGCCCAGATCACTTGCAGATAGATCACGCTCGGCGGCAACTGGAACGTCCATGCGAAGTTCACCAGCGTGAATTCCAGCACCACCAGAAACAGACCGCGCTTGAACAGAAACGCACTGACATCGGCCTTGCCCGCGTACTTTTCACCGAACAACCACGCCGACAACCCGGTCAGCAAGACAAACACCGGCGCGCACAGATGCGCCAGAGTGCGGCTGAAAAACAGTGCCGGCTCGGTGCTGGCAATGTCCATCGGGTCACTGACCTGGCGGTGCAGCAAAAAGGTTTCGCGCACGTGATCCAGCAGCATGAACAGAATCACCAAGCCTCTGAGGGCGTCAATGGACAGCAGCCGGCCAGTGGTCAATGGGGCAGAACGAGGGAGCACAATCGTCATAAGCGTTTCGCAATCGAAAGGAAAACAACAGGGGCCACAAGGGCTAGCCCTTAAAATTTGCGTTACCTTATAACATCAAAAAACAAAATCCAAACCCGGATCGACCGCGATATTCGGAAAAAACCCAGCTGATCGCGCCGCGCCATTTGCCCAATAGCCTCAGGCTTCTATAGTGATCAGGTCTCCCTTGCCCTTGCGGCCTGCTGTCGAGCGTTGTCCATGGTCAACACCGAACACCTGATCATTTGCGAGCACTGCGACTGCGTGTACGAAAAAGCCGTGCTGGCCAAACACCAGAAAACCTTGTGCGTGCGCTGCGGCGGCGTCCTCCAGCGTTTCAACGGTCTGAGCGTCGAACAGCGTTTGGCCCTGACATTCACGGCGGCGATGCTGTGGCTGTTCGCCAACTTCTATCCGGTGATGAGCATCAGCCTCAAAGGCCTGAAAAACAGTGCGACGCTGTGGGATTCGGTGCTGGCGCTGAGTCAGGGACCGATCACCTTCATGGCGATGGTCGCGGCGATTTCGATCATCATTGCCCCGGCGTTTCAAGTGGTGCTGCTGGTCTGGGTGCTGAGCTTCGCGTTGTCCTCCCGACGCGCGCCGGGCTTCAAGCTATGCATGCGCTGGCTGGAAACCCTGCGGCCGTGGAGCATGCTCGAAGTGTGCCTGCTGGGGGCGATGGTGGCGGTGTTCAAACTGGCCGGATTGCTCGACGTGTTGCCCGGCATCGGCCTGTTCGCGCTGGCCGTGCTGAGCTTGATGATGATCAGGATTGCCGGCCGCGACATCCGCGACCTCTGGGACATTTTATGAAACGGCCACCGACCGCCAGCGAACTCAATCTGTGCCTGTGCCACAGCTGCGGACTGGCCTGCGACATGACTGACGAGCCGCACGAGTGCCCGCGTTGCGATGCGCCGCTGCACCGACGCAAGACCAACTCGCTGACCCGCACCTGGGCCTACATGCTCGCGGCGCTGGCGTTTTACGTGCCGGCCAATCTGCTGCCGGTGATGAACACCACCATGCTCGGCAGCGGCGCCGACAGCACGATCATGAGCGGCGTGCTGGAGTTCTGGGAGCACGGCGCGTGGGACATCGCCCTGATCATTTTCATCGCCAGTATCGCCGTGCCGGGAGTCAAGTTCGTCGCCCTCACGCTGCTGTTGATGACCGTGCAACGCGACAGCGCCTGGGCGCGCAAGGAGCGCTCGAAGCTGTACCGCTTCGTCGAGCTGATCGGCTATTGGTCGATGCTCGACGTGCTGGTGGTGGCGCTGGTCGCAGCATTGGTGAAGTTTCAGGCGCTGGGCGATATCGAACCACGACCGGGCATTCTGTTTTTCGGCCTGGTCGTGGTGTTTACCATGCTCGCGGCGATGAGTTTCGATCCGCGCCTGATCTGGGACAAGGACACGGGCGACACCCTCAGCGACGCTGAACCTCAAGCAACACCTGCAACGGATGACGCAGTGCCTGATCCGACTGGCGCTTGACCTGACTGCGGCACGAATAACCGGTCGCCAGTGCTTCGCCCTGCTCCGCCGGCGCGTCGACCTGACGGGCCCACGACTGCTCGTAGATCACCGCCGAGGTCTGGCGATTGCGCGCCTCGTGGCCGTAAGTGCCGGACATGCCGCAGCAACCGGTGGATTGTGTGGCCAGCTGCAAACCAGCGCGTTCGAACACCTGCTCCCACTGACGGGTCGCGGCCGGGGCGTTGGTTTTCTCGGTGCAATGGGCGAGCAGTCGGAACGTTACGGTTTTATCCTGCGCCGCCTGCTCCGGCATCACCTTGAGCAACCACTCCTGCACCAGCGCCACTTCCGGGCATTGCTGCATACCGGGGACTTTCAGGTATTCCTGGCGATACACCAGCGTCATCGCCGGATCGAGGCCCAACAACGGCACGCCCACATCGGCCAATTCGCGCAACTGTCGGGCATTGCGCAGTGCCGCGCGGTTGAACGCCGAGAGGAAGCCCTGCACATGCAATGGCTTGCCGTTGGCGCTGAACGGTGCGAGATACACCTGATAGCCAAGGCGCGAAATCAGCTCGACCAGATCGGCCAACAGTGGCGCTTCGAAGTAGCGCGTAAAGGCGTCCTGCACGATGACCACGCTGCGCTCGCGTTGCGCCTCGGTCAGCGCCGACAGACTCGACACCGTCGCCGGTTGCACCTGCCAACGGCGCATCGCCGCATGGAAATCAAAACGACTGAGCAACGGCACGTCGATCATGCCGCCGACCCGTTCCAAGCTGCTGCGAACAAATGAAGCGCCCATCAAGCCGTTGTACAGCGCCGGAATCCGCGCCATGTACGGAATGCTGTATTCCAGCGAAGCAATCAGATAATCGCGCGCCGGACGCAGATAACGGCTGTGATACAGCTCGAGAAAGCGCGAACGAAACTCCGGCACATTGACCTTCACCGGGCACTGCCCTGCGCAGGATTTGCACGCCAGGCAGCCGGCCATGGCGTCGTAGACTTCGTGGGAGAAGTCTTCGGCCTGCGCACGGCTGTTGCGCCAGCGCTGCCACAAGGTGCTGAAAAACGCCGGTTTGCGAATGGCATCGGACAACACGTCGACACCTGCCTCGCCCTGCAAACGCAGCCACTCGCGAATCAACGAGGCGCGGCCCTTGGGCGACTGCGCGCGTTCACGGGTGGCTTTCCACGACGGGCACATCGCGTCATCGGGATCGAAGTTGTAGCAGGCGCCGTTGCCATTGCAATGCATGGCGGCGCCGTAGTCCTGCCAGACTTTTTCGTCGATCTGCCGATCCAGTTCACCGCGCAAAGTCACTTCGTCGATTTTCAGCAGCGCCGCGCCGGTGTTCGCCGGGGTGGCAATTTTGCCCGGGTTGAACTGGTTGAATGGGTCGAACGCGGCTTTCAAGGCTTGCAGGGCCGGATACAGCTCACCGAAAAATGCCGGCGCGTATTCCGAGCGCAAGCCTTTGCCATGCTCGCCCCACAGCAGGCCGCCGTAACGTTGGGTCAACGCGGCGACGCCATCGGACACCGGACGCACCAGCGCCGCTTGCTGCGGGTCTTTCATGTCGAGGATCGGCCGCACGTGCAGCACGCCTGCATCGACATGACCGAACATGCCGTACTGCAAACCGTGGCTATCGAGCAGGTCGCGCAACTCGGCGATGTACTCGGCCAGGTGCTGCGGTGGCACCGCAGTGTCTTCGACAAACGGTTGCGGGCGCGCTTCACCGGCGACGTTGCCGAGCAGGCCTACCGCACGTTTGCGCATGCCGTAGACCTTGTTCACCGCTGCGTGGCCGACCGCCAGCGTGTGGCCCAAACGCTCAACCGTGCGGTCGCTGCTCAAGTGTTCGACGAATGCTTCGACCCGGCGCTGCAAATCCTCCGGATCGTCGCCGCAGAACTCCACCAGATTGATGCCCAGGGTCGGGCGCTCGGCGCTTTCCGGGAAATACTCGGCGACGCCGTGCCAGACGATGTCCTGCATCGCCAGCAGCAAGACTTTCGAGTCGACGGTTTCGATCGACAACGGTTTGAGCGCCATCAAGGCGCGGGCGTCGCGCAACGCGTCCATGAACCCGGCGTAGCGGATGTTCACCAACATCGTGTGTTTGGGGATCGGCAACACATTCAGCCGCGCCTCGACGACAAACCCCAGCGAGCCTTCAGCACCGCACAGCACGCTGTTGAGGTTGAAACGGTTATCCGCCTCACGCAGGTGCGCGAGGTCATAACCTGTCAGGCAGCGGTTGAGATCGGGGAAACGCTCTTTGATCAGTTCACCCTGCTCATCAATGATTTGCCGGGCACAGCGGTAGACTTCACCGACGCGATCGTCGCGGGCACACAGCGCTTCAAGCTCAGTTTCCTCAAGGGGCAAACCGTGCAGGCGCTCGCCACCGCGCAGGACCATATCGAGTTCGAGCACATGGTCGCGGGTCTTGCCGTAGGTGCAACTGCCCTGACCGCTGGCGTCGGTGTTGATCATGCCGCCGACGGTGGCGCGGTTGGAGGTCGACAGTTCCGGGGCGAAAAACAGCCCGGCGGATTTCAGCGCAGCGTTGAGCTGATCCTTGACCACCCCGGCCTGCACGCGCACCCAGCGCTCCTCAACATTGATTTCGAGGATGCGGTTCATGTGCCGCGAGAGGTCGACGACGATGCCATCGGTCAGCGATTGGCCGTTGGTGCCGGTGCCACCGCCGCGAGGGGTGATCACCACTTGCTGGTACGCCGGTTCGGCGATCAGTCGTGCGACCCGTGCCACGTCATCGGCATCCATCGGAAACACCGCGGCTTGCGGCAGGCGCTGATAGATCGAGTTGTCGGTCGCCAGCACCACGCGGCTGGCGTAATCGGCGCTGATTTCACCGCGAAAGCCGCTGTTCTTCAGGGTGTTGAGGAACTGTTGGTAATCGCTGGTCAGGACTTTCGCGGGGGACAGCTGGGCAATCATCGGTCAGGTTATCTCGGTCAAATCGGGCCGTGTGGCGGTGAACAGTTGTACGCAACGAATGATTGCGTCAGGCTCCGCCATCTCATGGTGCCCATGTTCATTGCTGGCGAACGCCGGGACAACCGTAAATTCGACCCGCTATTGATGACTTTTACGAATGAATCCGCGCACGCTCACCCCTTCCATGTCGTTATTGCTGGCTTTCGAGGCCGCCGCGCGCCACGAAAGCTACACCCGCGCCGCCCATGAACTGTCGCTGACGCAGAGTGCGGTCAGCCGTCAGGTGCAGATTCTCGAGAAAATGCTCGGCATGCGTTTGTTCAGCCGCGAAGGCCGGCAAGTGGTACTGACCGATGTCGGACGGATGTATCAGCGCGAACTCGCCGAAGCGCTTGGGCAGATTCGTAGTGCGACATTGCAGGCGATGGCGTTTGGCTCTGGCATTCACAGTCTGCGCCTGGCGACGCTGCCGACCTTCGGCTCGAAATGGTTGCTGCCAAGGTTGAAGGATTTCTACACCGCGCACCCGGGCATGACCGTGCATTTGCATTCGCGTATCGCAACGATTGACTTCGATACCAGCGAAATCGATGCGGCGATCTGTGTTGGCGGCGGTGACTGGCCGGGATTGACCGCCCTGCCCCTGCATACCGAAGAATTGGTAGTGATCGCCAGCGCGCAGTTGTCCGACGCCGAACGCGATGACGCCCAACAGCACATCGCCGGGCAACTGCTGCTCAATGTCAGCAGCAATGCTCAGGCCTGGGCGGAGTGGTTCAGTCATCACGGCTTGCCGCACCGCAGCATGCGCATCGGCCCGAGTTTTGAAATGACCTCGCACTTGATTCAAGCGGTGCGGGCCAATATTGGCGTGGGGCTGGTGCCGCGAATTCTGGTTGAGGATGAGTTGCTCAGCGGTGAGTTGCTGCAACTGGGTGAGCCGATTACCAGTCGACGCAGCTATTACCTGGTGTATCCGCCGCGCAATGAGAATTTGCCGTCGCTGAAAGCGTTTCGGGATTGGCTGCTAGAAACGTTGTAACCATGAGGACGCCAATCGCGAGCAGGCTCACTCCTACAGTTGGAATGCGTTTCCCTGTAGGAGTGAGCCTGCTCGCGATGGCGTCAATTCAGACACCTCAAAATCTCGGCTTGATCGCCTTCCAATCCGGCTTGTAACGCTGCATCTGCCGCACATCATCACGCTGGCGAATCCCGCACGTCAGGTACTGATCATGCAGCTTGCCCAACTGATCATGGTCCAGCTCCAGCCCAAGCCCCGGCGCCCGAGTGATCTTCACGCAGCCATCGACAATCGGCAGTTTGCCGCCCTTGATCACTTCTTCGTCCGGTTCCTGCCACGGGTAATGGGTGTCACAGGCGTAATCCAGATTCGGCACCGCCGCCGCGACATGCGCCATCGCCATCAGGCTGATGCCCAGGTGCGAATTGGAATGCATCGACACACCAACGCCGAATACATCGCACATCTTCGCCAGCGTTTGCGTGTCGCGCAGGCCGCCCCAGTAATGGTGGTCAGCAAGGACGATCTGCACGCTGTTCTGCGCAACGCTGCGACGGAACTCGGCGAAATCGGTGACCACCATGTTGGTCGCCAGCGGCAGACCAGTGCGCTTGTGCAGTTCGGCCATGCCGTCGAGGCCCGGGGTCGGGTCTTCGTAATATTGCAGATCATCGCCGAGCAATTCGGCCATGCGAATCGAGGTTTCCAGTGACCAGTTGCCATTCGGATCGATGCGCAGCGGGTAGCCGGGAAAGGCTTTTTTCAGCGCCTTGATGCACGCCACTTCATGCTCCGGCGGCAACGTACCGGCCTTGAGCTTGATGCTCTTGAAGCCGTACGCCTCGATCATCCGCGCAGCTTGCGCAACAATCTGTTGTTCGCTGAGTGCTTCGCCCCAGTTGTCCGGTTTATAGGGCGAATCGACATGCTGCGCGTACTTGAAGAACAGATAGGCGCTGAACGGTACCTCATCGCGAATCGCGCCGCCGAGCAGGTCCACCAGCGGCACATTCAGGTAATGCGCCTGCAAATCGAGAAAAGCCACTTCGAACGCCGAATAGGCATTGCTCACCGCTTTACTGGCGTGGGAACCGGGGGCCAGTTCGGCACCGGCGAGACTGGCAGGTTTGTTCGCGGCAACGGTCGCCTGGACGATGGCGCGCAACTGGTTGAGATTGAACGGGTCGAGGCCGATCAGTTGCGCCTGCAATTGCTGCTGGATCGCCAGCGCCGGGGCATCGCCATAACTTTCGCCGAGGCCGATGTAGCCGTTGTCGCTTTCGATCTCGATGATCGAGCGCAAGGCGAAGGGTTCATGAATGCCGCTGGCGTTGAGCAGCGGCGGATCACGGAAGGCAATCGGGGTCACGGTGACTCGGGTGATTTTCAAGATAACGCTCCTGACAGATCAACAATCAATTCAATGGCTCGCGGCCGGGCTGGCCGTCACAACAACGGCGGTCTCGTCATGGGGCTTTGCCAGGGATTTACCCTTGGCACCCGGCGCGGTGCGGGCGAAAAAGATCACTACCGCAGCGATCAGCGACGTCGCCGCCAGGCCATACAGTCCGCCCTCGATGGAGCCAGTGGTTTCTTCGAGGAAGCCGAACGCCGTCGGCGCAACGAAGCCGCCGAGGTTGCCGATGGAGTTGATCAGCGCTATCACCGCAGCGGCGATACGCGCATCCAGATAGCTTTGCGGAATCGGCCAGAACAACGCCGACGCAGCCTTGAAGCCGATGGCGGCGAAACAGATGGCAACGAAGGCGAAGATCGGCCCGCCAATGGTCGACATGAACATGCCGATCGCCGCGATCACCAGCGTCAACGCCACCCACGCCTGCTGGAATTTCCACTTGCCGGCCATCGCCGCAAAACCGTACATGGCGACAATCGAAATGATCCATGGGATCGAATTAAGCAGGCCAACCTGAAAGTCGCCGAGATTGCCCATTTTCTTGATCATGCTCGGCAGCCAGAACGTCGCGCCGTAAATGGTCAGGGCAATGGAAAAGTAGATGAAGCAGAACAGCGCAATCTGCCGGTCCGCCAACAGCTTGAACATCGACGGCTTGGCTACCTGTACCGCCTCACGAGCGCGCTGCTCCTCGGCAATCGCCGCCACCAACGCCTCACGTTCCTCCTCGCTCAACCACTTGGCCTGACGCGGATGCGATTGCAGCCAGAACCAGACAAACGCGCAAAGCACCACCGAGGCTGCGCCCTCGATCAAGAACATCCACTGCCAGCCGTGCAGACCCAAGCCGCTGATGTGCAGCAGCGCACCGGACACCGGACCGGAGATCACCGAGGCAATCGCCGAACCGCTGAGAAACACCGCCATGGTCTTGCCGCGCTCGGAGGCTGGCAGCCATTGGGTGAAGTAATAAATGATCCCCGGAAAGAACCCCGCCTCGGCCGCACCGAGAATAAAGCGCAGCACATAGAAACTGGTTTCACCTTTGACGAAGGCCATGGCCATGGCGGCAGCGCCCCAGGTGAACATGATCCGCGTCAACCAGACTCGCGCGCCGTAACGTTGCAGAAGCATGTTGGACGGCACTTCGAACAGCGCATAGCCAACGAAGAACAATCCGGCGCCGAGGCCGTAAGCCGCCGCGCCGATGCCCAGATCGGTTTCCATGTGACTGCGCACGAAACCGATGTTGACCCGATCGATGTAGTTGACGATGAACATCACCACGAACAGCGGCAGCACGTGGCGCTTGACCTTGGCGGCGGCACGGGCGAGCACCGTGACGTCCAGCGGACTCTGGAGGGTTTTCAAGGGCGACTCCCGATCTTGTTTTTTTAGGGATGGCGTGAAGCGTTGAGCCGATCATGGACGGGGTCATTGATCCCGTCTAATCTAACTTGGCATTCGATTGATACCCGGATTAGATCAATGTTCGAACTGACCCAACTGCGCTGCTTCACCACCGTCGCCACCGAACTCAACTTTCGCCGCGCCGCCGAACGGCTGAACATGACGCAGCCGCCGCTGAGCCGGCAGATCCAGTTGCTCGAACATCACCTCGGCGTCGAGCTGTTCACCCGCAGCACCCGCAGCGTCGCGCTGACCGCCGCCGGCCGTGCTTTTTTCATCGAAGCCCAGAACCTGCTGGAACGCGCGCAGCAAGCGGCAGTCACCGCCCGGCGGTTTGCCGAAGGCGACATTGGTTCAGTGAACATCAGTTTTGTCGGCAGCGCGGTGTATGAGTTTTTGCCCAAGGTGATCGCCGAGGCGCGACTGAAACAGCCGCAGGTGAAAATCGATCTGACGGAGATGAACACTTACCAGCAGCACGAAGCCCTGCGCGCGCGTCGCATCGATCTGGGCATCGCCCGTGCGCCATTATTGGAGCCGGGCTACGCGACTGAATGCCTGGTGCGCGAGCCGTTTGTGCTGGCAGTGCCGAGCGGTCATCCCTTGGCGACGGCGGCTGAAGTGGCGGTCAGTGACCTGGATAAACAACCGTTCCTGATGTATTCACACGCAGCTTATCCGCCGTTCAACGAATTGCTGACCGGCATGCTGCGCTCAGCGCGGGTTGCGCCGGATTATGTGCAGTGGCTGGGGTCGTCGCTGACGATTCTGGCACTGGTCAATGCGGGCATGGGCCTGGCGCTGGTGCCGCGTTGCGCCACCAGTGTGGTGTTCAAAAATGTAGTGTTTCGCGATATCGATTTGGGCGAAGGGGTGCAGAGCGAGCTGCATCTGATCTGGCGGGAGAACAACGACAACCCGGCGTTTGCGATGTTGCTGGAAGCGATTCGCCGGGCGGTGGCTGAGGGTTGGGGGTGAAAGGATGACGGAGCTGATCAGCGCTTTGGTGGAGGGGGCGCACTTGGCCCTTTGACGAGCGGTTTTGCCAATGGCTTGCCGTCTGGCCCCACGAAGAGACGCGCCACGTGAGGTGGCATGGGATTGGGTGCTTTGGCGCTCATGAAACAACCTCCTCGACAGAATTGAATTCGACCCACTGAACTTTTGAGGAATCTATCACCATTAATTCGGCGCCAAAAGTGAGCACCTCGCCACCATCGCCAAGCCATTGTGGATTCAGCAAGATGAATTGTCCTTCCGAGGGACCGGAGGGCCACTCCAAAGGCCAGCCAAACAATCGCCTCTCGTCATTCAGTTGCAAAGTGACAAGGCGATCCTGTCGCTCAAAGGCGCTGTACCACTCGCTAGGATGGGAGCTTTTGCGTGTCAGGTGTCGCTTGCGTAGCCACACATGCAACATCCCGTTTGAAGCCAGATAACAGAAAAGCCCGGCGAGACATACTGAAACAATAAATGCCCACAATGCCTCCGCCCGAGCATCCCATTTCCCTACAGAAAAGCCTTTCGAACCCACCCACAGACAAATTGCCCCAATCCCCAATACCGCGCCCTGAATCACAAACGTGAAAATCAGCGCCTGCACAATCTGCCCGAACGTATCCGGTCGCTTGAACGCCGTCAGCGAGTAAAAAATCCACGCCGACAAAAACCCGGGAATCAAGTACTGCAACAACGGGATAACTTCTTTGACCAGATCATCCATGATCCGCGACTCCTTGGAAGACCGGCCGATCTGACTATCGACCGCCCCTCAAAAGCCTAGTGCACACGGAAAAAACCCTTCGTGCGCAACTGTCACCGTTCATTTCGCGAATCAAATCCACACCTTTCAGCCTCCAGGCAGCCAAAAAAAAGCAGAAACCGACGATACGGCTTCTGCTTTTTTTGCCCCTGCAGGCGTCGTTACAGGCAGTCACGCACCGATTGGCGCAACGACCCGGACTTGGCCCACGGCGGGCCCTGATACAACGAAACCCGGCTGCCGTCCTTGTATTTGACGATGTCGAGAATCTCGTCCGCCGTGATGATGCTCGGCGCAGTGATGCGGTAGCCGTTGGAAATCGATGTCTGATAAGTCTTGGCTACATCCTTCTGCCACAACGGTAATAAACACGCAGCATAGTCTTTGGGCGACTTGGCGCTGGTTTTGCTGATATTCGGCTCACCCGGCACCAGCGACGCCGGCAACGAGCAGCCTGCCAACAGGGTCAACGCCAGACTCCCGATCCATATCCGCATGGTGTATTCCTGATCTGAAAAAAAGTGAATGTAGCGTGTAAGCGGCGCTACATCCATCGTGGCACCGCGCCCTCGGCGCAATCTGCACAACTTTTCACAACCGTTCAGCGTGCTGACGAACAGGCTTTGCCCATCGACGAAAAATGCGACTACTCTTTTCTACCGAGAATGTTCTGGAGGTGATCATGCGGCTCAATGAATACGAACACGAACTTCAACGCGACCTGCAAAGCGTTGCATCGGACTTGAGATGGTCGGCGGTCGACCTGAAACGTATCGCAGAACAACTGCGCAAATCCGGCAATGAGGCAGATGCGCAAAGCGTGCTGAGATCCTGTGAGGTGCTGCAAAGCGATGAAGAACGGCTGCAACTCTATGCCAGGGAAGTGAAAGCCCGCGCCATCAGCCGGACCAAGGTCCACTAAGCCACCCTCCCCCCAAAAAACAGAAGCCCCGACAATTGCCGGGGCTCTTTCATTACAGCCAGCCTGTCAGTGGGTTTTGTGACTTTGCGCGCGCGCCGAGCGTTTTTTGTAGCCAGGCAGGGCGGCGGCGTAGGCCAGCGCTTCCTCCCGGCTGCCAAACGACGCCAGCCGATCGCCCTGAGTACAAACCCGCCATGGGCCATTGTTCACGCTAAGCACGTCATAGCCGTTCATGTGCATCTTGTTCAACATCGGCATGCTCATGGACACCTCCATTTTTTGCTAACGGTCAGATCCAGCTTCACGCTTTTACCTTACACCTTGATTCGCACGAAATACCGACCGAGTGTCGCAAGCCGCGACAGTCACGGTGTCGGCACTTTTCGCCGCTGCGAACGCTCCAAACTTCAATGAAACCTTTGCCGCAGGCTTCGGCTCAAATATTGCAGTTTTATTTCTATTTTGTGACAAGCGGTAAACAGGTAACAGATGAAAGTACGCGCAACCGTTATATGCGAGCAGGATCGCCACGTTCTCCTGGTACGCAAACCCCACTGCCGCTGGACATTGCCCGGTGGCAAGGTCGAGCCCGGAGAAACGCGAGCGCAGGCCGCCGTACGTGAATTACAGGAAGAAACCGGCCTGGATGCCGACGCCGTGCTGTACCTGATGGAACTGCACAGCGGCAGCACGCAGCACCATGTCTACGAGGCGTCCGTGCCGGACTTTGAGCAAGTGCGCCCGCAAAACGAGATCATCGATTGCATCTGGCATCCGCTGGATTCAGTGCGCAATCTGCACACCAGCGAGGCGACGCTGCGCATCGTTCAAGCGTTCCAACGGCGTTTATGAGGCATTAGCCGGCGAAGGCTCGACGACCAGCGCTCATTTCGGTGCGTAATTCACCGATGAAATTGGAAATGTCACGGATCGTGACGAGGTGCTCCGGGGAAACGCCATTCAACAGTAATTCGACGCGTCCGCTGTCCGGCTCGTACACCTTGATTTGCAAAAGGCCTTGCGAACTCGGAATGCAATCGCACTTGAACGCAGGAAAGCCGGATTCGACAATCCGGCAGATATCGTCAATGGCAAGCATGAGTGAACGCCTCGCAGGCGGGTCGATCGACTGGTTGAGCATAGATGAGCAATGTGTGACCCGCCCGGTACAAAATGCCAACCCGATCACAACTTTCCACCCTGCCCTCAGTGCGCATCGTGATCCCAAATCCAGTTCCACATTCCCGGCAAATTCACTGGCTCCGAGCTTTTATCCACGGTACGCGCCAGCGCAGCTTTCTCCAGTTCGGCGTGATCATCGTAGAAAGGCTTGTCCGCCAGCTTCACGCCTGTCGCGGCGGCGCTATCGAGCAGAATCTGCAGGTATTCGCGCGTGTGCCGCGCGGTATAGCGGTTGAGATCATGAAACGTCACCACCACCGGAATCACCCCGTCCACAGTCGGCAACTCGCCGAGGGCAATACGTTCACGGACTTCCGATAACTGCCGCAGCATGTTTGCCCGACGCCGGGGGCTGGCATTGAAGCCCCAGATCTTGCCGTCGTTGGCACTTAAATCCGTCAGCAACACGTGCAAACCGTGCTGTTGATAGGCGGCGAAGGTGCGTTTGTCGTAATTCCAGAACGGCGGGCGCAGCAACGTCGGCGGCGCCCCGGTGATGGCTGCGATATCAGCCGTGCCGTTGGTCAGTGACTCTTCGAGTTCTTGCGGGTCGAGCAAGCGATGATTGGTGTGCCAGTGGGTGGCCGTGTGAAACGCCAGTATGTGCCCCTCGTCATGCTCACGCCGCATGATGGCGCGACCGATGTCACTGTTGCCCGCTCGTGGCGCGCGCGTCTGCACGAAGAACACCGCTTTGATATTCGGCAACAGCGGATTGTCCTTGAGGCTGTCGAGCACCGTCGCCGACGGATTCCAGAAACTGGATGCACTGGGGCCATCGTCAAACGTCAACAGAAAGCGCACCGGTGCCTGGGTTTTCAGGCGTGATTCGGTTTGCGCAGTCATTTCTATCGGGGCGGCGATACAACCGGCCAACCCGAGGGCGATGAGCGCAGCACAGAGAATCTTGAATCCGGATGTCATGTTTTGCCTTGAGCACGGCGACGGCCGTCATGTTGTCGATTGGCAAAACTCCCTCGCCCTTATCCATCCTTGCGCTCCGATACGCGAGCGGAGGTTGGATAAGGTACACAGGGTTTGGTTCCGGCGCTCGCTCAGTGCGCCAATGCCTGTTGAAAAGACGTGTCGATAATCCCGGCGGTGGCCAACGGTGCCGGCAGCGCTTTGACTTTGAACAGGAAGTCGGCGGTGCTTTGCAGGTCCGTCGCCGCTTGCGTATCGACCGGTCCCACCGTCATGTGCGCCTGACGTAACCAGTGGCGCGACACCTGCTGATCGAGATTGGCTTTCTTCGCCCACAGATCGGCGTACTCATCCGTATGACTATCAACCCACGCCCGTGCCTGTTTCAAACGACCGAGAAAATCCGCAATGGCCGCACGTTTGCTGTCGATCGACGGCGTCGACGCAGCGATTGCACTGAGCCCCGGCATCAGATTTTTTGCGGTCAGGATCGGCCGCGCGCCGGAGAACACGATCTGCTGGGAAATGTACGGTTCCCACACCGGGAAGGCGTCGATGCTGCCCTGTGGCAGGGCTGCGGCGGCATCAATCGGCATCAACTTGACGAACTCGACGTAGTTTTCCGGCAGACCACCCTGCTCCAGGGCGCGCAAGGTCAACTGCTGACTCCAGGCGCCGGGCCAGTAGGCAACTTTCTTGCCCTTCAGGTCGGCGATGGTTTTTACCGGCGAATCCTTCGGCACCAGCAGCGCGATGGTGTCCGGGTTTTGCCGCGAAACGCCGATCAGCTTTACCGGCGCCTGCTTGGCGGCCAGAAACAGAAAACCGGAATCGCCCAAAAAGCCCAGATCCAGCGAGCCGGTTTGCAAGGCTTCCGCCAAAGGTGCAGCGGCCTGGAAGTGTTTCCAGTCGACGGTATAAGGCGCGTCTTTCAACACGCCGGAGGCCTCCACCGAGGCACGGATGTTGTAGTAGTTCTGATCGCCGACATGCAGGACCAATGGCTCATCTGCATGGGAAAGCGGCGAGGCAAACAGTGCGGTGATTAGCGCACTGCGCAGGAAACGAGAAAGCTTCATGGGCTGACCTGCAAAGGGAAATTGCATAGACCATAACGCTGTTATTTCCTGGTTTTGAAATTCGATTAACGCATAAGCTCATCACCGTTGATCACGGCTGTTTGCTTGGCAACAGTGACGAATCACAGTGTTGCTCAAGCAACAGCTGGAATCCTGCAACATCCCCTCAAGCCCTTTTAAAACGGCGCTTTCAAGTACATGGCACAGAGCCTGCAATATTCCATTCATGCAGGAAGCATTCGATAAAAATATCTTTTTGGACATAAGAAATCTGTGCCTTTGCCGGAGCGCCCCATGACATCGTTCTTTCCTCGACTCAAAACCCTGCTGGCTGCCAGCGCCATGGTACTGAGCCTGCAACCGCTCGCCCACGCGGCTGAAACCGCGCCGGCAGAAGTGCATCTCGACTACGCCTATTACTCGCCAGTCAGCCTGGTGCTCAAGCACTTCGGCTTCCTCGAAAAAGCCTTGCCGCAGACCAAGGTCAGCTGGGTACTGAGCCAGGGCAGCAACCGCTCGCTGGAATACCTCAACAGTGGCGGCGTGGATTTCGCTTCCAGCGCCAGCCTCGCCGCGGTGCTGAGCCGCGCCAACGGCAGCCCGATCAAATCGGTCTACGTTTACAGCCGTGCCGAATGGACAGCATTGGTGGTGCGCAAGGACTCGCCATATCAGACCATCGCCGACCTCAAGGGCAAAAAGATCGCCGCCACCAAAGGTACCGACCCGTATCTGTTCACCCTGCGTAGCCTGCAACAGGCCGGGCTGAAAAAAGACGACGTGGAACTGGTCCACCTGCAACACCCGGATGGTCGCACTGCGCTGGAAAAGGGCGATGTTGACGCCTGGGCCGGACTCGATCCGCACATGGCCGCCAGTCAGGTCCAGGCCGGTTCGCGCCTGCTTTATCGCAACCCGGCGTTCAACAGTTACGGCGTGGTCAGCGTCACCGAGCAATACGCCAAAGAACATCCGCAAACCATCGACACCGTGATCAAAGCCTACGAACAGGCCCGCGACTGGGCGCTGAAAAATCCCGATGAGTTCGCCGCCCTTCTCGCCAAAGAGTCCGGCTTGCCACTGGACGTAGCCAAGCTGCAACTGTCGCGTACCGATCTGAGCAGCCCGCAACTGACCCAACAGGACATCAGTGCCTCCAAGGCAGCGGCGCCGATTCTGGTCTCCGAGGAACTGGTGCGCCGTGGGGTGAATGTCGATCAAGTCATCGATCAATTGCTCGACAGCGGCGTGCAGCAAGCCGTCGCCCACCAGTAATCGATCAGTCTCACGACACATCCGCTGCTGTCGCGGATGTGTCGTGAGCGGAGCTCAACCATGACCACTCACAGCAAAGACTTGCCCGCGCCACTTGCCGTGTCGCGCCAGCGCCCGGCGGGTTTCAGTCCGGCGTGGCAGCGCCGTTTCAAAGGCTTGGCCGTGCCGCTGCTGATCATCATCGCCCTGGAAATTATCGTACGCATTGGCTGGCTGCCGTCCTACCAGATGCCGGCGCCGAGCGAGATCGCCCTGACCCTCACCGACCTCGCTGAAGGCGCACTGTGGAAACACATCGGCGCCAGCCTGATTCGCGTGTTGCTGGGTTTTGCCATTGGCGCCAGTCTCGCGCTGGCGTTTGCTGCCTGGGTCGGTTTGAGCCGCGAAGCCGAGGCTTATCTGGAACCGACTTTTGCAGCGCTGCGTTCCATTCCGAGCCTGGCCTGGGTGCCGCTGCTGCTGTTGTGGCTGGGCATCGACGAGACCTCGAAAATTGTCTTGATCGCTATCGGCGCGTTCTTTCCGGTGTACGTCAACGTGGTCGCGGCCATTCGCAACATTGATCGCAAACTGGTGGAAGTCGGCCGCATCTATGGCTTCAGCCGCTTGCAACTGGTGCGACGAATATTGCTGCCCGCCGCCCTGCCCGGCCTGTTCACCGGGTTGCGCAGCGGCATGAGCCTGGCGTGGATGTTTCTCGTGGCAGCAGAGTTGATCGCGGCCACCAAGGGCCTGGGCTATCTGCTCAGTGACGGCCGGGAAACCTCGCGGCCGGACATCGTGCTGGCTGCGATCATCGTGCTCGCCTTGCTCGGTAAACTCAGCGACGGCTTGCTGGCCATGCTCGAACGCCGCTGGCTGAGCTGGCGCGACACGTTCACCGGCCAAGGTGCCAGCGACTAAGCTGAAATCTCCAACCGGAGATTCAGCCCATGTGCGGAAGACTCTCGCAGTACCGAGGTATTCATGACTTCGTCGCGGTGCTGAGCATTCCCGACGCGTTGATCAATCATGTTGGCGATGCGCCGCTTGATCGCTATAACGCGGCGCCGACCACCGCGCTGGCCGTCCTGCATCAACAAGGACGGCACCTGCAGGCCGACAATCTGCGCTGGGGCTGGCGCCCGCATTGGGCCAAGGATCGCCCGCCCCCCATCAATGCCCGGGTCGAGAAAGTCGCCCGTGGTCCGTTCTTCCGGGCGATCTGGCGACATCGCTTGATTGTGCCCGTGGACAACTGGTTTGAATGGGTCGACAGCGGCGACAAAACCCGGCAACCCTGGCTGATTCGTCGCGCGGATCATGCAGCGGTTTTCTGCGCCGCCATCGGACAATTTCCGACAACCGAAACGGCGGCCCGGGATGACGACGGTTTCGTGATTATCACCGCCGACGCCGCCGGCGGCCTGCTCGACGTCCACGATCGCCGACCGGTGGTATTCCGCGCAGAGTTGGTGCGCGAATGGCTCGACCCGGCGACACCCGTTGAACGCGCTGAGCAAATGTTGCTGTTCGAAGGTGAAGGCAGTGAAGTGTTCGAGTGGTACAAAGTCGGCAAAGCCGTCGGTAACGTGCGCAATCAGGGGGCCAGTTTGATTATTGAGCAGACTTAAACATTTGCCGACTTCACGCGTCTATCAATGTAGGAGCTGTCGAAGGCTGCGCTCTTTTGACGCAGCGCTATATGAGATAAACCCATTGCAAATTTTAGCAACTCATAAAGCGAATCACTGCCGTTACAAACCCTGTTTCATTTTTGAGACGGCGCACATAAAACACACGTTCGAATGAACTAACCGCCTGTCTGACATTTCAACCGTCATACATACATTTAGATGCACTACGGATAGCATGCGCGCCGCATTTCCATTTGGCATACCAGTTGACCAAAGAGTCAACAAACCAGGAATCCCCTAACGTCTACAAGCCTTGCAGAGAAATAAGTTGCGCGACGATTTTGCAATCAAACAGGTCAGCGACCTGGAGTGTATTTATCTGTCGATGACAGAACGCTTTGAACTCGACTGTTTTATCGGCCACTACATCAAGACCCGAAACCTGCGTGCCGTACTCGATATCGAACGCGTCCTGCGCACCACACTTGAAGGGTATCCCGGCCACGCGCCGGTGATGGTCAACGAGCTGAATGCGTGGATTGATCGAACCTTGGGATATCGGGCCACACACCCCGATTTCACGCAGTTGGACGATCTCTGAAACCATAAAAAAGCCCCGCATTCGCGGGGCTTTTTCGTAGAAATCACTCAAAACTTGCGATCGGGGTCTGAAAGCTCTCTGCCGTCATCGTGCTTCCAGGTTTGTTCCTTATGCTTCTCCCGCTCTATTTCCTCTTCAGTCGGCTCATCCGTCTCTTGCTCATCCGTCTCCGGAAGCTTCTGCTCAGTCGCCATGTGCACCTCCCGTTATCAGTAAACCTGCATCCCTGAAGCGTAGAACAGACAACTTACAACCACCAGCGCAGCAAAAAGAAGAACGCCATGCTCAACAGCATGCTGAGCAAAGTATTGCGCGTGTATATCACCAGTGCGATCGCCACCAGCGAACTAAGCAAATACGGATTATCCCACTGCAGATTCAGCTGTTTGTCCGGCATGAAGACAATCGGCCCACAGATAGCGGTCAACATCCCCGGTACCGCAAACCCGAGAAACTGCCGCGCATTGCTGCTCAAACGCACGGGCAATCGCGGCTCGAGAAATACATAGCGATTGAGAAAAACCAGAATCCCCATGCCAAAAATCACCGCCCAAACCATCATGTGCGCTCCCGATACAGCTTGTTGCAGATAAACCCGGCAGTCATTCCGGCCAACCCGGACAACACCAGCGCCGAACCCCATTGCCAGTAACTGAACAGCACCGAACAAAACAGTGACACCGCCACGCAAACCACCGTCGGCACGTTGCGTACCACCGGTGTAATCAGGGCGATGAAGGTGGCAGCAATCGAGAAGTCCAGCCCCAAGTGTTCAAGCCCCGGAATGCTGCTGCCGAGGACAATGCCGGCGAGGGTGAACAGATTCCAGGCGATGTAGAACGTCAGGCCGACGCCCAGCGCATACCAGCGATTGAATTGCTGGCGATCATGCTGACTGGTCAACGCGAACAACTCATCAGTGAGCAAAAAACCCAGCCCTATGCGCCAGCGCCCCGGCAGCGGCGAAATCACCGAACGCATGCTCATGCCATACAGCAAGTGCTGCGACGTCAGCAGCAGCGTGGTCAACAAAATCGAGAAAATCCCCGCGCCGCCCTTGAGCATGCCGATCGCGACCAATTGCGCCGCACCGGCAAACACGATGCTCGACAAGCCTTGGCCTTGCAACGGCGTGAGGTTAGCTTCAATCGCCATGGAACCGGCCAGCAGTCCCCACGGCGCGGTGGCCAGAGACAATGGCATGATCGCCGCCGCGCCGCGAAGAAACGCACTGCGCGGCATAAGTGAGTCGGACATAAACGTTCTTCAACCAGGAAAACGGTCGCAGACTGTGCCAGCCATTTCGTCTTTTTGGCTTGAACAATCTTGCGCACTTGTGGGAAATCGGCCGGATGCGCGCGCAATTCGCTGATTTTCGCACTGACCTCTAATGCCCTGAGCGGCGTAACATAGCGCCATTCACAATCGCGTCAGGGAGACGACATGCTGTACCGAATCGCAGCCGACGGGCTGGTGCTGTTCCATTTGTGCTTCATTCTGTTCGTGCTGTTTGGCGGGCTGCTGGTGCTCAAATGGCCACGTTTGATGTGGCTGCATTTGCCGGCTGCCGCCTGGGGCGTGGCGGTCGAGGTGTTGCACCTGACCTGCCCGCTGACCTACTGGGAAAATCTCATGCGCCACGCTGCCGGGCAGACCGAATATGCCGGCGGCTTCATCGAGCATTACATCTGGCCGATCATCTACCCGGCCGGGCTCACCCCGCAGATTCAACTGGCGCTCGGCAGCGTGGTGCTGGCGATCAACCTGTTGGTGTATGGGCGGGCCATTCGCTCATGGAAACATCGTCGCGCCGCCTCGCAGCTTTAATCACCCTCGTCGATTGACTTGTAGCGGGCCTCGAAATCCGCTGCCAGGTCCGCCAGGGTGATGCCGCCCAACCGCGACAGCAACAGCGCCTGCGCCTCATCGAAGGTGCGGGTCAGTGCGGCGTTCACCGCTTGCTCGACCAGACACTCCGGGTGATCCGTCGACAAGCCGATGGAAAAAATCGACTGCGTGCCCAACGCCTGATGGATATCCAGCAGGGTGATCTGCGCCAGCGGTTTGGCCAGCGCCCAGCCTCCCTGATGACCCTTCTCTGACGTCACAAAACCCTGCTCCTTGAGCAAACCCATGGTGCGCCGCACTACCACCGGGTTGGTGCCAAGCATGCCGGCGATGGTTTCCGAGGTCGCGCGCTTTTCATGGCGGGCCATGTGAATCAACACATGGAGCATGCGCGATAACCGCGTGTCGTTTCTCATCGATGATCCTTTTTTCAAGCCGTTGCGAAGATGCGCCGAGTATCGCTTGCAAGGTCTGAAGTTACGAGACTATTGACAGCAATATTTCTCGTAACTTACGGTGTGCCCTGAAAACTCAAGAGGAGATTCGCTCATGGTGTACGACGTCATCATCGTCGGCGGCAGCTATGCCGGGCTGTCCGCCGGCCTGCAACTGGCCCGCGCCCGACGCAATGTGTTGGTGCTCGATTCGGGCCTGCGACGCAACCGTTTTGCCGAAACATCCCACGGCTTCCTCGGCCAGGATGGGCGTGCACCGGAGCAAATTGCTGACGAAGCACGGGCACAATTACTGGCTTACCCCAGCGTGCAATGGCTAACGGATACAGCGACTGAAGCGACTCGGACTGACAACGGATTCGGTTTGCGCACCGAGAGCGGACAGCGGCTCAGCACCAAGCGACTGATCCTGGCCTCGGGCGTCGTCGACGAATTGCCGGACATCGACGGCCTCAGGCAACGCTGGGGCCAAAGCGTTTTTCATTGCCCGTACTGCCACGGTTATGAACTGAATCAAGGCGCGATCGGCGTATTGGCAACGTCACCCATGTCGATTCATCACGCCCTGCTACTGCCGGATTGGGGACCGACCACGTTCTTCACCAACGCAGTCTTCGAGCCGGATGCCGAACAATTGGTGGAACTGGATCGACGCGGTGTAACCCTGGAAACCCGGCCGGTCAGTCACATCCGTGGCGAGCGTGCGGACGTGGTGCTCAGCGATGGCCAGGTCATCGCCGTTGCAGGCCTGTTCGCCATGCCACGCACACGCATGGCCAGCCCGCTGGCTGAACAATTGGGATGTACATTCGAGGATGGCCCGATGGGGCCGTTTATTCAGACTGACGCGACACAACAAACCAGCGTCGCCGGCGTATTTGCCTGCGGAGATGCGGCATTGGCTGCCGGTTCGGTAGCGCTGGCTGTTGGCGATGGGGCCCGCGCCGGTGCAGGCACTCATCGCTCACTGGTCTTTGGCTGATACGTAATACTGCGGGCGTCTCAGCGCGAAGTCGGCTTCAACGCCTCCAGCCAGGCCGGATCCAGGCGCGTCTGCTCGGTATCGAGTCCCAGCGCCTGCATCCGCTCCTTGTGCGCCTCGACTTCGCGCCACAGCTGCCCATGATCGCTGGAGTTACCGTCCAGCTCATGCATCTGCGTCAACCCAAGATGATAGAAACGCAGCACTTTCATGGCCGTCGCATCGCTCTTCTCCACCGCCGCCGTCACCTGATGCATCACATTGGTGATGCTCATCAGGTTGCGCTTGAGTCGCCAGCTGTACACGGCTGGCGCCATCCAGCTCTGATTCCAGAAACGCCCGCGCAATAACGCAGCCGTCAGCAGAAATGCCACAAACACCCCACCGACATTGAAGCGCAGGTTATCGCCGCCAGGCTCGCCAAACAGCGCCACTGCCACACTGGAAAACAGCATCGCCAGCACCAGGAACAGCACGGCGATGATGATCGTGCTGCGTCGCGTCTGCTGGCGAAAAGTGGCGGCATCCATCGGCTGAATCTCGAACATCACAAATGACTTCCTTGAGCGACAAAAGGGCTAACTGAAAAAACCGGCCGGCGCATTATCGCCTCTACCGCGGATTTAGCTATGCTGGGGCTCCTTTTCATCTTTTCAGCGTCCAACGGGAACATGGCGGTATAGCGCAGATCGTGCCATCTTCATTCATGGATACACACTATTCGGATGCCATTGCTCAGCTTCGTGATGACATCGTTTTAAGGATCATTGCATGACCCAACGACACGTAATCAATGCCTCGGTCAGCCCGAAAGGCAGCCTGGAAACCCTTTCTCAACGTGAAGTTCAGCAACTGAGCGAAGCCGGATCCGGCAGCACCTACACCCTCTTCCGCCAGTGCGCCCTGGCCATCCTCAACACCGGCGCCCATGTCGATAACGCCAAGACCATCCTCGAAGCCTACAAGGACTTCGAAATCCGCATTCACCAACAGGATCGCGGCGTGCGCCTGGAGCTGCTGAACGCTCCGGCCGATGCGTTCGTCGACGGCGAAATGATCGCCAGCACCCGCGAAATGCTCTTCAGCGCCCTGCGCGACATCGTCTACACCGAAAACGAACTCGACAGCCAACGTATCGACCTGAGCACCTCGCAAGGTATCAGCGACTACGTTTTCCACCTGCTGCGCAACGCACGCACCCTGCGCCCGGGCGTCGAGCCGAAAATCGTCGTGTGCTGGGGCGGCCACTCGATCAACACCGAAGAATACAAATACACCAAGAAAGTCGGCCACGAACTGGGCCTGCGCAGCCTCGACATTTGCACCGGTTGCGGCCCCGGCGTGATGAAAGGCCCGATGAAGGGCGCGACCATCGCCCACGCCAAACAGCGTATTCATGGCGGGCGTTATCTGGGTTTGACCGAGCCGGGCATCATCGCCGCCGAAGCGCCGAACCCGATCGTCAACGAATTGGTGATCCTGCCGGACATCGAAAAACGTCTGGAAGCCTTCGTGCGCGTTGGCCACGGCATCATCATTTTCCCGGGCGGCGCCGGTACGGCAGAAGAATTCCTCTACCTGCTGGGCATCCTGATGCACCCGGACAATAAAGGGCTACCGTTCCCGGTGATCCTCACCGGGCCGAAGCACGCCGCGCCGTATCTGGAACAGCTCGACGCCTTCGTCATCGCCACTCTCGGCGAAGCGGCCAAGCAGCACTACGAGATCATCATCGACGACCCGGCCGAAGTGGCGCGGCAGATGACCCAAGGTCTGAAAGCGGTGAAGCAGTTCCGCCGCGAGCGCAACGATGCGTTCCACTTCAACTGGCTGCTGAAAATCGACGAAGGCTTCCAGCGACCGTTCGATCCGACCCACGAAAACATGGCGAATCTGAAACTGCACCGCGACCAGCCACCGCATGAACTGGCGGCCAACCTGCGTCGGGCGTTCTCCGGCATTGTCGCCGGTAACGTCAAGGACAAAGGCATTCGCCTGATCGAAGAACACGGGCCGTACCAGATCCGTGGTGACGCCGCGATCATGCAACCGCTCGACGCACTGCTCAAAGCCTTCGTCGCCCAGCACCGGATGAAACTGCCGGGTGGCGCGGCGTATGTGCCGTGCTATCGAGTGGTGGCGTAACCTACAAGCATGAAGATCCGAAGATGATGCTTCGGGTCTTCGTGGCGGTTCGACCTGTTCAATTTGGCCTGAAACGTATTTCCCGATAGCGCGGTACCGACAGATGCCAGCCGACGTTGCCAAGCCATTGCACTCTGAATGCCTCGGCGCAGCGCAATGCTTGCTCGCGCACGTCGGTTTCACACCCAATTTGATCAAGCTCGTCGGGTAGTCGCGACTGCAGTTCGAGAAACTGTCGCATCCACACCTCAATTCTCTGATTCACTTCAGTCGCTGCCTGATCCGGACTCAGTCCATGATGATGTCGAAGGTGAGTCAGGAGGTTGTAAACGTCCTCATCTGGATTAGCCAAGATGCAGAACGACAGCACATCGTTGACCGCTTTCATTAAATTCAGTGATAGCCTGCGCAATTCCTGCCATAGCGAACAGTAATAAACCGTTGCGGGAAGATTTATCTGATGGGCAAAGTACGTAAACTCAAAGCACACCTGAAAACCTCCGGCATTGCGCCACACACTTTCATAATCGGCCAGTCCAGGCTGGGTTCCGCCGAGGCGATGCGTCGAAGCACTGACGCAGCAAAACAGATAGCTGCTGTATTGATCCAGTGTTCTTCGTACCCACTGCTCAGGCATTGACGCCCCTGCGCGACGTATAATGTCTCTCAATCCCCCGGGCAGTCCTGCGCACTGACCTGCGCCACGCTCGCTCGCAACTTCGTGCACTTGTCGCAACGCCCTCTCCAAAGCATCAGGAGAGCAACTCAGATCCTCATCGGCCAAATCATCCTGACAACTGAACCACCCGGTCAGATCAGAGAGTACATTCAGCGTTTGCGCGTTCGCATGGGGCCACATGAAGGCAGCGTATTTGCCTGGTAGATAAATATCCAACTGGTGTATCGCCCGTTCGGAATCTGTCAGCCCCAGACTTTCAAGCCAGGCACGCGTCTGTTGTTCGGCCTGGTCGGCCATAGGACTTGGTGCGACATCAATCAATTGCAAGGCCGGTGGCAGTGAGTAACTCATGCGGCAACTCCATGATTATCGAGTGAAATATCACGCAGCGTGCTGAAGAAGACCGGAATAAACATAACGTCATATTAGAGAAACAACATTGTTCCAGGCGCAGCGAGCTCAGACAGTCCCACTAACCCTAGCTCAGCAAAACAAGGTTTCAACTCTCCGTTTTACCGTCCATCGACTATCACGGCCAACCTGATATAGAACGCAATCGCGAAAACTTTATAATTAATAAGTCCTAAAAAAACCAAACACCCAACACTCTTTACGCTACTTTCTAGAGACGTTGACTGTGACACCCTGGCAACCAGGTATTCAAACGCCGCTCTGATTGACACCGGGAGTAAACTGCCATGTTTCCTTCAAACCCTGAGCAATATGCGGCTGCCAAAAAAAGCTGGGTTGTTGCGTTCGAGTATCAGGAGCAGCATGCGGGCATGAAGGTCAGAACAGACCTGACACGGGCCTTGGCGAATGTATATCGACTCTCTTCCGATAAAACCCGAATAATTTGTGACTGTGTCGAACGTTTCAACACGGCCTCGCTGATACACGATGACATTATCGATCAAGACCGGATTCGTCGTGGAGCCGACTCCGTGTGGGTCAGATACGGAGTGGCCGCAGCACTGATTTCAGGCATGTATGGTTACATTCAAGGGTTGAAATCGCTCAGTGAATCAGGACGCATGACATTGGTTCAAGCAGGCCTCGATAGCCTGGAGGAATTGCACATCGGCCAGTACCTCGACACCTTGCTCAGCGAGGGAACGGACTTACCCACCATGGAGCAATACCGCTATGTTGCTCAACTGAATACCGGGTGTTTTTTCATATTCATTCTTAGAGCCTGCCAACAACTCAAGCCCCTACCCCAGCAATGTTACCGATCACTGAAATCAATGCTGCTTGAACTTGCCGTCTACTATCGCTTTGTTAACGATTACTGCGACATCAATCACATTCCGCATTATGCAAAAAAAGGGTTTGCGCCCGATCTTGAAGCAGGCCCCAAATCGTTCCTGATGATTATTGCAAACCAGCCATTACCCAAGAGCAATAGAAGCGAAATACAGAAACGGCAGATAATAATTAATTGGGGAAACGCTGATGTATTTTGCAAAGCCTTGAAGATCATGGAAGACAGCTATGCAATCCTGCCAGGCTTTCTCCAACGCGCACAGCAACAGTGCAATGAACTGGACTTCAGCCAACTTCATAAATTTCTCGATACCGTGCACTTCCAACAAAAACCGGTGGATGATTTCTATGCATCCCTTCAATTGAATACTTGAGAAATCGCCTCTTCGAAAATTCATGTCGCGGTGTACTACAAGCAGAACTGCCTCAACCAAGGCCTGACAGGCGCAATGCCAAAGCCTTGGCCTGCAATGCCACATCCGTCACCGCCGTACTCTCCCACCACATCCCGCGCAATGGCGGCCCCATAGCAAACAACTGCTCAGCCGCACATCCCTCGGCATCCAGCACCGCGCCATCGATTGCCGCCGCAATCCCCAACGCCAACGGCCCCGACCGCACCAGACCGCGCGCCAGCAGTTGCTGCGGCAACGGTCGCGCCACTCGGCGCCAGTCGTATTCGATACCGCTGGAATTGATCAATGCGGCGCCTTGCACCACGCAGGTTTGCGACTCACCGCGCCGCCGAATGCGAATACGGACGCCACCGTCCGGACTTGTCTCAAGCCCTTTGAACGAAGCTGCCTGAATACGCAATCGCCCTTCTTTATAAAGACGCTCAACCAGCGCCGCACCCAACGGTGGCGAACGGTGGTGATGACTTTCCCACCACGGCCGTACATGCCGTACGAATTGTCGACGCTGCGTGTCAGTCGCCTGACTCCACAAACGAGCGATATGCACCCGAACCGTGTCCAGTGGCGCCTGCCAATCGATGCCTTGTGCAATGGCTGCCTCGCATTGCCGACGCAATTCGCGCAGCAGCTGTCGTGGCGTTCGAATGCTGTGATCGCTGCCAAGAAAATCCATCCAGGCCGGCGGTTGTCGGCGCACATGGGGCAACAAGCCGTGCCGGGAAAACACTTCAATTGGCCCGCGATGCCCGGCCTGCTCCAGCGACACCAGGGCATCGACCATGGTCAGGCCAGAGCCGATGATCAACACGGTCGATTGCGGGTCGAGTTGACGCATCGCCGCGACATCCCACGGATCAAGCGCGGCGGCGTTGAGGCCGCTGGAGGTTTTCTGCGGGGTTCGCGCGGCAGGGAACATTCCGGTCGCCAAAACCCCGTAGCCACCGCGCAGTGCCTGACCATTGCTCAGCGTGAGCTGCACCGAACCGGCATCGACTTGCAGGTCGACGACTTCCGCACGAATGTGCTCAACGCTTGAGCCAGTCTGCGCCCCGACTTTACGGGCTTCGGCCAGACGCTGCTGCACATAGACGCCGAACAATCCACGCGGCGCAAACAGTTCGCTGACCGGCACGTCCTGCTCGGCCGATTCAGGCCAGCCACCGCCGGCAATGTGCTCGGTCAGCCATTGCGTCAGATCATCAGGATTATCCGGATCGACGCTCATACGTGCGGCGTTGCCGTTGAGCGTGTGTCCCAACTCGACCGCGCTGTACGCCTCGCCCCGTCCCAGTTCCGCACGCGGCTCAATGATCAGGACCTTGCGCCGGCCAGGCAGACGTAGCAATTGCACCGCCAGCATCGTGCCGCTGAGGCCACCACCGATAATCAGGATGTCTGCGCTCTGACTCATTCAAATCACCACATTGCGAACAAACCGCGCCGCAACATCCCCATCATTGCGATAGGAATGCGGCTGGTTGCTGGCAAACATAAAAAACTCACCGGTGCCGATGTGCTGCGGCTGATCCCCGAGCATCAGGGTAAGGCAGCCTGCAAAGACGAAAATCTGCTCGCTCCAGCCCTCGGCATCTGCTTGCGACGGGTAGACCTCACCCGGTTGCAGACACCATTCCCATTGCTCGACTTCACGAGTCGCCGTGGCTTTGGAGAGCAACACCGCTTTGCTGCCCGGGTGGGTTCCTGCCCAGGCCACCTCGTTGATGCGGCTCGGGTCGCGGGCATCCGGCGCTTGAATCAGATCGCTGAACGCCACATCCAGCGCTTCGGCAACGCGATCGAGGGTGGTCAGGCTGACATTCTTCTCGCCCGCCTCGATCGCCACCAGCATGCGCCGGCTGACCCCGGACTTTTCTGCCAGCGCGGTCTGGCTCATATCGGCGGCATGCCGTAGACGCCGCACATTCAGGCTGACGTGTTGCAGAACGGACGCCCGCTGCGTTGAATCTTTGTGCACTATATTGCTCACTCGGTGAGGTTGGGCAGTATACTGCGCAACGTTGGGCGCATTGTGCGGCCTCCTTTTTAAAGTGCGCAAGGTCATGACGTCGCAGAACAGCTCCTCCACTCCTCTCCGTTTCTCTCGTTTCAGCAAAGCCGAGTGCGTGCTGGTGCTGATCACCATGATCTGGGGCGGTACCTTCCTGCTAGTTCAGCACGCGATGACCGTCAGCGGCCCGATGTTTTTTGTCGGTCTGCGTTTTGCGGCGGCGGCTTGTATCGTTGCGCTGTTCTCGTGGCGTCATCTGCGCGAACTGACCCTGTTTGAACTCAAGGCCGGCGCCTTCATCGGCGTGGCGATCATGCTCGGTTACGGCTTGCAGACGGTCGGTTTGCAAACAATCCCAAGCAGTCAGTCGGCGTTCATCACCGCGTTGTATGTGCCGTTCGTGCCGTTGCTGCAGTGGCTGGTGCTCGGGCGTCGTCCGGGCTTGATGCCGAGTATTGGCATCATGTTAGCGTTCACCGGTTTGATGCTGCTGTCAGGCCCGTCCGGTGCAGCGCTGAATTTCAGCCCTGGCGAAATCGCCACGCTGATCAGCGCTATCGCCATCGCCGCCGAAATCATTCTGATCAGCACCTATGCCGGCCAGGTCGATGTGCGCCGAGTGACTGTTGTGCAACTGGCAACCACATCGGTGCTGTCGTTCCTGCTGGTGGTGCCTACCGGGGAAATGATTCCGGATTTCTCCTGGACGCTGCTGGTGACCGCCCTGGGGTTGGGCGCGGCGAGTGCGGCGATTCAGGTGGCGATGAACTGGGCGCAGAAAAGTGTTTCGCCAACCCGGGCGACGTTGATCTATGCGGGCGAGCCGGTATGGGCCGGGATCGTCGGGCGGATTGCCGGGGAGCGGTTGCCAGCGATTGCGCTGGTGGGCGCGGGGTTGATTGTGGCGGCGGTGATTGTCAGTGAATTGAAGACCAAGGGTAAGGTTGCCGAAGCAGAAGCCGACGCTGAGCAGGCGCGGGAAACCCAAGGTTAATCTGCAATGTCCTTAGTGCCTGGGCTATAGCTATCGCGAGCAGGCTCACTCCTACAAACGCGTTCCCCTGTAGGAGTGAGCCTGCTCGCGATGGGGCCATCACAGGCGCCGTCCCTTCACCTGAAACAATGCCAAACAGAAAATTCCAGACTACTTTGTAGGATTCTGAGACATCCTGGCGTTTGGTGATCAGGGAGCTGGCACGTATGATGCTTCACAAACTTCCGCAGATTAGAAGCCTATGTCCCTGATAGTTCTACTGCTTCTGCCATTCATTGGCAGCTGTCTGGCAGCGGTGCTGCCACACAACGCGCGTAATACCGAATCCCTGTTGGCAGGTCTGGTCGCTTTGATCGGCACCGTCCAGGTCGCGATGTTGTACCCGCAAATTGCCCACGGCGGCGTGATCCGCGAAGAATTCATGTGGCTGCCCAGCCTCGGTCTGAACTTCGTTCTGCGCATGGATGGCTTCGCCTGGCTGTTCTCGATGCTGGTGCTGGGCATCGGCACCCTCGTCTCTTTATATGCCCGTTATTACATGTCGCCGGACGATCCGGTGCCGCGTTTCTTCGCGTTTTTTCTGGCGTTCATGGGCGCCATGCTTGGCCTGGTGATCTCCGGCAACCTGATTCAGATCGTGTTCTTCTGGGAGCTGACCAGCCTCTTCTCGTTCCTGCTGATCGGCTATTGGCACCACCGCGCCGACGCCCGTCGCGGCGCTTATATGGCGTTGATGGTCACCGGTGCCGGCGGACTATGCCTGTTGGCGGGGGTCATGATTCTCGGCCATGTCGTCGGCAGCTATGACCTCGACAAGGTCTTGGCCGCCGGCGACATGATTCGTGCACACGCCCTCTACCCGATTCTCCTTCCTCTGATTCTTATCGGCGCACTCAGCAAAAGCGCCCAGTTCCCTTTCCATTTCTGGCTACCGCACGCGATGGCGGCGCCGACACCGGTTTCGGCTTATCTGCACTCGGCCACCATGGTCAAGGCCGGGGTTTTTCTGCTCGCACGCTTGTGGCCGTCGCTGTCCGGCAGCGAAGAATGGTTCTACATCGTCAGTGGGGCTGGCGCCTGTACGCTGTTGCTCGGTGCGTATTGCGCGATGTTCCAGAACGATCTCAAAGGTCTGCTCGCTTACTCGACCATCAGCCACCTCGGCCTGATCACATTGTTGCTGGGCCTGAACAGTCCACTGGCTGCCGTGGCGGCGGTATTCCACATCCTCAACCATGCGACATTCAAAGCTTCGCTGTTCATGGCTGCGGGCATCATCGACCACGAAAGCGGCACCCGTGACATCCGCAAACTCAGCGGCCTGATCAAACTGATTCCCTTTACCGCAACGCTGGCCATGGTTGCCAGCGCCTCGATGGCGGGTGTGCCATTGCTTAACGGCTTCCTGTCGAAAGAAATGTTCTTCGCTGAAACCGTGTTCATCAACGCCACGGCGTGGGTCGAAGCGGCACTGCCGATTGTCGCGACCATTGCCGGTACGTTCAGCGTTGCCTACTCGCTGCGCTTTACCGTCGATGTGTTCTTCGGTCCACCGGCTACCGACCTGCCGCACACTCCGCACGAGCCGCCACGCTGGATGCGTGCGCCGGTCGAGTTGCTGGTATTCACCTGCTTGCTGGTGGGGATTTTCCCGGCGCAGATCGTCGGTCCATTGCTAGCGGCAGCGGCATTGCCCGTCGTCGGCGGCGAACTGCCGGAATACAGCCTGGCGATCTGGCACGGTCTGAACGCACCGATGATCATGAGCCTGATCGCCATGTCCGGCGGCATCATTGTCTATTTGTTGCTGCGCAATCAGCTCAAGCGCGGACGCTTCAAATACCCGCCGTTGGTTGGCCGCTTCAACGGCAAGCGCCTGTTCGAACGCAGCCTCGTGGTGATGATGCGCCTGGCCCGACGTCTGGAGCGGCGACTCGGCACCAAGCGTCTGCAGATGCAATTGTTCCTGATGGTATTGGCGGCGGTGCTCGCCGGCCTGATCCCGATGTTGCACAGCAGCCTGAGCTGGGGCGACCGGCCAAAGATTCCCGGCTCCATCGTCTTTGTCACCCTGTGGCTGCTGGCGATTGCCTGTGCCCTCGGCGCCGCGTGGCAGGCCAAGTATCACCGTCTCGCTGCTTTGACCATGGTCAGCGTCTGCGGCTTGATGACCTGCGTCACCTTCGTCTGGTTCTCCGCACCGGATCTGGCGCTGACGCAACTGGCAGTCGAAGTGGTCACCACCGTGCTGATCCTGCTCGGTCTGCGCTGGTTGCCACGCCGTATCGAAGAAGTTTCGCCACTGCCAAGCAGCCTGCGCAAGGCACGCATTCGTCGTCTGCGCGACTTGCTGCTGTCGATTGCCGTCGGTGGCGGCATGGCGCTGCTGTCCTACGCCATGCTGACGCGGCAGACGCCGAACGATATCTCCTCGTTCTACCTCAGCCGCGCCATGCCTGAGGGCGGCGGCAGCAACGTGGTCAACGTGATGCTCGTGGACTTCCGCGGCTTCGACACCCTCGGCGAAATCACCGTGCTGGTCGCCGTGGCGCTGACCGTATTCGCCCTGCTACGGCGTTTCCGCCCACCGAAAGAAAGCCTGCAACTGCCTGCCCAGCAACGCTTGCTGGCGCCGGACGTGGTCACCGATCTGGTCAACCCGCGCTCGGCGAGCGACACCGCGCTCGGCTTCATGATGGTGCCGGCCGTGCTGGTGCGCCTGTTGCTGCCGATTGCGCTGGTGGTGTCGTTCTACCTGTTCATGCGCGGGCACAACCAACCGGGTGGCGGCTTTGTCGCCGGTCTGGTGATGTCGGTGGCGTTCATCCTGCAATACATGGTCGCCGGTACACAGTGGGTCGAGGCGCAAATGAGCCTGCGGCCACTGCGCTGGATGGGCACCGGGTTGCTGTTTGCCACCGCTACCGGCCTCGGGGCGATGGTCGTCGGTTATCCGTTCCTGACCACCCACACCTGGCATTTCAGCTTGCCAGTGCTGGGGGACATCCATATCGCCAGCGCATTGTTCTTCGATATCGGCGTGTACGGCGTGGTGGTTGGTTCGACGCTGTTGATCCTCACCGCCCTCGCCCACCAATCGGTGCGGGGTCACAAGACCGCATCGCTGCCCAAGTCCGTCGCCAGCAAAGGAGCCGTCTGATGGAAGAAGTCATCGCAATCGCCATCGGCGTGCTCGCCGCGTCCGGCGTCTGGCTGATCCTGCGGCCACGGACGTTCCAGGTGGTCATGGGCCTGTGCCTGCTGTCGTATGGCGTCAATCTGTTCATCTTCAGTATGGGCAGCCTGTTCATCGGCAAGGAGCCGGTGATCAAGGACGGCGTCACCCAGGATTTGCTGCACTACACCGACCCGCTGCCACAGGCCCTGGTACTCACCGCGATCGTCATCAGCTTTGCCATGACCGCGCTGTTCCTCGTCGTGCTGCTCGCCTCGCGCGGCCTGACCGGCACCGACCATGTCGACGGCCGGGAGCCTAAAGAATGATGGCAATGACTCACCTGATCGCAGCACCGATTCTGTTGCCGCTGCTGACCGCCGCCATCATGCTGATGCTCGGCGAGCGGCACCGACCGCTGAAGGCGAAAATCAACCTGTTCTCCAGCGTCGTCGGCCTGTTCATTTCGGTGCTGTTGCTGCAATGGACGCAAACCACCGGCGTACCCGGTTCCATCGGCGTGTACCTGCCGGGCAACTGGCAGGCGCCATTCGGCATCGTGCTGGTGGTCGATCGGCTGTCGGCGCTGATGCTGGTGCTGACCGGGATCATCGGCGTCAGCGCCCTGCTCTTCGCCATGGCACGTTGGGATGGCGCCGGTTCGAGCTTCCACGCGTTGTTCCAGATTCAATTGATGGGCCTGTACGGCGCGTTCCTGACGGCGGATCTGTTCAACCTGTTCGTGTTCTTCGAAGTGCTGCTGGCCGCGTCTTATGGCTTGCTGTTGCATGGATCGGGTCGGGCGCGGGTCTCGTCGGGGCTGCATTACATCTCGATCAATCTGTTGGCCTCTTCGCTGTTTTTGATTGGCGCGGCACTTATCTACGGCGTCACGGGCACGTTGAACATGGCCGATCTGGCGCTGAAGATTCCGCTGGTGCCGGAAGCTGACCGTGGCTTGCTGCATGCCGGCGCCGGGATTCTCGCCGTCGCGTTCCTGGCCAAGGCCGGTATGTGGCCGCTGAACTTCTGGCTGGTGCCGGCCTACTCCTCGGCCAGTGCGCCGGTCGCGGCGATGTTCGCGATCATGACCAAGGTTGGCGTCTACACCCTGCTGCGCCTGTGGACCCTTCTGTTTTCCGGGCAGGCCGGAGCGTCGGCATTCTTCGGTGGCGACTGGCTGATCTACGGCGGCATGGCGACCATGGCCTGCGCGGCGCTGGCGATTCTCGCCGCGCAACGCCTGGAGCGCATGGCCAGCCTGAGCATTCTGGTGTCGGCCGGTATCCTGTTGTCCGCCGTAGGCTTCGCCCAACCGAATCTGATCGGCGCAGCGCTGTTCTATCTGGTCAGCTCAACGCTGGCATTGAGCGCGCTGTTCCTGCTGGCCGAGCTGATCGAACGTTCTCGTTCCGCCAATGAGATCCCGCTAGAGGATGAAAGCGAACTGCTGCCGCGCCCGCAGGAATCCCTGCAACCACCCAAAGGCATCAACCTCGATGACGAGCAGAAAGCCGTGGTCGGTCAGGTCATTCCGTGGACCATGGCGTTTCTCGGCCTGAGCTTTATTGCTTGTGCGCTGCTGATCATCGGTATGCCGCCGCTGTCTGGCTTCATCGGCAAACTCAGCCTGATCGGCGCATTGCTCAATCCGCTGGGCCTGGGCACCGCTGCGCCGATTTCCATCGCTGCATGGGCGTTGCTGGCGCTGCTGATCCTCACCGGCCTCGCGTCGTTGATGGCGTTCTCGCGCCTCGGCATCCAGCGCTTCTGGACGCCGGAGGAGCGCCCTTCGCCGCTGCTGCGCAAACTCGAATGTGCGCCGATCTTCCTGTTGCTGGGGCTGAGTATCGTCCTGACCTTTAAGGCTGAACCGCTGCTGCGCTACACCCAAGCTACCGCCGAGGCGCTGAACAACCCGCAGCAATACGTCATGGCGGTGCTCGGCACCCGCGCTGTTCCGAGTCCGGAAGCCAAATCGGCGATGCTGGAGGTGCAGCCATGAAGCGCGTGTTTCCTGCACCGTTGTTGTCGTTGGCATTGTGCGTTCTGTGGCTGACCCTGAACCTGTCGATCAGCCCGGGCAATCTGCTGCTCGGCGCGATGCTGGGTTTTGCTGCACCGTTGATGATGCGCAAACTGCGTCCGAAACAGGTACGCATTCGCCGCCCCGGGACAATCCTGCGCCTGTTCTTCCTCGTCGGTCGCGACGTGGTGGTGTCCAACCTGATTGTCGCGTGGGGCGTGCTCAACGCCGGTCGTCGCCCGCTGCGCTCGGGCTTTGTCAAAGTGCCGCTCGACCTGCGCGATGCCCATGGCCTCGCGACCCTGGCAATGATCTGCACGGTGGTGCCCGGCACGGTTTGGTCGGAACTGTCGCTGGATCGCAGCATTCTGTTGTTGCACGTCTGGGATCTGGATGATGAAGCGCAATTCATCGAGCACTTCAAGTCCACCTACGAGCGGCCGTTGATGGAGATTTTCGAATGAGCCCATTACTGTCGAACGCCATCCTGCTGACGCTGTTCCTGTTCTCGCTGGCCATGGTGCTGACGCTGGTGCGTTTGTTCAAAGGCCCGTCGGCACAGGATCGAGTCCTGGCGCTGGATTACCTGTACATCGTCGCGATGTTGATGATGCTGACCCTGGGTATTCGTTATTCCAGTGACACTTACTTCGAAGCGGCGCTGCTGATTGCGCTGTTCGGCTTCGTCGGCTCGTTTGCCCTGGCGAAATTCCTGCTGCGTGGCGAGGTGATCGAATGAATGCTGAATTGTCTCTGTGGGTCGAGATTCCGGTGGCGATCCTGCTGGTGCTCAGCGGCCTTTTTGCGCTGATCGGCGCGATCGGTTTGTTGCGCATGAAGGATTACTTCCAGCGCATGCACCCGCCGGCACTGGCCTCAACGCTGGGGGCGTGGTGTGTGGCGTTGGCGTCGATCATCTGCTTCTCGGCGCTGAAATCCGGGCCGGTGATACATGCCTGGCTGATTCCGATTTTGCTGGCGATCACTGTGCCGGTGACGACCTTGCTGCTGGCGCGGGCGGCGTTGTTCCGCAAGCGCATGGCCGGGGATGATGTGCCGGCCGAGGTCAGTAGCCGACGCACCGAGAGCGGTAGCTGAACCGTTACAAGATCGCAGCCTTCGGCAGCTCCTACATTGGAATGCGCTCCCCCCTGTAGGAGTTGCCGAAGGCTGCGATCTTTTGATCTTGCTTTTCTAGACCCAAGCCACCGCCAACAACCCCGCCCCCAACACCGCACACAACGGCGAATACACCCAGGTATCCAGCCGCGCAAACCGCGAATCCTTCACTTCCTTGAAAAAACCGACCAGGTTCGAATCACCAATCGCCCGGGCAAACATCAACAGCGCAATCGCGCTGATCACCCATTGCAACGCCTTGTGCGTCACCGCCGGCATGCCCCAGCCCACCCGCATACACACCAACACCGCAATCACCAACAATGCCGCCGCCACAATCAACGTGAGCCAGCCAGACGGCTTGAACGCCGGCCGCACCGTTGCGACAAATCCGCGCACCGGCACCTGCGGCACCACCACCGCAGCCGCCCACTGCCCGCCCAACGCCCAATACACGTGCATCAAGGCGATCACCGCAAACGTTGTCACCAGCCATTGAGCCAACACAAAGGTCATGGTTGAAATCCTTGGAAAGGGATTTGAACAAATCATCCTAGTCGGATTTTTTTCAAGTGCACGACCGATCGGCGGTACGGTAAAGTGCCGCCCCATGAAATTCTCCCGTTCCGATCGCTCACTGCTGGCCTGGATGCTCTATTGCTGCGTCCTGTTCAACGTGTTCGCCTGCAGCATCGGTCACGGACAAATGGTCGGCATGCAGCTCAACGGTATCGGCGGCCAGTTCTGTACAGTCGACCCGGCCACTCAAGCGCCGCTCGCCAGCAACCCCACCGAAGAACAACTGCCGACCCTGTCCAAGGCATTTGGCTGCCCGCTGTGCTCGGTTGGCGGCGGCATGGGCCCAGCGTTCAACTCCAGCCTCACGCTGGCGATCCTGCCCGAACACCACAGTCCGCCGCTGGCGCCCATCGTCAGCGCCGACCTCCCTGCCCGCTTCACCTGGCCTTCAGCCAACCCTCGCGCCCCACCGCTCGCCTGAGTGTCTTTGCCTTTTTGATTTGTCAGCCCACTGCGCCAACGCGCGGCGTTCGCCTGTGCGCTGACTCCTAGACAAGCATTCAGGATTCAAATGATGAAACAACTCACTTTGCTGGCGAGCCTATGCGGCTGCCTGTCCATTAACGTCTGGGCGCAATCCACCGTGGATCTGGCGCCAATCACCATCGATGGCGAGTCCGGCAGGGAACCGGGCCTGAGCCTCGACCAATCCAGCGGCATGGCCTCGCGCCTCGGCTTGAGCGTGCGCGACACACCCGCCTCGGTGGCCATCGCCAAGCGCAACGATATCGAACGCCATGGCGCGCAGAACTTCCAGGACGCCGCCAACACCTTGCCCGGGGTCAACGCCAGTGCGCCGCCGGGATTTGGCGGTTTCGTTTCCTATCGCGGCTTCACCAGCAGCCAGATCACCCAGATGTTCAACGGCATCAACGTTTCCGGCGGCCTCGCGCGGCCTGTCGATTCGTGGATCTATGATCGTGTGGAACTGGTCGGCGGCCCGTCATCGCTGATCAATGGTGCGGGCTCCGTTGGCGGCTCGCTGAACTACGTGACCAAACTGGCGACCCGCGATGAACAGGCCGTTGAAGGCCGGGTCAGCTACGGAACCTACGACACCACCGAAACCGCTTTCGGCCTCAATCATGCACTGACCGAGCCGAGCGCCGACGTCCAGCATTACGCGCGACTCGACGTCAGCCACAACACCAGCAACGGCTACATCGACCGCCAGGAGCGCGATGCCTGGAGCGTGGCGTTCTCACTGCTCAGCGATCTCACGCCCGACCTGTCGCACACGTTGGCGCTGGAATATCAAGACGAACACGAAGACAGTCCGTACTGGGGCACGCCCGTACTCAATCCCAAGGCCGGCGAATTGAAGATCGACAAACACAATCGCTTCAACAACTACAACGTCGAGGACGGTCGCTACGAGCAGCGGACAATTTGGGTGCGCTCGATCATCGACTACCGGATCAACGACAACACCACCCTGCGCAACACGCTGTATCACCTCGACAGCCAACGCGATTACCGCAACCTCGAAACTTACCAGTACAACGCCGACAACACGGCGGTAAACCGTTCGACAGCCTATCAGGTACGCCATCAGGGCGAGCAGAACGGCAACCAGTTCGAACTGCGCCACGACAACACGCTTTTCGGTCTCGACACGACGTGGTCGGGGGGCTTCGAATACAAGGTCAACCAGACCACCAACTCGCCACTGAACGTCAAAGGCGCGAGCACGGTCGATCCGAACAACTATCGTCCGGGGCACTTCTACGACATCCCGGGCACCAACCCCAAACTGATCAGCGACAAGACCAACGAGGTCACCACCAAAGCGCTGTTCGTGGAAAACCGGCTGGCGTTGACCGACAAGCTGTCGCTGCTCACCGGTCTGCGTTATGACGACATTGATCTCGACGTGACCAACCATCGCACTGTAACCGCCGCTAACCCCAAGCACCTCAAGCGCAGTTGGGAGCCAGTCACAGGCCGCGCCGGCCTGACCTACCAATTCATTCCATCGGCCAACGTCTACGTGCAATACAGCACCGCCGCCGAGCAGCCGAACGGTACGCAGGACTTCGACGTTTCGACCGGCAAACAGTGGGAGATTGGCAGCAAATTCGATTATCTGAATGGGCGTGGCTCGGCGACGATTGCCGCCTACACCATTGAGCGAAAGGACTTCGCGGTGACCGATCCGCTGGACCCGACCAGCAGCATTCCGGTCGGCCAGCAAACGTCAAAAGGCATCGAAATCGCCAGTTCGCTGCGGATCACCGACAAGTTATTGGCCGAAGGTAACTTCGCCTGGGTCGATGCGCAGTACGATGATTTCACCGAAAAGAATGCTGCCGGGGTGGTGGTGTCGCGCAAGGGCAACACGCCGACTAACGTGCCGGATCGAGTCGGCAATCTGTGGCTGACCTATGACTTCTCGCCGCAGTGGCAAGGTGGGGTTGATGCACGATATGTGGCGTCGGTGTACGCGGACACCGCCAACACGATGACGGTGCCGTCGTACACCCTGTTTGGCAGCTTCCTCAGCTACAAGGTGGATTCGCACACCACCGTGACCGGTCGCGTGCGTAACCTGACCAATGAGGTGTATGCCGAGTTTGCGCATGTTTCGCCGGCGTATTACCTGGGGACACCGCGCACCTTCGAACTGGCCGTGCAGACGAAGTTTTAAAAGCATCGCGGGCAAGCCCGCTCCCACAGTGTTTGGTGTCGTACATAAAATTTGCATTCGACGACAATACCTGTGGGAGCGGGCTTGCCCGCGATGAGGCCGGGCGCTACAGCCTCTATTTCAAATCAGCCGAAACCTTCTCCGCCACATCCTTCGGCAACCAGGCCTGCCACACGTCCGGGTGCGCCTTCATGAATGCCACGGCCGCATCCCGCGGCGCGGTGTGTTTCTCGCTCATGTCCGCCAACGCCTTGTTCAACGGCTCAATTGGAAAGTCCACTTTGCTGAAGAACTCGGCAATCTGCGGATATTGCTTCTGGAACGGCGTAGACACGCCAATCGACAGCTTCGACGCCAGCGAACGGGTCGGTTTTGGATTGGGATTATCAGCATCAGTCAGCGTCTTCCACGCCTCGGCATCAAACGGCGGCTCTTCAAGTTGCACCAGTTTGAATTTGCCCAGCAGCGGCGTCGGCGACCAGTAGTAAAACAGCACCGGTTTACCGCGACGAATCGAAGAACTGATCTCGGCATCCAGCGCCGCGCCCGAACCACTGCGGAAATTGGTGTAATCGTCCTGCAACCCATAAGCCGTCAACTTCTGCTTGTTGACCACTTCCGAGGTCCAGCCGATCGGGCTGTTGAGGAAGCGCCCCTTGCCCGGGGTTTCCGGATCCTTGAACACGTCCTTGTACTTTTTCAGATCACTGACGCTGCGCAGCTCCGGTGCCAGCGGCTTGATGCCTTTGGCCGGATCGCCTTTGATCACGTACTCCGGCACCCACCAGCCCTCGGTAGCGCCCTTGACGGTATCGCCCAGGCTGACGACTTTGCCTTCGGCCTCGGCCTTGACCCACACTGGACTGCGACCGGCCCACTCCTCGCCAATGACCTGGATGTCATTGTTGGCCAGTGCGGTTTCCAGCGTGATGGTGGTGCCAGGCAAGGTGTCGGTCGGCAAACCATAGCCCTTCTCGACGATGATCCGCAGGACATCGGTAATCAGGCTGCCACTTTCCCAGTTCAGGTCGGCAAAATGGATCGGCGCCTGGGCGGCCATCACCGATGGCGCTGATGTCAGCAAACCGAACGTGGCCACGCTGGCGGCCAATAACCGTCGAAATCCGTTCATGCATTGCACCTCGTGCTGTTCACAGCAATGGCAGGATGGCCTGACAGAAGACCGCAAGCCTCTGAATACTCAGTCAACTGACTGTAGCCGAGGTTCCTGCTTTTTCCGGGTCATGCTGCGGACGAGGTTATCAATCAGACTTTTCCTGCAAGCGTTGCAGCTCGCGTCTGACCATGCTGGCGTATTCCGCAGGGCGCAACTGGTAGATCTGCGCAGCCAGCCAATTCAGCCAGGCGCCTTGCAGCTCAGCCTTGGCGGCGAACAAGCGCTGGGCCTCCTCGCGTGCAGTGTCGAGGTTCTGCGAATGGAAATCCGCGCGGCTCACTCGCTGGCCTTGAACGTCACCAGTTCGCCCTTGCGCCACTTGGCGGCTTTGGCGGTCACGGCTTTCAGCGTTTTGGTCAGGCCTTCCTGCAATTGCTGATGAGCGGCGAACACGGTCACCACGCTGTGGCCTTCCTTGAACAGGATCGCGTGCCCGTCAGCGGTCTCGACGAAAGCGTAATCGCCCAGTCCATAGACCGTGAGTTTGATTTCGCGAAAACGGATATCCATCTTGCCGCCTTCACGGCTGGGCAAGACCGATGCACTGAAATGATCGCCGACCTTGAGCTTGAGCCCCGGCTTGTCATCAACCACCAAGGCGCTTTCGGTGTCGATCTCGGCCACGTAAATGCCTTCGGCGTTCTGCTCGGTGATGTAAACAAAACGCGACTGGAACAACTTGACCAGCTTTGCACGCAAATCACCCAACACGAACAAAGCATGCATATCGAGATTACTGACTGCCAAAGAAACATCCCCACATCTGAAAAAACCGCACACGGAAAACGCGCACGGCAAAAAAACGGCCAGGCCGATGTCACTGCCAAATAAATCAATAAAGCCCGAATCGAGCAGAGTGCTCATTCAACACGAGGCTGGTAAGACTACCGGATTGTCACTCGCGAAACTCATCCCGAAGTCGCCAAAGCTTGAAGGAAAAATCCTCACCGTTGGCAAGAGCAGTCTGACTACGAACTTTAGGGAAAATTCTCACGAAAAAAAGCACTTTTCCGACATATCGCTGGCGAAAAATTGCTTTAGATAAGCCCTGTCGCCAACGGGTACTGGCGATTCTAGAGCAGCGATGCTCATTCCGACTACCCGCAACGGCCTGTAAATATCGGCCAACTGATGAAAAGGACTTCATATGTGCACTCGGACTCACTTTGCCATGACCACAGACGCCCGGATCGAATCACCGCTGATCCTGCGTGCCACTGATATGAACGACCATTGCCCACGCTTTCAAGTCGTACCGGCCGGCAACGCCTTCTTCCACATAAAGGAAACATCGACCGGCCGTGTAAGAGGTTTCCGTGAAGATCACAACGAAGCCTGCGCCCTCGCCCGCTCACTGGAGTCAAAGATCGAACTCCTGGCGAGTGGCTGCCTCAGATAAAGAGAGCGATCCACCGCGCCGTAACGGCGCCCATTGAAGGAGTACACGATGGAACTGCCAGCATACGATCTGAAAACCCTGTTCGATCAACTGGGGTTGCCTTCAGAAGGTAACGCAATCGACGATTTCATCGAGGCGCATCCATTGGATGCAAACACCAAACTGATCGACGCCGATTTCTGGTCACCGCAACAGGCACAACTACTCAAGGAATGGCTAAGGGCCGATGGCGAAGAAGCGGTGATGGTCGATGAACTGAATGTGCGCTTGCACCGCGGCAAGTAATTCTGGATCAGTGAAGGCTGTCACATGGTTCGGCTTGCAACTGCGCGAGCCATGCAGCCTTGCACTCCTCGGCCTCGTCGCGACTGGCAAACGCGGTGCCGCGACGCTCGCCATTGAGCAATACCACCCAGCAAATGCTGCGCCCCATTGCGCGCAGTCCGGCCGGTACGCCACTGCCGATCATCACCGCGACATCAACTCTGCACTGCATGCAGCCCTCCCGAAATCATTAGCAACCTAACTAAGTCGTCAGATTAATGGTTTCCTTCGAGCGGAAACAGCAAGCTCCGTGCACAGATTCATTGCATCAGAAGTAACAATCGCTCAACGCGGTTTTTCCGGCTTATAGCCCAGACGCAATCCACCCCAGTGCCGGCCCTTGATCATGATCGGCACCGACAAATCATGCATCAGCTCACCGGTGTCGCGGGTGTAAGTCTGCAACAACACCGGTTGTTGATGGCTGCCGCAGCGAATACCGGTGCGGTCAGCAAACTTGCGTTTGGTGCGATTGTTCACTGCGTCGACCTGCGCATCGCCGGTTAACGGCTGACTGAACAGCTGATTGTGCGTCGGCACATAACCCTGTTGCGTACAGGCAATGGCGAATACCAACCCCTCGTGACGCGGCAACAATGGCTCCTGAATCGCCGGCAGCACCTGATCGGTGTAGCGGTCGAAACGGGTTTGAAATTTCGCCGGTTGTGTATTCGGGATCGGCTGATACTGACGATCAAACAGGTCCTCAAGGCTGATCCGGCCCTGCTCGACATCCGCCTCGAAACGCGCAGCAATCTGGCTCGCGCCCTCGCGGGCCAGATCGTAGATGCGCTGGTGATAGTCATCCAGCCCGACCTCGGCCAGACGCTCGCTGATGGTTTCCGCCTGCCCTTCCATTTGCACTGCGGCTTCAGCGAGGCGGCGAGTCTGTTGATCGCTGATCGCCAGATCGCTACGCATCTGCTCGATCGCCTTGAACAGGCTGTCGAGTTGTTCGCGATTGGTTTCCGCGCCCTGAGCAATTTCACCGACCTGATTTTCCACCCCGGCTGCCAGTCGCGCGATGTTCTCCAGATGCTGACCGGTGTGCTCGACCTGCTCGACACCGGTCTGCAGATCACTCGACAGCTGGCGAATCTGCTCCACCACCTGCGCCGTGCGTTGTTGAATGTCAGCGACCATCTCACCCACTTCACCGGTGGCCGACGCCGTGCGCGCCGCCAATCCGCGAACCTCATCCGCCACCACGGCAAAACCGCGACCATGCTCACCGGCTCGCGCCGCTTCGATCGCCGCGTTCAATGCGAGCAGATTGGTTTGACTGGCGATCGACTGAATCACCAGCGTCACGCGCTGAATATCATCGCTGCGCAGACTCAAGGCTTCGATCAGTTCACGGCTGGCATTGGCGCGCTGACTGAGTTGATGCATGCGCGCGATCGAATCCACCAGCTCCGTGCGCCCCGCTGCGCTGCTGTGATGCGCCTGACTGGCCGCCTCAAGCGCGGCACGGCTGAGTTGTGAAGTGGCGTGTTCGGTCGCGATCATCACCTCGGCATTGCTGACAATCTGCGCCGCCGCATCGAGTTGCGATTCGAGTTTGCTCGCCAGTTCCTTGACCGAAAACGCCACGCCGGCCGCCGACAACGCGTTATGGCTGGTGGTGTAGGAAAGGTCGCGGGTCAGTTCGGACATTGCGCTGCCACTGTCGGCAGGCGGGACATCGGGGATGGCGCGAGAACGCAAGCGCGGTAGCCAGACAATCAGCACCGCCAACGGCATGCCAATGTACAGCGACCATTCGGCCAGGCTCATGCCGGCGAGCAACAGCATCAGGGCGATGCTTTGCAAGGTCGGTACGATCCAGCGGTTTTTCGGCAAAAGCACTGGTGCAGGCAAAGCCCCAACCAGAGATCCGTCTCTCGTCATATCAACACCCCACGCTTGTTCTCGTTATTGTGACTGCATTAAACGCCACTACAACGCCATTATCCATGGTCCGTTAGTCGTGGGGTCTGTGGCAGGTCAATGGAACGGCGCGGGCTTATTGCAGACGAGCAAAAACAAAGATCGCAGCCTTCAGCAACGCCCATTTAGGAGCTGCCGAAGGCTGCGATCTTTTCAAGGTGCCCTGTTGAAAGGGTCACCCCACAGAATCAGGCCTGACGCTGGTGCTTGTCGATCTGCTCGTGACGCTCTTGAGCTTCGATGCAGTACTTGGTGGTCGGGCTGATCAGCAGACGCTTCAGGCCAATGGCCTCGCCGCTGTCATCGCACCAGCCAAAACTGTCTTCCTTGATGCGCTCAAGGGCTTGTTCCAGTTGCGGCAGCATGCGCTGGTCGCGATCGATCGCGTTTACCAGCCAAGTGCGCTCTTCTTCAACCGAAGCCGCGTCTGCCGGGTCAGCCGGGGTGTCCAGGCTTTCGATGGCGATACGGTTTTGCTCAATGCGCTCGTGGGTTTCGACTTTCATGTTCTGCAACAGCTCAGTGAAGAAAGCGTGCTGCTCTGCATTCATGTAGTCATCTGCCGGCATGGCCAGCAACTTGTCCTTTGTCATTGATATCTCTATAAAAAAACGTGCATTAAGGCGAATTAGGGAGCGTTTCGGCGAACCGCGAGCGGTCGGCGAAAAGGCATCGTTTATTGCAAATGCCACCCGGCACTCAATTTACGAGGGGCGGCAGTCTAAGGCCCGAATGAGGCCTCAGCAACTGTAAATACAGGGAATTTGTCCGACAACGTCCGGAAAGTGCTCTGACACAGCGTTCACACGGCCATCGGAGTGCGTTTATAGCAAGAAATTCAGTCGAGCGGCTGTATATAGAAGACAAACGGCTAACCACACAGCGCCCAGACGCAATTTTTTACCACGCACTGCATCGTTTCAGCAAAGCAGAACCGCAAAAGCCCCCCTACTATCAGGCCCACCGTGTGATCAAACAGCCTGAAGGATGACCTATGCCCCGCCCCGATCTGCCGGCCACCGACGAGGTTTCACTCGCCAGCCCCCCGATCAATGCCGAGCGCCTGCTGCAACTGATCACCAACGAATACGACGCCCTGCCGCGTCAACTTAAACGCATCGCCAGCTACATCAGCCAGCAGAGCGACCGGATCATGGTCGACCGCATCAGCGACATCGCCCGCGAGTGCGAAGTCCACCCGTCCGCCATCGTGCGCTTCTCGCAACGCTTCGGTTTTAGCGGCTTCAGCGAAATGCAGGCACTGTTCCGCAGCGCCTACACGCACAAAGCCTCACCGGTGCAAAACTACCAGCAACGCATCCGCAGCATGATCGCCAACCAGTCGCAGCAAGCCAGCGCCGGCGACCTCGCCCGCGAATGCATCGACGCCACCCGCTCCGGCATCGAACGCCTGGGCCGTGAACTCGACGACGCCGCGTTCGAAAAAGCCGTCGACCTGATCGTCAACGCCGACAACATTTATGTCGTCGGCGTGCGCCGCTCCTTCGCCGTCGCCGACTACCTCGTTTACAACTTGCAACACACTCAGAAGCGCATTCACCTGGTTTCGGGGCTGGGCGGTAGCTATCGCGAGCAAATGCGCAGCGTGCGTGCGAACGATCTGGTCATCGCCATCAGCTTCGTGCCCTACGCCAAGGAAACCCAGCACTGCCTGCGCTTCGCCCGACAACAGCAGGCCAACGCCCTGATACTCACCGACAGCCACCTCTCGCCCCTGGCGAAACTCGCCGACAGCGTATTGCTGATAAACGAAGGCAGCGCCCTCGCCTTTCGTTCGCTGAGTGCGACGTTGTGTTTGTGCCAGGCGTTGTTTGTCGCGGTGGCGTATCGGCTGGAACTGAATGTTGATGAGATTCACGAACAGGCGGGGTTTGACGACTGACAACCCAATACAGCGACGACCTGCCCGAGCAGATCGACGCTGTGATTTGCTGCCACCTACTCGAGATTGACCTTGATGATCTGTTTCAACGGAAAGGTATCAATATTCGACGCTTCGACGACTTTGCGATCCTTGATCAACGTGTCGATATCAATGTTGATGCCCGAATAACCGATAGCCACCGGTGTATCGAAAACTTGACGCAACGTCAGACTCGTCGCGGAGGACTTCACCACTGAACCGGTCACACCCGGCATCGCAGGTGTTACGGACTCCACACGTTTACGGATATCAGCGTTGACCTGTGCCAGTTCCGCCTCTTTCTGTTTAACAAGCGCCTGATTGGTCGCCGGCACGACGGCCGCTGGCTTGTCGGCAGCCGCCTTGGTATCGCCTGCCTTGGCCACTGCGGACTTCCCGTCTGCCGCGCCATCCCCCTTGGCAGTTGGCTTTAGCGCGCGAAGCTGGTTCTCAATAGCCGTTTTGCGCTCATCCAGATCTGTCAGTGCCCGTGTAACCGCAGCCAACTGCGCACCGTTGCTTTCGGTCGAGGAAACCACCACATCCAACGAGCGCGCCAGATAGACCTGGGTTACCAGTACAAGCACAGACGTCGTGTCATTCTTGTCGTTGACCTTCGCATCGTTTTTCAGCGAAACCACCGCATTTGTCAGCTTGTTGCGTTGAGCGTCGGTGTATTTGCCTAAATATTTGTCGGCCGCAAGATGGGCATCGCTATACAGCACCCCATACGTTTCCGCCAATGGCACCGAGTACGCCACCGAATATCCCGACTTGCGCGCGCCCCCAAAAAATGCGCCGATCGCGCTATTGCTGACCCCTAGCCCGATATCACTCTCAGCCAGTGAGGCGAAGGTGAAACCGGGAAAGGCCACCAGTGCATTCATTTTCACGTTGGTGTTCGGTACAAAAAGGTCCGGAACACTGGTCGCCGTCACAAGTCCGGATTTGTCCACCGGAGTTTTCTGCGCGGTGATGTAAGGCGCGGCCTTCTTCAGTTCCTCATCCAGCCTCATCCGATCAAACCAGACCGAACTCATGTAGTAATCAGCGGTTTTCATTTTGTTACCGGCCTTCGCGGCTCTTACCACATAAAAATCGCCTACTTCAAAGTTGCCACGCGGCGGAAATATCGGTTTGAAGTTCAACTGCTCCGTATTCGCCGACCACTGCTGCACGACCGCCCCGCGCTCCGGGCGGCTACTGCAAGCGACCAACCCAATACACAACGCACAAATCGTCAAACGATGAAAATTGTTCATGACATGCCCCTCGGACCCTTTTATGTGACCGACGGCGCGCACTCTTACTGCGCGCACGGCAGTGCCTCATCGCTCTAGGGTTGATGGACTGCAAGGGAGTAATACAAACGAGTACTGAATCAGAGGGCCTGAGCTCGCTTAACTTTTCCATCCCTGGACGGTGCTGGCACTTTGACTATAGATCCGCCAAAACACCTCGCAAGGTCAATGAAAGCCTTTATTTCCGGATGTTTCACCGATGTAACAGTTTCTGTTTCACGGCTATTACAGAAGGCCAAAACTTTTTTCCCGGTAGTCAACCAACAGCTTTTCCCGCTACATTCGATCCCCATCGTCAGGTCGTGATTTGCCAAAGGAGTTGCACATGAAACTGATCGGAATGCTCGACTCACCCTACGTGCGCCGCGTAGCCATCTCCGCCAAACGCCTTGGCATCGACCTCGAACACGAGTCGGTCTCGGTGTTCCGCCACTTCGAGCAATTCCAGCAGATCAACCCGGTGGTCAAAGCCCCCACACTGCTCCTCGATGACGGCGTAGTCCTGATGGACTCGACCCTCATCCTCGATTACCTCGAAGCCAGTGCCGGCAAAAGCCTGCTGCCGACCGACCTGAAACAACGCGCCCACGCCCTGCGCCTGATCGGCCTCAGCCTCGCCGCCTGCGAAAAAGCCGTGCAGCTCTACTACGAACGCAACCTGCGCCCGGCCGACATTCAATACCAGCCGTGGGTCGAACGCGTCGAAGGCCAACTCGCCGCCGCCTTCACCGCCCTCGAGCAAGAACTGGAAAAAACCGGCCTGCCCACCGACGGCACCCTCACCCAGGCCGGCATCAGCCTCGCCGTCGCCTGGAGCTTCACCGACCTCGTCGTCCCCGACCAGATCGACACCTGCCGCTACCCGCACATCGCCCAATACACCGCCTACGCCGAAACCCTCGAAGCGTTCGTCAGCACCCCGATGACCTGACCATGAGCACCACCGAAACCGCCGCCCCGGCGTTAAAGGAAATCTTCAACGCCGAGCGCTTGCAGCACATCGCCCGAGAAATGAGCGCCGTGTACCCGGCGTTCAAGGCCAAAGCGTTTCTCAAACATGCCCAGGACGGACTCGTTGAACTATCAGTGATGCAACGCATGGCACGTGTCAGCGAAAGCCTGCACGCCGTATTGCCGCTGGACTACGAAGATTCCCTCGAAGTGCTTTTCGAACTCGCGCCAAGGCTGAACAGCGGATTCGTCAGCATGTGTTTGCCGCACTACGTCGCCAGCTACGGCGGGCACGCGTTCGACACCTCCATGGACGCCCTGAAGTACTTCACCACCTTCGGCTCCTCCGAATTCGCCATCCGCCACTTTCTGCGCAGCGACCTGGAACGATCGCTGGAGCTGATGCACGACTGGACCCGAGACGAAAACCACCACGTTCGACGCCTCGCCAGCGAAGGCAGCCGCCCTCGCCTGCCTTGGTCGTTTCGGTTGGAAGCGGTGCAGGCGGATCCGCAGTTGGCGGCCGGGATACTGGATAGGTTGAAGGCCGATGAGAGTTTGTACGTGCGCAAGTCCGTGGCGAATCATTTGAATGATGTGACGAAGGTGCATCCGGAGTGGGTGTTGGACACGATTGAAGGTTGGTCGTTGGAGAACAAACACACGGCGTGGATTGCGAAGCATGCGTTGCGGAGTTTGATCAAGCAGGGGGATTTGCGGGCGTTAACGGTGATTGGTGCGGGAGCGAAGGCTGAGGTTGAATTGTTGGATGTGCGGGTTGAGCCGGCGGTGGTGAGGTTGGGGGAAGCGATTACGTTGTCGTTTGTAGTGAGGTCGACGGTGGCGCATGAACAGCGGTTGGTGATTGATTATGCGATTGACTATGTGAAGGCGAATGGCGGGGTTTCGGGGAAGGTTTTTAAATTGAAGACGGTGGTGTTGGCGGGGTTTGAGAGTGTGGTTGTGGAGAGGCGGCAGGTGATTAAGGATTTTACGACGCGGAAGCATTTTGTGGGGCGGCATGGGGTTCGGGTGATGGTTAATGGGGAGGTTTTGGCTAGCACGGTATTCGAAATCGTCGCCGGATGACGTCACGTATAGAATCCGTTGATCTGGCAGAAACACTGATTTATATGGAATTACGGACGGGGCTGCCTTTGGCCAATAGTCACTCAAGTGCACGCTTTTAACTGATGTGGTCGGTAGTGGCCTGTCGCGAAGGTAAGATACCGATTTATAGGTGCATTCTCCTTCTTTATTAGAACTAGGCCGCAGGCTCACACTGACTACTAAAGTTTTCGCAAACCACCTTGAATTCTTCACCCAATTCTTGCTGGATGGCTTCCGGATGGCAGTCTCGAAGAATATTGCACAATTGTCTGCATTCCAAGGACCGGGTAGGCCAGCAACTCTTTTGACAGGCAAAAAATTGACCCATAGAAAGCCGTAAGCTGGTCGTAGACAACGCGCCCGCAACTCCGTAATGTACGTAGAAGTCATGTCATCTCTACCTCCCCCGCTATATGTCGTGTTTGCTAGCACGCCACTCAAGCTGATCAAGGGTTATGCATGAACAAGGAATGTTATCGACACAAATGGCGCAAAAAGTCACCCAACTTTGTCGCCCACTTAACAGTTAGGGTTAAAATGCAAAATTACTGGGCACCATCAAGAATTATTGGCCTGTTCGGCATTGCCTTTGTTGTCTTGGCGGCAACCACAAGCTATGCAGGCATAATCAATCCAATATTAATATTGAACGAAAACCAAGTTCTTTATCTGTTTTCAACTTCAGCGCAAGTGCTAGCCGGGGTCTACGGGCTAACTCTCACAGGCTTCATATTTTTCCGCAACGAGCTTAGTCGCGAGGAGATCGAGGATGAAACTTTAGTCGAGGCAATAGATAGCCTTAAAAGCAGATACTTCACTTTACTAATATTTGTAACACTATCTTCTATTATTACGTTACTGCTCTCAAATCTGGCTATATCCTACGAAAGCACAGGAACATCGCTTGGCACGATAATTATAAACTCAGCGCAATCTGCATTTGTAACCACTCTGCTGGCTGTCACCTATTTCATTTTTGAAGTTATATCACCCAAACGCATTGAACGAGAAAGTAGGAAGCTTCAGAGCCAGGTGGACCCTGTAAGAGAGGAAACAAACAAAGGAAGCCTTGAAGAGTTCTTGAAAAATTACAATCAAATTGAAGAAATCATTGCCAAGTATGGATCTGTATATCAAACAACCTCTTCCATGGAACATGCCAGTCGACCTCGTCGGAATATTTCCAATGCAAAACTATCCGAAATACTCTTCCGAAACGAGAAAATCAGCGAGTCACTATATGGTGAGATCAGAGCTCTAATAACTCTTCGCAACTCGATAATTCATGGCGCCGAGCCAGTTGTCAGCGAGCACATTGTGATTAACTCCTCCACTATTTTGAGTGAATTAAGGAATGAACTAGGTCTAGACAATTGATGACTCAACAGTGGCTCAAGTCGTTCGCTTCGCTTACTCGGGGCGGGCTAAAGCCAGCCCCTCAACCAAATATTATATTTCACAGCCATCACCGAGTTTGATTATGCAGCCAAAATACGAAGAAAAAACATTCGAGAGCTATTTCAATACTGAACTTGATCGTAGAGCTTCAATTTACTTTCCTTTTGGACAAGTGCAAGAAGGAGGCATTGGTGCAGATGCCTCAGGTTTCTCTCGGAGTCGCTGGCTTTGGTGGCGTCTTGGCAATCCTTATTTTTTACGCATGCCATTTGAAGGGGTAAATCTCCGCGAAGCTGCCGACGAGATGGAAATCTATATTGGCCGAGAAATTAAAAACATCCCCAATATTAAAGCGAATCTTTTTTTTCAGTATAAAAGACCAGAATTGATCACCTCAAAATTTGGCTTGGAGTGGTCACACTGGCACCAAAATTATTTCAGATACGACATTTATCAAGAACAACAAGATCTACTACAACATTTAGCATCCAAATTTGGAACCAAGGCGCTTATTCTTTATGCATCTCCTGCCCTAGAGGATGTGAACGACCTTGTAGACGCTAAACAGCGTAAATGCCTGATCGAAAATACCAATTTTAGACCCGCATCTGAGTTAACTGGGCATCATCGAAACACCTATATCAAAGCGGGAACATATTCCATTGCTTGTAGCGAACCAGAACCCATGGAGCGATTTGATTTGCTGCATCAGCTTGAAGCCTTCAAGGGTAACAAAAGCATTAACAACCAAGAGAGCATAATCGAAGTTGCAAATACAGTGCGGAATATTGCCCTACGGGATTCAGTTTTTGGCGCAGCATATACGCGTGAGTTAAATATTTATGTCGAGGCAGGCATTGATAGATTCCCACTGCTATTTTCCGTTGTCTCCATGAGCGTGTTCAGGGAGCTGAGCGGTATTCAATGGGTTCTCGCCCTAGATAATCAATGATACATAATAAGGTTCTCAGCCTCTCGTCTCACTCGCTGGGAGGGGCTAAAGTCCGCTACTTAACCTAAATATCGTCTTTCCGTAAATGGCCGGAAGCGATCCCTTGTCAATTCAGCGTTGACGCGACAGCTGTCAAAAATGATAACTCAAAACAACAGAAAGGCAGAAGACGCGTCTCCTGCCTGTTTCCTACCAACTTCCATACGGAATGCCGTACTTTTCGACGTATCGCTTAGCTTTCTCACTTACCGGATAGGCATAACGACCACCGTGTTTCCCTTGTTCCGGCCCCAAAGCTTCTATCCCACCTTGACCACGGGCGACCTCAATCGGATTTCGACATGAGTCTCTAACCCATGCCTGGAGTACGCCGCCCGGAGCGAGCCCCACGTACAGCGACGCCATAAACCGCGCGGTTTTCTCCGGTGTTTCCGGGCAACGCTGGTGTGTTGACTTCACCATCAGTTGCCTGCCTTCCTCCGGAATTTCGATGAAACCTTGATAGGTTTTTTGCTCCGTTATGGATTGCCAGCGGACAAAGATTTGTTTTGGAAGATCAGCGCCCGTTACAGGCATCCCGGTACCCGATATTGTCCCCCAACCACGAGCAGACTCTGTGCGGATATCGGGCTCACCGCTAGCAGCAGTGCTCTTGCCAGCGCGAAAGAAAATTCTGTTATTGATGTCTTGGACGGAGCTGTCCTCTACCCAGACCTTCATGTAATTCGGCTGAACGAACACTAACTCCCACCATGGATATTTAGGGTCATTTTCGCCGGTTTCTGGGCCTCCGATTTGGCAGCCAGATATCAATAAAGTGCCCAGCAGCGCAATCCTTGCGTTCATTACAAAAGATCCATTCAGTTAAGTGTCGCGACTACCAACTTCCGTATGGAATGCCATATTTATCGATATACCGCTTTGCCTTTTCACTCACCGGATAAGCGTAACGCCCTTCGTTCTTACCTTGGCTCGGCCCCAGTGGCTCAATTTCAGCCTGCGCTCGAGCGACTTTAACCGGGTGGTGGCAAGAGTCTCTTACCCAAACCTGCACAACACCACCGGGGGCCAACCCTAAATAAACCGACGCCATAAATCTCGCTTCCTGATCAGGCGTCTGCGGGCAACGTTGATTGACGGACGCCACCATCAACTGCCTGGCTTCCTCTGGGATTTCTACCCATGCCTGCCACGTTTTCTGTTCGACAATCGATTGCCAACGGACCCAGATGCGAACAGGTAAATCTGCTCCCACCACTCTCCTTCCGCTGCCGCCTACCCCACCTGTCCAACCTCGGGCGGACTCCGTTCCATCTTCAGGCTCTCCCCCCGCAGCGGTGCCGCCGCCGGTTTTATAGAAAATCCTGCCGTTAATGTCTTGAACAGAACTGTTCTCTACCCAGACTTTCATGTAGTCCGGCTCGGTAAACGCCAACTCCCACCACTCGGATTTCGGGTCATTTTTTGCTGAAAGTGGATCCGCGGACTGGCACCCAGTAATGAACAGCGCGCATAGCAGGGTAAAAAGTACTTTCATCACCAAAGTTTCCAGTCAGCTACATGAGGGTGTTGTACGCGTATCGAGTCCGGCGTCGGGGCATTGATGTAAACGGCACGGACGCCACTGCCATCTCTGCGCCCGAGAGGATGGTTCCAATTTGCAGACATGTGAATGTACTTCAGCTTCAGAAATTGGTCTTCTTGGATTGAGGTGTCGTAACTACCCGCCAGAAATCGATCACACAGCGCTTGAAGCTCTGCGGGCACTGCCAACTCAGGCGTATCGGGAATGTCTTGAAACCGAACGCCCTTCTCTTTTGCCAATCGGTGCATCACTCGTAGATATACCCTGGAGAGCAAGCCACTCACAGGACGTTTGAGTTGCACTGCGGCATATACGCGCTTCATACGTGGGCTGAGCCGTTCCTGCCGATCAATTGGCAGAAGAAGGGCATCAGGCGTGACGATCTCCAGCATCTCTTCTGGCCATCCTTTGGCGAGCCACTGCGCCTTCACCGTCACGGCATCGCGGTAGATCGAAGTAGTGGAGACGTCGGTAAATTGCGACACCACAAGCGTTTGCATCGGACTGATGAGTACGCACTCTTGGACCTCGTCGCGGTAGCCACCGCCGATGTCGGAATGAACCCCGGGCAGAGTTATTTCCAAGTGATCCGCTTTAACGCGGCTCAAAGCGAAGTTGGCCCGATATTCGTCACGCGCGGATAACTGCACGACATCAGTGAAGAAACGGCGGTCGAGGTAAAGTTTGATTCCTGTGGCGATGGGACTTTTGATATCCCCCAGATTCGACCAGCCAGCAATGGATGGCACCGTATCAAAAAGGCCAATAAAACCCATGTTGATGCTGCTTTTGTACTCTTCGATGAAGGTCCGGCTGAGGGCGTAGGCGTTGCTGCGCAACACTTCCCCGAGTGGCCCCTGCTTTCCACGTACGACCTCGTTGGCAAAGTGTCTTGCTGCAGCAGCACCGCGGCTGAAGCCGAATGCATCAAAGGTCAGGGACGTAATTTCACTATTGGGATTGTTGTCCAACACGTCCTTGATACGCGTTTTGATCTCTGCAAACGACAACTGAACACGGCCCGCCACGCCTGTTTCGCCTCGGCCAGTACCACCACCTAACGTACTGTCCTTTTTGCCTGACTCAGTTCCTATTCCCTCGATGTAAATCATCCGGAACGCTTGCTTCTGCGAACTATCCCCTTCGGCCCTTTGAGGTGCGAAGTACAGTTCGCTCAGTTTCTGAACATTGGTGGTGCTATTGGCGTAGCTGCTGTCCGGATCCTTCATATAGGGCTGACAACTAGCAGGAATATCTTCCGGCGCAATCGGATGCTGCGCCCCACACAGCAATCCCGCCGCCGTGTTATTCGCATTATTCCCAGTGCCATCAAAGAAAACTCCAATCCTCAACGCGATCCCGATTTTCTCAGGTTCGCGCGCGGGTTCTTTCCCGTGTTTCTCATATTCCGCCCAACGCTGGGCGTGAATATCGACGGGTTTGGCTTCTTCGTAACGAAAATTTTTCGGGGGGTTGGGTACGTAGCCACTCATCCGTGATTCCTGGTTCTGATCCTTGAGAACGGCCCGAAGGTTGACAGCCGAGGCTGGTGCGCGCAAGCCGTGGCCGTGTGCCAGCCAGGGTGTGACAGCGGGGTTCGACGAGGGTTTCCCCTCGTCGGGATGGGTTGGTTAGCTGGCGATCTCGACGTTATCCAGCGCTTGGTTGACGGCGATTTCGCCGAGCATCACGACTTGGGCGATGCCCAGTGCGGTTTTGCGGTGTGGGGTGTCGAGCATGGCGGCGAAGTTGAGGAGCATTTCGCTGGCGGAGCCGAGGGTTTCGCTGGCGTTGGCGAGCAGGGATTCGCTGTTGTACTTCGGGTTGGCGAGGTACATGCGTTCGGGCTGTTGGGTGCTGGCCATGATTTGGCTGGCGGGTTTGAGGTAGTGGTCGAGGGCGCGTTCGGCGGCTTCGTGGAATCGCTTGGAGTCGGGGGATTCGTAGGGGGATGTGGGGTCAGTTTCGGGTGGGTTGGGTGTTGGTTTGATCATGGTTGTGCTCCTGGTTTTCATTAGGAGCTACCAGCATCACTTGCAGATGATGGGTGGCAGCTATGTGCGGGTCTGCAAGACCGGGAAACCAGGCACCCGGCAGACCCGAAGGTCTCCCGCACAAAGCTGCCATTGAGCGGACACGAACGGGTGTCCTTTGGCTGGCTGTGCGACTGGTTTTTCCGGCGGGCTTGCAGACCCGATCACTGATGAGCAGTGACGGGAATCAAGGTACGGAGGGAGTGCCAGACGCACAAGCCGGCGGATTCTGGCTTAGTCGTAGGCGATGGCGCAAGGAGTTGTAGGGCGTAGCCAGCAACGAGAGACACCTATTAAACAAACATGTAAATCATCTGTTTAACAGGTCAGTTGAGATGCAGAGAATTCCGAATCAATGGGTCTCAAACGAATTCCACTGGTGAGTATCAAGATCCAGCGCGCAGTAGGGTTCGAAAACGTAAAGCACAAGCGGATTCTCAATATCAATCGCTGCCACCTGGAGTGACTTGAGATAGGACTGAGCCTCTGCGAATGATGTACCGAATAGAGGATCATCCATTGCCTTCGCGCGCGTCAGCTTGGAAATCGTTTGATCTGGATGTTTTGCCATCGCAATTCGAAATGCCAGGCTAGCGTCGAAGTGTGTTTTACCGAAGACGTGCTGACGAAGCCTACTGATCACGCTTCTTGAAATACCAACGTAGATAGGCACGCCGTTGTCGATCAGCACGTAGCAACCCGAAAAATCTTGCGCCAGTTTGAACTGCTTCAGCAACGATTTAACGCCAACACCGGGCACTGAAAAGTCCTTCATCTCTCGCGGAGTTTCGAGAGAGCTTTTCATTCTGGTCATATGGCCGGGCAGAACCGTTTGGGCTAACTCTTCAAATGTGTGCATGCATTCGTGTAACGCCATTGGAGAACCGCTCGGTCGAGAGATGGATGCCAACGCTATCGCGTCAACTTAGGCCATTACAAGCGATGTGACACATGTCTATTTAAAGCGACTCCTGAACATAGATCTCTGTAGCGAAGAACAGAGGAATCGCTACAGAGATCGTTAACATCTAGCTGGCGATTTCGACGTTATCCAGCGCTTGGTTGACGGCGATTTCGCCGAGCATCACAACTTGGGCGATGCCCAGTGCGGTTTTGCGATGGGAGGTGTCGAGCATGGCGGCGAAGTTGAGGAGCATTTCGCTGGCGGAGCCGAGGGTTTCGCTGGCGTTGGCGAGCAGGGATTCGCTGTTGTACTTCGGGTTGGCGAGGTACATGCGTTCGGGTTGTTGGGTGCTGGCCATGATTTGGCTGGCAGGTTTGAGGTAGTGGTCGAGGGCGCGTTCGGCGGCTTCGTGGAATCGCTTGGAGTCGGGGGATTCGTAGGGGGATGTGGGGTCGGTTTCGGGTGGGTTGGGTGTTGGTTTGATCATGGTGAAACTCCTAGTTAGTAAAAAGGAGCCTTCACATTCGCTACCAAACGAAGGTGGCGGCCATACGCGGGTTGGTAGACCGGTAACTAGGACCCGGCACACCCGAAGGTGTCCTGCGCATGGCCACCATTGAGCAGAGACCTGATGAGGTCTGCGAACGGTTCGCGATGCGACTAGTTATGGCGGGCTACCAAACCCGATCACTGTTTTTCAGCGACCGACAGACGATAGAACCCGCGACCTAGACGCACAAGCCGGCGGATTCTGGCTTAGTCGTAGGTAACGGCGCAAGGCGTTGTAGGGTTTCGGTGGTTGCTTGAGGCTTCGTTTAAACAGTGGTGGTTTTTACTGTTTATTTCGGTCAGTGGTTGATGGGGTGATTGGGTGGGCGACTTCGCGAGCAGGCTCGCTCCCACAGGGAAGTTGTGGTGGGTTTGGGATTTGCGGTGACTGGGCTGGAGCCTTCGCTAGCAGGCTAGCTCCCACAGGGTTATGTGGTTGGGTTGCGATTGGTGGTGGTTGGGCTGGCGTCATCGTGAGCAGGCTCACTCCTACAGGGGGATTGTGTTCACTTGAGGTCGAGTTGGCTGTCGGGGATTGTGCCGGAGAAAGTGGGTTCTACCGGGCCGCTCAGGGTTACGGAGCCTGAGCCATTCCAGTGGACGGTGACGGGGCCGCCGTCGCATTCGACTTTGACGGTGTGGTCGAGCAGGCCTCGGCGTATGCCGTTGACCGCTGCGCCACATGAGCAGGAGCCGGAGCCGAGCGGGATGGCGCCGTTGCGTTCCCAGATGCGCAGGCGGATGTGTTGGCGGTCGATGACTTGCACGAAATGGACGTTGGTTTTTTGCGGAAATAACGGATGGGTTTCGAGGCTCGGGCCGAGGGCGGTGATGTCGACGGCGCTGAGGTCATCAACGAAATACGTGCAGTGCGAATTGCCCATGTTGCACGCGGTTGGGGCGCCGGCGAGCTTTAGAAATAGCGTGTCGAGTTCTTGCGCCAGAGGGATGTCTTGCCAGTCGAACAACGGTTCGCCCATGTCGACAGCGATCAGTCCGCTGGGCGTGCGTTCACAGGTGAGCAAGCCACGGTTGGTGCGCAGGGTGATTGATGTTCGGCTGGCTTCGCGCATCAACCTGTCCGCCACGCCACGGGTGGCGCTGCCGCACACGTCGAGCGCTGAGCCGTCGGCGTTCCAGAACTCCACGCGCGCATCGGCGTCTGCGCAATCAAGGACCACGGCGAGTTGGTTGAAACCGATGCCGCGATGGCGATCACCCAGGCTCCGGGCGAGTTGGCCGGTGACGGGGTTGGCAATGTTACGTGAGTCGATCACGACGAAGTCATCGCCGTTGGCGTGCATCTTATGGAAGGTGAGTGGCATGCGCTGCGCCTCTGGTGCGCATCATGTTGATCAGCGCTGAGCGCCCACCATTCGGCGCCGGGCGTTCTTCGATGGAGAACGGCACGAAGCCAAGTTTCGGGTAGAGCAGCAGGCCGGCGGTATTTTCGTTGAAGCAGGACAGTTGCACTTCCTTGGCCTGGTATTTTTCGAAACCCAGCGCGGTCATGGTTTCGACGATGTACCGCGCCACACCTTGGCCTCGGGCGTATGGCGCGACGATGACGTTGCCGATGCAGCAGATGCCGTCGTGCTCAGCGCGGTAGAAGTTGGCGAAGCCGACGAACTCGCCGTTGGCCAGAAAAGCCGTGGAGTCGAAGCGCTGGCTGATTGCGCTGTGCATCTGCTCTTCCGTCAGCGGGAAGTTTGCTTTCGGGAACATGAAGAACAGCTCTTGTTCGCTTTGGGGAAAGCTGCAGAGGGTGTTGACGTCGTCGGCCGTCACTGGCCGGTGGGTGAAGTTCATCGCTGCCCTGCCCTCACTTTTTACCCGCCAGATGATGCGCAACCAAGGCGTTGGCATGACCGTGGCCCATGCCGTGTTCGTCCTTGAGCCATGCCACCAGTTCCATGTGTTTCTTGTCGCTGATGCCGGCGAGCAGGTTCAGCCAGTGATCGATGGGCTGGCCGTATTTTTTTTCGATGGAGGGAAAGTATGACGCCGAGCCTTTTACCTTGTTGTCTTCGCTCATGCTGCAAGCTCCCTGTGGTCACGACGGAGGGTCGGCGGACGCTCCTTGTCGGCATGGCATAGAGTGGACGCGAAGTGCGGTTCCGGCAACTGCCCCGCTCTGCCAGACACCAGAAAAACCCTGTAGGAGTGAGCCTGCTCGCGATGGCGTTTGTTCAGTCAACACCGACACTGACTGGACTACCGCTATCGCGAGCAGGCTCACTCCTACAGTGATATCTGCGTTATTCGGTGCGGCCCGGCAGCATCCGCACCAGGGTGTTATCCCGCACCCAATAATGGTGAAACAACCCCGCCAACGCATGCAGCCCAATTAGCCAGTAACCCGTGCTGCCAATCAGTTCATGCCAGTACTTCAGTTGTTTGGCGAAGTCCGGGTCGATGGCCACTGGCGCGGGGACGTGGAAGCCGAAGTACGGGAACGGTTTGTCGGCGGCGGCGAGCATCAGCCAGGCGAGGATCGGCGTGGCGATCATCAGCCCATACAGCGCCAGGTGTGTCAGGTGCGCGATGCCGGTCTGCCACGCAGGGGGTTTGGGCGTGATCGGTGGGCGTGGGCTGAGGCGGCCGAGCAGGCGGATCCACACGAGGGCGAAGATGCTCGCGCCGAACAGGCCGTGAAAGCCCATCAGCAAGCCGCGTGCTTCGCTGCCCTTGGGCAGGTAGCCCTTGATTTCGACGCAGGCGTAGACGCCGACAAACAGCGCCAGCATCAGCCAGTGCAGGGTGATTGAGAGTTTTCCATAACGGGTTACGGCGGTGTCGCGGGTCATAAGCTGCGCCTCGTGATTGTCGTGAGTGACGGCCGATTCGTTCGACCGCCTCGCTCCGGTTGTTGGGCGAACCGACGGCGTTACCCTGCCCGCCCAGTCTTAAGAGAGTCTGAAGACAGACCCTCACGTTAACCTTTTTTCACCTTCAGACTTCGTTAAGAAATGCCTCCGATACTCGCCTCAAACCTATTGAGGGAGGCGTTCTGCCCATGCCCGATTTTGACTGGAACATCGCCCTGCCCCTGCGCTTCGGTCAAGCCGAAACACCGCAGATGACACTGACCGGCGCGCTGCCCGACGACACTCTCCGAGCGACGTTTGAAAGCTTTATCCAGCAACGCTTTCGCAAAGCCCATGGCGCCGATATCCGTCACTTCATGCCCGAGCTGTTCGGCATGCACAACGGCGATGGCGAGTTGTGTGCCGTGGCCGGGGTGCGTCGCGCGCATCTGGAATCACTGTTCCTTGAGCGCTATCTGGATGAGCCGATCGAGCCGCTAATCAGCGCGGCGGCGGATCGTGCTGTCGAGCGCAGCGCCATCGTCGAAGTCGGCAATCTCGCCGCCAGCGACACCGGCAGCGCGCGCCTGAGCATCATCGCCATCACCTATCTGCTGGCCATGGGCGGCCTGGAATGGGTGACGTTCACCGGCAACATCGGCCTGGTCAACAGCTTCCATCGCCTGGGTTTGAAGCCAGTGACATTGTGCGCCGCTGACCCGGAACGATTGGGTGACGAGCGTCAACACTGGGGCAGTTATTACGAAAGCAAACCTTGGGTGCACGTCGGCAACATCCGCGCCGGGTTCGTCCATTTGCGCAATATCGGCCTGTTTACCCGTTTGGGTTTGCCGGGTTCGATTGAAGGAGCCTGTCATGTCGCTTGAACTGCAACGCTTCCAGGAAACCCTGCGCGACCATGCCCGGCACAATGACCACGCGACGGCCCTGTGGGGCGACACGCTGAAACTCGATTACGCCACGCTGTACGCCGAAGTGTTGTATCGCCAGGAGCGCCTGCGCGACGAGCAGGCGCAAGTGATTGCGCTGGCGTTGGACAACGGCGTCGACGCGATGCTCTGGGATCTGGCCGTGCTGTTCGAAGGCCTGACCTGCGTGACGCTGCCGCCGTTTTTCAGTGCGGCGCAGCGCGCCCATTGTCTGCAACAGAGCCAGGCCGAACGGGTGATCGCCGAGCCGGAGCTGGGCGCCGAATTGCTCGCGGCTGGTTATGAACAACGTGGCGAGTTCTGGTGCCGCTCCTTCAGTGGCCCCAGTCGCATGCCGGCCGGTACCGCAAAACTCACCTTCACCTCCGGCACCACCGGCACGCCGAAAGGTGTGTGCCTGAGCGCCGACAGCCTGTTGCGGGTCGCGCGGGAGCTGGATCAGGCCAGCGAAGCCACCGGCCCGCAGCATCACTTGGCGCTGTTGCCGTTGGCGATTCTGCTGGAGAACCTCGGCTGCTACGCCGCGCTGTATGCCGGCGCGACACTGAGTTTGCCGAGCCAGAAAACCCTCGGCATTCAGGGCGCCAGTGGCGTCGAGATTCCGCGCTTGCTCGGTTATCTGGCCAGCCGTGCGCCGCAGAGTCTGATCCTGGTGCCGCAGTTGCTGTTGTTACTGGTCAGCGCCGCCGAACAAAAAGCCTTCGACCCGCAAACCCTACGCTTTGCCGCTGTCGGCGGTGCGCGCGTCTCGGAGGATCTGCTGCACCGCGCGCAACGGGTCGGGCTGCCGGTTTACGAAGGCTACGGCCTGTCCGAATGCGCCTCGGTGGTGTGCCTCAATCGCCCCGGCGCGCGCCGCCCCGGCAGCGTCGGCCGGCCGTTGCCGCATGTCGAAGTGCGGCTGGCCGAGGACGGCGAAGTGCTGATCAAGGGCTCGACGTTGCTCGGCTATCTGGGGGACGCGCCGTACGCCGATGAGTGGTGGCCGAGCGGCGATCTGGGCGAGTTCGACCCGGAAGGTTTTCTCTATCTCAAGGGCCGCAAGAAGCACCAGTTCGTCACCAGTTTCGGGCGCAACGTCAACCCGGAATGGGTCGAGTCGGAGCTGACCCAGCGCCGCCATATCGCCCAGGCGTTCGTTTACGGCGAGGCCTTGCCGCATAACCACGCCCTGCTCTGGCCACATCGTCCGGACTGCACCGATGCCGAACTGGCCGCTGCCGTCGCCGAAGCCAACGAGGCTTTGCCCGATTACGCCCAGGTGCATCAGTGGACGCGCTTGCCGCAACCCTTCAGCGCCGCCAATGGCCTGCTCACCGCCAATGGCCGCCCGCGCCGCGATGCCATCGTCGCGCAGTACCACAACCAATTGACCGAATCCGCTGTTTCCGAGGAGTCCGCATCATGAGTTTTTTTGACACCCTGCAAGAAGCCACGCAACAGGAACGCCACGAACTGTTCAACCTGCCGATCATCGTCGATGCCCTGCAAGGCAAGGTCAGCCTCGACAGTTATCGGGCGTTTCTCGCGCAGGCGTATTACCACGTGCGTCACACCGTGCCGCTGATGATGGCTTGCGGTGCACGCCTGCCGACGCGTCTGGAATGGCTGCGCAAAGCGGTGGCCGAGTACATCGAAGACGAATACGGCCACGAGCACTGGGTACTCAATGACATCGCCGCGTGTGGTGGTGATCGTGATGCGGTGCGCGACGGTCAGCCGTCGTTGTCGATCGAGCTGATGGTCAGCTTCCTTTATGACCTGATCGCCCGGGGCAATCCGGTGGGTCTGTTCGGCATGGTCAACGTGCTCGAAGGCACCAGCATCGCTTTGGCCACCCACGCGGCGGGCAGCATTCGCGAGCGTCTGGCATTGCCGGAAACCGCGTTCAGTTACCTGAGTTCCCACGGTTCGCTCGACATCGAGCACATGCAAACCTATCGGCGCCTGATGAATCAGCTGGAAGATCCTGCCGATCAAGCCGCCGTGATCCATGCCTCGAAAGTCGTTTATCGCCTGTACACCGACATGTTCCGTGGCTTGCCGCGTGACGCGGAGGCTCAACATGCAGCTGCGTGATGCGCGGGTGGTGCTGACCGGTGCCAGTGGCGGCATCGGCCTGGCCATCGCCGAAACCTTGTGCGCCGCCGGTGCCCATGTGCTCGCGGTGGCGCGGCATCAGGAAGCACTGCTGCCGTTGCTCAAGCGCTACCCCGAGTCTTTGTGCTGGGTCGCCGCTGACCTGACCTTCCTCAGCGACCGGCGCAAAGTGCTGGTCGCCGCCGAAGCCATCGGTGGTATCAACCTGCTGATCAACGCCGCCGGGGTCAATCACTTCGCCATGCTCGAACAGCTCGATGACAGCGATATCAACGCGATGCTGGCGGTAAACATCAGTGCACCGATGTGCCTGACCAAACTGCTGCTGCCGCTGCTCAAGCAGGCCGACAGCGCCATGGTGGTCAACGTCGGCTCGACCTACGGCTCGATCGGCTACCCGGGTTACGCCAGTTATTGCGCGACCAAGTTTGCTTTGCGCGGATTTTCCGAGGCACTGCGCCGGGAGCTCGCCGACACCCGGGTCAGCGTGCTGTACGTCGCGCCGCGCGCCACGCGCACCTCGATGAACAGCGCCGCCGCGCAAGCACTGAACGACGCACTCAAGGCCAACGTCGACGATCCGCAAACCGTAGCCTCAGCGGTGATCCATGCGATTGCCGGTGATCGCCGCGACCTTTACCTGGGCTGGCCGGAACGCTTCTTCGTCCGCCTGAACAATCTGCTCCCGCATCTGGTGGATCGAGGCCTGCGCAAGCAGTTGCCGTTGATCCGCCGTCTCAGTGAAAAACCTGACCACGAGTCGCCAAAGCCATGAAAAAACTATCCGCATGCCTGTTGCTCGCCGCCCTCAGTCAAAGCGTCTGGGCGCTGGAACCGGCCGACCAGCAACGCCTCGAGGGCATCCAGCAGAGCTGGGCGCACATTCAATATGAAGTGGCGGAAAAACAGCGCGCCGCCGCGTTCGAACAATTGGCCAGCGAGGCCAACGCGTTCACCACGCAGCGCCCGGCGGTGGCCGAAGCGTGGATCTGGAAAGGCATCGTCACCAGCAGTTGGGCCGGTGCCGAGGGCGGCCTCGGTGCCTTGGGCAAAGCCAAGGACGCCAAGGCTGACCTGGAGAAATCCCTGACCCTCGACCCCAAAGCCCTGCAAGGCTCGGCTTACACCAGCCTCGCCGCACTGTATGACCGCGTGCCCGGCTGGCCCATCGGTTTCGGCGACAGCGACAAGGCCGAGCAACTGCTCAAGCAAGCCTTGCAACTCAACCCCAACGGCATCGACAGTCTGTACTTCTGGGGCGATCACCTCTACCGTCAGAAGCGCTACGCTGAAGCCAAAGCTGCGCTGCTCAAAGCCCAGCAAGCCGCGCCGCGCCCGGGCCGCGAAAGTGCCGATGCCGGGCGCCGCAAAGAGATCGCCGCCCTGCTGGTGGACGTGAACAAGAAACTCGACTGACAGGAGTCCGCGTGCGTTTATTACTGGTTGAGGATGACGTGGCGCTGGGTGAAGGCATTCATCAGGCGCTGGGCCGCGAGGGTTACACCGTCGACTGGCTCAAGGACGGCAGCAGCGCGTTGCATGCGCTGCTCAGCGAAACCTTCGATGTCGCCGTGCTCGATCTCGGTCTGCCGCGCATGGACGGCCTGCAGGTGCTGCGCCGCCTGCGCGACAGCGGTTCGAATCTGCCGGTGCTGATTCTTACCGCGCGCGACGCTACCGAAGATCGCATCGCCGGGCTCGACGCCGGGGCCGACGACTACCTGATCAAACCGTTCGACCTGGACGAACTCAAGGCACGCCTGCGCGCCTTGTTGCGCCGCAGTGCCGGGCGCGCCCAGGCGTTGATCGAACATGCCGGCATCAGCCTCAACCCCGGCACCCAGCAAGTCAGCTATCAGGGCCAGCCCGTGGCCCTGACGCCCAAGGAATATCAGTTGCTGCACGAACTGCTGTCGCCGCCGGGCCGGGTCATGACCCGCGATCAACTGATGCAGCTGCTTTACGGCTGGAATGAAGAAGCCGAAAGCAACACTCTCGAAGTGCACATCCACCACCTGCGCAAGAAGTTTTCCACCGACCTGATCCGCACCATTCGCGGCGTGGGTTATCTGGTGGAGGAGCGTCGATGACCTCGATCCGCCGCCGCACGCTGACCTTGATCATCGGCCTGTTGCTGGCCGGCCTCGCGGTGCTCAGCACCTTCAACCTGCACGACAGCAACCACGAAATCGCCGAAGTCTACGACGCGCAATTGGCGCAGAACGCGCGCCTGCTGCAAGGCGTGATGCGCATGCCCTTGGCCAGCAAACAGCACGCCGAACTGTACCAGGCGTTCAACTCGGCGCTGGGCGAAGCGGTGCCGCGCGGCGAAGGTCATCCTTACGAACGCAAAATCGCTTTTCAGGTGTGGAATCCTGCCGGTGATGTGCTGGTGCACACCGCCAGCGCACCGTCCTTCAGGGCGCCGCCGACTCAGCCCGGCTTCAGCGATGTGGTGGATCTGAACAATCGGCACTGGCGCGCCTTTCTCCTTGAAGACAAACAGAACGGCCTGCGCATCTGGGTCGGTGAGCGTGACGATGTGCGCGCCGATCTGGTCGACCGCATCGTCCGCCACACCCTGTGGCCGAATGTGGTCGGCAGCTTGCTGCTCGCGGCGATGGTCTGGCTGGCCATCGGCTGGGGCCTCAAGCCCTTGGCGAACATGGCCGAGACCTTGCGCGCCCGCCACAGCGGTTCGCTGGAACCGTTGCAACTGGCGCCGCTGCCCAGTGAGCTGGAGCCGATGCAGGCGGCGCTCAACCGCATGCTCGCGCAGATCCAGGAAGTGCTTGGCCGCGAGCGGCGCTTTATCGCCGATGCCGCCCACGAAATGCGCACGCCGCTGGCGGTGCTGCGGGTGCATGCGCAGAATCTGCAGGAGGCTGGCACCGAACAGGAGCGCCGCGAATCGCTGGCGTTTCTGATCGCCGGGGTCGACCGCACCAGTCGCTTGGTCAACCAGTTGCTGACCATGGCGCGCCTGGAGCCGAAACCCAATCCACCGCCGCTGCAACCCATCGACCTCAGCGAAACCGTGCGCAACAGCCTGGTGCAACTGACGCCATGGTTGCTGAGCAAACACCTGGAACTGGCATTTGAAGACAGCGCTGAACCGTTCAACATCATGGCCAGCCCCGGCACGATCGACATTGCCCTGAACAACCTGATCACCAACGCTGCGAACTTCTCCCCCGAACACGGCGTGATCACCGTGCTGCTCAGTCAGGCCGAGGGTTTCTATCACTTGAGCGTTGAAGATCAGGGGCCGGGCATCGATGAAGCGGACCGGGCGCGCTTGTTCGAGCGCTTCTACAGTCGCGGCAATGCCCACGGCGCGGGGCTGGGGCTGACTATCGTCAACACCATCGCCACGCAGTTGGGCGGACGAATCACGTTGGCCAACCGCGCCGAAGGTGGTTTACGCGCGACCTTGTCGATTCCCGACGGGCATCCGCGCCCCGCATCGCAACGCAGCACCCGCGAACCGCCGCAGAGTTGAGCCTGTTGCGGAAACAGAAGCACCATCGCCCGCTGAAAAACAGTGGCCGCGTGTCGGAATCTGATCCAGATCAGTTCCCGGGGCTGACATCGGTGTAGAACAGACTCAGCGCATTCTCCTGCGCGTTGCTCGTTCAGCCCCGATGGAGGCTCATCTCATGCTCACTGTCAAAGACCACAATGACCGCGCGGCGCCGGCCTATGCCGCGCACCAAGGTGAATACTGGATCGAGTCGCTCAAGGATGGCCGCCACGTCTTGGTCCGTGCCCTGGCCGCCAAGGATCGCCAACGCGAATATGCCTTCATCAAGCGCTTGTCGCCCGAGTCCCGACACCTGCGCTTTCTCGCACAGATCAGTGAGCCGGGCACCGCGTTGCTCGATCAGTTGATGGACGTCAATTACAAACAACGCGCGGCCTTCATCGCACTGGTTCACGAAAATGGCGAATTGATCGAGATCGGCATCAGCCGCTACGCCGCCACGGGCGAGCAGGACTGTGAATGCGCCGTCACGGTCGCCGATGAGTGGATGCACCTCGGCCTGGCCACGTTGCTGATGGAACATTTGATCAAGGCTGCCCGGCACAACGGTTTCAAACATCTGTATTCGGTGGATTCGGCCAGCAACACGGGCATGCGCGACCTCGCCCGATCAATGGGCTTTGAAACCCACAGCGATCCTGATGATCCGCACCAGGTCATTCATCGCCTGAGTCTGTAGCGACATTCCTGCGCCCCGCACCTTTAAACGTTGCGGGGCGCGTTGCCGTTACGGCGTGATCGCCACCTTCATCACCCCATCGCGCTGATGCGCGAACAGTTCATACGCGGCTTCGATATCGTCCAGTTTGAAGTGGTGGGTCACCAGCGGCGACAGATCGACGCCACCGCTTTGCACCACCGCCATCAGCCGGCGCATGCGTTCCTTGCCGCCGGGGCACAGGGTGCTGACGATGCTGTAATCGCCCAGCCCTGCCGCGAAGGCATCGTAGGGAATGCGCAGGTCCGATGCGTAAACCCCCAGACTCGACAGGCGTCCGCCCGGGCGTAACACCCGCAAGGCAGACTCGAACGTGCCCTGGGTGCCCAAGGCTTCGATGGACACATCCACGCCGCGCCCGTCGGTCAACGCCATGATTTGCTCGACCACGTCGCCGTCCTTGAAATTGACCACATGGGTCGCGCCCAACTGCCGCGCGACACTCATGCGCTCGGCCACCGCGTCGACACCAATGATCACGCTCGCGCCCTTGAGCCGCGCCCCGGCCACCGCGCACAGGCCGATCGGCCCCAGCGCGAATACCGCAACGCTGTCGCCGATACTGACTTCGCCGCGTTCGGCGCCGGAGAACCCGGTGGACATGATGTCCGGGCACATCAGCACTTGTTCGTCGCTCAGCCCGTCGGGAATCGGGCACAGGTTGGCCAAGGCATCGGGCACCAGAACGTACTCCGCCTGACAGCCATCGATGATATTGCCGAATTTCCAGCCGCCGGTGGCGCGAAAACCGTGACGGGTGTCCGGCCCGTCCTGGGAGCCGCAGCCGCACAGGCAGGCGTAGCTTTGACCACTGGGGGTGATGGCGCCGGCGATCACCCGTTGGCCTTCGAAAAATCCGCGGACTTGTGAGCCGAGCTTCTCGATCACGCCCACCGGTTCGTGACCGACGGTCAAGCCTTTGGCCACTGGATACTCGCCGCGCAGGATATGCACGTCGGTGCCGCAGATCGTCGTGGTGGTGATCCGCACCAGTGCGTCCAACGGGCCAACCTCGGGGATCGGTTTGTCATCCAGCACGATGCGATTCTTTTCGACGAATATCGCCGCTTTCATCATGGCCATGATCAAGACTCCTGTGCAGGTGTTTGCAGTGAGTTCAGCACCTTTCCAAGGCTGCGCCGAACTGACCGACACAAGGTTGATAACGATCAATCAATGCAGGATTGCGCATCGCCGATGCCGCACGTCGGACGCGGGCATTATTGGGCCGCGTCATTGACAAAGATCAAGCCACGCCCGGCGGCACGGAGCAACATGAACTGACGCCGTTGCGTCTGGCCGGCCAATGCCGCTACCCACAGGAGATTCGTCATGTCCGAGCAAGCACGTTTCATGCTGGTAGCTTCACCGCTGATGAAACACAGCCCTGCGTTCGATCGGGCCGCGGCCCTGGCCAAGGCATCCGGGGCGGCGCTGCACATCGTGGCATTCGATTACCTCGAAGGGCTGGCGACCGCCGGATTGGTCAACGAGCAGGCCCTGGAACAGATGCGCCTGGGTTATGTAGAGCGCCACCATCAATGGCTAGAGGACCAGGCGCGGCCCATGCGCCACCTCGGCGTGACCGTGACCACGGAAGTGGTGTGGGTCGACAATCCGTTGCATGAAATCCAGATTCACCTCAAGGAGCAGCCGATGGCCCTGCTGATCAAGGATCTGCAGCACGCCTCGTTCATGTCGCGGTTGATGTTCACCCCGCTCGATGTTCATTTGCTGCGCGAATGCCGGGTACCGCTGCACTTCGTCAGCCATGTCCAGCACGCACGGCCCCGGCGGATCGTCGCGGCGATTGATCCGTTTCATCGCGACGAGCAATACGCCGACTTCAACGACCGTATCCTGCGCGAGGCCGCGAAACTGGCCAGCCTCTGCGATGCCGAACTGGATGTGGTCTATGCCTACGACCTGTCATCAATCAGCGCCGACGAGTTCGGCTTTGGCAACGCCTCGACGTTTTTCACCGAGGGCAAGGCGAAAACGCTGTTCGATGCGCAAGGCGATGCATTCCGCGAACTGGCCGAGCGCAACGGCATTGCGCCGGAACGCCAGCACATGATCATGGGCAATCCGGCCAACGTGCTGTGCAGCTACGCCGATGCCTATGACATCGATGTGATCGTCATGGGCCGTATCGGCCATCGCGGCCTGGGTCGGTTGATCGGTAGCACGGTGGAACAGCTGTTGTACAAAATGCCCTGCAGCGCCTGGGTGGTGTCGCCGCAAGTACTGGTCGACTGAACGCAGCCGTCCCTCTCGAGGGACGGCCTCAGATCGAACGCTGGTTGACCCGCGCCATCAGTTGCTCGGCGCTTTCCTTGCGCTCGGAGTAGCGGTCGACCAGATGCGCCTGTTGATCGCGCAGCAGCACGGTGAACTTCACCAGCTCTTCCATCACATCGACCACACGATCGTAGAACGGCGACGCTTTCATTCGCCCGGTGTCGTCAAATTCCATGTAGGCCTTCGGCACCGAGGATTGGTTGGGGATGGTGAACATGCGCATCCAGCGGCCCAACACGCGCAACTGGTTGACCACGTTGAACGACTGCGAACCGCCGCAGACCTGCATCACGGCGAGGGTCTTGCCTTGGGTCGGGCGTACCGCGCCGAGTTCCAGCGGGACCCAGTCGATCTGTGCCTTGAACACGGCAGACATTGCGCCGTGCCGTTCTGGTGAGCACCAGACCTGGCCTTCCGACCACAGCACCAGCTCGCGCAGTTCCTGCACCTTGGGATGGTCGACCGGAGCGTCGTCGGGCAGTGGCAGACCGGACGGGTTGAAGATGCGCGTTTCGGCGCCGAAGTGTTCGAGCAGGCGCGCGGCCTCCTCTACCAGCAAACGGCTGAACGAGCGTTCGCGGGTCGAGCCGTAGAGCAGCAGGATCCGCGGTTTGTGCGCGCCCGGTTGCGACGGTTTGGCGTTATCGAACAGATTGAGATCGAGGTTGGGCAGTTCGGACATAAATCCTCCTTAAAGCGCGCCGATGCGGTCGAGCTCAGCCTTGAGTTGATCGCGGCTGAGCGAGTGGAAAGGCAGATCGAGGAAGGCCTGACAGCGTTGGCCGATGCGCATAAGGGTGGCGTGAAAAGCCGCGTCGACAGTGGCTTCGTCGCCCTTCACTTCGGACGGATCTTCCAGCCCCCAGTGGGATTTCAGCGCCGGGCCGAAATACACCGGGCAAGTCTCGCCAGCGGCTTTGTCGCACACGGTGATGACGATGTCCGGCGGGTTGCTTTCAAAAGCGTCGTTGCCTTTGCTGTGCAAACCATCAATGGCGATGCCGGCCTGTTGCAGCGTCGACAGGCTGCGCGGCAAGACCTGACCTTTGGGAAAACTGCCGGCACTCACCGCTTCGAATCCCGCTGGTGCCAGATGATTGAACATGGCTTCAGAGAGGATGCTGCGGCAGCTGTTGGCCGTGCACATGAACAGAACTCGCATGGATTGCTCCTACCGCTTTTGGCGGACATCAAAGGCTCAGGCGCAGTGCCAGGGCCGAAAGAGTGATCAACAGAACCGGAAGGGTCAGCAGAATGCCGACCTTGAAGTAGTAGCCCCAGGTGATGCGCAGACCTTTGCGTTCCAGCACATGCAGCCAGAGCAACGTGGCGAGGCTACCGATGGGGGTGATTTTCGGGCCGAGGTCGCAGCCAATGATGTTGGCGTAGATCATCGCTTCGCGAACGAGCCCTTGGGCGTCGCTGGCCTGGATCGACAACGCACCGATCAGCACGCTGGGCATGTTGTTCATCACCGATGACAACAGCGCGGACAGCAGGCCAGTGCCGAGGGTGGCACTCCATAAACCTTGCTCGGCCAAGCGGTCGAGGACGACGGCCAGCAGGTCAGTCAACCCGGCATTCTTCAGGCCATACACCACCAGGTACATGCCCAGCGAGAACACCACGATCTGCCACGGCGCATCACGCAAAACCCGTCGGGTAGCGATCTTGTGGCCCTTGGCAGCGACCGCAAAAAGGATCGCCGCACACACTGCCGCAACGGCACTGACAGGAATCCCCAGCGGTTCCAGTGCGAACAGTCCGACCAGCAATATCAGCAGTGTCCAGCCGCCGACCACGAAGGTGGCGTGGTCGCGAATCGCTGTTTTGGGCTCCTGAAGCGCCTCAACCGGGTAGCGCTGTGGCACATCGCGCCGGAAGTACACAAACAGCACCAGCAACGTCGCCGCGACACTGACCAGACTCACCGGCACCATCACCGATGCGTATTCGGCAAAGCCCAAGCCGAAGTAGTCGGCGGAGACGATGTTGACCAGATTGGACACCACCAGCGGCAGGCTGGCCGTGTCGGCAATAAACCCGGCGGCCATGACGAATGCCAACGTCGCCGCCGGTGAAAAGCGCAGCGCCAGCAACATCGACATGACAATGGGCGTAAGGATCAGCGCCGCACCGTCGTTGGCGAACACCGCCGCCACCGCCGCGCCGAGCAACACGCAGAACGCGAACAATCGATAACCACTGCCCTTTGCCCATCGTGCAACGTGGAGTGCCGCCCACTCAAAGAAGCCGGCTTCATCCAGCAGCAGACTGATGATGATCACCGCGATAAACGTGGCGGTGGCGTTCCAGACGATGGCCCACACCGTGGGGATGTCCTGCAGCGAAACGGCACCGACGGCCAGGGCGATCACGGCGCCGAACGTGGCGCTCCAACCGACGCCTAATCCTTTGGGCTGCCAGATGACGAGTACGAGGGTGAAGACGAAAACAGCGAAAGCCAGCAACATTTCAGAACTCTCTAAATCCGGATTCAGCAGCAGGCGGCTTCGCGCACCGGACGCCCGTCCATGTTCTGCAGGCGGGCGACGTTGTCCTTTAGCCAATCAGCATTGGCCAGGGACGTCACTTGCAGGATTTCGCGCACCCACGCTGGCAGATCCGGGTTGAGACGGTAATAGACCCACTGGCCCTGACGGCGATCAAGCAGCAACCCATTACTGCGCAGTTGCGCGAGGTGGCGGCTGATTTTCGGTTGGCTGTCGTCGAGCGCACACATCAGCTCGCAAACGCAGAGTTCACCTTGATCGGAAATGAGCAGCATGGCGCGCACGCGGGTTTCGTCAGCGAGGCTCTTGAAGACTTCGGTGGGTGTGATCATGGGACGGGCTCATCACATACGGAAATCCGAATATACGGATATCCATATATAAATCAACCCGGCAAATGCCATCGACCAAAGAACCCTGTGGGAGCACCTGTCGTCACCAGCGTTTTCAACAGCGAATGACGACTCCACGGGCCGCAGTACTCAGGCACATGCGCGATCAATCTATATCCGCAGCGGATGTACCACCGGGCGACGTTGTCATCCAGCGTTTCGATCAAGGCATCCACGCACGCCCTTTCAACGGCCAGCGCCTCAAGCTTGTGCAACGCCTCAGTACCCAGCCCGGTTCCGCGCCATTGCGCGTCGATCCACAGGTAATTGACAAACAGACGCCGGAATTCGGTTCTACCGGTAGCGCCGCCGATCAGTGTTCCCTCCTCCATCAGCGCACAGGCGATGGCTTCAGCTTGCCCGCCGCGCGCCTCAGACAAGGCTCGGCCATGGCGTAAGACGCCGTCACTGATGGCCTTCAAGGTGTCCGCATTGATGTCGCGAACGCTAAGCCATTCCCTCATTGCTGCTCTCCATTGCCAAAGGCTTTGGCGCAGTTCAAGCAAAAGCGGCGCCAACAGCAGCACAGCCAAAGAGGATTAACGGATGCCGGCCTGCGATCTGCCCAGCAGCAAGCCCTGCTCCGCTTCACATAACCCCACCACATAATCCCAGACCACCCGCAGCCGCACCGATTTGTGCAACTCGCGCCGCGTGCTGATCCAGTAGCTGCGCTCGATGCTTTCATCCGGCAGCAACGGCACCAACTCAGGATCCGACTCGGCCATGTAGCAAGGCAATACGGCAATGCCCAATCCCGACCGCGCCGCTTCCTGCTGCGCAATGACACTGGTGCTGTGAAACACAACCCGAGGGCTGCGACAGAAACTGTTGAGAAACATCAATTCCTGGCTGAACAGCAAATCGTCGACATAACCGATCCACGCATGCCGCCCAAGGTCCTCGCGGCTGTGCAGGGACGGCGCCTTATCGAGATAGCGTTGGCTGGCGTAGAGCGCGAGTCGATAGTCGGTGAGTTTGCGCGTAACCAGCATGTCCGCCGCCGGGCGCTCCAGGTGAATGCTGATTTCCGCTTCACGGTTGAGGATGCTGACGAAGCGCGGCACGGCGACCAGTTCCACTTCCAATCCCGGATAGCGTTCGAACAAGCCGATCATGCGGCTGGCGAGAAACTTGATGCCCAGCCCTTCCGTCACCCCCACACGAATCTTGCCCAGTGGCGCGGTGGATTGGGTGATCTCTTCCTGCGCCAGCAACGCCACGTTTTCCATCGCTTCAGCATGCTTAAGCAGCGCCTCCCCCGCTGGGGTCATTTCGTAGCCTTGCGCGTGCTGGACGAACAGCGCGGTGCCGAGGCTTTTCTCGATGGCTTCGATGTGGCGGGCGACGGTGGCGTGGGTGGTGTTGAGGCGGCGGGCGGCGGTGAGCAGGCGGCCGCTGCGTTGCAGCTCGAGAAAAAACCGCAGGTCGTTCCAGTCGAACATGGCGTGTCCTTGTCGGCTAAGGTCTATGCAGGCTGTTTGAAAACGCACAGCGGCTGCGCAAAAACTAACATTCTTTTAACGAAAGCTAACAACTAGAGTGTCCGACAATAAAAACAAAAAGCGAGGTCAGGGAATGCAGACTTCCCTCGATGAATACGACTACATCGTGGTCGGCGCCGGCCCTGCCGGGTGCTTGCTGGCCAATCGGCTGTCGGCAGATGCGCAGCAGCGCGTGCTGTTGCTCGAAGCCGGCGGGCGCGACAACTATGCGTGGATTCACATTCCTGTCGGTTACCTGTTCTGCATCGGTAACCCGCGCACCGACTGGTGCTTCAAGACCGAAGAACAACCGGGCCTCAACGGCCGCGCGCTGAGCTATCCGCGCGGCAAAGTGCTCGGTGGTTGTTCGTCCATCAACGGCATGATCTACATGCGTGGCCAGGCCAACGATTACGATGGCTGGGCGGCCGAAGGCAATCCGGGCTGGGCCTGGAACGACGTGCTGCCGCTGTTCAAACAAAGCGAAAACCATTTTGCCGGCGCGGCTGAATTCCACGGCGCCAAGGGTGAATGGCGGGTCGAACAACAGCGGCTGTCATGGCCGATTCTGGATGCCTTTCGCAGTGCCGCCGAGCAAAGCGGCATCGCCAGCATCGATGACTTCAATCAGGGCGACAACGAGGGTTGCGGCTACTTTCAGGTCAATCAGAAATCCGGCGTGCGCTGGAACGCAGCGAAGGCTTTTCTCAAGCCTGTACGTGATCGGACGAACCTGACGGTGCTGACCGGGGTTGAGGTGGATCGCGTGTTGCTGGAGGACGGTCGCGCCTCGAAAGTCAGTGCGCGCCACGAAGGCCAGATCAAACAGTTCAAGGCGCGCAGAGAGATTGTCCTGTGCGCCGGCGCCGTTGGCTCGCCGAGCATTCTGCAACGCTCCGGGATTGGCCCGCGACCGTTGCTCGAGCGCTTGGGCATCGGCGTGATTCATGAGTTGCCCGGCGTTGGTGGCAACCTGCAGGATCACCTGCAATTGCGCCTGATCTACAAACTGGAAAATGCGCGCACGCTGAACCAGATCGCTGGCAGCGTGTGGGGCAAGATGGGCATGGGCCTGCGTTATCTGTATGACCGCAGCGGGCCGCTGTCGATGGCGCCGAGTCAGTTGGGCGCGTTTGCGCGTTCGGGGCCGGAGCAGACCTCGGCGAATCTTGAGTACCACGTGCAGCCTTTGTCGCTGGAGCGCTTTGGCGAACCGTTGCACAGCTTTCCCGCCTTCACCGCCTCAGTTTGCGACTTGCGTCCGCAGAGTCGGGGACGCATCGACATTCGTTCGGCGGATCCACAGGAAGCGCCGCTGATCCAGCCCAACTATCTCAGCCATCCTGAAGATTTGCGCGTGGCAGCGGATGCGATTCGCCTGACCCGGCGCATCGTCAGTGCCCCTGCCCTGCAAGCGTTCAAACCGGTCGAGTATCTGCCCGGCGCCAACCTGCAAAGTGAAGAGGAACTGCAGGAAGCGGCGGCGAAGATCGGTACGACGATTTTCCATCCGGTCGGCACCTGTCGCATGGGCAATGACGGTGATGCGGTGGTCGACGCACAGCTGCGCGTCCACGGCGTGCCCGGGTTGCGCATTGCCGATGCGTCGATCATGCCGCGCATTACCTCGGGCAACACCTGTTCGCCTACGCTGATGATTGCCGAGAAAGCCGCACAACTGATCCTCAACCCCAACACCAGGAGCAGCACCCCGAAATTGGAGCTGGCCCAAACCCTGTAGGAGCTGCCGAAGGCTGCGATCTTTTGACTTTGGATTTTCCAGATCAAAAGCAAGATCAAAAGATCGCAGCCTGCGGCAGCTCCTACAAAGAACCGCGTTTAATTCAAGGCATCACCCGGACACGCAACACCAGTGGAACAACAAAAACAATCACTGTGAGGGATACCGATATGTCAGAACACGTTCAGCCGCTGGACGCCGTGCGCAGCGTCGAGACCAGCCCGGATACACGCAAAGTCATCTTCGCTTCATCACTGGGGACGGTGTTCGAGTGGTATGACTTCTTCCTCTACGGCGCCCTCGCGGCAGTGATCAGCAAGCAGTTTTTCGCCGGGGTCAACGACACCACGGCGTTTATCTTTGCGCTGATGGCTTTCGCTGCAGGGTTTATCGTGCGGCCTTTCGGGGCGCTGGTGTTCGGTCGGTTGGGGGACATGATCGGGCGCAAATACACCTTTCTCGCGACAATCATTCTGATGGGCGTCGCAACGTTCTGCGTCGGTCTGCTGCCGACCTACGCCAGCATCGGCATCGCCGCGCCGATCATTCTGGTGGTGCTGCGCATGCTGCAGGGCCTGGCGCTCGGCGGCGAATACGGCGGCGCTGCGACCTACGTGGCCGAGCACGCGCCAATCGGCAAACGCGGCTTCCACACCAGTTGGATTCAGTCCACCGCCACCCTCGGTCTGTTGCTGTCACTGTTGGTGGTGCTCGGTTGCCGCTACTTCACCGGCGATCAGTTTGAAGTCTGGGGCTGGCGTATTCCGTTCTTGCTGTCGATCGTGCTGCTGGGCATCTCCACCTGGATCCGCCTGAGCCTGCACGAGTCGCCGGCGTACCTGAAAATGAAAGAGGAAGGTAAAACCTCGAAAGCTCCGATCCGCGAATCCTTCGGCAAATGGGAGAACCTCAAAGTCGTGCTGATCGCCCTGTTCAGCATCAACGCCGGGCAAGCGGTGACCTTCTACGCGGCGCAGTTTTACGTGCTGTTCTTCCTGACCCAGTTCCTGAAAATGGACCCGGCAGTGGCCAACACCTTGCTGATCATCAGCGTGGTCATCGGCGCGCCGTTCTTTATCTTTTTCGGCTGGCTGTCGGACAAGGTCGGGCGTAAACCGGTACTGATGCTCGGCCTGCTGCTGGCCACAGCGCTGTACTTCCCGATCTTCAAATCCCTCGCCCACTACGCCAACCCGGCGATCGATCAGGCCAGCCGTCAGGCACCGATCACCGTGCTGGCGGATCCGGCGACTTGCACCTTCCAGTTCGATCCGGTGGGCAAAGCCAAATTCGACAGCCCGTGCGACAAGGTCAAAACCTTCCTGGTCAAGCAAGGCCTGCCCTACTCCAGCGCCGCCGCCCCGGCTGGCAGCGCCGTGCAAGTGAGCGTCGGCGACGTCAAACTCGACGGCTTCGATGAGGCTGCCCTGCGCGGCGCGATCACCCTGGCCGGCTACCCGCAACAGGCCGATCTGCAGCAGATCAACAAGCCAATGATCGTCGCCCTGATCGTGGCACTGATCATCATCTCGGCCATGTGCTACGGGCCGCTGGCGGCGCTGATGGTCGAACTGTTCCCGACGCGCATTCGCTACACCTCGATGTCGCTGCCGTACCACATCGGCAACGGCTGGTTTGGCGGGTTCTTGCCGACGGTGTCGTTCGCGCTGGTGGTGTACACCGGGGATATCTTTTATGGGCTGTGGTACCCGGTGTTGATTACCGGGGTGAGCCTGGTGGTGGGGATGATCTGTCTGCGTGAGACGAAGAATATCGACCTCGACAAGAACTGAAACTCAACCAGAAAAATCAATCGGCGAGGGCTTTGACCCTCGCCGTTTTTTTTGCTCAGGCATCTGCCTTGATCACTTCGAACTTCACCTGATCCGGATAAAACGCCACGTAGTCGCGGATCGGTGCCACTGACACTTTCGGATTCTCGTAGGTCCACACCGCGTTCGCCCCTTCATGCCCCGGCACTTGCAGGCTGAAGTAATTGGCATCGCCCTTGTACGGGCAATAACTGGTGTGATCGGTGCGGGCGAAGTACTTTTCGTCGATGTCTTCGCGGGGGATGTAATAGACCGGCGGGTAATTGGCTTCGTTGAGAATCATGACGTGGGAAGAAGCGGCGACCTGGATGCCGTGGAATTTAACTATCAGGCAGCCGGGAAGTTGTTCGAGGGCAATGACGGGACTGGGACCGGGGCTTTTCATGGGTTTCTCCTGAATACGGCGAAGAGACCGGTTCAGGTATAGCCCATCGGTTCTGGTTAGGGTGGGTTTACAGCCGAACGGCCCATCAACCTCAGAAGCCCCTCACCCTAGCCCTCTCCCTGAGGGAGAGGGAACCGATTGGGGATACTGGCGAGATTCACCGACTTGAACGATTGGCTTTGAATCCATAATCGACCCGATTTTTCAGGTCGATGTATGTCGCCAGAGAACTCGGTTAGTCTCCTCTTCCACTGGGAGAGAGAACCGATTGGGGATACTGGCGAGATTCACCGACTTGAACGATTGGCTTTGAATCCATAATCGACCCGATTTTTCAGGTCGATGTATGTCGCCAGAGAACTCGGTTAGTCTCCTCTCCCACTGGCAGAGAGAACCGATTGGGGATACTGGCGAGATTCACCGACTTGAACGATTGGCTTTGAATCCATAATCGACACGATTTTTCAGGTCGATGTATGTCGCCAGAGAACTCGGTTAGTCTCCTCTCCCACTGGGAGAGAGAACCGATTGGGGATACTGGCGAGATTCACCGACTTGAACGATTCGCTTTGAATCCATAATCGACTCGATTTTTCAGGTCGATGGATTTCGCCAGACAACTCGGTCAGTCCCCTCTCCCACTGGGAGAGGGTTAGGGTGAGGGCCGCTCCAAGCATCACGCAACAATATCAGTCGCCACCGCTTGCCCCACCACGCCCACAGCAAAGTCCACCGAACCCTGCCCCGTCAGATCAACCATCAGGCTGGTCTGATTGGTCTGCGCGAAGTAAGTCAGAATCGCGTCGCCCGCATGCCCCGTGAAACCGCTGACAAAGTTCAGCGACGCCGCACCGGTGGCGAAACCGGCGATCCCCGACAGGTCGATCTTGTCCAGGCCGCTGGTGAAATCCATGATCCAGTCCGGCGCGGTCATGGTCGAGTCGCTGGCAGCGCCAAATACAAAGGTGTCTGCACCTGCACCACCCCACAAGGTATCGCCACCGCCACCACCGTAAATGATGTCATTACCGGCACCACCGACCAGTTCGTTGGCAACGGCGTTGCCGATCAGCAGGTCATTGCCTGAACCACCAATGGCATTTTCCACGGTCACGCCGTGAGCGATGGAGACGTTACCCACCAGGCCACCGACATCGGAGAAGGAACCTTCATTGAGGTTGATCTTCTGGTTCTGGTTGAAGCCGGAGAAGTCCAGCGTGTCATTACCGCCGCCATCCCACACCGAGAAAACCACTTTGGAAGACGCCGAAGTGGCGCTGTAGAAGTCGCGCTCGGCATTGGAGTTGAAACCGTAGGTGGTGTCATCGGCGCGGGTCGCGTAGTTGGCGCCATACAGTTTTTGCACCGCGACGATATCGTCCAGCAATGGCGCCGAAGCATACGCACCGCTGCCGTCCTTGCTGAAGTTCTGCTCGGTGTTGGCTTCGCTCCAGTAGCTCATCAGGCTGTAGCCGCGAGTGTCTTCGGCGTACTTGGCGTCGTTATAGGTCGGGTTGCCATTACCGGCGTTGTACGCGCCCGGGTGTGACAGGCCCAAGGTATGGCCAATCTCGTGGGTCAGGGTCTGGCGCCCGTAGTTGTTGGTGTCCGGGGTTTTGTTGACCTGATACTGATCGTTGATCAGGTACCACGACTGGCCGTCATAGCTGCCGCCGCTCGGCAGGTAAGCGAAGGCCGCACCACCGGTGCTGACATCGTAGTTGCCGAAAGTCATGTGGCCATCGCCGCCCTTGCCTTCAGTGAACGTGACATTGGCGACGTCAGCCCAGGATTGCATGGCCAGCACGGCCTGAGCTTTTTGCTGGGCGCTGAATTCGCTGAAGTTGCCCAGTTTGACGTTGTAGTTCGCCGGTTTCTCGGTCAGGAAGGTATAGCTGAGGTCGATCTTGCCGTCAGCGTTCTTGTCGCCCCACGACAGGCCTTTACGCAGGATTTCATCCGCAGCCTGATCGGCAGTGAATGAAGGTTTGCCATTGACCAGCCCGACGCCACGGTCATACAGGTGGCTGAACGTATTGATTTCGTCGAAGGCGCTGCTGGTTTTCGATTTGGCTTGAGCCATGATGGACTTCCTTGTTTCTGAGTAGTCAGTGTCGACAGACCACGGCGATCTTCTGGCGAGATCGTCCTGTCACTCGCGTGTTTGAATCGGCGAAAAACCTGACACAGGCGCCAGCCGGGCGCTAATCAATTTCTCGATAGCCCGGCCTGCGTCCCGGTATTACCCGTCACGTGCTGCAATGTTTTTTATCTGTATATCCATACAGATAAAAGTTGCCCCTGAGGCCAAGTCCGGCCATTCTGTGCACCTGTTCGGACCTTGATCGACGATGGTGGTTATGCGGCTGTACCTCTGTGAAAAACCCTCCCAGGCCAAAGACATTGCGGCCGTGCTCGGCGCCAAACGTCGGGGCGACGGCTGCTGGCTGGGAACGGACGTCACGGTGACCTGGTGCATCGGCCACTTGCTCGAAACCGCGCCACCGGATGCTTATGACGCTCGCTACAAGCGCTGGGTGCTGGCTGATCTGCCGATCATTCCGGACGAGTGGAAAATGACCGTCAAGCCGCGCACGGCCAGCCAGTACAAAGCGGTCAAGCGCCTGCTGGGTGAAGCCAGCGAACTGATCATCGCCACTGACGCCGACCGTGAGGGCGAGATGATCGCCCGGGAACTGGTCGAGCATTGTCGTTATCGCGGGCCGATCCGCCGTTTGTGGCTGTCGGCGCTGGATGAAGCATCGATCCGCAAGGCCTTGGCCGCTTTGAAACCGGGAGCCGAGACGTTCAGCCTGTATCACTCGGCGCTGGGCCGCTCGCGGGCGGATTGGCTGATCGGCATGAACATGAGTCGGCTGTTCACACTGCTGGGGCGTCAATCGGGTTATCAAGGGGTGTTGCCGGTGGGTCGCGTGCAGACGCCGACCTTGCGGCTGGTGGTCGATCGCGATCGCAGCATTGCCGATTTCGTACCGGTGCCATTCTGGGCGATCGATGTCGATCTGCTGCACAACGGCACACCGTTTACCGCACAGTGGCGGGCGCCGGCGGATGCCTGTGACGATCAGGATCGCTGCCTCAATCAGGCGTTGGCCCAGCAAGCCGCGGCTGCGATCAGCAGCGCTGCCAGTGCGCGGGTGGTCAAGCTGAAAACCGAGCGCATGCGCGAGGTGGCACCCCTGCCCTTCGATCTCGGCACCTTGCAGGAAGTCTGCTCAAAGAAACTCGGCCTAGGCGCGCAGGAAACCCTCGACATCGCCCAGGCGCTCTACGAAACCTACAAGGTCATCACTTACCCGCGCAGCGATTGCGGCTACTTGCCGCTGAGCCAGCACAGCGAGGCACCGGGGATTCTCGCCGCGTTGCGTCAGGCCGATCCGGGTCTTGAGGCGCTCAAGGGGTTTCTGGAGCCACAACGCAAATCCCGCGCGTGGAACGACGCCAAGGTCAGCGCTCACCACGGCATTATTCCCACCGCAGCGGCGAAAAATCTTGAACGCCTGACCGGCAAACACCGCGCGGTCTACACCCTGATTCGCGCACGCTATCTGGCGCAGTTCCTGCCCAATCATGAATACGATCGCACCCAGGCCGATTTCGATTGCGCCGGTGAGGCGTTGCGCGCAGTCGGTAAACAAATCATCGAACCGGGCTGGAAACGCGCATTGCCCGAAGCACTGGCAGCGGCCAAGGGCCGCGAGGCGCCCGCGCCGCAAACCTTGCCGGCACTTACGCAAGGCGTGGAGTGCGCGGTGGCTGACGTTAAGTTCAAGGACCTGTGGACGCAACCACCGAAACCCTACACCGAGGGCGATCTGATCAAGGCGATGAAAAACGTCGCCAAACTGGTCGAGGATCCGCTGCTCAAACAGAAACTCAAGGACACCACCGGCATCGGCACCGAGGCCACCCGCGCGTCGATCATTCAAGGGTTGCTGGATCGTGGCTATCTGGTGAAAAACGGCAAGGCCCTCGCCGCCACCCCAGCCGCGTTCAGCCTGATCGATGCGGTGCCCCGTGCGATTGCCGACCCCGGCACCACGGCGATCTGGGAGCAGGCGCTGGACATGGTGCAAAGCGGCGAAATGAGTCTGGAAGAATTCGTCACCAAACAAGCGGCGTGGATGAGCAAACAGGTGACACGCTGCTCGAGCCTCAGCCTGACCATCAGCGGCCCGCCACCGGCTGGTAAAGCGGCGGCACCGTGGAAGAAGAAACGCAAATCGACCCGCAGCAAAACCACGGGTACGACAAAACGCACAGCGAAACCGTCAGGCAAATAAAACCCGCTAGTGTTTCTGCAAGGCTCAGCACTTTCAGGAACCCGGCGCATGGCCAATATCGAACTGCACCCTGCTCAGCGCGATGAGCTGGATATCATCGAAAACCTCATGCAGTTCTACATGTACGACTTCAGCGAATGGCTGCCGCTGAAGCTCGCCGAACACGGCTTCTTTTCCATCCAGCCGAAAATCGACTACTGGCGCCACCCGGCCACTCGACCATTCCTGATCCAGGTCGACGGCGAACTCGCCGGTTTCGTGACCGTCGATAACGAAATCCATATCCCCGGCGCCGAACACAACATCGGCTACTTCTTCATCGCGCGACGCTTTCGTGGCCAAGGCGTCGCGCAGTTTGTCGTCTCTGCCCTCTTGAGCCAGATCCCCGGTCAATGGCAGATTTTCCATATCGACGCCAACCTGCCGGCACAGCGCTTCTGGGCTGGGCTCATCCCGCAATTGAGCGGCGGCGAGTTCACCCGCCAGCAGCGCGAAGTGGAAGGCTATCCGTGCACGTTCTACCGTCTGCACACGCCTTTTTCCGTTGCCTGAACGGATTCTTTCTCATTCCAAAACAGCTTTGTCCGACAATATGTAGTGAGCAAAAATAATCACTACAAAACCGTTGACGGCGTCGTTTTGCTTTTGCATGATGAAGACGTTCCCCGATCGGGAACATCGGTAACACGCTTGAGCAAACTCGTCTGACCGCCGAGTTGTTTTTTCCGGATACACGCTGCCCACAAGGCAGATTGAAGAAGCTGACCTGGCCTGAACGTCCAGTACAAGGACGAGAAGCGCTGGCGAAAATTCTCAAGACGCTTGTGGTCGACACGGTAAATGTCGTCAAGGAGCCTCCCGGTTTTCGCTGCTTCTCCTCGTTGTGACGCTATTGCGTAGCAGTTATTCAACACGACTACATGCAACAGATGCACGACCCCGTACTTCACACGGGCGAGCGCTGACGTCCTGGTTTCGGTGCCAGGGATCAACTAACCGATGGGCTACCTGTATTAGCGAATCAACTTTGAAAGATCACCAGACTGGTCAAGGGGCAATATCATGAATCTGAACAATCAACCTACTATCGAAGAACTGGCTCGTATGTTCGCTGCGCAGAAAGACAGCCACGACAGCCATATTCTCTGGATCAGCAAGTCGGGGCAGGTGCATATCGACTGCCTGGCGACCCATGCTGACGAAGACGAGTTCGACCGCAATCATCAGAACCTGCTGGCCCGCCTGAAGATGTACCGCCGTGGCCACGGTTATGTTGGCAAGAAGGCTGCGGCCGACAAGGACTTCATCGGTAATGTTCTGCAAACGCTGAAACAGGCGTGGGATTCGATGCAGAACAACAATGAAGTTCGGGTGATTGATCGGTTCTGCTGAGTTAGTCATTAAATAATTGAAAGGCCTGCTTCCTTAAAGGAAGCAGGCCTTTTTTGTTCGCTTGCATTGATTTGGCGTGACTGGAATTGTAGCCCCTCACCCCAGCCCTCTCCCGAGGGAGAGGGAGCCGATTTATGGTGTTTTCAGAATCCAAGTTCGGCTCAAGCTTCTCAGGTCGGCGTAATTTGCCCAAACACCTTGGTCAGATCCCTCTCCCCAGGGAGAGGGAGCCGATTTGTGCTGCGCTCAAAATTTTAGTTCGACTCAAAACTTTCAGGTCGGCGTAAATCGCACGAACACCTCGGCCAGTCCCCTCCCAAGGGAGAGGGAGCCGATTTGTGCTGCGCTCAAAATTTTAGTTCGGCTCAAAACTTTCAGGTCGGCGTAAATCGCACAAGCACCTCGGTCAGTCCCCTCACCCTAGGGAGAGGGAGCCGATTTATGGTGCTTTCAGAACCTGAGTTCGACGCAGGTTTCTCAGGTCGGCGTAGATCGCACAAGCAACTCGGTCAGTCCCCTCTCCCACTGGGAGAGGGTTAGGGTGAGGGGCTTCCCATGCCCAACACCAACTCCACAAACGCCACTGCCGCCGCACTGTGATAATTATTGCGCCGCCGCAACAACGCCGCTCCACGCTCCGGCGCATCACCTTCAACCCGCAACCGGCGCAATGCCCGATCCTCCGTCGCAATCGCCTGCGGCAACATCGTCGCCAGCGGCGAACAACGCACCACTTCCAGCAAGGTGCTCACCGAATTCACCTCGATCCGCACCTGCGGCGTAATCCCGTGTTGGCGGAAATACTCATCCACCGATAACCGCGTAATGAAGTCCGGCGCCAACAAGGCGAAATCCAATGAAGCGATATCCTCCGGTGTCAGCACCGCCACACTGTCATACAGCGGATGCTCCCGCCCAACCATGATCCCCAGCGTTTCGGTAAACGCCGGAATACATTCGATATCGACGTTACGCACCGGCGTAAACGCAATCGCAATATCCAGCGAGTCATCCGCCAGCCCCGCCTCGATGTCGTCCATCGACAGCTCGAAAATCTGCAGATGAATCCCCGGATATCGCGCCGCAAAATCGCGCACCAACGGCCCGACCAGATAGGCCATGAACGTCGGCGTCATCGCCAGACGCAACGTCCCGCGAGACAAATCCTTCACGTCATGCAACGCGCGTTTACCCGCCTCCAACTCCACCAGCACCCGCCGCGCGCATTCGATGTAGGCCTCGCCGGCATCGGTGGGTTTGACCGTACGCGAAGTGCGATCAAACAAGCTCACCCCAAGGGTTTCCTCCAATTGGCGAATCTGCTGCGACAGGGTCGGCTGCGACACATGCAATGCCTCGGCAGCACGGGTGAAGCCGCCGTGATCGGCAACGGCCAGCAGATAACGCAGATGTCGCAGCAGCATGGGAAACACCATCTATAGGCAGGGCTTATGCCAAGCATTGTATATCGGTCTTGGACGCTATGGATCAATCAGCAGAAGATCAATCCCACACAGCAAGCCAACCCCTGAAAGGAGTGACACCATGCAACAGTCCCACGCCTACAACGACACCAGCCTGGCCCTGACTACCCGCATTCTCGATGCCAAGGCACGCAAAGATCTGTCGTGGCAGGCTCTCGCTGACGACACCGGTCTGAGCCTGGCGTACGTCACCGCCGCCCTGCTCGGCCAGCACCCGCTGCCGGAAAACGCCGCCCAAGTGGTCGGTGACAAGCTCGAACTGAGCGCTGAAGACGTCGCGGCGATGCAGATCATCCCGCTGCGTGGCAGCCTCAGCGGTGTGCCGACCGACCCGACCATCTACCGCTTCCACGAGATGATCCAGATCTACGGCACCACCCTCAAAGCGCTGGTTCACGAACAGTTCGGCGACGGCATCATCAGCGCGATCAACTTCAAACTCGACATCAAGAAAGTCGAAGACCCGGAAGGCGGTTCCCGCGCCGTGGTCACCCTCGACGGCAAGTTCCTGCCCCTGCGTCCGTTCTGATCCGCACCGGCCCGCACCCTGCGTGCGGGCCAACACACCTCAAATGGCTACCCGTCACCAAACACATCTGGAGGCTGCCCCATGCAAAAAATTCTGTTGATTCTGGCCCTGCTCGGCGGCATTTGCGCCCAGGCATCTGCCGCTGACGAGGCCGTTGCCTACCGCTACGGCATGCAACTGGACATCGCCCACGTGCTGAGCATTACCCCGGTTGCCGATGTGTGTGGCGTGGTGCCGGTGGAGATGACGTATCTGGACAGCAGCGGCGGCAAACACATTCTTCAATACAGCGAATTCGGCAGCGGTTGCTCGAACTGAGAGGACAACACCATGAAAAACCTGATTGATGGCTTCCTGAAATTCCAGAACGAAGCGTTTCCACAACGCACCGAACTGTTCAAACACCTGGCGACCACGCAACAGCCCGGCACCTTGTTCATCACCTGTTCTGACAGCCGTGTCGTGCCGGAACTGCTGACCCAGCAAGAACCTGGCGAGCTGTTCGTGATCCGCAATGCCGGTAATATCGTGCCGTCCTACAGCCCGCATCCGGGCGGGGTTTCGGCGACGGTGGAGTACGCGGTGGCGGTGCTTGGGGTGACCGACATTGTGATCTGCGGGCATTCTGACTGCGGCGCGATGACCGCGATCGCCAAGTGTAAATGCATGGATCACCTGCCCGCCGTCAGCGGCTGGTTGCAGCATGCCGAGTCGGCGAAAGTGGTTAACGAGTCGCGGCCGCATGCCAATGACGCGGCGAAATTGAGTTCGATGGTGCGCGAGAACGTGATCGCGCAACTGGCGAACATTCAGACCCACCCGAGCGTGCGTCTGGCACAGGAGAAAGGTCTGCTGAACCTGCACGGCTGGGTGTATGACATCGAGACGGGCTCGATCGATGCGCTGTCCGCCGACCGCCGCACGTTTGTGCCGCTGGCCGAGCAACCGGCGACTTGCGCGATCCATGCACAAACCACCCATGCTGCCTGAGCAACTGATCGTTCCCACGCTCTGCGTGGGAATGCCTCCGGGGACGCTATGCGTCCAGTGACGCGGAGCATCACGGGCTGCGTTCCCACGCTGGAGCGTGGGAACGATCACTGACTACGAGATCAGCGTTTTACGGTGAGGTCGATCTGGCTCATCCGGCTACGAACAGTGAATACGCCATCCCCTGAAAGAATCGCACTGCGCGCAAACAAGCGCCCGCTCTCCCAGTTCGAAAGGCCTAGCTCCGGCTTGTTCAACGCATATTGCCCATCGACCCAACGGGTAATGCCATTGCCCACGAACGGAGCGTTGACCGCGTTGTAAAAGCGCTCCTGCACCTGCGCATCCTCACTGATCAACGACACAGTGAACTGCGGGCTGTAGCGGTTGAACAAGGCGATCGCCTGATCCAGATCGTCAACGATCATCAGGCTGACTTCCGGGGTTTCTTCCCATTCCCACTCACAGCCCAATGCGGATTCCGCCAAGGGTTCTGCCAGTGCTTCGGTCTGATAACCCTCGGCGCGATAAACCTCGACCGTCGCGTTCTGCCACTCACTCGGCAAGCAGCCTTCGCTACCTTCGACGATATGCAATTTGCAGCCCTGGCCACGCGCAGTACCGGCCTGTTGCAGCGCGTCGAGAAACAACGGCACCAGTTCCGCCGCGCGATCACGCTGGATCAGGCAGACATTGAGCGTGTTGCAGACTTTGCGGTCCAGCGAGTTGCGCACCACGGCGGCAAAGCGTGTGGCGTCCGCTGCACGATCGGCGATCAACCACGCGCCACCCGTGCCATGCAGGCTGACGGCGGTGCCGGCTTGCTGGGCAATGCTGCCCAACTGACTGACCGCACGACCCGAACCGCGCGCCACGGCCAACGACAAACGCCGATCAGCGAACATCGCCCAACCGGCGGCATGATTGACACTTTCCACCAACGACACCGCACCGGCCGGCAGACCGGCGTCGGCCAGCGCCGGGTTCAACGCGTGAGTGACGATGGCTTGCGCGGTGCCCAAGGCATCGCTGCCGATGCGCAGCACGGCGGTGTTGCCGGTGCGCAAGACACCGGCGGCGTCGGCGAACACGTTAGGGCGTCCTTCGAAGACAAACGCGACGATGCCCAATGGCGAGACAACCTGTTCAACCTTCCAGCCGTCGTGCTCGACGCTGCTGATGACTTTGCCGCGCGTGGCGGCGGCATCACGCCAGGCGCGCAGGCCGGCGATCATGTCACCGCGCATGCGCTCATCGGCGAGCAGTCGGGTGGTGGAGCGGCCGCGTGCCTTGGCCCGCTCGATATCCGCGCGGTTGGCGGTTTCGATGTGCGCCCAGCACGCCGGGGTTTCCAGTCGTTGCGCAAACAGGTCGAAAAACTGGCTGATGGCCTCATCGGACACCGCCGACAGCGCGGTGAATGCCGCTGCCGCACGCTCGATCGCCACGGACGCTGCTTGTTGATCGGCCACGGGGATCAACAACAGCTCGCCACTGACCTGCTCGACCAGCAGGTGGTCACCGGGTTGAAAGCGCGCGGCCAGTTCGGGGCTGACCACGGTGACGCGGTTACCAGCGAAAGGGATCGGCGTGCCAGCGACTAGACGTTCGAGCGCAAGAGACATGAAGCGGATTCACCATGCAGGGAGCGGCCGGAAAATGTAGCGGATTACTCGATGAAATACACCTCTTCAAACACTTAAGAAACCTGTGGGAGCTGGCTTGCCAGCGATAGCGGTGGTTCAGTCAATTTATAGTGACTGACAGACCCTCATCGCTGGCAAGCCAGCTCCCACAGGGTTTTGTGGTGTCTGTGTGATCGGATCAGAACACCGACCAGCCAATCCGCGAACTGAGCATCTCCAGTGCCGCCATCCCCGCCAGCGAGTTCCCCGCCGCATTCAACTCCGGCGACCACACGCACACCGTGAATTGCCCCGGCACCACCGCGACAATCCCGCCACCGACGCCGCTCTTGCCCGGCAAGCCGACGCGGTAAGCGAAGTTACCCGCTTCGTCATACAGCCCGCTGGTGGCCATGATCGAGTTGACCTGCTGGGTTTGCCGACGTGTGAGGATCTGTTCGCCGCTGTGTTTGCAGAAACCGTCGTTGGCCAGAAAGCAGAACGCCCGCGCCAGATCGATGCAGTTCATGCGCAACGCGCAGTGACTGAAATAGCTGCGCAGCACCGCTTCGACATCGTTGTGAAAATTGCCGAACGACTGCATCAGATACGCCATCGCTGCATTGCGCGCGCGGTGCTGGTATTCCGAGTCGGCGACTTTGCCGTCGATCATGATCTGCGGATTGCCCGACAGTCGGCGGACGAAATCGCGCATCGACAGGGTCGGTGCGGCGAAGCGCGACTGGTTGATATCGCAGATCACCAGCGCGCCGGCATTGATGAACGGGTTGCGCGGCCGACCGCGCTCGAATTCCAGCTGCACCAGCGAGTTGAACGGTTGCCCGGACGGCTCGTGACCGAGGCGTTCCCAGATCGCTTCGCCGGAATGATCGATCGCCTGCACCAGGCTGAACACCTTGGAAATACTCTGCACCGAGAACGGCGTCTCGGCGTCACCGGCGCAATACATCTCGCCGTCGTTGCCGTACACGGCGATGCCCAGCTGATTGGCCGGCACGGTGCCGAGGGCGGGAATGTAGTCAGCCACCTTGCCCTGCCCGATCAACGGGCGGACAGCGTCAAGAATCTCGTTCAACAGCGCTTGCATGCCGGGTTCCGAAGTCTCGCCCCATGGGATTGCGGGGACACTGGGGCTAGACGCTGCGCCCGCCCGTCGAATCACACCGGCCACCATCGCACTGAATGTTCTAGGCTCAAGCGCACATTCAAAAACGGGAGAGCAACCATGCAGCTCGAAGGCTCCTGCCATTGCGGCGAGGTCACGTTCAGTCTCACCAGCGCCCACCCCTACCCTTATCAACGCTGCTATTGCTCGATCTGTCGCAAGACTCAGGGCGGCGGCGGTTATGCGATCAACCTCGGCGGCGACGCGACCAGCCTCAAGGTGCGCGGGCGCAAACACATCAGCGTCTATCACGCGAAGATGAAGGACGCTGACGACCAGCGCGCCCATCGCAGCACCGCTGAACGGCATTTCTGTTCACTGTGCGGCAGCGGCTTGTGGCTGTTCAGCCCGGAGTGGCCAGAGCTGATTCACCCGTTCGCCTCGGCCATCGACACACCGCTGCCGGTGCCGCCGGAGCACACACATCTGATGCTCGGTTCGAAAGCGCCTTGGGTAGAAGTAGACGCTAAATCGAAAGACAAACAGTTCGACGTCTACCCCGAAGAATCCATCGCCCAGTGGCATGAACGCCTCGGTTTGACCCGATAGATCGCCACCTGCGCTGCCCTATAGAAACTGCGGTGTTTTGACGTTGAAGATCAGGATCAAAAGATCGCAGCCTCGTTTCACTCGACAGCTCCTACAGGTTTTGTGTGTGACAAAAATCCAATCGGCGCCATAAATCAATGTGGGAGCGAGCCTGCTCGCGAAGGGGCCGGCACAAGCCACAGAACTAATCCAGATGCGCCCAGGTCATCCGGAACGACGCTCCACCCCAGGGAGAATCCCCCACTTCAACCTGCCCGCCATGCGACTGCGAGACCCGGCGCACCAACGCCAGGCCCAAACCAAACCCACCGGTGCGACGATCCCGGCTGGCATCCAGTCGCGAAAACGGTTCAAAGATCTTCTCGCGCCCGTCCACCGGTACCCCCGGTCCATCGTCGTTGACCCGCACTTCGTAATAATCGCCGGTGCGCACCAGCGACACTTCAACGCGTTGCTCGGCATAACGAATCGCGTTGCGCAGCAGATTGATCACCGCCCGCGCCATGAATCGCGGCTCAATGCGCACGGTGTCGAGCCGGCAATCACCGATCAGCAACTGCACCCCCGCCGCTTCGGCCTCCAGCGCCACGCTGCCAACCACGCTATCAAGCCAATTGGCAGCCTGGATGTTTTCGCGTTTGATCACCGTCGCGCCACGTTCAAGGCTGGCGTAGGTGAGCAATTCGGAAACCATCTCCTCCAGTTCACCAAGGTCTGCGTACATGTCGGCAATCAGCTCGCGGTTCTGGCTGGCGTCCGGCTGCTGTTTGAGCTGGTCGAGTTCAAACGATAGCCGCGCAATCGGCGTGCGCAGTTCGTGGGACACGGCGTTGGTCAGCTCACGCTGGTTAGCGATCAACCCTTCAATGCGTGCAGCCATCAGATTGAAGTGCTCGGCCAGATCGCGGATGTTCGAGCGTTTCGACAATTGAATGCGCACCGACAGATCGTTATCGCCGAAACGCTCGGCGGCCAGACGCAGTTTCTCCAGATCACGCCAGTGCGGACGCACCCAGAAAAACAGGACGATGCCGATCATCACGGCAATCATCAGGTAGGCACCGGCGATGTAGAACGGCATCAGACTCGGCTCGGCCGGCAAGCGGATGCTGAGCAGTTGCGGCCCCTCATCAATCGCGGAAATGTACTGGGTGTACTTGTCGCGGATCACCAGCAGCCCTTTGGCCAGCTCAGCTTTTTCCTCGTCGCTGAGGGCCAGTTCAGAGGTATCGACCAGCGTCAGCCCCAAACCGTAATGCGGGCGAATCGTTTCCAGCTGCTTTTCCCGGGCCGGGCCGTCGAGATCCCGCAACTGCTGGCCCAATGTCCATGCCTGTCCCCGCACGGCCTCACGGTTGTAGTCCTGCATCTGATAATCGAGCAAAGCATCAAAGGTGCGCTCGACCGTCTGCAAGGCCAGCACCAGACCCAACGTCATGACCAGAAACAGCCCGAGAAATAACCGCAGCATCTACAACTCCCACGCGAACGGATTGAACAGATAACCCTTGCCCCACACGGTTTTGATGCACATCGGCTCGCGGGGATTGTCTTTGAGTTTGTTGCGTAATTTGCTGATGTACACGTCGACGCTGCGGTTGAGGCCGTCGAAGGCAATCCCGCGCATGCGATTGAGGATGTCGTCGCGCGACAGCACTTTGCCGGCGGCGCTGGCCAGCAACCACAGCAGCTCGAATTCCATGGTGGTCATTTCGATGACCTCGCCCGCCAGCCGCACTTCACGGCAACTGCGGTCAACGCTCAACTGGCCAAACTCCATATAACTCACCACGTTGCTGTCCGGCACCTGCCGCCGTTGCAACGCGCGCAGCCGGGCCAGCAACACCGGTGGCTTGATTGGTTTGATTACGTAATCATCGGCGCCGGACTCCAGACCGAGGATATGGTCGAGATCGTCTTCCTTGGCGGTCAGGATCACGATCGGTGTGTCCGACACGCTGCGAATTTCCCGGCATACGTGCAGACCGCTCTGCCCCGGCAGCATCAGGTCGAGCACCACGACTTTCGGCTTGAATTCCAGAAAGGCAGCCACGGCCAGGTCTCCACGATGCACCGTACGCACCTCGTAGCCGTGTTGTTCGAGAAAGTGGGCGATCAACGCCGCCAGACGCTCATCGTCTTCCACCAACAGGACTTTGCCAAAACCCAGGTTATCCATAACGCCCGTCTGCCGCCCTTGTGTGAAGTGGTCGGCATTATGGCGGCTTTCATGGCGCAGGCGTTTGTTTCAGGCAGCAAAAACCGGCCGCTTGGGCCGGTTTTCGGTGATGTTTCATACTCTTAAGAGTTTTTAACATTCATGCACTGATCGCTACATCTGTAGGAGCTGCCGAAGGCTGCGATCTTTTGATCCGGCTTCGTCAAAAGCAAAAGATCGCAGCCTTCGGCAACTCCTACACGGAGTCATGCGGTGGCCGGCACACCGCTGTGGAAGCGGAACTCTTCGTCCGGCGACTCGATCAATTCCTGCTCGGCGGCGCGGACTTTCTCGATGACCTGAGCAATATCCTTCGCATCGCCGTACTGATAGGCCAGTTTCAGATAACCCTGAAAATGCCGCGCCTCACTTTTCAGCAGGCCAAAGTAGAACTTGCCGAGTTCTTCGTCCAAATGCGGCACCAGCGCTTCGAACCGCTCGCAACTGCGCGCTTCGATAAACGCGCCGACCACCAGCGTATCCACCAGTTTCACCGGCTCATGGCTGCGCACCACCTTACGCAAGCTCGAGGCGTAACGACCGGCGTGGAGCTGACGCAGTTCGATCTTGCGCCGCTTCATGATGCGCATGACCTGCTCGTGGTGCACCAGTTCTTCCCGGGCCAGACGCGACATCATGTTGATCAGGTCGACGTGGGAATGGTACTTGGCAATCAGGCTCAGGGCGGTGCTGGCAGCCTTGAACTCGCAGTTCTTGTGGTCGATCAGCAGGGTTTCCTGATCGGCCAGGGCGGCCTGAACCCAGGCGTCGGGGGTGCGGCAGCCAAGGAATTCGTGGATTTCGGGAAGGATCATGGGGCTCACGGTAAAAGGTGTTCGAGCGAAGGGCGCCGATTATACCGGCCTGTCCGCAGACCACCAGCGGCTGGCGTTGATATGCATCAAGTCGCGCACGATCGAGCAGCAACTATAGTTGTGCAACGCCGTGCCTTTTCTTTGCTGGAGACTCCGCTCATGCAAGCCATTCGCAGCATTCTGGTGGTCATCGAACCCGAACATTCGGAAAGCCTGGCGCTCAAGCGCGCCAAGTTGATCGCCGGCGTAACCCAGGCCCACCTGCACCTGTTGGTGTGCGACAGGAAACACGACCACGCCGGCATGCTTGGCGTACTCAAGGCTGCGCTGGTGGCCGACGGCTACAGCGTGACCACCGAACAGGCATGGAATGAAAGCCTGCACGAAACCATCATCGATGTGCAGCAAGCCGAGGGTTGCGGGCTGGTGATCAAGCAGCATTTCCCCGACAGCTCACTGAAAAAAGCCCTGCTGACCCCGGCGGACTGGAAGCTCTTGCGCCACTGCCCTACCCCGGTGTTGCTGGTGAAAACCGCAGGTTCCTGGAAGGACAAAGTGATTCTGGCGGCGGTGGACGTGGGCAATGCCGATGGTGAGCACCGGCATTTGCACACGACGATCATTGATCATGGCTACGACATTGCCAGTCTGGCCAAGGCGCATTTGCATGTGATCGCGGCACATCCATCGCCGATGCTGTCGGCGGCGGACCCGACGCTGCAACTGAGTGAAACGATCGAGGCGCGTTATCGCGAGCAATGCCGGGCGTTTCAGGCGGAATTCGATGTCGATGATGAACATCTGCACATCGAGGAAGGCCCGGCGGATGTGTTGATCCCGTTTATGGCGCACAAGCTGCAGGCGGCGGTGACCGTGATCGGCACGGTGGCGCGTACCGGGTTGTCCGGGGCATTGATCGGCAATACGGCGGAAGTTGTGCTCGATGCACTGGAGAGCGATGTGCTGGTGCTCAAACCGCAGGAGGTTGAAGATCATCTGGTGGAGTTGGCGGTGAAGCATTAAAGATCAAAAGATCGCAGCCTTCGGCAGCTCCTACAGGTAGAACGCATTCCCATGTAGGAGCTGCGGCACGCTGCGATCTTTTGACCTTCAGGCGCCAAAGGCGTCTTTGAGGAATCCGGGGGCGATGTAGCGCTGATAGTGCGCTTCCGACAGCAAGAAGAATTCCCGATCAATGGCATCACGCAATTCCGGCAGGTTCCAGTCGCGAAACTCCGGCAGCAACACCATCCCGTAGGCTTCCAGATTAATGATCACCCGCGCGCCACGGGCGATCAGCTGATACGCCCAGCAATACTCCGACTGATGCGGCACGAAGCGGATCTTGCGCTGTTCCAGCTGCTCGCGCAGGCGCGCCGAATCGAAAATCTCGACCTTGCCCGCCATCACTTGTGACAGCAATTGCTCCAGACGCAGCCACACTGCACGCTTTTCCTCCTCGTTGTACCCATTCCAGTGGATCACTTCGTGGTGGAAACGCTTGCAGCCACGGCACACCAGATCACCGTAAACAGTGGAGCAGAGGCCGACGCAGGGGGTCTTGATGGTCTGATTGGGCATAAGATAGGCAAAACACTGAAACGCGGAACAGGTCGGCATGTTAGCCCTTTGTCGGGCATTGATCACCCCTCAAACATCAGGGTCACAGCCGCGCGCGGCATTTGCCCCGGCCACGCGCATTGCCACGAAAGTCCAATAGAGCGCGACTTACCTTTAAATTTTTTTTGCCGTAGAATCAGCCAGCCTTTTAAGGCGCCAATGTCCGTTAGAAGCTGTTTTCAAAGCGTCACGAGCACAGTCGTTCCTTCAGAGCGGTGTTGGCGAGGGATTTTTCCAGCGGGGAAAAATCCACCGCCAACCCTCATCAGCTCCCCGTTCTGCAGGCGTAAAACTTTGAAAGCAGCTTCTGTAAGGAATTGCCGGTAATTCTGGCCGAACGACCCACAACGTCGTGAGGAGCATGAGTACGGCAATTTCGGGATGAGCGTCCCGGACACCCATTTGGGACCACTGATGAGGGTAATAACTGTGCTTGAAGCCTACCGCAAACATATCGAAGAGCGTGCAGCCCTGGGTATCGTTCCCCAGCCGCTTAACGCCGAACAAACAGCAGGCCTGGTCGAGCTGCTGAAAAACCCTCCGGCTGGCGAAGAAGAATTTCTCGTTGACCTGATCACCAATCGCATTCCACCAGGCGTGGACGAAGCGGCTTATGTCAAAGCCGGCTTCCTGTCTGCACTGGCCAAGGGCGAAGTTTCCTCCCCTCTGCTGGACAAAAAGCGCGCTGTAGAACTGCTCGGCACCATGCAGGGCGGCTACAACATCGTGACTCTGGTTGACCTGCTGGACGACGCCGAGCTGGCGCCAGTCGCTGCCGCGCAACTCAAGCACACCCTGCTGATGTTCGATGCGTTCCACGACGTCGCGGAAAAAGCCAAGAACGGCAACGTTCACGCTAAAGCCGTGCTGCAATCCTGGGCTGACGGCGAGTGGTTCAAAAACCGTCCGACCCTGGCCGACAAGATCAGCCTGCGCGTCTTCAAGGTTACCGGCGAAACCAACACCGACGACCTGTCCCCTGCTCCTGATGCCTGGTCGCGTCCAGACATCCCGCTGCACGCCCTGGCCATGCTGAAAATGGCCCGTGACGGCATCGTTCCTGATCAGCAGGGCGCCATCGGCCCGATGAAGCAGATCGAAGAAATGCGCGGTCAAGGCTTCCCGATCGCCTACGTCGGTGACGTGGTCGGTACCGGTTCCTCGCGTAAATCGGCGACCAACTCGGTACTGTGGTTCTTCGGCGACGACGTTCCTTACGTGCCGAACAAGCGCGCTGGCGGTTTCTGCTTCGGCAGCAAAATCGCTCCGATCTTCTACAACACCATGGAAGATGCCGGCGCACTGCCAATCGAGTTCGACGTTTCCAACATGAACATGGGCGACGTGATCGACCTGTACCCGCATGCTGGCAAAGTCTGCAAACACGGCACCGACGAAGTCCTGACCACCTTCGAGATGAAGACTCCGGTGCTGTTGGACGAAGTTCGCGCTGGCGGCCGTATCCCGCTGATCATCGGCCGTGGCCTGACCGAGAAGGCTCGCGCCGAACTGGGTCTGCCTCCGTTCGATCTGTTCAAGAAGCCGGAAGCTCCAGCTGAAAGCACCAAGGGTTTCACCCTGGCGCAGAAAATGGTCGGCAAGGCTTGCGGTCTGGCAGAAGGCCAAGGCGTTCGTCCTGGCACCTACTGCGAACCGAAGATGACCACCGTAGGTTCTCAGGACACCACCGGTCCAATGACCCGTGACGAACTGAAAGACCTGGCGTGCCTGGGCTTCTCCGCTGACCTGGTGATGCAGTCCTTCTGCCACACCGCGGCGTATCCGAAGCCGATCGACGTGACCACCCACCACACCCTGCCTGACTTCATCATGACCCGCGGCGGCGTTTCCCTGCGTCCGGGCGACGGCATCATCCACTCGTGGCTGAACCGCATGCTGCTGCCGGACACCGTCGGTACCGGTGGTGACTCGCACACCCGTTTCCCGATGGGCATTTCGTTCCCGGCCGGCTCCGGTCTGGTTGCGTTTGCTGCGGCCACCGGCGTTATGCCGCTGGACATGCCGGAATCGATCCTGGTGCGCTTCAAAGGCAAAATGAAACCTGGCATCACCCTGCGTGACCTGGTTCATGCGATTCCGTACTTCGCCATCCAGAACGGTCTGCTGACCGTCGAGAAGAAAGGCAAGAAAAACGCCTTCTCCGGCCGCATCCTGGAAATCGAAGGTCTGGAAGGTCTGACCCTGGAGCAGGCGTTCGAACTGTCCGACGCCTCGGCCGAACGTTCGGCTGCCGGTTGCACCATCAAGCTGTCGAAAGAATCGATCACCGAGTACCTGAACTCCAACATCACCCTGCTGCGCTGGATGATCGGCGAAGGCTACGGCGATGCGCGTACCCTGGAACGTCGTGCTCAAGCGATGGAAGCCTGGGTTGCCAACCCGGAACTGATGGAAGCCGATGCCGACGCCGAATACGCCGAAGTCATCGAAATCGATCTGGCCGACATCAGCGAGCCTGTACTGTGCGCGCCGAACGACCCGGACGACGCCCGTCTGCTGTCCAGCGTTGCAGGCGAGAAGATCGACGAAGTGTTCATCGGTTCGTGCATGACCAACATCGGTCACTTCCGCGCTGCCGGTAAACTGCTGGATCAGGTCAAGGGTCAGCTGCCAACCCGTCTGTGGCTGTCGCCGCCGACCAAGATGGACGCCCACCAACTGACCGAAGAAGGCTACTACGGCATCTACGGCAAGGCTGGCGCACGCATGGAAATGCCAGGCTGCTCGCTGTGCATGGGTAACCAGGCACGCGTTGAGCCGAACAGCACCGTGGTGTCGACTTCGACCCGTAACTTCCCGAACCGTCTGGGCGACGGCGCGAACGTCTACCTGGCTTCGGCCGAGCTGGCGTCCGTTGCTTCGATCCTGGGTCGCCTGCCGACCGTCGAGGAGTACATGGAATACGCTGGCAAGATCGACAGCATGGCGGCCGATATCTACCGCTACCTGTCCTTCGACCAGATCGCCGAGTTCCGTGAAGCTGCTGCGAACGCCAACATCCCGGTCGTTCAAGCCTAACGCTGCAACGCAATGAAAAACGCCGCCCATCGTGAGATGAGCGGCGTTTTTTTATGCCTGATGGAGGGTGGTTGTCTGTTCGGGCCTCATCGCTGGCAAGCCAGCTCCCACAGGGGTTTATGGCGTTTTCAAGAGGCTGAGTTTTACACATGACCCTGTGGGAGCTGGCTTGCCAGCGATGGCGGAGTGTCAGTCGACATCGTTGCCAATGACTCACCCCTTTCGCGAGCAAGCTCAGCTCCCGAGCCAAAAAAAACCGCTGTGCCCGGGCAGGCACAGCGGTTTTTATCGATTGAAGCCGTGTTACATCGTCAGCTTGTAAACCAGTGCCGAAATCGCTACCAGACCTACCGCCGTCACAAACACGTTAGACGCCTGACCACGATAGCGTGCCATCGCCGGAACCTTGCGAATCGCATACATCGGCATCAGGAACAGAATCGCCGCGATTACCGGGCCGCCTACAGTTTCGATCATGCCCAGAATGCTCGGGTTCAGCGTCGCGATGATCCAGCAGATCACTAGCATGAACGCCGCCACGATACGATCCAGTGCCTTGGCGCTCGGACGCTTGCCGCTCTTCACGATCAAGCCTTTCAGGCCCTCACTGGCACCGATGTAGTGACCGAGGAACGATTTGGAGATCGCCACGAACGCAATCAGCGGCGCCGCAAAGGCGATGGTCGGGTTGCTGAAATGGTTGGCCAGATAAGACAGGATCGACAGATTCTGCTCTTTGGCTTCCGCCAATTGCTCTGGCGACAACGTCAGTACGCAACTGAACACGAAGAACAGCACCATCAGCACCATCAACGCGTGTGCGCGGGACAGAATCTGCGAGCTGCGCTCTTCAGCGTGGACGCCGTAACGACGCTTCTGATCGACTGCAAACGCCGAGATGATCGGCGAATGGTTGAACGAGAACACCATCACCGGAATTGCCAGCCACAGCGTGTGCAGCAACGCAGACGGTGCCGGCACGTGCGAAGCGGTGGCGAGGATGCCGCCGTTCCAGTGCGGAATCAAATAAACGGCGAGAAACAACAGCGCGACAATAAACGGATAGACCATCAGGCTCATGGCCTTGACGATCGCCTGCTCGCCACAACGTACCACCGCCAGCAAACCGAGGATCAGCACGAACGACAGCAGCGCGCGCGGTGGCGGTGTGATGTGCAGTTGATGCTCGAGGAAACTGGCGACCGTGTTGGTCAGGCCGACGCTGTAAATCAGCAGGATCGGGAAAATGGCGAAGAAGTACAGCAGCGTGATCAGCGCACCGGCCTTGATGCCGAAATGCTGCTCGACCACTTCAGTGATGTCGGCGCCTTCGCGACCGGAAAGCACAAAGCGGGTCAGGCCACGGTGGGCGTAGAACGTCATCGGGAACGCCAGCAGCGCGAGGATCACCAGCGGCCAGAAACCACCCAGCCCTGCGTTGATCGGCAAAAACAGTGTGCCGGCGCCGATGGCCGTCCCAAACAGTCCCAACATCCAGGTGGTGTCCTGGCGATTCCAGCTCGAAAGTTCAGCGGGTGCTGCTGCATCAAAGCGCTCTTCGACGCTATTGGCCTGATCATTCATCCGGTCGGATCTCCGCATTCCGGTCACTTGCCACTCGGTCAGGACGCGTCGGAAAAAACCGACAGACATGCTCCGGCCGAAACAAGGGCGCGATTCTCCGTGATAAATGAGCAGAAGCAAAGACTTAGCTGAGGAATGGTTGTGCGGAGCAGATCAGCGGGATGTCGTTTTCGGATTAATAGCTGTCGCCCCCAGCTAAGTTGAATGTCGCTTTTAGCGCGCATCCAAGCTAAGCGGTCTCTGGAAAACATTTCAGATTGAACGAAGCACTATCGTCCCGATGGTGATGACGACCAGCGCAAATATTGCCCCCATACTGAACCTGAATAATTCTGAGCGAATCTCAGCCGGGGACAGACCTCTGGCCTCTTCAGCGAACTCGGCGTCCTCTCGTCGAAGTCGTTCAGCTCTGGCTTTAGGGTCCTCTATGTACATGTTTATTGTCCTTTGCGAGGTCACGAGACCAATCTGTTATGTAAACCGTTGTTAAGCATCCGGAACGCTTGAACACAAGCAATGATGTGTGAAGCGCTTCATTTGGAGCTTGGTCAATATCCCGAATACAGCTGTAATCGCAGTCAGCAGCCCCGTGCCTACCGCTACCGGGTATCAGAACCTTTCTCGCTTTAATTTGTTTTCCTCAGCCATAAGCTTGCGCCTCTCGACAATGAGCTTGCGTGATTCGTTTTGTAGTCTTTCGAGTTCCAGATTTTCCCGATCATTCTGAAGCATGCGCCTTCCTTGGCTATTGGCAGCCGTTACCTTGGCTGCTTTGTACCCTCATGATTTCGCATTGATCACCTGCCGGGTAGCGGACGAGTCTGGCGGTTTCGTAGGCAAAATCCGTGAGTAAAGTAGGCAGCCTCATACGGTGACTTTTAAGGAACTGCGTCGATTTCAAGCCCCCAATCCTTTCAATTTGCCCCACATGATCTAGCGTGAGATGAGTCCCCTGCCCTGCGGAGCCTTCCCCATGCCACTGGTTCGTGTCGACATCAGACATAACCCCGACCCCACTTTCGCCAAACGCATCGGCGAGCAGATCTACGCGGCCCTGCGCAGTTGTATCGATGTGCCCGAGCACGACAACTTCCAGATCCTCACCGAGCATGATGACCAACACCTCGTCTACGACCCGCAGTATCTGGGGATCCAGCGCAGCGATGGCGTGGTGTTCATTCAAATCACCATCAGCGAAGGGCGCACGGTGGAGAAAAAGCAGTTGCTGTTCAAAACCATCGCCGAAAGCCTGCACACACAATTGGCGGTGCGCCTGGAAGACGTGTTCATCAATCTGGTCGAGGTAAAAAAAGAGAACTGGTCATTCGGCAATGGCGTCGCGCAGTACGTCACTTGACCCGCTCATTGACAGCCCGTTATCAGCGCCAGCATGATCGGCCCATGAACATTCGCGCGCTGCAACTCACCCGTACCACCACGACCGCCACCGGCGGGTCGTGGTGTTTCTGTCTGAGGTAACCCCAGCGCAGCAAACCCAAGGCCCCGCCAGCAATGGACGGGGCCTTGTTGTTTCTCCCGTCCGTGCGGCATCTGCAGCACCCAAGGATAAACACCATGCCCGCAGCACTGTTGATCATCGATATGCAGGTCGGTCTGTTCCACGGACCGGAAAAGCCCTATCAGGGCGAACGGATTCTGGCCAACATCCGGCGCCTGGTCGCTCAGGCCCGCGCGACTCAAGTGCCGATCTTCGCCGTGCGCCACACCGGCCCGGATGGTTCACCGATTGCCGCTGGCAGTCCATTCTGGCAATTGTTGCCAGCGCTTGAACTGGACGCTGATATCGACACCCTCTTCGACAAATCCCGCCCCGATGCTTTCCATGGCACTGACCTCGCACAGCAACTCAAAGCCGCACAGGTAGAAGACCTCTATGTGGTCGGCATGAAAAGCCAGTTCTGCATCGACAGCACCTGTCGCAGCGCTGCCGATCTGGGCTTCAGACCACTGCTGGTCAGCGACGCCCACACCTGCATGGACACTGCTGCGCTATCGGCCGAAGCGATCATCAACCATCACAACGCCACCCTCGGTGCCGCTTTCGCACGGTTAATCGACAGTGCTGAAGTGAAGTTCTAAGGAAGCCTCCCGAAATAGACGCAACTTCACTTGCTGCGGTTGCGTCAACCAGACATTTGTTACGGCATCCCTTGTCCTACGGTTTCGTGTAATCAGTTAATGACGCCAGCGACGTTAACCACAGAAAACGCCAACAAATAAACCAATCAACCAACAAACTTTCAGAACAATCCTACAAGTTAAACAGCCACAAATACTCATAACAAAATATTACTTAAAATCGAATACCGGCCATTTGTTACAAACAACTACCCAGCCATTGAACAATATTCCATGGCAGGTCTATATTTTTATCGCTCCGAATTCGAAGGCTAATAATTCAAGTGTGATCAAGAGGACACAGCATGCACAAGAACATGATGACCGGCCTGTTGTTGGCCGCACTGCTTGCGCCGCTCGCCAGCGCCAACGCCGATGTCCGCGAGCTGGCTTCTTCGCCACGATGGCTGACCACCAAGGTCTATATCGACGGCGCCCCTGAAACCGACGTCAAAGCGAAGTACCCCGGCGTCGTTGGTATATCGACGTGGGATCCCGAGCGCAATCGATACGAATTCTTTTACACCGATACAGGCGAATCAAAGTACAACAATGGCGGTGGCGGGTATTTCTTTGTCACCGGCGATCAGCAACAGCACATTCTTGTGCCGGATATCGGCCCGACCAAAACATGGGTCAGGCGTTTGGAAACACTGAACAAACGTGAGTTCACTTATTCTCGGGAAGTCCCTCGCGACATGGTCGACAACAATCCTCTTGTGCGCATTCATGTCGTTCACGCGCCCTATACCGGAACGATAGAAACCAAGTCCGCCATCAAACAATAAAACCAGGAGTTCGCTATGCAAAAGTCAATTAAAACCCTGCTGATGTCGACGTTACTGATTTCTTCTGTCTATTGCGCCGGGGTCAGCGCACAAGCTGCCACCCAGCCCGCAAAAAATGCCGTCGCCACCGCCGACAACGCGATGATGCTGACCGTGTTTCTGAAACATGATCAAACCCGACCGTTAAGTGAACTAAAGGCTCAGCTTGCGCAACAGGGTTTCCATAAAACGTTCCCCCCGGCCGGAGTCGAGGTGGTGAGCTGGAACATCATGATGGGGATCGGCCAGGTCGTGACCGTGCGCTTTCCTGTCTCGCGTCTGGCGGAAGTTAACCTGGCGCTGGAAAACACCGCATGGGGCAGTTACCGCACCGAGTTCTATCCGACCTACGATATCAAGCCGCTCGCGATGGCTGAGCAAGCCAAAGCCCAAGCGGCCCAATGATGTCGACAGCACAGCGGATCACCGGTGTGCTGCCTAACCTTGCTTCTTGCCCGAAGCCGTCCAGAATCAAAGCACCACTGCGCCAATGACAACGATTGCCAAGTCGCTGCGGATTCAGCACTCTGAAACGACTTTCGCGACCAACCCGCCGACGTTCACAGGAGCCGCGCAATGCCCGCCACCGTTCTGGTACTGGTTGAAACCATCAATGACTACTTGCCGATTCTCGAACATCAGGGCTTCCACCTGATCCTTGCCCCCACGCCCGCTGAACGTGCGCAAGCCATTGCCACCCAAGGCAGCCGCATCGACGCGGTGCTGACCCGTGGCCCGCTGGGTCTGACAGCCGATGAGATCGCCGCCCTGCCCGCGTTAAAGATCATTACGGTCATCGGCGCCGGTTACGAACAGGTCGACCTGCAAGCCGCCAGCAACCGTGGCATTACCGTGACCAACGGAGCCGGAGTCAACGCCTCATCGGTGGCCGACCATGCGCTGGCAATGTTGTTGGCACTGGTGCGCGATATACCACGTTGCGACGCCGCAGTGCGCCGGGGTGAATGGCCGAAGATCATGCGCCCGTCGCTGGCCGGCAAACGCCTGGGGGTTCTCGGACTGGGCGCAGTGGGCATGGCGATCGCCAAACGCGCGAACCTCGGTTTCGACATGCAGATCAGCTATCACAGCCGTCAGGTGCGCAACGATGTGCCGTACGCGTTCTGCTCGACGCCGACCGAACTGGCGCGAGCGTCGGACTTCCTGATCGTCGCCACGCCCGGCGGTATCGGCACACAGCATCTGATTACCCGCGCGGTGCTCGATGCGCTCGGTCCGAAAGGGTTTATCGTCAATATTGCCCGCGCCAGTGTGATCGCCACGGCGGATCTGATCACCGCCCTTGAACAACGCAAAATTGCCGGCGCCGCGCTGGATGTGTTCGACCACGAGCCACAAGTGCCGGATGCGCTGAAAACCCTGAGCAACGTGTTGCTGACACCCCACGTCGCGGGGCTGTCACCGGAAGCGACGCAAGGCACGGTGGAGCTGGTGGGCAAAAACCTCGTGGCGTTCTTCTCGGGCGAGCCTGTGCTGACGCCTATCGCGCTGCCGCCAAAACTCAACAATCAACGCGTGCACTAAAGCACCCCAAGCAACGTCCACAAACGCCGCGATTCCGCATCGGCACTGATCAACTCACCGAGCAACTCGCTCAGCGGTTTGTTGCCCCACTCGACGCCGCGCCGAATCAGATACGGCACGGGGCTGTGAGGTTCGGTGCGGGCAAGGTATTCGGCGATCAGCAGCAATTGTCGGTAAGCCTCTTCGCGACTGCCCGGTTCGCGAAATACCTGGGTAGCCGGTGCAGGTTCTTCTGGTTGCGGCAAGGCGACGGGGGCTTCGACCACCGGTGCCGGTGAAGCCGGTTGTTGTGGGTGCATGGCGATAAACTCCTGAACCAACGTCAGCAGCGCTTGAATAATGTCCTGCAAGGGCCGCAATCCCGGGCCCTGATCCCCTAGATAAGCATTGCTCCAGCTGTCGAGCCGCTGCAGATGTTGCAGGCTCAGCAGCAGATTGCCCTGGGTGCGCAACCAGAACGCCTGCGGCGTGGCGCGGATCTGATCGCTGAGTTTTTTCTGTTCGTTGCGCGCGGTTTCTGCCGAGCTCTTGGCATTCTTGCTGTCGTTGGCCTGCACCTGCTGAATCTTTAAACGCCGCCAGACTTCAAGCGTATAAACCTCGAAATCACTGTTGCGAGTGCCGAACAGCGGCACGCGAGTGAGCAAGACTTCACTGTAGCGACGCACCAGCCATTCCAGCGGAATCACGCGCCACGACTGATCGCCCTCCTCGGCTTGTGGGTGCAAGTGCTCGGGGAAACGCTCACATAAACCGGCGATCAGCGCCAGGCTGCCGGGCAAACCGTCCAACGCTTGCAGGTGCAGCCAGGCTTCGCCAAGCCACGCGCTGAGCATCAAGTCCTTGCTGCGCTCGAGCAATAACGCAGTGGAGAGCTTCTCGACTTCCGACCAGTTCGCCCGCTTCAGTGTCGACTGCCAGACGCCGGTCGGCAGGCTGGCATCGTCCTCGCGGCGCAAGTCGCGCAACTGATCGAACTCACGCTCATAGCGCAAATCGACGCCACAGGGCGCATCCGCGCTGATCGGCGCGAGCAATTGATCAATCAGATCTGGCACAGCGGCCGATGGCAGGTTCACAAATCTTCCTTCTGCGATTCAAGGGCGACGGTGCTGCCGGTCACCTGAAACGGTGAGCGCGGCGCACGGGTGGGCAACGGCGCGATCGACAGCGGCAGTTTCGAGCCCTGGCTCATCAGCGACAGACGCACGAACATCCGCGTGAATTCGCTGGTGACGCTGTCCGGCGCCCCGGTTACAGGTAAACGCAACGTCAGCGGGAAATCGGTGTAATCCACGTTTGGCTGACGCTGCACCGAGAAATGCGCGCGCATCAGGCGCAGCAGCGACCATGGCCCGCCGTACTCCCAACCGGCCTCCAGATCACGCACCACCAGATTCGGTTGCAGCGGGTCGTTGACCGGACGCTCCTTGCCGTTTCGCGCCCAGCGCAGGGTCAGGCGGACAGGCTGGCCGACCATCCAGCGCAGATTCGGTTGCTCGGCTGCCGGATAGTTGATTTGCTGATTGCCGGCGAGCAAGCCCCAGGCAATCACCTGATCGGCGCCCAGCTCATCATCGCGATCGGTGCGCCAGCGCACGTCCAGCTCGACGCCAAGGATGCCGCTCTTGTCGCGCACGAACAGCGGCGTCAGCCAACTGCTGGCTTGCTTCAAGCGGTTGAGAAAATCCGCCGCGGCCAGGCGTTCCGGGGTCTGGTTGGTGGCAAGGCCGGCCTGCGCGACCGGCAGTTTTTTGTCGATCAGTTGCAGAAAATATTCAACCCGCGCCGGATCGGCGTCCTGCATCTGCACGCCGTTGGCGAACGGAAAGCGATCCGCCAGATATTGATTGAAGTAGTTGGCCAGCTCATTCCATGCCGCAGCGGCCTGTTGCACTTGCAGCATCTGGCAACGCTGCATGGCTTCCTGTTGCAGCTCCACCGCGCGCATCGCCAACGTGCCGCGTCCGCCGGCGATGTTGGCGGTCTGCAGCATTTGCAGGCAGGAATTGACGTCCATCTCGACGAAATCGCGGCTGACCAGTTGCTCGATCTGTGCCGGCGAACTGGCCGGGTTGGCCTCTTTGTATTTGCGCAGTTCGTCGTTGAGCGCACTGAACTGCGTCACGCGTTCGTAATCCAGGGCCGACAGATTGGCTTGCTGTGTTGTCAGCCACTGCAACGAAGACGTGCGCCGCTCAGTGATGCCGAGCATGGTGTTGAACTGCTGCTTGAGGCTCAGTTTCAGATCCTGCACGTCGCTGGCGCCGAACAGTTCCAGACCAAGGTTTTTCGAACCGTCCCACTGGCTGATTTCGGCCCGTCCGCCGAACAGTGGTTGCGCGGTGATTTCATCCAGACCACCAATAAGCTGCGCCATGGCGCGGCGGTTGAGCGCCGCTTGCAGACGCGTGGCGAGATCCGCGCGGTGCACCTCGACGAAAGCCTTTTGCAGGGCCATGGCTTGCTCGGCCTGCACATTGAACACAGCGTAAGGATGCGCCTGATCGTTGTGATCCTTGAGGCTCAACCACATCGCCTGGGCGGCGGCACGCTCGGCGGCTTTGAGCACCGCAACGCGATAGTCCGGTGGAATGCGTGGCAGTTCTTCGGCGATGTAGCTGTTGTAGTCGGCGAAATACTTCAGCGATTCATTGAGGTCATCACCGTCCACGGTCTGGCCTTGCATATTGACGTTGTCTTCGCTGGCACGCAGGGCGACCGAAACGAAGTCGCGCTTGAACAGCGCCTGTATCGCGTTATCGAGTTTCACCACTTGGTCTTGCAACGCCAATTGCCCGCTGACTTGCTGTACCAGCAAATTGTCCCGCGAACCAACCTGTGCGATCCATTGATCGCGGAAACTCTGCTGCAAGCGTGACGCTTGCGTGTCGAGGTCTTGTTGGACTTGCGCGCCCAACAATGTGCTCTTGCCCACTTTGGCGAGGAAGTCACCATAACCCGGCACCAATTCCTGGCCTTTGCCACGGCTCCACGTTGCATTGGTCAGGGCAATTGCCGCTTGCAGATCGTCGACCAGCGCGGTCAGCTCTTCGAGCTCGCGCAGGCTGTTGCCACTGCCGGCCTCCAATTGATCGAGGTGCAACTTGAGATAACCGGCCTTGCTGACAAAGTTGTCGGCGAGAAAATACTGATCCAGCCAGCGCTGCATCAATCCGGAAAAGTTGCTGACGATCAGTGGCCGGTCGACGCTCAGATCCAGCGCCTGCAAGCTGCCGTCTTCCGCGGCCACGAGCAGCCGATTGTAGAACGCCACGTAGGGCAAGGTGCCGGTGTTGAGGTTCAGCGACAGCGCGTTGTTGCTCAGTTGCACCAAGTCATCCAGCGGCGCACGCGGGTTGTTCTGCACTTGATTGAACAACTGGTTCTGCTGTTCCAGACGCAAGGCCCGATCCACCAGATCGTTCGCCTTCAGGTAGTTCTGCCACTGCGCCGGGTCGTCGCTTTCGACACTGCTGCGTCGGTCGGTGCTGCGGATCGCCTTGATCTGCGCCAGTTGCGCACTCAACAGGTCATGCAGCGGCACCATGATGTGGCGCTGGGTGGACTGCAAGACTTGCTGCTCAAGCTGATTGTCGAGCGAGGAAAACCACGACGTCGGGAACACCAGAGAAACGTAGTTCCAGTGCGGCGCACGCTCCAGCACGCGCCAGAAGGTCTGCACATTGCGTCGGGTCGAGTCGACCCGTTGCGCCTCGTCGCTGATCGCCACGTAGCCCTTTTGCGCGCCTTGCATCTGCCGCGCCAGTTCGTGGGCATCCTTGACCGACACCTGCCAGACCCAGAGCATCGCCACGGCCCAGATCACCCCGACCACCAGCGCCACGCCGGCCGTCAGCCGCTGCCAACGCTGACGCAAACGCAGCAGGCGCGGCACGCCTTGCGCCAACCCGCGCTCGCCGACCAAGCGCTGACGCCACAACTGGCGCACAAACACACTCTGCTGCAAGCCGCTGTCGTCAGCGGAAAATCCATCTTTGGCATCCTCCGAGGCCTGACTGGCGCTGAAATAGACACCGCGAAAACACGGCGCTTCCCCCTGGGCGTTGCCTTGAAATACCGGTTCCAGAACACTCTGCAAACCGCGGCGCAAGGTTTCCAGACGCTCTGGCAAGGCGTACAGATCGGCGCTCAACTGACCGGACAAGGTGCCGATTTCGATGATGGCTTCCGCTATGGCGCGATGGATGCGATCGAGTGCCTGATCGCTCCACTGCCCTTGCCAAACCGCATCGCGTGAATAAGGTGACGACCAGCCCAGGGTACGCTCGCGGGCCTCGTCGGGCAGCGCGCTGATCAGTTCCTGGAATCCCGGCAGTTCTTCGAGTCCGGTGATGATCACGTACACCGGCACACTCAGGCCAAACCGTTGCAACAGGTCGATGAAGCGCCGGCGCGCGGCCAGACCGAGGCTGGCGGCCTGTTCCAGATTGCTCAGACGACTGACCGGCACCAGCCAGACCACCCCGTCCAGCGGCCGCTTGCTGCGCATTCGCAGGATCAAACCAAGTAATCGCCACCAACCGCCACGCTGCAAGTGCATACCGTCGTCGGGCAGAAACAGCGCTTGCGGCACCACCAGCACGGCGCCTTCGGGATCTGACCACCAGCGACCGAACCAGGCGGGTTTGTCGGTCGGTTGCAGACGCCATTCACTGACCAGTTGCGTGCCCTGGGTTTCGTCACCGAGCATCAGCAGCCATGGCATCTGATAGCGGTCATGACTGCCCTGCTCTTGCTCCATTTGCCGCACGGCTGCGTAAAAACTGCGGATCGCTGCGCCACTCTGGGTGCGCAACCACCACACGGCCACGGCGATGATCACCACGACCAGCAGCAGCGCGACAACCCACGCAACCATCGTCAGGGTGCTCATGAGTCTTGCTCCGCAGGCACCACCGAGTCGATGATCTGCAGCACCGGGTCCAGTTCCGAACGAATGTCCCGCCAGAGCAACTGGCCAAGCCCGGTCAGCAACAGCAGCATCGCCAGAATCCCCAACGCCAGGCGAAAGCCATCCGGCAGCGCCGTGCGCACCGGCAGTTGCAATGGCGTGGTCAGCGACGGCTGCGTCAGACGCTGACTGACATCGACATAACTGGCCTCGCCCTGCCAGGCAAAGGTGTACAGCGCCAGCCGCCACTTCTCCAATTGCGCCTGACTGTGTTCTCCGCGCAAACGCCCATGGAAACCGAGGATCAGGCATTGCAGATACACGTTGGCCAGATCGCGCGTGGTCGGTTGCTGTTCATCGAGCAAAGCTTGAATCGCCGCCGGCACTTGTTCGCCGGCCTGACGACTGGCATACAGACGCGACTCCAAAGGTTTGTCCTGCCACGCTGATTGTCCAGGCCAAGGGGTGAACAGCAGGGTTTCATCGACCAGTGCGACGAACGCGTAAACCAACGCCTTGACCTGCTCGGTCGCCGAATCACCGACCCGCGCATAAGCGGTGCGCCACAATCGCTGCGAGGCCTGTGTCGAGAGTTCGACCACGGTCTCCACCAGCGCCGCTTCGTCCTCGCTGTCCTTGGGCAATTGCACCCAGTCCTGTTGCCATTGCTGCCACGTCTGGCGGAACGCGCTGCTCAACGGTGCGTCCTGCAACCCAAGGCTTGCGGCACTTCCTTGCGACATACGGCGTTCCTTGTGTGATCAGGCACTTTCACTGTTCTGGGCGACAAACAGCACCACTTGCCACGGGCTGCTGGTCAGTTTCGTCGCCGGCGCGGCGATAATCAGCGGCAGTTGCGCGTCGAACCACGTACCTTCGGCGGTGATCACAAACAGCCGCGTGTCCTCGCCAACGCTGTAGGCCACCTGTTCGCTGCGGCTCATGACCTGGTGCGACAAACCGCTCATGCGCTGGCGACTGAGCAGCGCAATGTGCGGTGCCGAGGCGATGATCGCGCCACGCAACCAGTCAATTGCCGCTTGTTCGCTGGCGCCGTTGGGCATGCGCAGACCGATCACCAGACGCTGACTCGGCTGCTCGTCCGGCAGTTGAATGGAAAAGCTGTGCTCACCGCGCTCGAACGGCAGGCTGCGATAGCCGGCGCGGATCAGTTCGAGGGTGATCTCCAGCCATTGCAGCACGGCGTCATAACCGCGCTGCAATTCGACAAAATCCAGCGCTGCAAACGCCGGCACGCCGGCCAGCGGATCGAGCGCCGACCACGCGCCGGCCAGACCGAGCAATTGCACATAGAGGGTTTGTGGATGAGCAATACGGCTGTTCAGCGCGCCTTCGACTTCCGGCAGACGCGCCCACAACGCCGTCAACTGGCGGCGGATTTCCAGCGCATCGTCCTGATTGCCGGCCTGCTGCGCCTGACGCAAACGGCCACCGAGAAACAGACACTTCTCCCGCGACCGCGCGCAGAGACCGGCGATGCGTCGACCGAGCGCCGACTCCGGCAACAGGATCGGCGTCGGCGCCGTGTAAGACAGCGGCAGAAAACCGCCACCCTCCTTGCGGATTTTCAGCAGCGGCAGGCAGATCGAATCGGCCTTGTTCAATTGCGTGCACAGGCGTGGATTAGGGCGCCACACGGTGATCGATTCAGGAAATTCACCGCTGGTGAGATCCGGCAGCGCGTCGCCCACCACCGACTGCAAGCGCCCTTTGAGCGGCAGCAACTGACCGGCACGCCACATCGGGCTGATCGCCAGGTAAACGGTAACGGTGGCGTCGTCGGTGGCATCGATCGCCGCGCCGACATCCAGTTCCAGCGCCGGCCCGATCCCGGCCTGCAAATCTACCGGCAGGCCGTCGGGCATCGTCCCCTGCAGCGACAAGACGCGCACCACGCCAGCGCTCAGCGCCGAAGGATCGAATTCCATGTGGCTGACGCCCCAGAACCACGGGTTGCACGCTTGCGCCAGATGCGCGCCGAGCGCTTCGGCCCGCAATCCTTGCAACTGAAAATGCTGCGGCAGCAATTGCATGCCTTCGTGCCAACAAACCGCGTCAGGTAGCAGACTCATACGACTCCCTTCGACAAGCCGCGATCCGGCGGCAGCGGTGGTGTTTCAGTGTTCGGTGGCGTTGACCAGGCTCATCTCGCGGCTGTCGAATTTCAGCCACGCCTCGCTCTGATCGTCGAGCCGCAAGCGGTGTGCTCCGGGTGTGTTATAGCTGGCGAAGACTAAAAGTCCAGCAGCCTTCTTGCCCCCCAACGGGAAGGGTTGGCGGTCGATGAATTGCCCCGGCACCAGCTCCAGTCCCCACACGCTCATCAACTGACGATAGTCGCGTTGGTACTGTTCGCGCCCGGCGAACCACTGGCTGGCACTGATGCCTGACAACTGCTTGAGCAGATCCGGGTCGGCGACTGCAATGAAGTCCACGGCAATCGGCGTGTCGTCGTTGGCTTTCGGAGCGACGTCGAGGGTCAGGCTGTCGAGGTCCACCTTCGGCCCGAAGAGGGAGCAAGCGGCCAGGGACGCAAACAGCAGTGTTAGAAAAAGTCGTCTACGCAAAATGAATTTTCCTTTTCGCGAACCTGTCCAAAAATGTTTTTGCTTGCTTTTTTATAGACCTGTTCTAGCGTCTTGGGTAGTTCGGTTCCTACAGCCGAATCAAGAAGGTTTGTCAAAGGAACGACAGGTCATCTGCCTCCCTTTCTAACCTACGGTCCAGCAAGGGAAAGCGATGAACGGGCCTCCCCGATGCATTGCGCCCGCTCATCGCATCGGAGTCCGCCGTCATGGCAGAAAGTACTCAGCACAAGCTCGACCGGGTGCGCCCGCCCCGAGTGCAAATCACCTACGACGTCGAAATCGGCAACGCCATCGAGAAAAAGGAACTGCCACTGGTGGTCGGGATTCTTGCCGATCTGTCGGGCAAGCCGCTCGAACCATTGGCAAAACTGACTGACCGGCGTTTTACCGAAATCGACCGCGACAACTTCAACGAAGTGCTCGCCTCGATCGGCCCGCGCGCCACGCTGCAGGTCAACAACACCCTCAGCGGCGACGACAGCAAGCTCAACATCGAACTCAATTTCAAACACATCGACGACTTCGACCCAGTCAAGGTGGTGGAACAAGTCACACCGCTGCGCCGCCTGTTCGAGGCCCGCCAGCGTCTGCGCGATCTGCTGACCAAACTCGACGGCAACGATGACCTGGACAAGCTGTTGCGCGACGTCATCGCCAACACCGAAGGCCTGCAGGAAATCAAATCGGCCCGCCCGGACAACGCTACCCCGGCAGCTGATGCCGAGGCGCCGGCCGAACCGCAATCCTGATCGTCCACTTACATCGAGGGGAGAATTCGCCATGCCCGCTTCAGCTCAGAAACAAGCCAGCGACAGTACGACCGAGACACTTTCCCTGCTTGACCAGATCATTCTCGACGGCCGCATGGCCCACGATGACAGTCAGCAGGATTACGCCCGCGACATGCTCGCGGAGTTCGCCACCCAGGTCCTCGACGAAGGCATGGCCATCGACAAGGACACCGTGGCGATGATCAACGACCGTATCAGCCAGATCGACGAGCTGATCAGCGCCCAACTCAACGAGGTCCTGCACCACCCCGACCTGCAAAAACTCGAAGCCTCGTGGCGCGGTCTGCACCTGCTGGTGCAGAACACCGAAACCAGCACCCGACTGAAACTGCGCCTGCTCAACGTCACGCAGAAGGAGTTGCAGAACGATCTGGAAAAAGCCGTCGAGTTCGACCAGAGCGCGCTGTTCAAAAAGATCTACGAAGAGGAATACGGCACCTTCGGTGGCCACCCGTTCAGCCTGTTGGTCGGTGACTACACCTTTGGCCGGCACCCGCAGGACATCGGCCTGCTGGAGAAACTGTCGAACGTCGCCGCCGCGGCCCACGCGCCGTTCATTGCCGCCGCCAGTCCTCGCCTGTTCGACATGAACAGCTTCACCGAACTGGCGGTGCCGCGTGATTTGTCCAAGGTCTTCGAGAGCCAGGAGCTGATCAAGTGGCGCTCATTCCGCGAGAGTGAGGATTCGCGCTACGTATCGCTGGTGCTGCCGCACTTCCTCCTGCGTCTGCCCTACGGCCCCGACACCTCGCCGGTGGAAGGCATCAACTACGTCGAAGACGTCAATGGCACCGACCACAGCAAATACCTGTGGGGCAACGCCGCGTGGGCGCTGTCGCAACGCATCACCGAAGCCTTTGCCAAATACGGCTGGTGCGCGGCAATTCGTGGCGCTGAAGGCGGCGGCGCGGTCGAAGGTTTGCCGGCGCACACCTTCCGCACCAGCTCCGGCGACCTGTCGCTGAAATGCCCGACGGAAGTGGCGATCACCGACCGCCGCGAGAAGGAACTCAACGACCTCGGCTTCATCGCCCTGTGCCACAAGAAGAACAGCGACGTCGCGGTGTTCTTCGGCGGCCAGACCACCAACAAGTCCAAGGTCTACAACACCAATGAGGCCAACGCCAACGCGCGGATCTCGGCGATGTTGCCGTACGTGCTCGCGGCCTCGCGTTTCGCCCATTACCTGAAGGTGATCATGCGCGACAAGGTCGGCAGTTTCATGACCCGCGACAACGTGCAGACCTACCTCAATAACTGGATCGCCGATTACGTGCTGATCAACGACAACGCGCCGCAGGAAATCAAGGCGCAGTACCCGTTGCGTGAAGCCCGCGTGGACGTCACCGAAGTCGCCGGCAAACCCGGTGCCTATCGCGCGACGGTGTTTCTGCGGCCGCACTTCCAGCTTGAGGAACTGACTGCATCGATCCGTCTGGTGGCAACCTTGCCGCCACCGGTTGCCGCTTAAAGCTCCAGAGAAAACCCTGATGGCGAGAGGATTTATCCCCTCGCCACGGGCTCCGTGTTCAGCCCATTTGCCTAATGTGAATTTCTTCAGGAGTTTCAAGCGATGGATGCAATCATTCTCGACCTCGGCGGCGACATCAAAGGCGACAGCCTGCTCGAAGGTTTTGCGGACAAGATCGAAGTCATGTCCTACAGCCACAACGTGGCGATGCAAGTCACCAACGACGTCAGCAACTCGGAGCGCACCTCCGGCAAACCCCATGTCGGCGAGTTCACGGTGACCAAGTTTATCGACAGCTCGACACCGTCACTCAACGAATACTGCTGCGCCGGCAAACCGATCCCCGAAGCCATCATCACCATCGGCCGCAACGCCGCCGAGGGCAGTGGGCAGTTGATGCCCTTTATCGTCTACACCCTCACCAACGTGGTGCTGTCCAACGTCAGCGTCAGCGGCGGTACCGGTGGCAAACCGGTGGAAACCGTGTCGCTGAACTTCACCAAGATCAAATGGGAACTCACCGCGCAGAAAGACGACGGCACCAAGGAAGGCACGGCCGCGTCGACCTGGGACATGGCCGCCAACAAGCTTGTCAGCTAACCCGGCGTCCTGGCCATGGCAGGCACCGGCATGCGCGCACCGCTGTTCGAACGCCTCGCGTCCAGCGAGGCCGAGAGCACGCGCGAGTTCGATCGGCAGGACTTGCTCGACTCGGTGCACGCCGAGCTCGGGCGCCTGTTCAACACCCGCCGTGGTCCACTCACGCGGACCACGCCAGCGAGTGTGATCGACTACGGCATCGCCGACTGGAGCGCCTTGCAACAGCAACGCAGCGATGATCGGCGGCGGCTGGCGCGGGACATCCGCGAAGCGATCATGCATTTTGAACCGCGCCTGCTGCTGGGCGAAGTTCAGGTCAATCCCTTGCCCGAACACCCGCAGCGCATGAGCATTCGCTTGCTCGGCGAATTACGCAGCGGCCAGCAGCACTGGCCGGTAGCCTTTGTCATCGAGCCTGGCGGCGAAGGGCTGGAGGTGCGCCATGAGCGACTCGATTGACCCGCAACTGCTCGATTACTACCAACGCGAACTGACCTGGCTGCGGCATGCCGGCAGCCAATTTGCCGAACGATACCCGAAAGTCGCGCGGCGTCTGGAACTGTCCCCGGGCGAATGCCCCGATCCGCACGTCGAGCGTTTGCTGGAAGGTTTCGCCCTGCTCGCCGCCCGCCTGCAACGACGTCTGGATGACGACTACGCCGAGTTCAGCGATGCGCTGCTCGAGCAACTTTATCCTTTGGCGATGCGGCCGTTGCCGTCCTGCGCCATCGTGCAGTTCGAGCCAGACCCAGGCAAAGGCAAACTCGACGAGGGCTATCCCCTGCCCCGCGATACGCCATTATTCGTCACCACCAGCAAGGGCGAGAGCATTCACTTTCGCACCTCGGCCGCCGTTCGGTTATGGCCGATCGAAGTCACCGAAGCGCTGTTGCTGGGCAGCGATGAAGCCCAGGCGTTGACCGGTGTCGCGCAGTCGCGCTCGGCATTGCGTTTGAGTCTGCGCTGCCTGGGCGAGAGCCAGTGGGCTGATCTGGGCATTGAGCAATTGCGCATCCACCTGGCCGCTTCCCCGGTGGTCAATGCTTGCCTGTATGACCTGCTTGGCGCGCATGCGATGCAGGTATTGGCGGGATCGCCGGGCAGCGTTCCGACGGCGCTGAAAGGTTTGCCGAACATCGTCGGTTTCAGCGATGACGAAGCACTGTTGCCGGATGAAGACGGTGTCCATCCGGGCATGCGCTTGCTGGCCGAGTATTTTGCTTTCCCGGATAAATTCCACTTTTTCGATCTGCCCTTGAGCGGTGTTTCCAGCGACAGTCAGGCCCTCTATCTGTATATCGTTTTCGACCGTGTCCCTGCTAGCCGCCTGCACTTGCAGGCCAGTGATATCGCCTTGGGCTGCGCACCGGTAATCAACCTGTTCCCGCGGACTTCCGAGCCGCTGCGTCCCGACGGCACGCGCAGCGAGTATCGATTGATCGCCGACAGCCACCGCGAGAACAGTGTCGAAATCCACAGCATTCGCGGCATGCGCGCCAGTACTCGCACCGGTGTGCAGCGCCTGCCGGCGTATTACGGCAGCCAGCACAGCGGCGGCGACCAGCAGCGCTACTGGCATGCGCGACGGGTCAACGGCATGACGCCAAACCGGCTCGGCAGCGATTTATTGGTGAGCGTGGTCGACACCCGTTTTGAACCGCAAACCGATCTGCCTGATTACAGCCTTACCGCCGAGTTGCTCTGCACCAACCGTCATCTGGCGCAAACCCTGCCGGCCGGTACGCCGCTGGGTTTCGAGCGCCCCGGCCCGGTTGCCTGGGCCCGCCTGCGCAATCCGCCGAGTGCACAAAGTCAGCCGCGGCTGGACGGTGATTCGCGCTGGCGCCTGGTGTCGCAACTGACCCTCAATCATCTGTCGCTGGTTGAAGGCCCGCAGGCGCTGGATGCACTGAAAGAGATTCTGCATCTGCACAACCTGCGCGATGAGGCCAGCGCCTTGAGGCAGATCGAAGGCCTGCTGCACCTCAGCTGCGAACGGGTAATCGGCCATGTTGGCGCTGATGCCTGGCGCGGCTGGCGCAATGGTCTGGAAGTGCAGTTGCAGCTTGATCCGCAGCATTTTGTCGGCAGCAGCGCGGTGTTGTTTTCGGCGGTGCTGGCGCAGTTCTTTTCCCTGTACGCCACGGCCAACCGCTTTGTGCGCACCGTCCTGATGCAGTCCGACAAGGAGGTCAAGGCATGGCAACCCCAAGCCGGCATGCCCCTGTCGCTCTGACCCTGAGCCAGCGCCTGCGCCGTGAGCCGCAGGCCTTCGAATGGTTGCAGGCGTTGCTGTTGCTCGAACGCGAGCAGCCGCAGGCCGACCCACTCGGCAGCGGCACCTCGCCGCAGACCGAAGCGCTGAAACTGCGCGGACCACTGACGCCGGCGTTTGCCGCCAGCCAGATTGAAGCCCTGCACGAAGCGCCTGGCGAACCGCTGACACTCGACACACCGATATTCGGACTCGGCGGCCCGGATGGCCCTCTCCCCTACGCCTATCAGGATTGGCTGCAACAACGGGCGCGGGCCAAAGATCATGCACCGGCCGCGTTTCTCGATCTGTTCCAGCATCGCTTGCTCAGCCTGCTGTACAAAGTGATGCGCAAACACCGGGTGGCGCTAGGCTTTGTCACGCCGGGGGCGTCGCCGGTACAGGCGCAATTGCGCGCGCTGACCGGTTTGCTGCCCAAGGCGTTGCAGGAGCGCCAGGCTGCTCCCGACTGCGCCGTTCTTGCCTGTACGGCGTTGTTTGCCGATGGCCGTCGCTCACTGGCGGGATTTGCCGCGATCGTGCGCGAGCAGTTTGCCGTGCCGGTCGAGTTGAGCGCCTACGAAGGTGCCTGGCGGCAGATCCCGTCCGCCAGCCGCAGCGTAATCAAGCCCGGCGGACGCAATCTGCAACTGGGCCGCAGCGCCGTGGCCGGCACGCGGGTCTGGGATGAGCACGCCGGCATTCGCCTGACCCTCGGACCATTGCCGTCGACGCAAGCGGCGCGCTTTCTGCCGGATGGCGAAGCACACCCGGCACTGGCCAGTCTCGCGGCACTGTATTTCGGCCCGGATCTGGACATCAAACTGGTGCTGCGGGTACGCGGTGCCGGGCCGCTGAAACTCGCTCGCCAGACTCCGGCACTGTTGAGCTGGAACGGTGGGTTGCAGCGTCAGGCCAGCCTCGGCGTGCAAACCATCGAAACCCGACTGCGTCAGCTGGAGATTACCTGAACATGGAACTGGCCAGCCTGATCGGACGCCTCAACCCGGACAACCGTCGCGCCCTCGAACGCGCCGCGCAGCGCTGCTTGCAGCGCGGGCATCACTTTGTCGAGATCGAACACCTGTTGCTGGAACTGCTCGATATCGAGGGTGGCGACTTGGCTTTTCTGCTACCGCGTTTCGGCCTCGAACGTGATGCGCTGACGGCCGAGATCAACAAGGCGCTGGACCTGTTCAAGGCAGGCAGTACGCGCACACCGGCACTGTCGTCGCACACCCTCGGCTTGCTCGAAGATGCGGTGGTGCAGGCCAGTGTGTTGGGACTCGACAGCATTCGTTCCGGCTTGCTGTTGTTGGCGTTGGTTGATCGCGATGAGCGCCGCAGTCTGCTGCTCAACAGTGCCTCGTCGTTGCTGCGGATTCCCAAAGAAGCGCTGCGCGCGAACCTGCTGGAGTGGACGGAAAACTCTCGTGAACATGTCGGTCCGCGCACAGGTTCACCCGCCCATTCAGCACCGCGCCAAGACTCGCTACTCGATCAATACACTCAGGATCTGACGGCCGACGCTCATGCCGGGCGCATTGATCCGATCGTTGGCCGCGACGGCGAGATTCGCCAGTGCATCGATATCCTGCTGCGGCGCCGACAAAACAATCCGATTCTGGTGGGTGCACCGGGCGTGGGTAAAACCGCCGTGGTCGAAGGCCTGGCCCTGCGCATCGCCGCCGGTGATGTACCGCCATCGTTGCAAGAGGTCAGTCTGCGCGTGCTTGACCTCGGTCTGCTGCAGGCCGGTGCCGGGGTCAAAGGTGAATTCGAACAGCGTTTGAAAGGCGTGATCGACGCGGTGCGCAATGCTGACAAGCCAATCATTCTGTTTATCGACGAAGCCCACACCCTGATCGGTGCTGGCGGCGCCGAGGGCGGCAGCGATGCGGCCAACCTGCTGAAACCGGCGCTGGCGCGGGGCGAGCTGCGTACCCTCGCCGCCACGACATGGATGGAATACAAAAAATACTTCGAGAAAGACCCGGCCCTCGCCCGCCGCTTTCAACTGGTGCAGGTTGAAGAGCCGGACGAAATCACTGCCGTGGAAATGCTCCGTGGCGTGGCTGCCAAACTCGAACAGCATCACGGCGTGCAGGTGCTCGATGCGGCTATTCATGAAGCGGTGAAGCTCTCGCATCGTTACATTTCCGGCCGCCAGTTACCGGACAAAGCCATCAGTGTGCTCGACACGGCATGCGCCCGGGTCGCCCTCGGCCAGCACGACGTACCGCCGCCGCTGGAGAGCCTGCGTCATCGGCAAAACAGCCTCAAGGACGAAGTCGAGCGCCTGCGTCGCGAACAGGCCACAGGGCTGGATCACCGTGAGCGCATCACCCTGCTGGAAACTGAATCCAGCGTAAATGTGCAGGCCATCCGCGAACTGGAAACCCGCTGGGGCGAGGAACGCGTCGCGGTGCGCGAGCTGCTCGATACCCGTCGTGAGTTGCTGGCCTTGAGCGAGCGCGCCGACAGCGACAAACCCGATGAAGCCACCGACAGTCGCATTGATCATCTCGCGGCTGAATTACTGCGCCTTGAGGCCGGACTGGACGCCATCCGCCAGGACGATCCGCTGGTGCCCGAACAGGTCGACACTAAAACCGTCGCTGCGGTAATCGCCGGCTGGACCGGCATCCCCGTCGGCAAAATGCTCGCCGACGAAGCCCACGCCGTGCGCACCCTCGGCACGCGCATGGGGCAACGCGTGATGGGCCAAAGCACCGCGCTCAATACCATCGCCCAACGTTTGCAGGCCTACCGCGCCGGACTCACCGACCCACAAAAACCGGTGGGTGTGTTCCTCCTCGTCGGCCCTACCGGTGTCGGCAAAACCGAAACCGCTTATGCATTGGCCGATGCGTTGTATGGCGGCGAACGCAACCTGATCAGCATCAATCTTTCGGAATATCAGGAAGCCCACACCGTCAGCCAGCTCAAGGGCGCCCCACCCGGCTACGTCGGTTATGGCAGCGGCGGCGTGCTGACCGAGGCGGTGCGGCGCAAACCGTATTCGGTGGTGTTGCTGGATGAGATCGAAAAGGCGCACCCGGATGTGCTCGAGGCGTTTTACAACGTGTTCGATAAAGGCTTGATGGAGGACGGCACCGGGTTGGTGGTGGACTTCAAGAACACCGTGATGCTCGCCACCAGCAACGTCGGCGCTGAGCTGCTGCTCGACACACCCGTCGCGCAACTCGGTTCTGACGCCTTCAACGAAGCCCTGCATAAAGTCCTCCTGCAAGCCTTCCGCCCGGCATTTCTGGCGCGCATGACCGTGGTTGCGTATCGGCCGCTGGATGAGGCGACGCTGGAGGGGATTGTGTTGGCCAAGCTTGAGAAGTTGCGTGGCCGCTACAAGGCAGCGACCGGCAAACAATTCGAGTTTGATTCGGGAATTGTCAAAGCGGTGCTCGCCAAGTGCAGCGCGGCCGGTGCGCGGGATGTCGAGAATGTGTTGATGACGCAGGTGACGGGGAAGTTGGCAGAGTGGGTGTTGGAATAAATCAGGAAACGCTAAAAAAGGGAATCGTATGTTCACAAGAAGCCCATACATCGCCAAATCCTTGTTTCGACCGGGAACCATGGCGAGAAACTTTCACACCTCGCGCGATTTGATCGTAACGCAACAGGTCAATACCAATGACTGTACGCGGGCCTCTATCGCCACCATCCTCAATCATTTGGCAAAGCAAAAAATTGCTTCCATTTCTGGTGTAAACGATTTTTTGCTGGAGCGATGTGCAGAGTATCGCAGCCGTAACATCGATGGACTGCAACCAGCCCTTGAGACTAAGGCGGCCATCGATCTTTTTAAAAAACACGGCTTCTTTGCTCAACGAATGAATCTCGACAGCAGCATGTTGATTAATCGAGTCGAGTTGGAAAAGTTGATGTTTCCGTTGCAAAACGGGTTGATCCTTGCCAGCACTCAACCCCCTGGCAACCCCTCCACGCTAGGCCATTCCGTGGTCATCACTGACGTTTTCTACAATGATGTTGCCAAAGAACTCAACGTTGGCATTTTCGACCCCTACCCGATGCGTGACAGAGACTCCAATGGAAGAAGGACACTCAGCATCCACGATATTTTGGGTGTGGATCTGAATGCACTCATTTATGTGAGCTCAAATGAAACACGTAACTAGAAAGCTGCAGGGGATGTGATCAGTGCCTGAAACATTTTCTGGCGTGGATGGCGGTGTACGCAGACAACCAACTGGAGAAAAACAATGTCCATTCACGAGGTAAAGTTCGACGGAAAAGTCATAGCCCGAGTCAATGTCAGTGCGGCAGCGGCTAAGAAAACACTCGCTATTGTGGGAGAGCCCGTGGGCGACGCGAAAAGTCGTGAGTTCGTGGCGATTGCAAAGTTATTTGAAGCCAACAGACCGTCAAAAATGGACCTGAGTTGCATTGCCCCCACCGACGACAGCTATGACGTCGGGGTCTTGATCGCAGGCATTTTGTATCAGGCCGATATCAAAACCATCTATCCGAGTTATGAGTCCCGCCAGGGTTTCGGGACGCTTCTGGATAGTTTGATAGATGTAATGGATAAAAGCCTGGACAAGGAACACCGCCAGGGAAATATCTGCTTGTTCGACCTTTCCTATATTGAAGAGGGGCTCAGGCAATCAATGAGCAGCATCATTCACAACACATCACAAACGTCGATGACACTGGAATATGATTATTACGAGCAACAGAACCATTTCATACTCCCCACCAAATATGAATATCACTTCGGCAACTGGTACCACTGATACAAAAGGAGAACGTTATGGCTAACGTTGCAGGTATTCGCGAAACACTTGCGCTTTCGGACGTTGAAAGAGGGGTGATCGCTCGCATCCAAGCGGTCAATGACGATATTGCGGGTCATGTGGGCAACATTGATTTCAATAATCCGGGAGCTTCGGCTTCACTTGGCTTTCATGGCATACGCAGCGCTCACGGAATCGGCAGTTTCAATGTAAGTGTCCAGAACATTGGATTTTTAAGAACGCTGTACCCTAATAGAGGTTCAATCGGAAACCTCTATCAATCGAACACCATGAACAAGAAGAAAATCAAGCTTTGCTGGCTCTGTTACTCCGAGGCAGCGGCGACAGGGCACGCAAATAACCAAATTCCAACTCTCGTCGAGTTCAGCGGAACAGGAGGCGGAAGGTTATTACTTGAATATGCCAGAGACTTACTGTTTTACACGCCTGACCACTATACGACGTACTTTCTTGTCACTCTGGACAACCTTCCAGTCCGAACCATGGCCAACTGGTGATGCACAGACAGGCGTGAGCGTAAATGCACAACCTGACACGGCCATTGAGGATGTTCGATGCCACGATCCACTGACAGCAACACCTCGTTCTCCCTGACCGCCACTTCGCTGTCGGCGCTTTATCCTGAGTTTCTGTCCGGTGAAGAAGCGCTCAATGAACTCGGTTCGCAAATGCTCAGTGGCCTCAACGATGGCGCTTCGCTCACCCTGACCACTGCCGTCGCCACCCATGTCACCACTACCCTGCACAACAATGCGCAACTGCGCCCCTTCGACGCCTTGGTCGCCGAAATCCGCCAGTTGCCTGCCGATGCGACCGCCGAACGCTATCAGTTGGTTTTGAGACCGTGGCTATGGTGGCTGACGCTAGCCAGCAACAACCGCGTCTTCCAGAACCTCGCCACTTCAGACATCGTCACGACGATTTTCAAGGCTCACAGCTTCACCGATTTCAAACTCTCGCTGACTGGCAGTTACACCCCGCGCGAATATTGCGTGCAGTACGGAGAAACCGATTTCGCCTTCGTCTCGCGGCTACTGGAAGAGGAAGGCATCTTCTGGTTCTTCACCCACGATGCAGGCAAGCACACATTGGTGCTCGGCGACAGCAACGATGCCTTCGTACAGATACCCAACGGGCCGACGGTCAAGTACCTGGGCCAGGGATTGGGCGAGCGTGAACTGCATGGGATCTGCTCCGGGCGGGTGTGTCTGCAAGCGGTGGCCGGGGTCTATCGGGCGACGGATTACGAGTTCACCACGCCAACCACTTCGCTCTACGGCCAGGCCGAAGCCGTCGCCGGGCCGCGTTCGATCTACGAGCATCCGGGCGGCTACAACGCCAAGGCGCGCGGTGATGCGTTGACCAAGCAACGGGTCGATGGCTTGCGCAGCGAGGAGAAACGTTTTGTCGGCGAAAGCGACTGCCGTTGGTTGATTCCGGGGCACTGGTTCACTCTCGAAGGGCACGACGATGCCAGTCTGAACATCGATTGGGTGGTGACGCGGGTCACCCATGACGTCAGCCATGAAAGCTATCGCAACCGCTTCGAAGCGATCCCCAAAGCCACGCCGTTTCGTCCGCAACGCACCACTCCGAAACCGCGCATGCATCCGCAGACAGCCATTGTCGTGGGCAAGTCCGGTGAGGAAATCTGGACCGACGAGTACGGCCGGATCAAGTTGCAGTTCCCGTGGGATCGCGACGGCAAGAATGATGAAAGCAGTTCCTGTTGGGTGCGCGTGGTGTTGCCGTGGAGTGGCAAGGGCTTCGGCATGCAGTTCATCCCGCGCATCGGCCAGGAAGTCATCGTGACGTTTATCGATGGCGATCCGGATCGGCCACTGGTAACCGGTTGCGTCTATAACGGCGACAACGCCCTGCCCTACGCGTTGCCGGCCAATCAGACGCAATCGGGGATCAAAACCCAATCGTCCAAGGGCGGTGGCGGTTTCAACGAGTTGCGCTTCGAGGACAAGAAGGACGCTGAGGAGGTGTTCTTGCAGGCGCAGAAGGATTTCAACATCAACGTACTCAATGACACCACTGCCACCGTCGGCCACGACGAAACCCTCACCGTGCAGAACGCGCGCACCCGCACAGTGAAGGACGGCGACGAGACGGTGACGCTGGAAAAAGGCAAACGCAGCGTCACGATTCAGACCGGCAGCGACAGCCTCGATGTAAAGGACAGCCGCACGGTGAAGGTCGGCGCTGATCAGAACCACAGCACCGGCGGCAACTACACCGACAAGGTCAGCGGTGATTACAGCCTGACCGTGGATGGCAACCTGACGATTAAAGTCAGCGGCACCCTGACCCTGCAAAGTGGCGGCAGCTTCACGATCAAGAGCGGCGCCGATCTGGCGACCTCGGCCAGCACCTCGATCACGCACAAGGCCGGCACTGCCTTGACCAATCAGGCCGGTACTTCACTGGACAACAAGGCCGGGACGACGTTGACCAACGACGCCGGGATCAGTCTGACCAACAAGGGCGCAGCCTCACAGACCGTGGACGGCGGTGGCATGCTGACCATCAAGGGCGGTCTGGTGCAGGTCAACTGACAAGGAGAAACCATGGCGATCACACCGCTGGATCTGCAGCAGGATGACAAGCAGCTCAAGGGGCGCCTGCAGGACGGTCAGCTTGATGGCCCGCTGAACATCAAGGATGACGGGCGCAAACAGGCGGATCTGAATTACAACCAGGGCGAATTGCACGGCACCTCACTGCTGTATCACACCAACGGTAAGGTCTCTGCACAGATGCCGTTTGTACGCGGCAAGTTGCAGGGCGTTGCCAGTTTTTATGCGCCCGAGGGTTTTCTGCAACGTAAAGCGACGTATCGCCGCGGCTTGTTGCATGGCGAGGCGTTCAATTACTTTGCCGACGGACAAGTGGCGGAGGCTGAGTTTTATCGCGATGGTGTGCGTGAGGGGCGCTATCAGCGCTTTCACCCCAATGGCAAACCGGCGGTGGAGGCGCGCTATGTGAATGGCCAGTTGCTGGAGCCGGAACAAGGATTTGCCGAGGATGGACGGCCGTTAGGCGCGGATGGCAAGCCGATTTCGCGGGTGCGCTGGTGGTATCGGCAATGGGCGGATCCGCAGCAGACCTGAAAACCCGGAAGAGCCCCTCACCCTAGCCCTCTCCCAGAGGGAGAGGGGACCGACCGAGCTGTCTTGCTTCATACATCGACCTGTAAGACCGAGTCGATTATGGATTCACAGCTAGACTTTCACGTCGGCGGAGCTAATCAATCCCCCCCAATCGGCTCCCTCTCCCCCTGGGAGAGGGCTGGGGTGAGGGGTTTGGATTTCACGCCAAGTAAAAAACTCAGGGAATAAGCATCTGCATCTGCCCCGGCACCACAATCTTGATCACCCCCGCCCAGTTGCACATCAACGTTGAGTTGGCATCGATCGCCGGCATCCCGCCCAGCAACAACGTCGGCGCCCCGCCGGGAATCCACGGTGTGGCCGTCGCCGGAATACACGGCATCGGCGTCAACACCCCCAGGGCGGCGGCAGTTGCAGCGGCGACCATCGGATTGGCCATGCTCATGCACACCCCGAACGGCAGGATATTCACCAGCGGGATGTGATCCATGATGTTCGCCGCCGGCATCCCGCCGGTCAGCGTGCGATTCACCGGCAACACATTGAGCATCGACGGCGCGGCGCCGAAGCTGCATTGCAAAGTGGCCGTGGCACAGACTTGCGGACAGCCCATTTCAAAGCTCCTTTTTGCCCATGGCATACCCGCTAAACCTTAGTCTGCTGCGGCCCGTCGCGCACATTCTCAAAGGTGATTATCCGGCAACACGCTAACCTATAAGACCGACCTGCGCTTGTGACTGCCCGAGCGCACCATTAGATTAGCCAATGATGTCTGGCCTCCAAAATAAGCAGAAGGGATAAGCATGGCGCTTACTGACCAGTCCACCCGTATCCGCTCTGGCGAAGAACTCGATGCCAGCCTGATTGATCCGTACCTTAAGGCGCACATTCCGGGCCTGAGCGGCTTGCCTGCGATCAGCCAGTTCCCCGGCGGTGCCTCGAACCTGACCTACCTGCTGGAATACCCGGAACAGGAATTCGTCCTGCGCCGCCCGCCGTTTGGCCACAAAGCCAAGTCTGCCCACGACATGGGCCGCGAATTCCGCATCCTCAATCAATTGCGCGACGGTTTTCCGTATTGCCCGAAAGCCTACGTGCACTGCACCGACGAATCGGTGATCGGCGCCGAGTTCTATGTGATGGAACGGGTCAACGGCATCATCCTGCGCTCGGAGCTGCCGCCGGAACTGGGCCTCGACTCAGCGAAAACCGAAGCCTTGTGCAAAAGCTTCATCGACCGCTTCGTCGAACTGCACCGCGTCGACTACAACGCCTGTGGCCTCGGTGATCTGGGCAAGCCGGAGGGCTACGTTGCACGCCAAATCAAAGGCTGGAGCGAACGCTACGAAAAGGCCCTGACGCCCGACGCGCCACACTGGGAAAAGGTCAAAGCCTGGCTCAACGACAAGATGCCGGCTGACCACCCAACCTCAAGCATCGTCCACAACGACTATCGCTTCGACAACGTCATTCTCGACCCGCAAAATCCGATGCAGATCATCGGTGTGCTGGATTGGGAACTGACTACCCTCGGCGACCCGCTGATGGACCTGGGCAACACCCTCGCCTATTGGATTCAGGCGGACGACCCGGCGCCGGTGCAACTGATGCGCCGTCAGCCGAGCCACGCACCGGGCATGCTCACCCGCCGCGAGTTCGTCGATTACTACGCCGAACGTTCGGGCATCCAGATCGACAATTTCGACTTCTACTACACCTACGGCCTGTTTCGCCTGGCCGGCATCGTGCAGCAGATCTACTACCGCTTCTACCACGGCCAGACCCAGGACAAACGCTTCGCGCAGTTCATTCACATGAACAAACTGCTGGAGCAGATGAGCTTGCAGGTCATTGCGAAATCGAGCCTCTGACGGCCCACACCCAGGAACCCTTATGTCCAATACTCAGTTGTTCGACCTCGACGGCAAGATCGCTTTCGTCTCCGGCGCCAGCCGCGGCATCGGTGAAGCCATCGCCAAACTGCTCGCCCAGCAAGGCGCCCACGTGATTGTCTCGAGCCGCAAACTGGACGGCTGCCAACACGTGGCCGATGCGATCATCGCTGCTGGCGGCAAAGCCACCGCTGTGGCCTGCCACATCGGTGAAATGGAGCAGATTGCCCAAGTGTTTGCCGGGATCAAGGAACAGTTCGGCCGCCTCGATATTCTGGTCAACAATGCCGCGACCAACCCGCAGTTCTGCAACGTGCTGGACACTGACTTGGGCGCGTTCCAGAAGACTGTCGATGTGAACATTCGTGGCTACTTCTTCATGTCCGTGGAAGCCGGCAAACTGATGCGCGAAAACGGTGGCGGCAGCATCATCAACGTCGCGTCGATCAACGGCATTTCGCCGGGGATCTTCCAGGGCATCTACTCGGTGACCAAGGCGGCGGTGATCAACATGACCAAAGTCTTTGCCAAGGAATGCGCGCAGTTCGGCATCCGCTGCAACGCCCTGCTGCCGGGCCTGACCGACACCAAGTTCGCCTCGGCACTGGTGAAAAACGATGCGATCCTCAAGCAGGCACTGACGCAGATTCCGCTCAAGCGCGTGGCGGATCCGAGTGAAATGGCCGGTGCGGTGTTGTACCTGGCCAGCGATGCGTCGAGCTACACCACCGGAGTAGCGCTGAATGTGGACGGTGGTTTCCTGTCCTGATCCCGGGTAAATGATTAACCCCCTGTAGGAGTGAGCCTGCTCGCGATAGCGGTGTGTCAGATACATAAATGTTGACTGACACACCGCTATCGCGAGCAGGCTCACTCCTGCAAGGGTTGTGCATCAGGCAATGACTTTCGGCAATTGCCAGCCGTAATGCACCGACAGCAAACGCAGAGCCAGACACACCGCCCCCGCCAGCAACGCCGCCGCGACCGGTGAAACGCCCAGCCTGCACGCAACGGCAACCAGCGCCACCCCCGCCGCCGAGGCCGACGATAAACGCAATCACCATCACCCCAAACAAGTCGGGCTGACTGTGCATCGCCGCAATGGCGCCTTCCACGGCAACCACCGCCGTACCGGCCAGGACGGCGACCAGCACAACCCGCTCAACCCGAGACTTGCGCCCCGCCGGCGCTACTGCGTGACACAACGGGTAGTGGTGATGTGTCGAGTAACCTGCCCGTCGGCGTACACGTCACCGGCGACTTCAGTATTTTCGAGCACCTGGCAAGTACGTTCCGGTGGCGGAGGTGGCGCAACCGGTGGAGGGGGTGGAGGACTGGCACAACCCGCCAGCAAAACGGCAAAAAAAGTCAACGGCAACACGCGTTTCCCAAGATTGTTCATAGGACGACCCGCGATGAATGGAAGAGCAACTTCCGCGACCCAACCGACCACGGAAGACCTGACCACTCATTCTTTATAGCCGAGCGCCCTGCAAGCGCCAGTGAATTGGCCCGATTGGGTGGTAATGGCTGTCGATTTTGCGTCGGGGTTTGAGCGAGTTAGCAGAGTGAAACGCACATTGCCAGACAAGGCCCCTTCGCAAGCAGGCTCGCTCCCACAGAAAAGCAGAAGCAGAAGCAGAAGCAGAAGCAAACAGCGCAACCCACACACCGCTTCTGCTCCTAACCACTCAACAGGATGAGCGTTAGCTCGGCTGCGGCTTTTGATCTTGACCTGGGAGCCCGTCGGCAGGCTGAGTGGAGGGATTGATCCGGGGTGGGAGCGCAGCGACCGTTCGACGAAGTCGAACACATCGAGAGGAGGTGCAGCGAAGCAAACCGTAGACGATGCCCCCGGATCGATCCCGGAGCGAAGGAACCCCGAGCCCCAGCGAGCGGGCCGAACGTCAGGGCGCAGACCTTTGGTTCCTTTGGGGCGTTTGCCAAAGGGACTCGCCGTAAGGGCGAAACCGCCAGCGGCAACACCCGCAGCAACGGATCTACCCCCACCCCCCAACAGCATGGTCGGCCCAAAGGCCGCCAAGAACCAAAGGGCGGCGCTAAGCCAAATCCGGATCCCGAAACGAACGCAAAGAATTGCTCTCAAGCTCATACCGCAATTCTTCAATCAAAGCATCAACCGACTCAGGCGTCCGCAGCGCATTAAGTTTCAGCCCACTGATCACCAGATCCACCTGCCCCGACACCGGGTGATAAAGCTTCACCGTCAGCGAATGATCGCCGTCCACCAGACACTCACACGCCAGCGGCGAAAAACTGCGTTCAAGCTGCGTGCGCAACTGCGCAAGATTCATCATCAGACTGTTCCTATAACGACTGCGAAGGGCCGCGATCCCGAGCCAAAAAACCTCGTATCGCACCCCCACCAGACTAAGAACAGACCTCACCCGCCAACACCTCAATTTGCACCAGGCCAACTAGTGCATTTGCACCCTATCGTTGACCCTTGGCGCTCGATTCGCCTGCAAACAGCCCACGCTCCCGCGCCCAGACAATCGCCTCACTGCGGCTGTGCACATCAAGCTTGGAATACACCGTCGCCACATGATTTCGCACCGTATTCGGAGCGAGTTTCAGCCGCGCCGCGATCTCCTTGTCCGCCAGCCCTTCACAGATCAACCCCAGCACATCACGCTCACGCGCCGTCAGATCAGTGAACGAAACGCTGGGCAGTTGCGGCGAGTTGACCTTCTTCACATTGGCCAGTTTCTCGATCAACGTACGGCTGAACCAGGAAGCGTCCTTCATCACCTCCTCAATCGCCGCCACCAACTCAAGCTCGGTGCGCTTGCGCTCGGTGATGTCCATCAGCACCAGCAAATAACACGGCGTGTCCTGAATATTCACGGTATCGGCGGATAGCGCACATTCGAGCAGGTCCGCATCCTTCTTGCGCACCCGCACATCGACCCGATCCACCCGACCGTTTTTCGCCAGCGCCGCCAGCAACTGCGTGCGTGCACCACTGTCATCGATGAAATCCAACTGCGTCACGGTTTTACCGAGCACGTCCTCGCTGTCGAAGGCCAAGGCCTCAAGGAACGCCTGATTGACGTCGATCACCTGCTGCTCGTCGGCACTGCAAATCAGGATCGGCACCGGTGTCAGGCGAAACGCCTTGGCAAAACGTTCCTCACTCTGACGCAACGCCACCTCGGCCTTGTGCCGCATCTCCATGTCGACGAAGGAAAACAACATGCAATCCTCATCGTTGAGCGTCAGCGGCTGCCCGGCGACGATCACTTGCTTGCTGCCGCCGTCAGGCAGGCGCAGTTCAGCCTGCATCTGCGGGATGGTCGCAACGTCGCGCAGGCGCTGAATCGCCAGATCCCGGTGTTCGGCCTGCTCGAAAATGTCGATTTCATAAGAGGAAGTGCCAATCACCTGTTCACGGGTGTACCCGGTCATTTCCAGAAACCCCGGATTGACCTTGATGTAACGCAAATCACTGAGCCGACAGATCACCGCCGGCGCCGGGTTGGCGTTGAACGTCCTTTCGAAGCGCTGCTCGGCGTTGGCCCAATCGGTGACGTCGCTCATGATCAGCACCAGCGACTCGGGCTGCCCTTCGCGGTCCGTGAGAATCATGCTGCGCACGCTGTGCACCCAGATACGTTCCGGGTCGTCGGTCGGCGACACCTCAATCAGCACGTCATTGAAACTCTCACAGCGCGCCACCCGGCTGATCGGGTAGTTTTCGGCGGTGATCGAATGATTATTGCGATAGCGCAGGTTGAACTTCTTGGCGTATTCGTCGGCATTGTGGCCCAGATCGGTGATCCGCTTGACACCGTGCATGGCCAGCGCGGCTTCGTTGGCCCAGAGAATGCTCTGATCCAGCTCCAGCAAAATCACCCCGTCGGACAGCCCGGCGATGATCTGCTGCAACTGGCGGCGGTTGGTTTCGGTGGTCAGGACTTCCTGGCTCATTGGATCTCCACAAGTGATACGCCCATGTGAAGAGTACGACCGCGGCGGCCTCTGATCGTGCCGAGCATAAATGTTCGCAACGGCACAAATCCCTTTGTTGGAGTGAGCCTGCACACGATAGCGGTGTGTCATTTGACTTTTATATTGACTGTCACACCGCTATTGCGAGCAGGCTCACTCCTACTGGGGATGACGGTGCATTCGCGACTTCCTGCTTTGTCGACTAACGTTAATACCTCATCGGATTGAGCCCCTGCCCGCAACACAGGGCTCTTGATCAAGGAGAGACTGATGACGTCGCGTCGCACCATCGAACAGACCTACCGCACCTGGTCCAACCCGATTCTGCTGGAGTTGAAAAAACGTGAGCACCAAATGGCGCCAGTCGAGCGTCAGGCCCTGGAGAATGTCTTGGTGGAAAGAAGGCTGCTGGACATCGGCGGCCCGGAGGGTATTGAACGTCGACGAAACAGCGGTGCCTGACACTGCGCTTTCGCGAGCAGGCTCGCTCCCAGAGGGTTTTGGGTAACTCACAAAGCTTGTGTTCACCCGCAATCACTGTGGGAGCGAGCCTGCTCGCGAAGGGGCCAGCAAAGATGCCTTGATCATTGAGGCCGACGCACCGCTCTCACCCGTCCACTGTCGCCGCCACCGCAATAAAAGCGATCCGCGCTGCCAGCGCCACCTCGGCCTCGGCCTCGGCGACCACACAACGCGCCCGTGACAGCGGCTCATTGCTGCCGAACGCCTTTATCGCCCTTTGCAACAACGCCTTGGCGCGGGACAGATCACCGAGCTGAGCCATGGCAATTGCGCGCAGCGCCAGCGCCGGCGGGTCCTCACGCAGAGCGACCTGGTTCAACGCGCCTAGCGGGTCACCAGCAGACAGCGCGCGGCCGGCGGCGTTGATCAGCGAATCCATGGCTCGTCCGTCCCTCGATGGCTGAATCGTGAGCTGAGTCTGATCGCTGATTATGGCGCGCTTGGACGCTTGATCGGCTGTTTCAGTTGTTGCAACATCGGCACAGCTTTTCCAATGGATGGAGTCGAGCATGCTGGATGCAAACGCTAGCCACATTACCTTCACTGTCGAAGGCGCCAACGCCGACCTGCAAGTCCTCAGCTTCACCGGTCGCGAAGCCCTCAACCAACCGTTCCGTTTCGACCTCGAACTCGTCAGCGCCCGCCCCGACCTCAAACTCGAAGAGCTGCTGCACAAGCCCGGCGTCCTGACTTTCGGCCCGACCGGCGAAGGCAAGATCCACGGTCTGGTCTATCGCATCGAGCAAGGCGACTCCGGCAAAACCCTGACCCGTTACAGCCTCAGCCTGGTGCCACAACTGGCCTACCTGCGGCACAACCACGATCAGCAGATCTTCCAGCAACTGACCGTGCCGAAGATCATCGCTCAGGTCCTGGAAGATCGCGGCATCCTCGCCGACGCCTACAGTTTCCAGCTCGGCGCCGAATACCCGCAACGCGAATACTGCGTGCAGTACGACGAATCCGACCTGCATTTCATTCAGCGTTTGTGCGAAGAGGAAGGCATTCACTTCCACTTCCAGCACAGCAGCAGCGGCCACAAACTGGTGTTCGGCGACGACCAGACCGTGTTCCGCAAGCTGAAACCGGTGAGCTACCAGCAAGACTCCGGCATGGCCGCCGACAAACCGGTGATCAAGCGTTTCAACCTGCGTCTGGAAACCCGCACCACCCGCGTCAGCCGCCGCGACTACGACTTCGAAAAACCAAAGATCCTCCCCGAAGGCGCGGTCAAAACCGAGTTCGCCCCGGACCTCGAGGACTACGACTACCCCGGCCGCTTCACTACTCGAGAGCGCGGCAAGTTCCTCTCCACCCGCGCCCTCGAACGCCATCGCAGCGACTACAAACTCGCCGAAGGCAAAGGTGACGAACCAACCCTCACCAGCGGCCATTTCCTCACCCTCGCCGAACACCCGCGCGCCGAGTGGAACGATCTGTGGCTGCTGCTGGAGGTCTTCCACGAAGGCAAACAACCGCAAGTACTCGGCGAAAACGTCACCAGCGACGTCACCGACCACAAAAGCGATTTCCACCAGGGCTACCGCAACAGCTTCCTCGCCACCCCATGGGACGCGAACTACCGCCCTGCCCTCGAACACCCGAAACCAAAAGTCCTCGGCAGCCAGACCGCCGTCGTCACCGGCCCCGCAGGCGAAGAAATCCACTGCGACCAGTACGGCCGTATCAAAGTGCAATTCCACTGGGACCGCGACGGTCAGTCCAACGACAAAACCACCTGCTGGATGCGCGTCGCCAGCGGCTGGGCCGGCGCGGCGTACGGCGGCATCGCCATCCCGCGCATCGGCATGGAAGTCCTCGTCACCTTCCTCGAAGGCGATCCCGACCAGCCACTGGTCACCGGTTGCCTGTACCACAAGGAAACCGTCGTCCCCTACGACCTGCCGGCAAACAAAACCCGCAGCACCTTCAAAACCCTGAGTTCACCGGGCGGCAAGGGCTACAACGAATTCCGCATCGAGGACAAGAAAGGCGCCGAGCAGATCTACATCCACGCCCAGTGCGATTGGGACGAGAACATTGAGCACGACCAGAAGATTCGGGTGGGCAACGAACGGCACGACACCGTCGAAGCCAACACGCTGAGCGAGTTCAAGGTTGAAGAGCACCGGATTACGCATCTGGATCGAATCAGCGAGATGCGCGCGGATGATCACCTGACGGTTGCGGTGACGCAGCATGTGAAGGTGGGGACGGCGCAGTTTGTTGAGGCTGGGTCAGAAATCCATTACTACGCCGGCCAGAAGGTTGTGGTCGAAGGCGCCATGGAACTCACGGCCAAGGCTGGCGGGAGTTTCGTCAAGGTCGATGCGGGTGGCGTGACCATCAGCGGGTCTGAGGTGAAGGTGAATACCGGCGGCGCGCCTGGCGTGGGGACCGGGATTGCCATTCTTGCTCCGCTGATTCCCGGACTGGCGGCGACTGACACGGCCGGCAACTTGATGGAACGGGCCAAAACCAATCCCACCTGGCTTGAACTGAACCTGCACTACGACAATCTCGAACCCGTACCCGGCGCGTCTTATCGCGTTGAATTCGCCGATGGTTCGACTCGCGAAGGTGTGCTCGACAGCGACGGATTCGCCCGGCTGGAAGACGTGCCAAAAGGCCCCGCGAAAGTCTATTACGGTGAAGACCCTCGTCCCTATGATCGTCCGGCAGTGGCCGTGGTTGACGCTTCTGACGATAAAATCGACGAAGATCTGCGAAAACTGGGTCTTGACCCCGCCACCGTTGATCTACAGGCATTGGTCGAAAAAGCCGCAGGGAGGCTGGCATGAGCGAACAAACAAGCAGCAACGACGACCGCACCGGGGCTTATCAGGAAGCGGCTATCGAACTGGGCAAAGGCATTGCGATGGGTGCGGTGCCATTTCTGGGCCAGGCCATTGACGTGTACGACACCATTGAATCCGCCGTTCTGCTGTACAAATCGGACACGCCCGGAGCCAAGGAAGATGCCCAGTTCGACTTGCTCCTGGCAGTGATCGGCTGGATACCCGGCGCAGGTGACGGCTTGAAAAAAAGCATGCGTATCGTCAACCGCAACCCTCAACGATTCGCCCCGGTTTTGTTCGATCTGCTGCGGTTCGTTCTGCAGGAATGCGGCATCAAGACCAGTCCGGAAGAACTCCTGTCACGTATTTTCAACGCCGGCAAACTGCGTGCGGAAATGGACGACATCATTTCCGCGATCAGAAGTTCCTCTGTTTACAAGGGCTCGCCGGGTTGGGTTCAAACCGCCGTGGTGACCGTCCTCGCTACCGCCCGAGACAACATGCCGGCGATGCTTGGCATTGTCGAAAAACGCCTGATCAAATGGAAAGGCATGCAGCGCAACAGCTCCGCCGCCTCGTCCGGCACCAGTCACCCACGGCGCGCGGAAAAACCCGCCAACCGCGATTCCTCCGTCGGCACTCAAGGCAAGGACGGCGCCAGCGGCACCCACTCCAACCGTGTCGAATCCTCCAAGGTCGGCGTTCATGCGCCTTCGAGCATTTTGAATGAAGGCTTGGGCGTCAGCGGCGAACATATCGCCGATTACATCTGCGCAGTCGAATTCGGTTGGGGCAAAGATTGGGATGGACATGACAAGGGGGCGGATGGCAAATGGCTGGAGGGGCTGCCGGGTGCCACGAAAAAAGGAAAACTGTCGAAAGGTGGAAGTCCGAAAGCCAGGCATGTTCTCTACAAACTCACAGACGGAGCCAATGGTACGGGGATTGATTCCGTCTGGCGCGCAGACCCGGCCAATAATCAGGGGAAGACATTCGCAATTGTTGAAGCGAAAGCCAGTCGTGATGAGGATGGCCCCAAGTTCATGCGTAAACCGAACAATACTCGCACTCCCGGCATCTCCTCAAAGCTTGGCGCAACCGGACTGCCCGACACGGATACACTGCTTGAACCGCAAGATCCGGTACAGGCTGCTCCCGCCGAAAAAAGCAGAGGTAAACGGGCTAAAACGAAACAACCGACCCCCTCGGCAGATAAGAAACCCAAACCAACAGCCGCGAGAAGTACGGAAATTCTTGTTCAAATGAGCAAGGAGTGGATCCAGAAAAACATTGGAAACGCCGTTCCGCTGCGACTGGTAGATCAAGTCTCTGCCTCATATAGTCGTCATCTTTTTTATGCGCCGCTCTTCCATCCGAAATGGGGTCCTAAAGAACATGCGGAAGCTCGTCTGAAGAACAGTGATGAGCAAACCCATAGAAACCACTCGGCATTTCATTACAAGGACTCGGAAGTAAAAGCTTTTGTAAACAAGCGCAAAAAATCTCTTGCCGCGAAATACGGGGCGCAACCTTCCTTGAATCTTGAGTAGAGCGGCCATGAAGAAAAGACAAAAATTCCTTAGCGACGCTCAATATGTGGAGTTTCTCGCCTACAGCGTTGACACCGAGGAATTCTGGAGAAACAACACCTTTGAATCTGACTCTCCGGAACAGGAAGCCTCTCTGCGGGCGAATCACTTCAAGACAGTTGCGTTAAAAAAGCTGCTGATCTCCTACACCGCCGGCGTCGATATTCCAGAGTTAGAACCCCTGCTTGAAGACCTGATTTCAAAATATGAAGTACGTCAGCAAAAACTGGCAGCGTTCGAACAGATCGCGAACATCTCTCCACTGGCTATCGACAGCTGGCTTGACGAATATGAGGAATGCGTCCAAGTAATAAGTTTGTGTGTCCTGCTCCACCGCACTGATCTTCTGAAGCGGTTCACAAGCTTGTTGGACAATGCGGGCTTCAAGGGAGAGGACGCACTTTACGAAGATCTTCTCTGCAAAGTTTTGCCTGATCGAGACGATGTTGATGAGTGGTTTCACGATGCCTACACGCCGTTGATACAGGCGATTTACGCAGACGAAAAAGAAGAAGCTTCCGAACTGCTACTGACCTATTGCAAACAATGGTATCCCGCATTCCGGCATGCGCCTTGGCACGACGCTCATCTACAGGGAGAGGACGGGAACTACGTGGGCTACTGGGCGTTTGAAGCTGGCGCCGTCGCATTTTTGTATGGCATCGATGATCACGCCGTCGACCATATGGTTTACCCGAAAGATCTGGTCGACTACGCGAGAAATCATCAAAGCCCACGAATGACACAAGTCGGCCGAATCGTTGCCGGCGATGCATGCAGCCGAACCGGCTACTGGTTCACGCCCGCTCAGGCGAACTCCCGTCGTCATTTCCAACAGGGTGAACTCATGCCGAAGATCAATGACTCCCGCTGGGGTGACACACTTTGGTATTGGTCAGGTGAAGCGTGAGTGCAGGAGCACGAGTGAGCGAACGCCAATTCTTTTTCAGCAGACGCCACTACGCACACTTTCTCGGGGAACACGATACTGTCGTGGAGTTCTTCAAGACCAATCGCTTCCAATCAGATTCTGATGACGAAGAAGCGAGCCTGCGCGCGGCATTCTTTCAGAGACTGGCGCTTGATAAGTTGCTTGCGACTTATACGGTCGGCGAGCCTATTGAAGCCCTCCTCCCGTTACTTGAAGACTTGCTCGATCAGTATGAACTGCGCCAGCAGAGGCTGGCCGCCTACGAAGATGTACCGCAGATCTCCCCCCTCGCCATTGATGATTGGCCAGATGAATATGAAGAAGCCGTTCAAGTGATCAGCCTGTGCATTCTGCTCGACCGCAACGACCTGCTCATACGATTCGTCAAACTTCTGGACGACGCTGGTTACGCCGGAGACGACACGCTCTATGAAGATCTGCTGAAGAAAGTCCTGCCTGATCGGCAAAACGTCGATCAGTGGTATCACGACGTTTACACCCCTCTCGTACAGGCAATTTATGCCGACACCCGCGAAGAGGCGTCCCTGCTGCTCAAGGAGTATTGCCAGACTTGGTATCCAGCCTTCGAACAAGCGCCTTGGCACGACGCTCATCTACAGGGCGAAGACGGCAACTACGTCGGCTACTGGGCATTCGAAGCTGCGGCGATTGCTTTTCTTTACGGGCTTGATGATCGTGATGTCGATCACTGGGTTTACCCCAAAGATCTCGTCGAGTACGCGCGAAGTCGATGAATCGATAGCGCCGGTATTCGTCTCCAGCGGTTGAACTCAGCCGAGCAACCCGGCGTCCCTCAGCAGTTCTTGCAAGCCTTTCGGCACCAACGGCGCCTGCTCGCTGAAGCTTGAGCTGTCATGCCAGCGCGCGGTGAAGGGCGCGCCGTCGCTTTCATGGCTATCGATCTGTGCGTGGTCGTATACGTCCGGATCGACAAACGTCGCGCCGTATACCTGGACAATTTCATGCCCGGGTTTGCCGTTGGAAGCGAAAAGACATTTCGAATGTGCCGAGCAGGCGTATATCCGGTCGCCTCAAACCGGAGAAATCGTTGCGAGCAGGCCGATCAGAATGGTCAGTGTCAGAAAGCCACCCAGAAAAATCGCCATCTTGTTCATGTTGCTCTCCTCAATGCTGAGCTTGCGGTGCACTGGGCGCTTCGAAATGAAGGACTGCCGCGAGTGCCGAACCGTGGGGCTATTTTGAGCCGCTGACTGAGCCGGTAACAGAGGCAGATCCAGCGAAAAAATACGGATCAGATACGCATGGGCCATGGGCCGACATTCAGATCGCGGCACAAGGGTTCAATTTTGGCGTGGTTGATCTAGAGTCATTGCCGTCGCGACAACAACAAGAAAAACCTGGAGTGAACATGACCGACCTGAATCTGCAACCCAACGTCGCCGCATCGCTAGGCAAATGGCACGAAATGATCCGCACCGGTAACCTCAGCGCCCTGCCCGGCCTGCTCGACCCGCAAGCCGTGTTCCGCTCGCCGATGGCCCACACGCCTTACCCGGGTGCGCCGGTGGTGTCGATGATCCTCAATACCGTGTTTGAAGTGTTTGAAGACTTCACCTACCACCGCGAACTGGCGACTGCCGATGGCTTGAATGTGATTCTGGAGTTCAGCGCCAAGGTGGGTTCGAAGGAGCTGAAAGGTATCGACATGATTCGCTTTGACGAGAACGGCAAGATTGTCGAGTTTGAGGTGATGGTGCGGCCGCTGAGCGGTCTACAAGCCTTGGGCGAAGAGATGGGCCGGCGGCTCGGTGCTTATCTGGCGTCCGCCAAAGCCCTGTAGGAGCTGCCGCAGGCTGCGATCTTTTGATCTTGATCTTTCAAAAGCAAGATCAAGATCAAAAGATCGCAGCTTCGTTTCACTCGACAGCTCCTACAAAACTATTTGCCATGAAAAAGCCCACTGACCGTCGCCGGTTCAGTGGGCTTTGTGTGTCAGGCGTTTAGTTACAGCGCCATGTCACGTGCAGCGTTTTCCTTCGGTGCTTCAGCTTTTCCAGCGGCAGGTGCAGCCGGAGCAGCAACCTGACCAATCACCGGAGGCGTCGGCAGTTCGAGGATTTTGGCGGTGTAAGCCCACTCCGCAGCCACTTTGGCTGGATCGCTGTTCAGCTGAGTGCCGTAGCTTGGCACGATCTGGTGCAGCTTGGCTTGCCACTCAGGGGTAGCCACTTTGTCTTTGAAGACTTTCTGCAGCACGCTCAGCATGATCGGTGCAGCGGTCGACGCGCCTGGCGATGCGCCCAGCAGGCCGGCGATGGAGCCGTCTTGTGCAGCAACGATTTCGGTGCCCAGTTTCAGCACGCCGCCAGCGGCTTCATCACGCTTGATGATTTGCACGCGTTGGCCGGCTTGCCACAGGCGCCAGTCTTCGGCTTTGGCGTTCGGGAAGTATTCCTTCAGCGCGTTCAGACGGTCTTCATCCGACAGCATCAGCTGGCCAGCAAGGTACTCGACCAGCGGGTATTCCTTGATGCCGACCTTGGTCATAGGCCAGATGTTGTGGGTGGTGGTGCTGGTCAGCAGGTCCAGGTACGAGCCTTCTTTCAGGAACTTGGTGCTGAAGGTCGCGAATGGGCCAAACAGGATAACGCGCTTGCCGTCCAGGACACGGGTGTCCAGGTGCGGAACGGACATCGGTGGGGCGCCAACCGACGCTTTACCGTAGGCCTTGGCCAGGTGCTGTTCAGCGATGGCCGGGTTATCGGTCACCAGGAACGAGCCGCCTACCGGGAAGCCAGCGTATTCCTTGGCTTCAGGAATGCCCGACTTCTGCAGCAGGTGCAGTGCACCGCCGCCCGCGCCGATGAAGACGAACTTGGCGTCGGTTTCGGTTTTAGTGCCGTCTTTCAGGTTTTTGTAGCTGACGCGCCAAGTGCCATCGGCATTCTTGGTGATGTCCTGGACTTCGCTCGACAGTTTCAGATCGAAGTTAGGCTTGGTCTGCAGGTACGTGGCGAACTGGCGGGTGATTTCGCCGAAGTTCATGTCGGTACCCAGCGGGCTCCAGGTGGCCGCGATTTTCTGGTTCGGGTCACGCCCTTCCATCATCAGCGGAACCCACTTCTTGATCACAGCCGGGTCTTCGGAGTACTGCATGCCGGCGAACAGCGGGCTCGCTTGCAGGGCTTCGTAGCGCTTTTTCAGGAACTTGATGTTGTCATCGCCCCACACGAAGCTCATGTGCGGAGTGGTGTTGATGAACGAGCGAGGGTTCTTCAGAACGCCTTGCTGAACCTGCCAGGCCCAGAACTGACGGGAGACCTGGAACGCTTCGTTGATCTCGACGGCTTTCGGGATCGTCACGTTGCCTTTGTCGTCTTCCGGGGTGTAGTTCAGCTCGGCGAGCGCCGAGTGACCGGTACCGGCGTTGTTCCAGCCGTTGGAGCTTTCGAGGGCGACGCCGTCGAGGCGCTCGACCATTTCCATCGACCAGCTTGGCTCCAGCTCATTGATCCACACACCGAGGGTGGTGCTCATGATGCCGCCGCCGATCAGCAGGACGTCGACTTTCTTTGCTTCGTCAGCATTGGCGGATGTCATCCCCATCGCCAAAGCCAGACCCAGCAGGGCTGTGTTCACTTTTTTAAACATCTGTTGCACCTATGATAAAACGCCTTCCGCCCGCCGCTGTTATCAGTATGCGATCCGCTTTGATGACGCTCAGGCTAGCGTCGCAGATTCCGGCACACTTCAATTTTGACGGGTGGGCACACAAGGCCGACATGCTGCATCGACCTCAGTTAATGTCCCTTCTGAACTGACTTCTTATCATTATTGGCTCAGCTACTTGAGCGACAGGGATTCCGTCGGCCCGCCCAAAGGCAAGCAAACTGAATAAGGTCAAACCAAGTTGGCGCGAAGAATATCACGTCAGGGCAAACCCGCGCGTCTGTTCCCGACTTGAGAGTCTTTTTCCGCTCAGGACACTATCGGCCGACGAAGGCTGAACATGACCCCGACGATCATCGCGTTGAAGCAGTGCCTTATCTGAAAATAATCTGCTAGGTTGTACGATGACTGACGAATCAGTCATCCCTCTATAACAACAAGGAAATACGTTCATGACCAAAACCCGACTGCTGATCGGTTTTCTCTGTGCCTTCAACGGTTACGCCATGGCCGCCCCTGCCCCGGCAGAAAAAGACGTCGCCCAAGCGGTAGACCATCTGACCCAGGCGATGCTGCACAAGGACATCGCCGAACTGAACGCCCTCACCGCGCCCAACCTGACCTACGGTCATTCCAGCGGCAAGATTCAGGACAAGAAAGAGTTCATCGCCGACATCGAAACCGGCAAGAGCGCGTTCAAGACCCTGGAAATGCAGAATCAGACCATTACCCTGTCCGGCGATACCGCGCTGGTGCGCCACCACTTTTCTGCTCAGGCGTTGAAGGGGACCGAGGTGGTGCCGACGGAGATCGAGAATTTTCAGATCTGGCAGAAGCAGCATGGCAAGTGGTTGCTGGTGGGGCGGCAGGCGTTCAAGTTTTGAGGGGGGCTATCTAGCCTGAATGAATATTGACCGGGCTGGCCTCATCGCGGGCAAGCCCGCTCCCACAGGGTTCGATGTTGTAAATGCAATTGTGTTTACACCACCGCCCATTGTGGGAGCTGGCTTGCCAGCGATGAGGCCAATTCAGACACCACAAGTGCAATTGTTCCAATCGCTATCACAACCGAAACCGATCCACCGACTGCGCCAACTGCCCCGCCAGGCTCGACAACTCATCGGTGGTATTCGCCGTTTGCCCGATCACCCGGCTATTGCCTTCGGACATTCCGGCAATCATTTCCACCTGATGGGCGATCTCGTTGCTGGCTTGGCTCTGCTCGCCAATCGTGCGGGTGATGTCGTTGACCAGTTGCGTCGTGCTCAGCGTAGCATCGAGAATTTCACGTATCGCCCGCTCGACATCCGCCGTCACCGCCATGCCCTTGTCGACCTGCGCGACCCCCGCCTCCATGCTGCTGACCGCCTCGCGGGTGCTGTGTTGAATGCGTGCAACCATCGCGGCGATTTCCTGGGTCGAGGCGCTGGTGCGCGCTGCCAGACTGCGCACTTCGTCAGCCACCACGGCGAAACCCCGGCCCTGCTCGCCGGCGCGGGCCGCTTCAATGGCGGCATTGAGCGCCAGCAGGTTGGTCTGATCGGCGATGCTCTTGATCACCTGAATGATGTTGAAAATGGCTTCGGATTCCTGATCCAGCGTACGAATCACCTGGGCCGACTGCTGCGCTGATCGGGCGATATCGTCCATGTCGCTGACCACCTGATGAATGACACCGCCGCCCTCTTTCGCCAGGGTTTCGGCCTGATTAGCCATGCTCAGGGCCCGTTCGGCGTGACGGGTGATTTCTTCGATGCTCGCGGTCATCTGGCTGGCGGCTGCGGCCATGGTGCCGGCGGCGACGCTTTGTTGCTGGCTGCTGTCGGCGACCTGATGGCAGCCCTGGCTGAGTTGTTCGCTCATGCCACTGACGCCATGAGCATTGCGCCGCACCACATCGATCATGTTGCGCAAATCGCGCTGCATGGTTGCCAGCGTCCGAATCAGAACACTGGCTTCGTCCTTGCCGGACGGCTCGGCGATCGGCTCGCTGAGGTTGCCGTGGGCGATGCTCTCGGCGATGCGACTGGCGGTCTTCAATGGCCCCATGATGCTCAGAATCACCCAGCGCCCCTGAATCAGGAGCAGTACAAGACTGGCGATCAACACCACGCCGAGCGCGACATTGGCGCTGCGAATGGCTGATTCGGTACCTGCACTGGTCTGCCGCGTATTGGACTCGATCAACTCGCTCAATGCGGCCATTTGCTCTTCCAACTGGCCAAACGCCGTGTTGAAGGTGCCCAGTTCCTGTTGAGCGGCATCAGGATTGTCCAGCGCCAACCCGACAATCCGTTCGCCCGCGTTGATGTAGGTATCGAGGCTCGGTTTGATCTGCTCCAGCGCCGTGCGCAATGTCGGGTTGATCGGCAGCTTGAGATTCTCCTCGAGCACCTCACGAAAATGCCCGGCATGCTCGTTGATCGAATCGCGCACTTCGCTCGCCGTGCTGGTGCTTTTGCCCAAACCCACCAGCATCGCCGAATAGACATCGGCGCGCAGGGCGTCGTGCATCATGTCGGCTTCCATGTGGTTGCGCAGCGCGCTCATGCTGACCGCGTTATCGCTCACCGCCGAGGCCATCCGCTGGTTGCCGACGTAACTGACCAGACTCACGATCAACGCCGTCAGCAGACTTGTCACAATCAGCAACACTAAACGCAGTTTGATCGACACCGGATTTTCCTCTCTCGTTACGCCCGTAAGCGCTTGTCAGCCTTCAGTTAAGCCTATTTGCGCAGGTCTGCCGCGCCAGAGCGTGTCGGCAGGTGTCGGCATGCTGGCCAAAGGCAGCAAAACTTTCGGATTGCGCGGCAAGTCTCACTTTTCAACGCGCACGGCCAACGCCTTCATCACCGGTTAATGCCAGCAGGCTATTGAGTCCGTCGTTCTGAATTCTCATGCAGCAAAAGGAAACGCTATGAAACGCGCATTGTGGTTGGGTTTGCTCGGCTCCTTCGCCATCAGTACCGCACAAGCGGCGACGGAAAAAGTCACCATCAATCTGGTCAGCGCCGACGGCGCGCCGCAAGCGATCGGCTCGGTCACTATCAGTGAGACGGCGTATGGCCTGTTGTTCACGCCCGATCTGAAATCCTTGCCGGCCGGCGTTCACGGTTTCCACGTGCATGAAAACGGTAGCTGTGAAGCCGGCATGAAGGACGGCGTGAAAGGCGCCGCACTGGCCGCAGGCGGACATTTCGATCCGCAAAAAACCGGCAAGCATCTCGGCCCTTACGCTGACGGTCATTTGGGTGATCTGCCAGCGGTTTACGTGAGCGCTGACGGCATCGCCAACTACCCGGTATTGGCGCCGCGCCTGAAAAACATCTCCGAGATCAAGGGCCACGCGCTGATGATCCACGCCGGGGGCGACAACCACGCCGACATGCCGAAACCGCTGGGCGGTGGCGGCGATCGCATGGCCTGCGGGGTGATCTGACTCACCGCAGCTTGAAAGTCGGGCAACCCGCCATGGCGTTGCCCGCGTCTATTTTGCAATAACGCAGACTTTGCTGCGCCACGGAACTCCCGCCGCGTGCGCCCCTCTCACATTATGTAATCCTTCCCTTTTTGCTTCGCGCTTGTGGAGGAACACCGTCATGCGCAAGTTAGTGCTCATTTCTTCCTTACTCTTATGCCTGCCTGTCGGTTCGGCGTTGGCCCGTGTTGATGCGGGCGATGTCGCCACCTCGGCCGGTGTCTCCGCGTCGCTGTACTCGACCTTCAAGGATCACAAAATGGTGATTCCGGCCCGTGACGACTTGTCTGCATTTGTCGCCAGTGGCGGGGCCATTCGTGGGGTTTATCTTGAATCGGTACTGCAGCAGGCTCGCCAGGACAATCCTGGCCTCAACGCCAGCGATGAAGATCTGGCCAACGCGATTCTGGTGCATTACGAAGGCCTGAATCAGTAGCCGTCACGGAAAAAGCAGCCGATGGATGGCCGCTGAAGGCGCATAGGCAAAACTGTCCGACGGCCTCTATGATGGAGGCCATGACGACTTCTGTGCCCTTGCGCTCCCCCTGCCCGCCCGGCGCCTGCATTTGCGGGCGCGACCCGTTGCTGGAGACACCTGGCGCGGATTTGCGCATCCTGCGTCTGACCCGAGAGGAAGAAAAACGCCTGCTCGCGCGCCTCGAAATGCTCAAAGACCTGAATGACCTCAAACATCTGCAACAGCGGATGTTTGAGCAATTGGGCATTCGTGTCGATGTCGCCCCCGGTTTCAACGAAGTGCGCACCATGCGTGGTATCGCCATTCAGATCGGCGAGTTACCGGGCCTGTGCCGCAAGACTCGCGCAGCAATTCCCGCGGCCATCCGTCGCGGCCTGGAAAACCACCCGGAAATCGCCTTCGAATTGCTCAACGCCCACGACTTGCTGCGCGACACCTGATCACTTTTTCAGCCCAAGGCGTTTGCGCATCTCGGCGGTGATGCTTTGGCGGGTTTTCTTCATGTCAGCCCACGGCGCGTCACCGACTTCGGCCAGCCGCTCGTGAACGTTATGCACGTTCCACTGATTGCCGCCCTTGATCTCGGCGACCTCTTCGCGAAACAGCGGCACCGACACCGGCAAACCTTCGCGGGTACGTGCGGCGTAAGCGCAAATGGTGGTGGCGCCCAGACCGTTGCGCAGGTAATCGATAAAGATCCGCCCGACGCGATTTTTCGGCCCCGACACCGCAGAAAAGCGGTCCGGCAACAGTTTGGCAATATGACTGACGATGGCGTGGCTGAAATCCTTGACCTCGTCCCAGCCAAGTTTGCGGGTCAGCGGCACCACCAGATGAATACCCTTGCCGCCGCTGGTTTTGAGAAACGCCTTGAGGCCCAGTTCATCGAGCACGGTCAATGTCAGCGCCGTCGCTTCGACCATGCTTTTCCACGGCAGCGCCGGATCCGGGTCGAGGTCGAGGACGAAGCGATCGGGCTTGTCCAGATCGACCGTGGTCGCGTTCCAGGTGTGCAGTTCGACGGTGCTCATCTGCACCGCGCCGATCAGCGCTTCGGCGTTGTTGATCAGCATCACCGGTTGTCCGGTGACGTCCTTGTCCAGCGTGGTGATGCCGGGGATCGCCAGGCGTTCGGCGTTTTTCTGGAAGAACAGTTCGCCGGCAATGCCGTCCGGCGCGCGCACCAGGGCCACCGGGCGATCCTTGAGTTGCGGCAGAATCCATTCGGCGACGCTGGCGTAATACTCGGCCAGTTGCATCTTGGTCGTGCCGCTGACCGCATCGATCACCCGGTCCGGGTGCGTGATGCGCACCTTGCCGTTGGCTAGCCCTAGCTGTGACGGCGCGGTGTCGGCATTGCTCGCCGGGGCTTTTTTCGGCGTTTTCTTGCTGGCGGTTTTCTTCTCTGCAGTCTTCACCGGTTTCGCTCGCTCCTCAGTGATGGCTTTGGCCGGTTTGTCATTGCGCAAGCCATGGAACACGGCGTGGCGCACCGAACCGTCCTTGGTCATTTCAGCGAACGCGACTTCCGCCAGCAGTTTCGGCTTGAGCCAGTGCACGCCTTTGGCCTCGAAGCCGCTGGGTGGGTTGACCACCGCTGCCTTCTTCGCCTGCAACGGTTTGAGCTGCTCCAGAATGCTTTTCAACGTCGACTCGTTGAAGCCCGTGCCGACCTTGCCGGCGTAGCGCAACTCGCCACTGTCGCGATCATGCAGCCCCAGCAGCAAGGCGCCGAAAGCACTGCGCGCGCCTTTCGGATCGGTGTACCCAACGATCACGAACTCCTGACGGTGCTTGCATTTGAGCTTGATCCAGTCGCCACTACGCCGCGACACATACGGCGAGCCAAGGCGTTTGCCAATCAGGCCTTCCATCTGCATCTGGCAGGCACTGTTAAGCAGTGCATCGGGGGTTTCGTCGAAGGCTTCGGAGAAGCGCAACAAGGGGTGTTCATGATTGCCGAGCACCGTGGCCAACGCGGCGCGGCGCTCTTCGACCGGCACTTCACGCAGGTCGACACCGTTGAGATACGGCAGGTCGAACAGGTAGTAGAGAATATTGCCGCTGCTTCCAGCTTCAAAAGCATTTTGCAGGGCCTGAAAGTCCGGCACGCCGTGCTCATTGGCGACCACCATTTCACCGTCGAGCCATGCTGACTCCAATCCCAGCGCGGCCAGGGCGGCGGCCTGTTGCGGCAACTTGTGCGTCCAGTCATGACCGTTGCGAGTGAACAGTTGCACCTGATCATGATCGATGCGCGCCATGATCCGGTAACCGTCGAATTTGATCTCGTAACTCCACTGCCCTTCGGGCGCACTGTCGACCAGTGTCGCCAGTTCCGGCTTGAGTTGCGTCGGCAGTTTGGCCTTGTGCGCCCCCGTCAGCTTGCCGGTAGCGGTTTTGCGCGTCTTCGCCGCGGGCTTTTTCAGCGGTTTGCTGTGCTCGGCGGCCAGCTTGGGCTTGCTCACGAGCGTGCGTTCGCTCAACACACTGTCCGGCTCGGCCACCAGCACGTCGTAGTCATCCTGCGGCCGCGCAGCAGCGTCCTGATGCTTGATCAAAAACCATTGTTCCTTCTTGCCCGGCATGTGCGTGCGCACCAGATTCCAGATGCCGGCAAGCTTCTCGCCTTGCAGTTCGAACTTGAGCTTGCCCTTTTCGTAGGCCTTGTGCGCATCCTCCAACGGAATCCACACGCCACGATCCCAGACGATCACATCACCGGCGCCGTAATGCCCTTCCGGAATGTTGCCCTCGAATGTTGCGTAATCCAGCGGATGATCCTCGACATGCACCGCCAGACGCTTGACCTTGGGATCGAGCGACGGCCCTTTCGGCACCGCCCAACTCTTCAGTGCGCCATCGAGCTCCAGGCGAAAGTCGTAATGCAGGTGCGAGGCATCGTGCTTCTGGATGCAGAACTGCAACGCGTGATCGGCGCCGGTTTTACGCCCTGAGCGCTTGACGGCGGCCGGTTCCGACGTCGCCGAAAAATCGCGCATGCGGTTGTAGTCGTCGAAGTTCCTGTTCATCGTGCACCTGCCTTGTTTCAGCCCAGTCGGGTCACGGTCAGCGCCACCACTGCGATGCGATCGACCCGTTGATAACCGGGGTTGAGCAATTCTTCGCCAAAGACATCCGGATCGAGTTCACGGTACGTCCAGCCAAAGCGCTGCTCGTCCAGTCGTGGCAGCACGGTGTCGAGAAACGGGTCGCGACCATCGACCATCGCCACACCGGTGTAGAGCAGCAGCGAGCCGCCGGGAGCCAGTCGATTCAGTGCCTGTTCGACGATGCGCAACGACAGCCCTGCCCCCAGCGTTCCGCCACCATGGCGATAAGCGCGTTCCGCCGGGTCGGCCATGTATGGCGGGTTGGCGACAATCAGGTCGAACTCGCCGTCGACGCCCTGCAACAGATCACTGGCGCGCACTTCAACGTTGGCGACTTCCGCCAGCGCCGCATTGATCGCAGTCAGACGCAGCGCCGCAGGGTTGATATCCAGCGCCAGCACCTGCGCCTCGCGGCGGGCGCGGCCGATCAAAATCGCACCGACGCCAGCGCCACAACCGATGTCCACTGCGCGATGGATTGGCGCAAAGTTCTGCTGCAGGTGGGCGTGGATCAGTTGCGCGAAACGGTAGGTGTCGGGGCCGAAAAACACCGCATCCGCCGCTTCGGTGGGGAATGCCGAATGCACGAACAGCAAATCATCCAGGCTCGACCAGCGCACCCGACTCTTCAGCTGGCCTTCGTAACTATCAATGACCTGCGCGTCTTGCAGTTGCCGCTGTTCATCGGCCGACAACAACCCCGGCGCGAACGGACGCGACCAACCGAACACGTCGCGCAAAGAGTCGGCCATCTGGCCCTCGTCACGCTGGTTGACCCGTTGATGGGTCAACGGCGTCGGAGTGGTGAACCGATATCCGTCTGCCAACAAGCGCCGGCCAAGGTGCAGCAGCACGAGGTCGTTGGGGCAGAGTTGTTCTTCCTGATTCATCGGCAAGGTCCTTAAGGCAAGCGGGATTTGAGTTCGATAAAGCGGCGGGTGGCGAGCAGCCCGGCGGGATGTGCATGCCGGGCTGGGGCGAGCCAGGGGATCAGAACTGCCATCTGCGACAAGGCATCCTGACCTTGCAGCGCCGCGTTGAGCGCCTGGATGTCGGGATCCTGTTCAAGCCCTTCGATGGGCGCTGCGGTTTGACTGTGCCGTCGAACAGGTTTCGCTTTGTCTGACGACGTCCAGTCGCCGGCGATCCAGTCGTGCACCAGTTGTTTTTCGTAGGCATTGAACACGCCAAACATCGCCGCACCATCACCCGCGATCAGTTGCCAAAAGCGACTGGCCTGCGGGTCTTCATGGCGTTTGATCCAGCCTTTGTTCTGCAATGCCTGGAGGAACCCGGGCAATTGCTCCGGTGCGGCCAGCCACTGATTGACGGTCTGCCCTTCGAAGCGGCAGTAATCGGAGTGCATGTGCTGGGCGAAGGGACACTTGCGCTCGAGCATCGCCAGTAACTCGTGCTCAAGGTCGAAACCTTCAATGATCGCGCGACTGCCCTGCCCGAGGTCGTTGAGCCGATAACCCAACGAGACCCGGCGCAAGAACTCGGCACGATCAGCCTCGAGGGGCATTAAATCAAGCGCCGCTTGTACAGCTTTTTGCGCATGGCCGGTGCTGGCGTTGTCGATCGTCACATGCAAGGTGAAATAGTACGGATCGATACCCAGTTCACTGAGTTCGTAACTGCTGATCAACAGGTGCAACGGCAGTTGTTCATAGCCGAGGTTGTAGCCGATCACTTCGGGCAAATAATCAGTACCGCAGATGCCGAGTGCCAGTTGTATCGCGCCTTGCAGGTAGCGTTCATCGTCGATGGCACTGCCATCCTGCAAATCGTGTTCGGCGAGCAGTTTGCGGTAAATCACCACATGATTTTGCGCCGGATTGCCTTCGCCCAATTCTTCCAGAAAGGTCCGCAGCAGGCCCTGGAAACGTGGGTCCCGCCAGCGCGGTAACAGGCCAGAAAGCCAGGCACCGTCGACCAGTTTGGTCGGTGCCACCGCTTGCAGAAAATACAGTGCCTGCGCCTTGCCACGGAAGAATTGCCGAGGCCCGCCGGCCTTGCGTTGTTGCAGGTAGTCGGCGTATTGCCGGGCCACATCGGCGCAATGCTCGGCCACCCAAGCGTGCCACGTCGTCGGATCTTCGGGCAGGGAATCGGTGAGTTGCGCGGCGAGTTGCAGTTGCTCCTGCAAAAACGCCCGCGCAAGGTCCTGGCAATCGTCATCGCGCAACAGCGTTTCATAGACTTGCCGGATGTTCCCGGCGGCGTTCATCGCATGCGGTTGGCCAGGCGCAGCTTGCAGGTGTGTCAGGACAGTCATGGCAAAATTCTCGGTCGGTTGGCAGGACGCTGTTCCACACGCCTCTACAGCAGCAGAGAGGCGGCGCCTGTGAAAAATTCAATCGACGTGAAAATTGCCCGGACGGACGGCCGTCAAAAGCACTGAAACACCGTGTAGGAGCTGCCGAAGGCTCCTACAGGGTTACATCGTGCAACGGATTGAGTTCGCGTAAGGGCGAGAGATGGCTAACGTTCAGGGACGATGTTTTTGGGAGGGCAAAGGAATGCCTGTTGCTGCAAAGGCGTGTGGATTACGCAAGGGACGTTATAGCGAGGCTGGACGTATTTATCTGCTCACCGCCGTCGTTTACGAACGTCATTCAGTATTTTCGGATTGGCGTTTGGGAAGACTGCTGATTGAGCAAATGCGTGCAGCCAATGACGAGGGAATGGTTCAGTCGCTGGCGTGGGTGGTGATGCCGGATCATCTGCATTGGCTGATTGAATTGAAACAAGGTTCATTGGCAGCGCTCATGTGCCGCGTGAAATCGCGCAGTTGTCGTTCGATCAATCTCAAGCGCAGCAGTCAGGGACGGTTATGGCAACGCGGTTACTACGACCGGGCGTTGCGTCGCGACGAAGACCTTAAAGCGGCGGCCCGATACATCATCATGAACCCGTTGCGCGCCGGATTGGTTCGGCGTGTGGGGGACTACCCATTGTGGGATGCAATCTGGCTTTGAAGATCAAAGGATCGCAGCCTTCGGCAGCTCCTACATGGAATGATGTACACCCTGTAGGAGCTGCCGAAGGCTGCGATCTTTTGATGTTGCTTTCAGGCCTGACCTTTGGCCTGCTGTTCCAGATGCACCTGCAAACTCGGGTCGATCTGCAAGGCTGCTGCCAGCTCGTCCAGATAACTGCGCTCCGCGTCGCGCTGGTCATCCACGAGGATCACGCTGACCAGATACATCTCAGCGGCCATGGCCGGATCGCCTTTGGCCGCCTGCGCGACTTCGTTGGCGTCCAGCGGTTTCGAGACTTCGTCCTCAAACCATTGCTGCAATAGTGGGTCGTCGGTGTGTTTGCTGATTTCCCCACTGATCATCTGTTGTTCCCGGGCGTCGATCTCACCGTCAGCCTTGGCCGCCGCAATCAACGCGCGCAACACAGCATGGCTGTGCTCCTCGACTTCCGGACCGGCAAGGAGATTCGCCGTCTGCGGGATCTGTTGCGGTGCCGAACTGGCCTGGCTGCGTTGCCAGGCCTGATACGCCTGGAACGCCATCATGCCCAACGACGCCAGCGCCGCATAATTGCTCGCGCCGGAGCGGCTTTGCGTGCTGCCACCGCCACCCAGTGCCCCACCCAATGCGCCGCCCAGACCGCCACCGGCACCGCCGCCGAGCAAACCACCGAGCAAACCACCTAATCCGCCCAGCCCCCCGGCTGCAGAGCCACCACGTGTGCCGGTGGAATCCGCGCCGCCGAGCAGGCCACCCAGCAACCCGCCTAAACCCCCCAAACCATCGCCGGCAGACGCTGAAGATTGTTGACCTGCCGAGGCCTGGCCTCGCAGCAGTTGTTCAAGCAAATCGCTGGTGTTCATGACGTCATCCTCAAGCGTTGACAGTGACTGCGTCTGGCAACGATAGCCCCCTCAAGCCATAGCGCCAGCACCGTTTGGCTGACACTCAAGCGCCTGGCGGATTTCGCCCGCGTATTTTTTCGCCGGCCAGCTAAGATTGATCAATGGTGAACCTTATCCCGGCCAGACCGGTCGATAGCTGCAACCCCGACCCGGTTTGCCGGCGCCCTGCTACTCAAGGGTGATACCCGGCTTGCTTCACTTTCTGGAGAACGCCCCCGTGATATCGACCGTACACATCGCCAGGCTCAAAGCATGGGGCGCCCATGGTTTTACTGCGACTGGCGTGGTCACTGCCTTTCTGGCCACCCTCGCCTTATTGGAAAACCAGCCGACCCATTGTCTGATGTGGCTGGGCGTGGCGCTGATTGTCGACGGCCTCGACGGCGCACTGGCGCGCAAGGTCAACGTGCAATCAGTGCTGCCGAGCTTCGATGGTTCGATCCTTGATCTGGTGATCGATTACCTGACATATGTATTCATTCCGGCATTGTTCATCTATCGCTACATTCCGCTGCCGGACTACACCCTGCTGCTGACCGTGTCGCTGATTCTGGTGTCGTCGCTGTTCTGCTTCTGCAATGTCAACATGAAGAGCAAGGACAACTACTTTGTCGGGTTTCCGGCGGCGTGGAATGTCGTCGCGCTGTGCCTGTACATCATCGGGCCGGGGCCGTGGATCACTTTTCTGACGGTGATTGGTCTGGCGCTGTTGACCGTGACGCGGATGAAGTTCTTGCACCCGTTCCGCGTACGCCGGTTCATGCCGATCAACATTGCGGTGACGGCAATCTGGCTGCTGTGCAGCCTGTCGCTGGTGCTCAACCACCCGGTGATCAACCCGTTGGTGATGGGCTTGTGGTTATTGATGTCGGCGTACTTTCTGGGGATCTGCATCTGGCGTACGGCGCTGGAATGGTTTGATCGGCCGCAGGTGAAATAGACCCCAGAGCCAAACACACATCCAATGTAGGAGTGAGCCTGCTCGCGATAGCGGTGTATCAGTCGAAAATATTCAGCTGACAGACCGCTATCGCGAGCAGGCTCACTCCTACAGGGATCTTCATTCAGCGTTTAGTGATCACCACCTCCAGATACTCACTCGGCACCACCAGCGAACCTTCCCCCGACCGATTCAACCGATTGAGCAAATCCGCCAGATCACTCTCAAGCGCCTGCCCGCTCTCCGGCGGTAATGCCGCAAAGGCCTTGTGCACCGGCCCGTACCAATGGCGGAAAATATCGATGAAATGCGCGGCCGAGCGATAGCGAAAGTTGAACTCGCGCCGCGTCACGCGCAGCAGAAAATCACGGTCATCGAAATGCTTGTGCAGCCAGGCATCGGAGCCCCAATTGGAGGGCGGCTGGGCACCGGCAGGCGGTGGCAGATGCCGGCCAAGGGTCTTGAACATCAGGCCAATAAAACCTTCCGGCGTCCAGTTGGCCAGACCAATGCGACCGCCACGGCGACAAACCCGACCGAGTTCAGCAGCGGCCTTGTCCTGATCCGGGGCGAACATCACGCCAAAGGTCGACAGCACCGCGTCGTAACTCTCATCAGCGAACGGCAGTGCCTCGGCATCGGCAACTTGAAACGTCACGTCCAAATGCTCCGCCCGGGCCCGATCCTGCCCGCGCTCCAGCAATGCCGCGACGTAATCGGTCGAGGTGACCAGACAACCGCGCCGTGCCGCCGCCAGCGTCGCATTACCGTTGCCGGCAGCGACATCCAGTACCTCTTCGTCGCAACGCAGGTCGCAGGCTTCGGCGAGGTTTTCACCGACGATTTGCAACGTCGTGCCGATCACGGCGTAGTCGCCACTGGCCCACGCGACTTTCTGGCGTTCCTTCAAGGCAGTCAGATCAATCGGGGTACTCATGACAGTGCGCTCCGCTACAAATTGGATCAGTGATTATTCGGCCGTAGTCGGGTCAATGACCGTCATCACACGCGCCACACTGTTGGCAGGGAATCCACCGAGCCTGGCGTGTTCGCGCACCTGCTCTTCGTCAGGCGCGATGTACACGCAATAGATCTTGTCAGCGGTGACGTAACTATGCAGCCACTGCACTTGCGGACCGAGTTCACGCAATACGTCACAGGACTTGTGCGACACGGCTTTGAGTTCTGCTTCCGACAGCTTCCCGGCCCCTGGAATCTCGCGTTCAATCACGAATTTAGGCATGGCAACCTCGCGCTCTTGTTATAGGGCAAGGCCGGCAGTGACCCTGCTCACGCACTATCGCGCCGAGACCGCGCGGCGTCCCTGCCAATCGTCTGGCAACCCTGTAAAACCAGGGGTTTGCCGATGAGCGGTGGAAATCTGTAAAGCGTCTGGAACACCTTGAGGATTGCCAAGGTTGGGGGATTGGTTTCTGATGCTCGCTCGCTTCTGGAACGGATTCGTCAGATGTCACTGAAAATTGATTGGCTCGCGCATCACATGCACCACAGCGACCACTATGCCCAATGGATTCACCAACAATTTCCCTACGAATACGTCGACCAACCACTGGCCGAATGGCAGCGTGAATTTGCCCTGGGCCAAGGCAATGGTGACTGGTCCTGCCTGATCGCCATGGACGGTGAGCGTCTGCTCGGCGGCGCCGCGCTGGCACGCGATGACCTCGCCCTGCGCCCGGATCTCGGGCCTTGGCTGGCCTGCGTGTTCGTCAGCCCTGAAGCACGCGGGCAAGGGCTGGCGGAACGTTTGATTGCAGGGATTTGCCAGGAGGCGAAAGACTGCGGCTTTGCGCGCCTGTATCTGCACACGCAGAACAAGCAGGACTACTACGCCAAGCGCGGCTGGCAAGTCCTGGAGCGTTTTCGCGCCTGGGACAACGAACAATGGCTCATGGTCCGCGACCTCTGAGCCATTGGTGTTGCTGATCAGGCCGCCGGCGCCTTCGCCTCCTGCAGCAACTGCTGGATCATCTGCTCCTGCGCTTCGTAGCGACCTTCGCCGAAGTGGCTGTAACGCACCTGCCCCTTGGCGTCGATCAGGTAATGCGCGGGCCAGTATTGATTATCGAAGTTGCGCCAGATCGCGTAGTTGTTGTCGATGGCCACCGGGTAGGTGATGCCGAGTTTTTTCACCTGTTCCTTGACGTTGTCGATGATCCGTTCGTAACCGTATTCCGGGGTGTGGACGCCGATCACCACGAGACCGTCCTTCTCGTATTTCTTCGCCCAGTCTTTGACGTACGGCAGGGTGTGCTGGCAGTTGATGCAGTCGTAGGTCCAGAAGTCCACCAGCACCACTTTGCCGCGCAGGGATTCAGCGCTCAGCTCGGGCGAGTTCAGCCATTGCACTGCGCCGCCCAGTGACGGCATCGCGCCTCTGCCCTCCTCCATCGGCGAGTCTGCGCGGACTTTGCTGATGAAGTAGTCGACCACTTTCGGCACGTTCTCCAACACGCTTTTTTCGACGCTGGCGACGCTTTCAGAGGAGGTCTTCGCCAACAAGGTTTTATCGAAGCCGGTAGCAATAACCGCTGCCGTTGCCAGTACCGCAACCCCGGCACCTCGGCGCAACCAGCCAGTAAACGGAATCGACGGTTTCAGGCGATTGACCAAACCGCGCCCGGTGAAAATCAACGTGCCCAGCGACAATGCACTGCCAGCGCCGTAGGCCAGCAGCAACAGGCTGGTCTGCGCGTTGGCGCCTTGCAGCATGGCACCGGTGAGAATCACCCCGAGAATCGGCCCGGCACAGGGTGCCCACAACAACCCCGTGGCCACGCCGAGCATGATCGAACCCATCGGCCCGGCCTTTTTCCGGGTGTCCGGGTCGAGACGGTTGCCGAGCATCACGAACGGTCGTGTCAGCCAGTCGCCGATGCGCGCCGAGATCAGCGACAGGGCGAACACGCTCATCACGATCAGCGCGGCGTAACGTCCGCTGTTGCTGGCCTGGATCACCCACTCGCTGCTGACCACGGCAAGGCTTGAGATCAGCGCGAAGGTCAGGGCCATGCCACCTAAGGTCAGCAGTATCGAAGCGCGACTGCGTTGGGCGCCGGCAAACAGAAACGGCACCACCGGCAGGATGCAGGGGCTGAGCACGGTCAGCAGACCGCCGAGGAATGCGATGAGGTACATAGTGAGTCACCCTTGATCAATGAATGTGACGAGCCATTCAGACGTTCTGGCTGTCCAGCCAATGGCTCTGCGGCGTGCGGCTGGCGCCGTTCTCGGCAAACATCTGGCCCTGCGGCGTGCGGCTGGAACCGTCCGCAGCAATCAAGCCATCGCTGCCCTGCTTGGCCACCGGCGTCAGTTGGAAGCAGGTGCTGCTGTGGCAGCTATGCTGTTCAACCGCGGCGTTGGCATGGGCGGCGACGCCGGCCAGGGAGAAGGCAATGGCGGTCAAAAAGCGCGATACGTTGTTCATGGCTGTTTCCTTCTAAAAAGAGTGATGGATTAGTTGTCGTTGTTGCAGCCGTCGGCGAATTTGCTGTAATCGAGTACGCGGGTCTGACCGGCCGAATCGAGGTAGGTCATGCGTGCCTCGACGATGCCGCAGGACACCGAGTTGTCCTGTTTCAGCGAGAGCACTTTCTGGATATCCAGGTGGGTGCCGTAGGTGTAGGTTTGCGGGGTGGCAGCGGCTTCGGCGCGGGCCGACAGCGTGCAGATGTTCAGGGCGGCAAACAGGCAGGCGGCAATGACGGATTTGTTGTTCATGGCGTTTTCCTCAAGGCTTCAGTGGGGTTTGAGCCGAGGCGATCTGTGTGGGCCTCGATGGAGCCTATTTGAGGCTCGCGAGGTATCGCGTCTGTGTCAGGAACAGGCGCGTTTCAATCGCTGTGTATCCCTGCCATCGGGGGATACACAGCGATACAAACCCTGGAAAATTCGCGTTTTTGCGTTCCCGTGTATCCGCCGACACGGCAGATACACTGCAATACAAAGGCAGGCAGGCGAGTCATTGAAGGCTCTATAGACTGCACGGCATTCCCCTTCCGACTGAGGCTTGAACCGATGGATCATGTCGATCACATTCTCATCGTCGACGACGACCGCGAGATCCGTGAACTGGTGGGCAACTACCTGAAGAAAAACGGTCTGCGCACCACCGTGGTCGCCGATGGCCGGCAGATGCGCAGTTTTCTCGAAGCCAATACCGTCGACCTGATCGTGCTCGATATCATGATGCCCGGTGACGATGGTCTGCAGCTGTGCCGCGAACTGCGGGTGGGCAAACACAAGGCCACGCCGGTGTTGATGCTGACCGCGCGTAACGATGAAACCGACCGCATCATCGGCCTGGAAATGGGCGCCGATGATTACCTGACCAAACCGTTCGCCGCCCGCGAATTGCTCGCGCGGATCAACGCCGTGCTGCGCCGCACAAGGATGCTACCGCCGAATCTGGTGGTCACCGAGGCCGGGCGCTTGCTGGCTTTCGGCCGTTGGCAACTGGACACCTCGGCCCGTCATCTGCTCGACAAGGACGGCACCATGGTCGCCCTCAGCGGCGCCGAATACCGCTTGCTGCGAGTGTTCCTCGATCACCCGCAACGGGTGCTCAGCCGCGATCAACTGCTCAACCTGACCCAGGGCCGTGACGCGGATCTGTTCGACCGCTCGATCGATTTGCTGGTCAGCCGTTTGCGTCAGCGTCTGCTCGATGATGCGCGCGAGCCGGCCTACATCAAGACCGTGCGCAGCGAGGGCTACGTGTTCTCGCTGCCGGTCGAGATTCTCGGGGCGCCGGCATGAGCGTCAATCTGCACTGGCCGCGCACCCTCGCCTCACGCCTGTCGCTGATTTTCCTGATCGGCTTGCTGCTTGCGCAGGCGCTGTCGTTCGGCGCGCAGTATTACGAGCGTTACCAAAGCGCGAAAAACACCATGCTCGGCAATCTGCAAACCGACGTTTCGACCTCGATTGCAATCCTCGATCGCCTGCCTGGCGAAGAACGCCCTGCCTGGCTCGAGCGGCTGGCGCGAAAAAATTATGGCTACCTGTTGAGCGAGGGCGATCCGGGCACGCCGATCGAGCCCGGTGATGTGCCGGTGGCCGTCACCTCGATCACTGACGCAATCGGTGAACGCTATCCGCTGACCTTCACCGACATTCCCGGGCCGAAGAAACATTTTCAGGGCCATCTGCGCCTGAGCGACGGCAGCCCGGTGACCATCGACGTTCGCCCCGCGATGGTCCCGTTGTCACCCTGGTTGCCGGCGGTATTACTCGGCCAACTGGCGCTGATGATCGCCTGCACCTGGCTGGCCGTACGCATCGCGGTCCGCCCCTTGACCCGGCTGGCCAACGCCGTGGAAACCCTCGACCCCAACGCCCACCCGATCAACCTCGATGAAAGCGGCCCCACCGAAGTGGTCTACGCCGCGCGTGCATTCAACACGATGCAGGCGCGCATCGCTGCCTACCTCAAGGAGCGCATGCAATTGCTGGCAGCGATTTCCCATGACCTGCAAACGCCGATCACGCGGATGAAACTGCGCGCCGAGCTCATGGACGATTGCACCGAGAAAGACAAGCTGTGGAATGACCTCAGCGAGATGGAACATCTGGTGCGCGAAGGCGTTGCCTATGCGCGCAGCATCCATGGCTCGACCGAGGAAAGCCGCCGCACCAACATGGACTCCTTCCTCGAAAGCCTGGTGTTCGACTATCAGGACATGGGCAAGCAAGTGAACCTGGTGGGCAAGAGCGCGGCGGTCATCGATACTCGGCCCCATGCCTTGCGCCGTGTTCTGGTCAACCTGACCGACAACGCGCTGAAATTCGCCGGCGCCGCCGAAGTCTGGGTCGAAGCCAACAAAGGCAGCCTGGCGATCACCGTCATGGACCGCGGCCCGGGCATCGCCGACGCCGAACTGGCGCAGGTGCTGCAACCGTTCTACCGCGTGGAAAACTCGCGTAATCGCGATACCGGCGGCACCGGCCTGGGGTTGGCGATCGCCCAGCAACTGGCCATGGCGTTAGGCGGCTCGCTGACCTTGAGCAACCGCGAAGGCGGCGGGTTGTGTGCTGAGCTGAAGTTGCCGCTGCACCCCTGAACCTTTCAACGGCGTTGTTTAAATGCTACCAACCGGCGCCGGTCGGTAGCCTGCGCATCGCAGCGCCAATGCCTACAACCTCATCAGAATCCACCGACTGTGCGCCTTGGTCGTTGCGCTTATCGTTGTGCTGCCCGTTTCGCACTGATCACCACTGGTCGCGACTGTCAGATCTGACAGTGGCGAGTCAGCGCCGGGCTGCGGTTCCATGACGATTGGCCCAACCTGTCGAGGCGCAATATGAATCTGCTCGAATCCGTCACACAAGTGTGCAGGCGACTGGCGCCCGGCGGCTGGCATTCGCTGATGCTCGCGCATGGCCTGGACCTGCTCGCCGAACCGCTGGCGGCGGAATTGGGCAAACCGTTGAACGTCGACCGTTCACTACCCGGATTCGCCGACTTCGCTCGGGCCGGCAGCCGCGCAATCGAAGCCGGCGTACCGTCACGCAGCCTGCTGTATCACGCATTGGCTTCGCCACGGGTCATCAGCGATGAAAACGGCCAGACACTACAGCTGTTTCCCACACCTGCTGAAATCGAAACAGTGCTCGACTATGTCTACAGCGTCAGCCCGCCCACGCTCGACAGTTTGCGCAGCAAAGCGTTGGGCGCACCGTTGGCAATGGTCGCGTTCGCCAGTGAATATCGTTGCGCGGCCGACACCGTGCATGGCCGGCATGCCGATCTGTGTTTCTCGCGCACCGGTATCGCCCGGGTCGGCACCGTACCCGCGCGCTATGACGCAAAACTGCGCAGCTTTTTGCCCTTCGTCGACGATGACCCTTACCGCATCCGAGTCATGCCGGTGCGCTACAGCGCCTACATCGCCGTCAAACTCAAAGGCGATGCCACGCGCTTCGGACCGATGGATTTTCAGGTGGAGCTCGATCCCGAACTGGATTTCTGGGTGCCGCTGCACAAGCTGTTCAACGGCGCACAGTGCCTGGAGGGCATGAACCTGACGGTGACGCTGGACAACCACCAGATCAACGAAAAACTGCGGCATATCCATTTACGCCACAGCGGCACCGGCTGGCAGGAACCGCAGATCAGCCAGCCGCCCTTCGTCGTTACCGCCGACCTGGCGCATTGGGCAACAGTGACGGATGGCGGCCCGGGGCTGCTGCTACCCGTGGCCAAACCGCGGCTGGTCGAGCCGGCCGCGTACCAGGGTCAACCGTTGTCCTTTGTGATGCCGGCCAACAGTGGCGGCATGATTCACGGGCGTCACCGGGTCGAGGCGGATGGCAGTATCGAAGACTTGAACGAGTATGAAAATGTCGAAGAATTGCTGCGCCAGGGGGGTTACCGCGCCTTGCACTATCAGGACAGCACCGCCGATGGCTGGGTGCGGCCACGGTGCCCGGCGCTGGAAAAAAGTTTGCCGACAGTCGCGGCCTACTCGGTGATCGGCCCACCGGACTTCTATCCGCTGTGCAGCCAGCGCAACCTGCTACGCTGGGTCAGCGACGAGCCGTCATTGCCGAGTACCGGTCTCTGGCACGCCCGACTGGAAGCGCTTTCCAATGTCCGCTACTGCGCCAACCTGCACTTGCAGGATCACCTGTTCTCCCCCGCCGATCGCGGGGTGAGTGCCATCGTCGCCCTCGCCGATCAATCCGACATTGTGCAATCCGAAGCCCCGCTACCGCCGCCATCACGGCCTACCTCACTGCCCGACGGCGCCGCCGGGGTGTTCGGGCCAGGCTGGGAGGTCGGCTGGGTTCGTCAGCGCACCGTGGACGAAGAATGGATCAACGTTCTCGCCGGCTATCAGATGGCCAGCCCGTTTCCCGAGGATGCAAAAATCTGTGCGGCGCTGGGGTCTTTCTGGCCCGGCGTGGCACCCGACTCAGCGCGGGTCTTCGAGCCGCGCGCGACCCTGCACAGCATCATTCCCCTGACCGATGAGGACATCGGCATGGGCGGCGGTGTGGCCTGGGATAATCAGCGCGGCCCGCAACTGATCACGCATGACAATCGATTGATCGCCCGATACCACGCGTACGCCCATGCCGACTACACCCAAGTGGCTCTCGACAACCTGTTCTCCCTGGGCATGACCGGTCACACCTCGCAAACGGCGTATCAGCAACGCGTGCTATCGATGTATCGCGTGTACCGCGTGCTTGGCGCCGCCAACGACAAACAATTGCGCAATACATGGCCGCTGTTGTCGTTCATTGAAGTGCAGCGGCCGAATGCCGAACTGGACACCGCACAGGCGGAATCCGGGCAGGTCCTCAACGGCTGGGTGCAGCGCTTTTTGCTGTACAGACGCGGTGCCGTGCGGATCGCTGAAAGCGATTTCAGGTTGCGCGACGTCGAAGTCGAAGCGCTGGTGATTCTGTTGCTCGACGCCGATGCGATCCTGATCAAAACTGACGCGCTGCCGTGGCAGGTCGCCCATGCAGAATTTTGATGTCGTGATCGTCGGCGCCGGCCCTGCGGGGTGCGCAACGGCAATCAGTTGCGCCCGGCGTGGCTTGCACGTGGCTTTGATCGAACGGCAGGCGTTCCCACGATTTCGCCCCGGCGAAAGCCTGCATCCGGGCATCGAACCGTTGTTACGCCTGCTGGGGGTTGCCGAGCCCTTGTGTGGCCGAGCGGCCCGGCGCTTTGACGGTCACTGGGTAACGTGGAACGGCGCGCCGCATTTCAACGGTTTTGGCACCGATGACAGCGGCATTTGGCAAGGCTTTCATCTCGAGCGAGCCCAATTGGACGCAACGTTGCTGGCGCAAGCCGCTTCTTTGGGCGTAGAGGTCATCCAGCCCAGCCGGGCACGGCGGGTGCTGACGCAGGCTAACCGAGTGATCGGCGTCGACACCGACAGCGGCTGCCTTTACGCAAAATGCCTGATCGATGCGAGTGGCGCTCGCGACTGGCTCAGCCGCCAACTCGGCCTGACGACTCACAGTTGCTCCGCGCCACTGGTGGCTCGTTACGGCTACTTGCAAGGCTCTAACGCAGCCTATGCCACGACGGCACACTTGCTGGCCGACCCAGATGGGTGGATGTGGATCGCCCAGGTTGAGGATCGTTTGCTGCACTGGACGCGCCTGACCTTCGAACGCAACACTCGGTCGGTGATGCTCCCCTCCACCCTGCAATCATTACCAGCGGTGGGTGCCGTGCGCGGCGCCGATGTGACCTGGCGCCTCACTCCGGCCGCCGCCGGGGCCGGTTATTTCCTGGTAGGCGATGCCGCCAACCGGCTTGATCCGGCGGCGTCCCACGGCGTACTCAAAGCGCTGATGAGCGGCATTCAAGCCGCGCAAGCCGTGGCGGATTTTCTGCGCCAACCGGCCTTGCAAGTGCCTGCCCAAATGCAATATCGGCAATGGCTCATCGATGGGTTCACACGCGATGTGGCGCAACTGCGCAACTTCTATCGTCAGCATCCTTGCCCGCCGTCGTGGTTGCCTGCCCATTGATTCAAACGATGCTGCAGAGCACGGCGTCTTCATGCATTTGCCGCATCAACATCAATCCGTTTTCCATGAATGCAACGGTTGCAGTCTCCCCCGCCTCCACCGCCAAACCTTGCAACTGCTGACGGCCATCAAGGGCGGGATATTCGTCGATGCGCTGCAGCAACCGCCAGGCCAGCGGACTCAGTTCGGAAAACTTCACGTTCCAGTCAGCCGTGCGTCGCACCAGTAACAAGGTCGGTTGAGCCGGTGGCGTGGCGGGCTGATTGTCCGGGTCGAGTTCATGCACCGGCCATATATACGCCAGCGGCCAGGCCAACGCCGAGATCAGCAGCGGGCGTTGCAGCAACAACGCCGGATCCGTCGACGGCAGCGCTTGAGCATCAGATTGCTGCAAGACCATTTCGACCCATTCGTAATGCGCCAGCTCCAGCAGAAACGCCGGCCACTCACCCTCGCGCAACACCTGCGGTTGCGCAGCAAGATAGTCGAGAAAAGTTTCGGCGATCTCACCGAACCTGGGTGTCTGCGCCCGCCAGTCGCGCAAGAATCCTCGCACCAGCCAGCCCCAGCGTTTTTCCCCAATGATTCGAATCAACACCGGGAAGGTGCCACTCAACAATTGTGACAGGTTGTTGAATACCAGGTCCCGGTAGACGTTAACCCGTTGCACATTCATGTCGACGGGCGGCGACTGATGTTCGGGATCACGCAAATACCGGGTCAGCGCCTGCTGTTGCTGTAGCAGGTTATCCACGATGGCTGCCCCCCGCTTGTAAATGGCGAATGGTCTGCAACTCGGCAATCAGTTCGGAAAATGCCGGGAAGTTGAAGTCCCGCTCCAATAACGTTGGCTTAGCGCCGAATCGCGCGTAGGCCTCCGCCAGCAATGCCCAGACCGCCGGCTTCACCGAGGCACCATGGGTGTCGATTTTCAGCGTGTCGGACTCATCGAAATGCCCCGCCACATGCATGCCGACCACCCGGCCCGGCTCAATGCCGGCGAGAAAGGTTTGCGGTTCGAATCCGTGGTTGATCGCGTTGACGTAGACATTGTTGACGTCCAGCAGCAGGTCGCAATCGGCCTCGCGCAGCACGGCATTGGTGAAGCTCACCTCGTCCATGTCCTGACGTGGCGCGGCGTAGTAGGAAACGTTTTCCACGGCCAGACGCCGGCCGAGAATGTCCTGGGCCTGACGGATTCGCGCGGCGACGTGGTGCACCGCCTCTTCGGTGAACGGCAACGGCAGCAAGTCATACAGATGCCCGTCATCGCTGCAATAACTCAGGTGTTCGCTGTACAGCGGCACGTTGTAATGGTCGAGAAATACCCGCACTTCCTGCAAAAACCCGACATCCAGCGGCGCCGGCCCGCCGAGTGACAGCGACAAACCGTGGCAGGACAACGGGTAGCGTTCGGCCAGTTCACGCAATGCTGCACCGTGGGCGCCGCCGACGCCGATCCAGTTCTCAGGGGCGACTTCGAGAAAATCGAAAGCGCCGCTGCGCGCAGCTTGCAAGTCTTTCAGCAGGCCACGGCGCAGGCCGAGGCCAACACTGGGTTGCGTCAATAAGGGAGGCGTTTGCATGGGTATACCTCTGCAGTAGGTTTTTCCCAGTTGAACCGCCGGCTGTATCACGGCTGTGTGCAACGACCGGACTTTTGCAGCCGTGTGTATCCCGCCGCCATCTCGATACACAGGGATACACACCTGCCTAATGTGGGAGCGAGCCTGCTCGCGAAAGCGTCGGCACTGACAAGATCAGAATTGCCTGAAATGCCGCCTTCGCGAGCAGGCTCGCTCCCACAGGTTTTCGTTGCTCACAAATCCAGCGACACGCCCGGACCGGGGCTAGACTCCTTTATTACCCAGTCGAGGGGGACGCAGGACGTCAGCCGTGCCCTGCCCAACTCCGTGACCACCGCCCGGTGGCGCACGCCTCGACCTTCGACGCCGCCGGACCGTGATCCTGTTTCAGGAGCACACATGATGGACGAGGCGAAGCTCAACCAATTCATGGGCAAACTGGTCAACGACATGGGCGGCGCGGCGATGCTGGCCAATGTCATCGTCGGCGAAGAACTCGGTTTGTACCGGGCGATGGCCGACAGTGAGCCAATCAGCGCCGATGCCCTCGCCGCCAAAACCACCTGTAATCCGCGTCTGGTGCGCGAATGGCTCAGCGCTCACGCGGCGTCCGGCTATATGGAGCACCACGACGGCCAGTTCCGTCTGCCGGAAGAACAGGCGCTGGCCCTGGCCGTCGAGGACTCGCCGGTCTACGTCGCCGGCGGTCTCGGGGTGGTGGCGTCGTTTTTCCACGACAAAGACAAACTGGTCAAAGCCATGCGCGGCAATGGCGCTCTGCCTTGGGGCGATCATCATCCGTGCATGTTCACCGGCACCGAGCGGTTCTTCCGGCCCGGCTACAAAGGTCACCTGATCGCCGAATGGCTGCCGGCGCTGGACGGCGTGGTGGCGAAACTGGAGGAAGGCGCCAAAGTCGCCGACATCGGCTGCGGTCACGGCGCCTCGACGGTGATCATGGCCCAGGCCTTTCCCAACTCGCGCTTCGTCGGCTACGACTATCACGCGCCCTCGATCACTGTCGCCACCCAGCGCGCCGAGGAAGGTGGCGTCAGCAGCCGGGCGAAGTTCTTCCAGGGCTCGGCAAAGAGTTACCCCGGCGATGACTACGACCTGATCTGCTATTTCGACTGCCTGCATGACATGGGCGACCCGGTCGGCGCCGCCCGTCACGCTTATGACTCGTTGAAAGACGACGGCACGGTGTTGCTGGTCGAGCCATTCGCCAACGACACGCTGGACGACAACATCAACCCGGTCGGACGGCTGTTCTACGCCGCCTCGACGTTTATCTGCACACCCAACTCGCTGTCGCAGGAAGTCGGCCTCGGCCTGGGCGCGCAAGCCGGGGAAATGCGTTTGCGCAAAGTGTTTTCCGAGGCCGGGTTCAAGCACTTCCGTCGGGCCACGCAGACACCGTTCAACCTGATTCTGGAGGCGCGCAAGTAAGCCATGCGGGTCGCGTGCTAACCTGCTGGCACTGCCCACTTCGGAGCGCTGACCATGCTCGACAGCCCGACCCGCGAACACCTCGACACCCTGCAAGAGGTGATGGCTGATGGCGACTTCATCGTACTGACCGGGGCCGGCATCAGCACGCCGTCGGGCATTCCGGACTACCGCGACAGCGACGGAGTACGCCGTGGCCGACAACCGATGATGTACCAGGAATTCCTCGCCGCCCCCGAGTCGCGCCGCCGCTATTGGGCGCGGGCCATGCTCGGTTGGCCAAGGGTGCGTCAGGCGCAACCGAACGCGGCTCACGAGGCATTGGCCGATTTGCAGCACGGTGGGCTGATCCGCGACTTGATCACCCAGAACGTCGACACCCTGCACGATCAGGCCGGCAGCCACGACGTGATCGAACTGCACGGCAGCCTGCATCGGGTGTTGTGCCTGGACTGCGGTCAGCGCAGCGAGCGCGATGCGATTCAACAACTGATGGAATTGCACAATCCGTATCTGGCCGGGATCGACGCGGTGCAGGCACCGGATGGCGACACCCTGCTCGACCCGGCGTTCGAGGCGCGTTTTCAGGTGCCGCACTGCCCGCATTGCTTTGGCGAGCGGATGAAACCGGACGTGGTGTTTTTCGGCGAAAACGTTGCGCAGCACACGGCGGCACGGGCGATGGCGGCGGCAGAAAATGCCGCGGGGATGTTGGTGGTGGGGTCTTCGTTGATGGCGTATTCGGCGTTTCGCCTGTGCCGGGTGATCGCCGATCGCGGGAAACCGTTGATTGCGATCAATCTGGGCAAGACCCGGGCGGATGATTTGCTGGATTTGAAGATTGAAGCGTCGTGTGAACAGCTTTTGCCGTTGTTGGTTGAAGTGCTGGATCGGTGAGTTGCTGCACTTTGTGCTCGACTCAGGACCCAAGCCCCTCACCCTAGCCCTCTCCCAAGGGAGAGGGAACTGACCGAGTTGTCTGGGCTGAATACTGCGACCTGAAAATGCTGAGTCGAGCTCACAATCTGAATAACCACGATCTGCTCCCTTTCCCCGAACACTAGGCCTCGCCCTCGCCCTCGCCCAAGGGAAAGGGAATTGACCGAGTTGTTGCTAGCGATACATCGACCTGTAAATTTCGAGTCGAACCCATTTTTTGAAATGCCCCCGATCAGCTCCCTTCCCCCTCGCCCCCTCTGGGGGAGAGGGTTGGGGTGAGGGGGTAGATCTCACAGTAGCCCGAGATCTTCAGCCTTGAGAATATCGAACAACGCCTGCGCCGCCGCCGACAGTTCATTGCCCGGTTCGGTCAGCACGCCGATGGCTCGCTCCACCGAGTCATCCAGCGTCAGGCAATGGGCGCCCAATTCCTGCATCTGCCCGGCGCACAACGCCGGCACGGCACTGACGCCCAGCCCGCTGGCGACCATCCGCCCGACCGTGGCCAATTGATGGCTTTCAAATTCCACCGGCAACTTCATGCCCCGCGCCTGCAAGTGCTCTTCGAGCATCACCCGCACCGTCGAGGGCCGCTGCAAGGTGATGAACGGCTCCTGCAATAACGTCTGCCAATCGATCTCGCTGCGCTGCGCCAATGGCGAATCCTTCGACACCACCGCGACGAAGCGATCTCTGTACAGCGGCGTAAATGTCATCGAGGTGTTTTGCATCGGCTCGAACGCCACCCCCAGCTCAACCTGACGATCACGGACCATTTCCAGCACTTGCTCGTTGATCACGTCATTGACCGTGACGTTGACGTTCGGATAGCGCGCGCGAAACGTTTTGAGGATCGGCGGCAACAGGTTGCCGGCAAACGACGGCATCGCCGCTAACGTCACCCGCCCGCGTTGCAGGCTAAAGCGTTGACGCATCTCGTCTTCGGCGTTGTCCCAGTCCGCGATCAGGCGCCGGGCCAGTGGCAGCAGCGACTCACCTTCTGCGGTCAGCGCCACATTGCGGGTGTTGCGACTGAACAGGCGCCCGCCCAGTCCCTCCTCCAGCGCTTTGATGGTCAGGCTCAACGCTGATTGCGAGAGATGCAGGCGCTCGCAGGCCACGGCGAAGCTGAGGCTCTGGGCCACGGCGAGGAAGGCGCGGATCTGTTTGATGGTCATACTCAAACCTCTGAACATGAAACTCGGTCAGGTAGGAGCTGCCGGAGGCTGCGATCTTTTGATCTTGGTTTTATCAGATCAAAAGATCGCAGCCTTCGGCAGCTCCTACAGGGGGCAGATGCATTTATTGAGTTTTATCTATCAATCAACCTTAAAAATCAACTTAACAAATATATCTTCCAGCGAGACACTCCAACCATTCGGCTAGCCAGCCGCCCGCAAATAATAAAAGAGGTGCATATGGCAGGTTTCGACAAGCGCGTGAGTTCCTACGAGGAAGCCCTGGCCGGGCTTGAGGACGGCATGACCGTCATCGCCGGCGGCTTCGGTCTGTGCGGCATTCCGGAAAACCTGATCGCCGAGATCAAGCGCAAAGGCACCCGCGACCTCACCGTCGTCTCCAACAACTGCGGCGTCGACGGTTTCGGCCTCGGCGTGCTGCTCACCGACCGTCAGATCAGCAAAGTCATTGCCTCTTATGTCGGCGAGAACAAGCTGTTCGAAGAGCAACTGCTCAAGGGCGACATCGAAGTCATCCTGACCCCGCAAGGCACCCTCGCTGAGAAGATGCGCGCAGGCGGCGCCGGCATTCCGGCCTTCTTCACCGCCACCGGCGTCGGCACTCCGGTCGCCGAAGGCAAGGAAGTGCGCGAATTCAAGGGTCGCAAGTACCTGATGGAAGAATCCATCACCGGCGACTTCGCCATCGTCAAAGGCTGGAAAGCCGACCACTTCGGCAACGTCGTCTACCGTCACACCGCGCAGAACTTCAACCCGCTGGCCGCCACCGCCGGCAAGATCACCGTGGTTGAAGTCGAAGAAATCGTCGAACCCGGCGAACTCGACCCCTCGCAGATCCACACCCCGGGCATCTACGTCGATAGGGTCATTTGCGGCACGTTCGAAAAACGCATCGAACAGCGCACCATCCGCAAATAATTCAGGCTGACGGAGAATAAAAAATGGCACTTACCCGCGAACAAATGGCTCAGCGCGTCGCCCGCGAAATGCAGGACGGCTTTTATGTGAACCTCGGCATCGGCATTCCGACCCTGGTCGCCAACTACATTCCTGAAGGCATGGAAGTCATGCTGCAATCGGAAAACGGCCTGCTCGGCATGGGTCCGTTCCCGACTGAAGAGACCATCGATGCCGACATGATCAACGCCGGCAAACAGACCGTGACCGCGCGCATCGGCGCGTCGATTTTCAACTCCGCCGAATCCTTCGCGATGATCCGTGGCGGTCATGTCGACCTGACCGTGCTCGGCGCGTTCGAAGTCGACGTCGAAGGCAATATCGCTTCGTGGATGATCCCCGGCAAACTGGTCAAGGGCATGGGCGGCGCGATGGATCTGGTGGCCGGCGCCGACAACATCATCGTGATCATGACCCACGCCTCCAAGGATGGTGAGTCCAAGCTTCTGGCCAAATGCAGCCTGCCGCTGACCGGCGCCGGTTGCATCAAGCGCGTGCTGACCGACCTCGCCTACCTGGAAATCGAAAATGGCGCTTTTGTCCTCAAAGAACGCGCACCTGGCGTCAGCGTCGAGGAAATCGTCGCCAAAACCGCTGGTAAACTGATCGTCCCGGATCACGTACCGGAAATGCAGTTCGCTGCCCAGTGAGGAATTCGAAAATGCAAGACGTCGTAATTGTTGCCGCCACGCGTACCGCGATCGGCAGTTTCCAGGGTTCGCTGGCCAGCGTCTCCGCGGTGGATCTGGGCGCGGCGGTGATCCGCCAGTTGCTCGAGCAGACCGGGCTGGACGGTGCACAGGTTGATGAAGTGATCATGGGCCAGGTGTTGACCGCCGGCGCCGGCCAGAACCCGGCGCGTCAGTCGGCGATCAAGGCTGGCCTGCCTCACGCTGTGCCAGCGCTGACCCTGAACAAGGTCTGTGGTTCGGGCCTCAAAGCTCTGCACTTGGGTGCGCAGGCGATCCGTTGCGGCGACGCTGATGTGATCATCGCTGGCGGTCAGGAAAACATGAGCCTGTCCAACTACGTGATGCCGGGCGCACGCACCGGTCTGCGCATGGGCCACGCGCAGATCGTCGACACCATGATCAGCGATGGCCTGTGGGATGCGTTCAACGATTACCACATGGGCATCACTGCCGAGAACCTCGTCGACAAATATGAGATCAGCCGTGAGCAGCAAGATGCTTTCGCCGCTGCTTCTCAGCAGAAAGCCGCCGCCGCGATTGAGGCTGGGCGCTTTGTCGATGAGATCACCCCGATCCTGATCCCGCAGCGCAAAGGCGATCCTGTTGCTTTCAAGGTCGACGAGCAACCGCGTGGCGACACCACCGCCGAATCCCTGGCGAAACTGCGTCCGGCGTTCAAAAAGGACGGCAGCGTCACCGCTGGTAATGCTTCGTCGCTGAATGACGGCGCCGCCGCCGTGATTCTGATGAGCGCGGAAAAAGCCAAATCCCTCGGCTTGCCTGTACTGGCTACCATCGCCGCTTATGCCAACGCTGGTGTCGACCCGGCGATCATGGGCATCGGCCCGGTATCGGCGACCCGCCGCTGCCTCGACAAGGCTGGCTGGAACATCGACCAGCTCGACCTGATCGAAGCCAACGAAGCGTTTGCCGCGCAATCGCTGGCGGTGGCCAAGGATCTGCAATGGGATCTGGACAAGGTCAACGTCAATGGCGGCGCCATCGCTTTGGGCCACCCGATCGGTGCATCGGGTTGCCGCGTGCTGGTGACCCTGCTGCATGAAATGATCAAGCGTGATGCGAAAAAGGGTCTGGCGACCCTGTGCATCGGCGGCGGTCAGGGTGTGGCGCTGGCGCTGGAACGCGCATAACCAGAGTTCAACAGTGAATGGCGGATCCACGACATCCGCCGCTTGCTGGCAACAAAAACCCGGTGCGACTTGCGTTGCACCGGGTGTTTTTTTGCCTGTTCAAAATGTACGTTGAATGTTCCGGCCCTATCGCGAGCAGGCTCACTCCTACATTGGAATTGTGAACCCATTCAATTGTAGGAGTGAGCCTGCTCGCGATGGGGCCAGTCCAAGCACCAACAATCTAAGGCTTGCGCAGCAAATACGTATCCATGATCCAGCCATGCTCCGCCCGCGCCTTCTTGCGCACCCGCTCGATCTCATCCGCGACATCCGCCAGCCTGCCGCTAATCAGAATCTCATCCGGCGTGCCCAGGTAAGCCCCCCAGTAAATCTCGGTCTGCTGATCGGCCACCCGGTGATACGAATCCTCAGCATCGAGCATCACCACCAGACTGTCCGTATCACTCACCTGCCCTGCCGCCAAACGCCGCCCGGTGGTGATTTCGATGGAACGACCGATGGTGTTCAGCGGCACCTTGTGCTGCGCCGCCAACGCCTGAACGCTGGTGATCCCGGGAATCACCTCAAACTCGAAGGCACAGGTGCCCGAGGCCAGGATGGCCTGGAGGATACGCACGGTGCTGTCGTACAACGCCGGGTCGCCCCACACCAGGAAACCACCGCACTGGCCGTCAGATAATTCGTCATTGATCAGGCGTTCGAAGGTCTGCTGCTTGGCACGGTTCAGGTCATCGACACTGGCCGTATAGTCGACATCACCGCGTTCGCGTTCCGGGCTGTGGGCTTCGACAAAGCGATAGTCAGGGTCGTCGATGTAGCGCTCACAGATCTCGCGGCGCAAGTCGATCAGCTTGTCCTTGCTCTGGCCTTTATCCATCAGAAAGAACACATCGACCCGGTTCAGCGCTTTCACGGCCTGCATCGTGATGTAGTCGGGATTACCGGCACCGATGCCGATCACCAGCAGTTGTTTCATCAAAGTGCTCCTTGAACGTCGAGGCCCGGAAGACGCAAGCGCCAGCGCCCGGTGAAGCGCAATTCGACCGCGGAGAACGGTTCGACATCAATGTCATGAAACGCCGAACCGCGCATCACGTGGATCAGCGCGGCGCGGATGACAAACGGATGCGTCACCGCCACTACATGTTCTGGTGTGGTTTGCAGACTGCTCAGCCATACCGCCACGCGCTCGCATAACTGCGTCACTGATTCACCGCCGTGAGGTGTCGCATGGGGATCTTCGAGCCAGGCGTGCAACGCCGCGCCTTCAGCGTTTTGCAGGGATTTGATCGATACCCCATGCCAGCGCCCCCAGTCACAATCGCGCAGCGCCTCATCAACCTGCGCATCCGCGCCAAACCACGCCGCAGTCTGGCGCGTGCGCAACTCCGGCGCGCAAATCAAACGTCGCGCGGCGTCGAAACGCTCGGACAATCCGCCCGATGCCAGCCCGATATTTTCAACAGGCTCATTCGTAGGAAAACACGCCAATTTCTGTGCGACGGTTCGCGCATGGCAAATCAATGTCAAACGAGTGGTCTGCACAGGTATCGCTCCGGTGGGCCTTCATGAAAATCAGCGGCGCAAAGCCATTCTGTCGTTAATTGTGCCGTAAACCGAGGGTTGCAGGGCTGCCGGATCGCCTCGGTCACAGCAGAAAAAAGCACAAATACGGCGATTTCTGACACTGCCGTGGGCGATGGACTACAAGCCCGATCGAATTACGTGTAGCCCTTGTTACACGGGCATCTCGCTTCATTCCGGAGCCTTTTCAACACACTGAAAAATTCACTAGACATGTAACGTCAGTTACATAAATACTGTTTTAACGGATTATGAAGCGAATTCAACACCCTCATCCAGCAGGAGCCCGGATGCCCCCTCTCAGAGACCTGATCACCGATCCCGGCCTGGATCTTACGCCGTCGGAGCGCAAAGTCGTTCGCGCCTTGCTTGATCAGTACCCACGCAACGGTCTGGGGCCGATGGCGCGTCTGGCCGAACATGCCGGGGTCAGCGATCCGACCATTGTGCGGCTGGTGAAAAAACTCGGCTTCGGCGGTTATGCCGAATTCCAGGAAGCACTGCTCAGCGACATGGACCACCGCTTGCGCTCGCCGCGCACGCTGTTGCAACCGCGCGCCCATCAGCACAAGGACGACGCCTGGAGCCACTATCTGGGCGACAGCCATCGCCTGCTGGTCGAAACCCAATCGCTGACCCAACCCGAAGACGTGCGCATTCTCACCGACTGGCTGCTCGATGCCCGGCATCAGGTGTACTGCTTCGGCGGGCGCTTCAGCAGCCTGATGGCCACTTACCTGCTCAATCACCTGCGCCTGCTGCGCCCCGGTTGCTTCGCTTTGGAAGACAACGCGCAATTGCCCGATCGCCTGTTTGATCTGCAACGCCAGGATGTCGTGCTGCTGTTCGACTACCGCCGCTACCAGACTCAGGCCCTGCGGGTCGCCAGCGCGGCAAAGAACAACAACGCGCGCGTGGTGCTGTTCACCGATATCTATGCCTCGCCGCTGCGCGAGCTGGCCGACCTGATCATCAGCGCGCCGGTGGAGTCGGCCTCGCCGTTCGACACCATGGTGCCGGCGCTGGCTCAGGTCGAAGCACTGATTGCCTGCCTGACCTTGCGCACCGAAAACCTCGCCGATCGCCTGGAAGGCATCGATGCCCTGCGCAACGACTTCAACACCCACCTGCTGGAGGATAAATAAGGATGTTCAGCCTTCCCCACCGCTCGCCACGGGATCTGCCGTTTGTCACTGACCACACCGCATTGTTGCTGGTGGACATGCAGCGTGCCTGGCTCGAACCGCAGTTCGACGCGCACCTCAATGGGCCTGACGCCGAGTATTTCCTGACCCGTGCGCACATGCAGGTGGTGCCCAACCAACGTCGTTTGCTCAGTGCCTTTCGCGAGGCGCGGCAGAACGTGCTGCACACGATTATCGAGAGCCTCACCGCTGATGGTCGCGACCGCTCGCTCGACCACAAACTCTCGGACATGCACCTGCCCAAAGGCAGCGTGCAGGCCAGGATCATTGAAGACCTGACCCCGGTGGAAAACGAAATCGTCCTGCCGAAGACGTCTTCGGGCGTCTTCAACTCGACCAACATCGACTACGTGCTGCGTAACCTGCAAACCCGTCACCTGATCATTGCCGGCATCGTCACCGACCAGTGCGTCGACATGGCCGTGCGCGACGCCGCCGATCGCGGCTATCTGGTCACGCTGGTCGAGGACGCCTGCGCCACCTACAGCGCCGAACGCCATCACGCCTGCCTGAATGCGATCAAGGGTTACTGCTGGATCACCGACACCGACACCGTGCTCGCCCGCCTGCAGGAGATGCGGTCATGAGCTCGCGCCTGACGCCGCTACCGATGACCACGCTGGTCACCACCGACCTGATCGCCATCACCCGCGGCCGCTCGTTTCCCACTGATGAGCTTGAGCATTATCAAGCCGCCGGGTGCGGCTGGGTGCCGGCCAACAGCGCATTGACGCCGCAGGACATCATTGCCTCGACCAATCCGTGGGGCGCCTATGGCGACCTGCGACTGATTCCCGATCTGAGCAGCCGCGTCACCGTCGGCAATGGCCCGGACGCCGATGCCCCGGCGCTGGATTTCATCCACGGCGATATCCGCGAAACCGATGGCCGCCCGTGGGGCGCCTGCCCGCGCACGTTGTTGCGTGATGAAATCGAACGTTATCGCGATGGGTTGGGCTTGCAGGTCAACGCCGCGTTCGAGCACGAATTCAACCTGCACGCCGGTTTCGCCGAGCACCTGGCGTTCTCTCTCGAAGCCCAGCGTCAGGGCGCCGCGTTCGGCGGCTGGCTGCTCAGCGCCCTGCGCGCCGGCGGAGTCGAGCCGGAAATGTTTCTGCCGGAATACGGCAAGCACCAATACGAAATAACCTGCCGCCCGACGCTCGGCGTGGCGGCAGCCGATCGCGCCGTCAACGTGCGCGAGATCACCCGCGAGATCGCCCGGCAAATGGGCCTGGACTTGAGCTTCGCGCCGAAGACCGCCGCCGACGCGGTGTGCAACGGCGTGCACCTGCATGTCAGCCTGCTTGATCTGGGCGGTCTGCCGATGCTTTACGACGCCGGCACCAGCAACGGTCTGTCGAGTCTCGGCCAGCATTGGGCGGCGGGGATCCTGCACTACTTGCCGGCACTCTGTGCTTTCACCGCACCGACGCCTGTGTCGTACGAGCGCTTGCAGCCGCATCACTGGAGCGCCTCCTACGCCTGTCTCGGCCAACAGAACCGCGAAGCAGCGCTGCGCATCTGTCCGACCGTGACCCTCGGTGGCAAGTCCGTGGCCAACCAGTTCAACCTCGAATTCCGCGCCATGGACGCTACCGCCTCGCCACATCTGGCCATGGCCGCGCTGTTGATCGCCGGTCGGCTGGGCATCGAACAACGCTTGGCACTGAACGCGATCACCGATGAAATTCCCGATTCACTCAACGACGAGCAACGCCAGGCCCGGGGCATCGTCGCCCTGCCCGCCTCGCTGGCCCAGGCGCTGGATTGCCTGCGCAACAGTGGCGCCTTCACTGCATGGCTGCCCAAGCCGCTGCTCGACACCTATTACGCCCTGAAAACCGAGGAACTGGCGCTGACGGAACAGCTCTCGCCCGCTGACTTGTGTGAGCACTATGCACGCCTGTACTGAATCCGCCGAGCTGGGGTTATACACCCGACCGGCCTACAACCTGAGCCGCGCCGACTCGACGCACCCGTTGATTCTGGTGTGCGAACACGCCAGCCGCTACATCCCCGAAGCTCTGAACAATCTGGGCCTGGACGCTGCCGCCGCCGCTGAACACATCGCCTGGGACATTGGCGCGCTGCAACTGGCCGAGCAGTTATCGGAGATGCTCGGCGCAACCCTGTTGAGCGCCAATTATTCGCGGCTGCTGATCGATCTGAACCGGCCACGCCACGCCCCGGACAGCATTCCGGCGCAAAGCGAGATTTATCAGGTGCCGGGCAACCGTGAACTCGACGAAGCCACCCGCGAATACCGCCGCCAGACCTTGTTCAAGCCGTTTCACGCGCGCTTGCAAACGCTGATCGACGAACGTGTTGCCAAGGGCCAAGCGGTGCGTGTGGTGGGGATTCACAGTTTCACCCCGGTGTATTACGGCCAGCCGCGACCGCTGGAGGCCGGCGTGTTGTTCGGTCAGGCCAAGGCCTACGCGCAACGCCTGCTCGACGGCCTCGGCGAACACCCGCTGAAAGTCGCCGGCAATCAGCCGTACAAGATCGATCCGCTGGGAGACATGACCGTGCCGGTGCACGGCGATGCCCGTGGCCTCGACTCGGTGCTGATCGAGGTGCGCAATGACTTGCTGCGCAGCCCCGAAGCCGTATCGCGCTGGGCCGGCTACTTCGCGCCATTGCTGTAATGAATGAAAGACTGCTGACGCTGTAAACGATGGACCGATAACAACTAAAACGACCGACTGGCTGACAAGGAGTTGCGCTTCATGGAAATTGAAGAATTCGGCTACAAGCAAGAGTTGAAACGTAGCCTGACGCTGACCGACCTGGTGGTGTACGGGATGATCTTCATGATCCCCATCGCCCCGTTCGGTGTGTATGGCTACGTCAACGCCGAGGCCCCGGGGATGGTGCCGCTGGCGTACATCATCGGCATGGTGGCGATGCTGTTCACCGCGCTGAGCTACGGCAGCATGGCCAAGGCTTTTCCGATCGCCGGTTCGGTGTATTCCTATGCGCAACGCGGCCTTAATCAGCACGTCGGCTTCATCGCCGGTTGGCTGATGCTGCTCGATTACCTGCTGATCCCGCCGCTGCTCTACGTCTATGCGGCGATGGCGCTAAACCATTTGTACCCGGACATCCCGAAAGTCGGCTTCATTCTGGCGTTTCTGGTCAGCGCGACCTTCGTCAACCTGCGCGGCATCACTTTCACCGCACGGATGAACATCATCTTCCTGCTGGCGCAACTGGTGGTGCTGGGGATCTTCCTGTTCTATGCGTGGAATGCCCTGCACAACGGTGGCGGTAATGGCGAGCTGACCCTGGCGCCGCTGTATCACCCGGAAACCTTCAACTTCGCCCTGCTGATGCAAGCGGTGTCGATTGCCGTGCTGTCATTCCTCGGCTTCGATGCGATCTCTACCCTCGCCGAAGAAATCAAAGGTGATCCGGGCAAAAGCGTCGGCAAAGCAGCGTTGATTACGCTGGTGGTCATGGGGGTGATTTTCGTTGCGCAAACCTGGATTGCCACCGATCTGGCGGCCGGCATGGGCTTCAAATCCGCCGACACTGCGTTCTATGAAATCGCCGAAATCGCCGCCGGCAGCTGGCTGGCGACCCTGACTGCTGTTGCCACGGCATTGGCCTGGGGCGTGGCCGTGGCAATCACCTCGCAAGCCGCGGTTTCGCGCCTGCTGTTCGGTATGGCCCGCGACGGCAAACTGCCGAAAGTGCTGGCCAAGGTGCACCCGAAACACAACACGCCGTACCTGAGCATTTATCTGGTGGCGGTGCTGTCGCTGGTGATCTGCTACCTGTTCATCAACTCGGTCGACACCCTGACCTCGCTGGTCAACTTCGGCGCACTCAGCGGCTTCATGCTGCTGCACCTGACAGTGATCAACTACTACTGGCGTCGGCAAAAGTCCGGTCAGGTCGTGCGTCACCTGATCTGCCCGGTGGTCGGCTTCATCATCGTCGCGGCCATCATGTACAACATGGGCGTCGATGCGCAGAAACTCGGCCTGATCTGGATTGCCCTGGGTCTGGTGTACCTGTTCTTCCTCAACAAGCTCGGCGCCAGTACCGCGCTGCCTGACCCGAGCAACGGCTGACAAGAAAAAGAGCGGCGTCTGACAACAAATCAGGCGACCGCCGATTTATCGCGTGGAAACCGACAGTGATAGTCAGGTTCGGCGACTTTGCCGAACCTTTTGATACAGGAGTATATCCATGCTGGTCTTACGCCCAGTCGAACAGACTGATCTGCCCCAGCTACAACAATTGGCCCGCGACAGTCTGGTGGGCGTGACCTCCCTGCCGGACGACAGCGAACGCCTGCGCGAGAAAATCGCCGGTTCCTGTGCCTCGTTCGCCAGTGCGGCAGAGGCTAACGGCCCGGAGAACTACTTCTTCGTTCTGGAGGATCTGGACAGCCAGCGGCTGGTTGGCTGCTCGGAAATTCTCGCCACTGCGGGCTTCGACGAGCCGTTCTACAGCTTGCGCAACCGCCATTTCACCAGCGCTTCCCGCGAGCTGAACATCGAACACGGCGTGCCCGCGCTGTCGCTGTGTCACGACCTCAACGACCACACGCTGCTGCGCGGCTTTCACATCGACGCCGCGCTGGTGCGCACGCCGTTCTCCGAATTGCTGTCACGGGCGCGGCTGTTGTTCATCGCCGCCCATGCGCCGCGCTTTGCCGAGGCGGTGATTACCGAAATCGTCGGCTACAGCGACGAGGAAGGCCATTCGCCGTTCTGGGATGCACTGGGCAAACACTTCTTCGACCTGCCCTACGCGGAAGCCGAACGGCTGTGCGGGTTGCAGAGCCGCACCTTTCTCGCCGAACTGATGCCGCAATACCCGATTTACGTGCCAATGCTGCCGCAAGCCGCGCAGGATTGCATCGGTCGCATTCACCCGGACGGTCAGGAAGCATTCGACATCCTTGCGCGTGAAGGCTTCGAAACCAACAGCTACATCGACCTGTTCGACGCCGGCCCGACCCTGTATGCGCGTACCGCCAACATTCGTTCGATAGCGCGCAGCCAGACTGCAACTGTGCAACAGCAGCCACAGATCGATGGCCGTGGCCGGTACCTGCTGAGCAACGACGCACTGCACGGCTTTCGCGCGATCATGGCCGAACTCGATTATCAACCCGATCAACCGCTGGCCCTCACCCCCGCAATGTGCGCGGCGCTGAACGTGACCGATGGCAGCCCGATCCGGCTGATTGCCCTGTGAAACCCGCGCGGTTGCGCAGCCAACGACAGTGCCCGAACAGGCGCGCAGAAGGAGTTCCAGCATGATTGTCCGCCCGGTCAAAGTCAGCGACCTGCCAGCCTTGATGGCGCTGGTGCAACAGGCCGGCCCGGGGTTCACCACCCTGCCGGCCAACGAAGATCGCCTGTCCCACCGGGTCCGCTGGGCACAGCGGGCGTTCGCCGAACAAGTCGAACGAGCCGACGCGGACTATCTGTTTGTACTCGAGGACGACGACATGCGCGTGGTCGGCGTCAGCGCCCTGGCCGGGGCGGTCGGCCTGCGCGAGCCCTGGTACAACTATCGGGTCGGGTTGACCGTGAGTTCGGCGCCGGATCTGGGCATTCAACGGCAGATCCCGACACTGTTTCTCAACAACGAACTGACCGGCCAATCGGAGCTGTGCTCGCTGTTTCTCGGCCATGATCAGCGCCACGGCAGCAATGGCCGCCTGCTGTCGCTGGGGCGGTTGCTGTTCGTTGCTGAGTTCCCGCACCTGTTCGGCGAGAAGATGATTGCCGAACTGCGCGGCAGTGCCGATGAACACGGTTGTTCGCCGTTCTGGGACAGCCTGGGCCGGCATTTCTTTCAAATGGACTTCAGCCATGCCGATCACTTGTCAGGACTTGGCAACAAATCGTTCATCGCCGAACTGATGCCGCGCCAGCCGCTGTACACCTGCATGCTCACCGAACAGGCCCAGGCGGTGATCGGCCAGGCACACCCGAATACCGAGCCGGCGCTGAAAATCCTCCAGGCCGAAGGCTTCACCCACAAAGGCTACATCGACATCTTCGACGGCGGCCCGGTAATCGAAGCGCCGGTGCGCAGTATTCGCACCGTGCGCGAAAGCGTCGAGTTGACCCTGAGCCTCGGAAGTCCGGATGAACAGGCGCCGCTGTGGCTGATTCACAACCGCCGTCTGGAAAACTGCCGCATCACCGTCGCCCGCGCCCGCCGTGTCGGTAGCAGCCTGGTGATCGACCGCCTCACCGCCAAGCGCCTGCAACTGCAACCGGGCAATTCGGTACGGGCGGCGATGCTGCCCAATCAACAGCAACAGGCGGTGGCGGCCTGACGGTCACCACCGCAAAAAGGTAAATCCTTTCAGCAAAAGCGTCCGCGACATCCTGTCCCTTGCAAATTCGTCATGATCATTGACCCATTCGCGTGATAGCCTTTTCATTCTTCGGCGTTGACACCTTTGTTCAAGCCTTTCCATTCCTTTGTATTGGTGGAACTCGTATGACCAGGCTTTCCCATCAAGATTTGCGCCGTAACTTCCGTCAACTGCTGGCTTCCGACACCTGCTATCACACGGCTTCGGTGTTCGATCCGATGTCCGCGCGGATTGCCGCTGACCTCGGTTTTGAAGTGGGGATCCTCGGCGGTTCCGTGGCCTCGTTGCAGGTGCTGGGTGCCCCGGACTTTGCCCTGATCACCCTCAGCGAGTTCGCCGAACAGGCCACCCGCATCGGCCGCGTCGCCCAATTGCCAGTGATCGCCGACGCCGACCACGGCTACGGCAACGCCCTCAACGTGATGCGCACCATCGTTGAACTGGAACGCGCCGGCGTCGCCGCCCTGACCATCGAAGACACCTTGCTGCCGGCCCAATTCGGGCGCAAATCCACCGACTTGATCACCGTTGCCGAAGGCGTCGGCAAGATCCGCGCGGCGCTGGAAGCCCGGGTTGATACGGAAATGGCGATCATCGCCCGTACCAACGCCGGCATCCTGCCAAATCAGGAAATCATCAGCCGCACTCGCCAATATCAGGCGGCCGGGGCTGACGGCATCTGCATGGTCGGAATTCAGGATTTCGATCAGCTTGAACAAATCGCCGAACACCTGACCGTGCCGCTGATGCTGGTGACCTACGGCAACCCGGCGTTGCGCGATGACAAACGTTTGGCCGAACTCGGTGTGCGTGTGACCATCGATGGCCATGGTGCTTATTTTGCGGCGATCAAAGCGACGTATGACAGCCTGCGCGAACAGCGGCAGATCTTTACCCAGGCTTCAGATCTAAGCGCTACTGAACTGACGCACACCTATACCCAGCCGGAGGAATACATTCTCTGGGCCAAGGAATACATGAGCGTCAAGGAGTGATGGGTTGGCCGGGCTGACGCCATCGCGAGCAGGCTCACTCCTACAATTGATAGTGTTGAACACAAATACTGTGTGCACTGAAGATCTACTGTAGGAGTGAGCCTGCTCGCGATAGCAACAGCCGCTACACCGCTAAACCGGCGTCTTGTAAGCCTCCTCCCGCTGCACCGCCCGCGCCTGAATCACATTCAGAATCGCACAGCCCTCGCGCATCAACAGATGCACCGCGCTGGTCACCCGTGTCAGATCACAATCGGAAATGCCCTTGAGGTTGAGACTGGCAAAGGTGTCGGCCAGATCGCGCACGACCACAAACCGGTGCATCGCACAGGCGGCCATGTCGCTGAGTTCTGAGTGGGTATTGAGGAAGAGCACCGGGGATTCGGCGTCGTAGGTGTCGATGGGGAGGAAGCGGGGCATTACTTGATCACACATTGGTATAACTCCTGTATTGAGAGAGCTACCACCAGTCGCGGCCAAACGAGGAAGGTGGCAGCCGTACGCGGGTTGGCCGACCGGATACAGGAACCGGCACACCCGAAGGTGTCCCACGCACAGCCGCCATAACACAACATCACAGACAAACATCGACTGAATATGTTGGGCAGACTGTACGTCTCTGTATCGACCGGCCAAGGTCGTTCGCGGTGTTTTTCCGCGAGCCCGAACTATAGGGGTCGATACCGAAATGCGGCAACAGGGTACGTTGTAGGAAACGTCTTGGAAAGTTGTACGCCGTCCGCGCCTTCCACTTTTCCCACAAAAGCCCCTCACCCTAGCCCTCTCCCAGAGGGAGAGGGGACTGATTGGGGGATGCCATGGATTTACGCCGACGTGAGAGACCGCGCTGAATCCGACTTTGAGTTCAAGCTGATCTTTCAGGCCGCCGTGTTAATCACAAACAACACGGTCAGTCCCCTCTCCCTCTGGGAGAGGGTTAGGGTGAGGGGCCGATTTATCTGGCACCCCGCCGACCTCATCACACCGCAAACCACCTCACCGCGGCTTAATGATCATTCCCACGCAGAGCGTGGGAACGATCCCCCCTTCACCGCGGCTTGGCCAACTCCATAATCATCCGCGACAACAAATAAATCCGCGGCGCCACACTCGCCACTTCGGCGTACTCCTCCGGCGTGTGAATATTGCCGCCAACAATCCCGAAGCCATCCAGCGTCGGCGTGCCAACCCCGGCGGACAAACTCGCATCCGCCGCGCCGCCACTGCCCTCCTCCGTCAACTTGCGGCCAATCTCGCCGTAAATCCCTTGGGCCATGGCCATCAGACGGTCCGACTCAGGCGTCTGCGGCATAGGTGGCAGCCCGCGTTGCAACGAAGTCTTCACTTCCGTCTCAGCAATCAGCTTGTCCTGCGACACCCGCGCCAGATCCTTCTCGATCCGGTCGAACTCCTCCGGCACCGCCGCGCGCACGTCAGCCTTGGCCGTGGCTTGATCGGGAATCACGTTGGTGCGGTCACCGGCCTTGAGCACAGTGAAGTTGATGGTGGTTTTCTTCGCCTCATCGCCGAGTTTGCCCAGTTGCAGAATCTGGTGCGCAGCCTCCATCGCAGCATTGCGCCCCAGTTCCGGGGCGACACCGGCGTGCGCGGCTTTGCCCTTGACCTCGACCAGCGCCGTCGCGCTGCCCTTGCGCCACACCACCAAGCCATCAGCCGGGCGGCCCGGCTCAAGGTTGAGGGTCACGTCGTGCTGTTTGGCGGTTTTCTTGATCAGGTCGGTGGCGACTTCCGAGCCGGTTTCTTCGCTGGCGTCGAGCAGGAAGGTGATTTGCGCATAGTCTTTGAAGTCGAGGTTTTTCAGGACTTTCAGTGCATAGATCCCGGCGACGATGCCGCCCTTGTCATCCATCACCCCCGGCCCGTAAGCGCGACCGTCCTTGATGTGGAATGGCCGCTCGGCCGCCGAACCTTCCTTGAACACCGTATCCATGTGCGCCATCAGCAGGATTTTTGCCTTGCCGGTGCCTTTCAGCGTCGCCAGTACATGGTTGGATTTTTCCGGCGTGTTCGGCACCAGTTCGATGGTCGCGCCGAGTTTTTTCAGTTCATCGATGGCGATGTCGCTGACTTGCTTGAGGCCCGGTTCATAGCCGGAACCGGAGTCGATATTGACCAGTCGCTCCAGCAGTTTCAGCGCTTCTGGCTGGTATTGCTCGGCATCGGCGAGCACTTGTTTATGCGGTTCGGCGAAGGCGTGGGCAGCGGAGAAAGCGAGAGACAGGCCGAGGCTGGCGGCCAGCAGGGAGCGAGAAAATGAGAACGTCATGAAGCGATCCTTGTTTCGCGTCGGAGGGGATTTAACCGTACCCGACATCGGCGCGAGGCTCTACACCGAATGCGACATCTCCCAGACCGACACCGAACAAATTTGTAGGAGTGAGCCTGCTCGCGATAGCACTCTGTCAGTGACATTGATGGTGACTGACACAACGCTATCGCGAGCAGGCTCACTCCTACAGGGGATTGGGGTCAAAGCTCAGACCGAATCCAGCAATGTCCGCCGCGGCTTGTCATCGCAATTGCAAATCACCCGGTTACGCCCGCTCGCCTTGGCCTCGTACAACGCCTGATCGGCATCATTGAGCCAGCGTGTCGCGTCGGCATGCGCCGGATCGTACGCCGCCAGGCCGATGCTCAAGCTGACCTTCAACGCCGGGTTCTGCTCATAACCGAGAATTGCGAAGCGCTCGCGCAACGCCTCCATCGCCTGCGCGGCATTGAACAGCGGCAGATCCGGCAAAATCACGCAGAACTCATCACCGCCATAACGCCCGGCAACGTCTGTCGCCCGCAGGTTTTGTTTAAGTAACTTGCTCAACTGGCGCAACACGATGTCGCCCGCGACGTGGCCGTAAGTGTCGTTGATCGCCTTGAAGTGGTCGATGTCGATCAGCGCAATCGCCGCGCCCTGCTTCTGCCGCTTGCAGCGCTGAAAAGCAATCTCCAGTTGATCCTTCCAGGCGCCGTGGTTAAGCAGCCCGGTCAGGCTGTCGGTGCGGCTCAGGGCCAGCAGTTCGCGTTTATGTCGACCGAGGGTGTAGGCCTGGCGAAAGCAGATCCAGCCCAGCGCCAACGGGTACAGCAGCAGTAACGGGAAGCAGGCGTACATTTGCGCAGGGGTGGTCTGCGGAATGAATGCCGGAGCAAACACCACCAGCCCGACGCCGACCCCGAGCAACTGCGCCGCAGTGCCTGCCAATAGAAAACGTGAACCACCGATGGCGACGTTGTTCATCGCCATCATCGAAATGGTCGTGGCAGTGGGCAACGGATTGAAATGCATGGCGGCAAGCCAAAAGCCGCCGAAAAAGGCGTCGATCAACAGATTGCGGTGTTCAGCGTGGTAAGGAACCCGGGCGCGGCGTGCCCATTGAAACGCCAGATGCGGCCAGACCAGGCCGTTGAAGAACATCAGTGCCCAGACCCACAGCGGCGGATCGAGCGAGTACATCGCCACGCTCACGCACACGAGCCCCAGAATCAACCCGAGGATGCGCGATGTATAAAGCCTCCTGGCCAATGAAAGTCCCTTTCCTCCGGTATTTCCCATAAGGACCTCGATCACGCACACCGCAGGACGGATGTGCTGGAAGTCTAACAGGGCGACGTTAAATAGCCATCACCGGCCAGCGGGCTGAATAGAGCGACATCAGGGCCGCGCACAGTGCAAATATTTGGCTATACATGAAAGGAGCAAAATGGAAAAACAACTATAAGAAGGAGGCCCATGCACACCTATCTCGTGTTGATCATCGGCAGCGGTTTTGGCGGTCAATGTGCTGCGGTCAACCTGCTAAAAGCCGGAATCGACGATTTTCGCCTGCTGGAGCGACGGGACTTCTTTGGCGGCACCTGGTGCCAGAACACCTACCCCGGCGCGGCGGTGGACGTGCCGTCGCCGCTGTATTCGCTGTCGTTCGCGCCGTACCGCTGGTCGCAGATGTTCGCCGGGCAGGCCGAACTGCAGCGCTACACCGAGCATGTCATCGAGCAATTCGGTTTGCGCGAGCGCGTAGAGTTGCAAGCCGATGTCGAGCGTGTCGAATGGGACGACACGGAAAAACGCTGGGCCGTGCACACCGCCAGCAAAGGCACCTTTTATGCGCAGTTCCTGATCAATGCCACCGGGCCATTGAGCCAACCGGTCATCCCACACTTTCCCGGCCAGGATCGCTTTCAAGGCAAGACTTTTCATACAAACAACTGGGATCACAGCTACGACTATCGCGATAAACGCGTGGCCATCGTTGGTAGCGGTGCCAGTGCGGTGCAAGTGATTCCAGCCATTGCGGAACAGGTCGAGCAACTGCACGTGTTTCAACGCACACCGCATTGGGTGCTGCCCCGCGCCGATCGTCAGTTCGGACCGCTGCAACGCTGGCTGCTCGGTCTGAAACCCGCCTACAAATTATTGCGCTGGCTGATTTACTGGCAATTCGAAACCCGGGTCATCGCCTTCAAATATTCAAAAGCGGCGATTCACATGGTCCAGCAGCACGCCCTGCGTTTTCTCAAACGCCAGGTGCCGGACCCGCTGCTGCGAGAAAAACTCACCCCGGACTTCACCATTGGCTGCAAACGGGTGCTGGTTTCCAGCACCTATTACCCGGCGCTGAGTCGCGCCAATGTCACCTTGCATACCCGCGAGCAAGGCATTGCGTCCATCGACGAAACCGGGATTAACACTCAGGACGGTCAGCACATCGACGTTGATCTGATCGTCTGGTCGACCGGTTACGACGCCACCGACGGGGTGATTTCCTACCCGGTCAGCGGAAAAAACGCCGTGCAACTCAGAGATGTCTGGGCGCAATACCCGCGCGCGTATCTGGGCACCAGCCTGCCGGACTTCCCCAACCTGTTTATCGTCACCGGCCCCAACACCGGCATCGGGCATACCTCGGCGCTGTTCATCATCGAATCACAGATGAACTACATCCTCGACTGCATCCGCACCGTGCAGGCCAAAGGCCTGCGCAGCATTGAAGTGCGCCGTGAAGCGGAACGTACCTACACTGAGATGATTCATCGGGAGATGCAGCGCACGGTCTGGAAGTCCGGTGGTTGCCACAGTTGGTATCAAAGCAAGAGCGGTCATGTGATCGCGATGTTTCCCGGCTTCAGTTTCAGCTATCACCGCTTGACCCGGGCGCTGAAACCGGCCGACCACATTCTGTCCTGAACACGTAAAAGGAAGACGTCGATGCTTTTGCTGTTTGTCGCCCTCGCGGTTTTCGTGGCCTGGAGCTGGTTGAGTTATCCGGCGGTCGGTCATTGGCTGTACGACCTGAACATGGCCATCGAGGCCAAGTTGTACAAATTGCACAAGATCGAAGTGCCGATCGCCGAGATGACTGTCTCGACCTGGCAGGGCGGGCCGTACGAAGCGGCCAGCGCGATTCTGATGCTGCATGGCTACAGCGCCGAGAAGAACCTGTGGCTGCGCTTTTCCCGGCATTTCGTGCGCCAGTATCGGGTGATCATCCCGGACCTCGCCGGCCATGGTGAAACCGGCTTCAAGGCTGGCGGCGGTTATGACATTCCGTTGCAGGCCAAGCGCATGATCCAGTTGCTCGACGTCTGCGGCGTGGAGAAAGTCCATGTGATCGGCAACTCGATGGGCGGCTACATCGCCGCGTGGCTGGCGGCGACTTATCCCGACCGCATCGCTTCGGTGGCATTGATCGACCCGGCGGGCGTCACCGCGCCCGAGGTCAGCGACATGGAGCGGCATCTGGCGCGCGGGCATAACCCGTTTCTGATCAACTCGCGGGAAGAATTTCGCCAGTTTTACGCGATGACCATGGAGTCGCCACCGTGGGTGCCGAACCTGGTGCTGGACGCCATCGCCCAGCGCTACGAACAACAACGCGATGAACTGGAAGAGATCTTCCGCGATTTTCGCGCCAGCCCGCCGATGGAGCCGAAACTGCCCGACATCAAATGCCCGGCGCTGTTGCTCTGGGGGCGCAAGGATCGGCTGATCGATGTCAGCAGCGTGCCGGTGTGGAGCAAGGGTATCGCCAATTTGCGTGTGGATGTCTGGGATCACGTCGGGCACATGCCGATGGTTGAACAGCCGGGGAATACTGCGCGCCTGTATCGGGAATTCCTCGGAAGCCAGAAATGATACGCAACACATCCTGTGTAGGAGCTGCCGAAGGCTGCGATCTTTTGATTTTGCTTTTTAAAAACAAGATCAAAAGATCGCAGCCTCGTTTCACTCGACAGCTCCTACAAAGTGACGAGGTCTGAGGTTTAGATGAATATTCTTTATGACGAACGCCTCGACGGCCCGTTGCCGCAGGTGAACAAGACTGAGTTGCTCAAGGCCCTGCAGCAAGCGCTGCCTGACCTCGACATTTTGTGGCGCGAAGAAGAACTCAAACCCTACGAATGCGACGGCCTCTCCGCCTACCGCACCACGCCGATGCTGGTTGCCCTGCCCCGTCGACTTGAGCAAGTGCAAACCCTGCTCAAACTCTGCCATGAGAAAAACGTCCCGGTGGTTGCCCGTGGTGCCGGCACCGGGTTGTCCGGCGGTGCCTTGCCGCTGGAACAGGGCCTGCTGTTAGTGATGGCGCGCTTCAATAATATTCTGCACATCGACCCTGCCGCCCGCACTGCGCGGGTTCAACCGGGAGTGCGCAATCTGGCGATCTCCCAAGCGGCCGCAACCTTCGGCCTGTATTACGCGCCGGATCCATCGTCGCAGATCGCCTGCTCGATCGGCGGCAACGTCGCCGAAAACGCCGGCGGTGTGCATTGCCTCAAGTACGGATTGACCGTGCACAACCTGCTGAAAATCGAAGTACTGACCATCGAAGGCGAACGCCTGACCCTTGGTTCGGATGCCCTCGATTCAGCGGGTTTCGATTTGCTCGCGTTGTTCACCGGTTCCGAAGGTCTGCTGGGGATCATCACCGAAGTCACGGTCAAACTGCTGCCCAAACCGCAAGTCGCGAAAGTCCTGCTGGCCAGTTTCGATTCAGTGGAAAAGGCCGGCCGCGCGGTCGCCGAAATCATTGCGGCGGGGATCATTCCCGGTGGTCTGGAGATGATGGACAACCTCGCCATTCGCGCAGCCGAAGACTTCATTCACGCCGGTTACCCGGTCGATGCCGAGGCGATTCTGCTGTGCGAACTCGACGGTGTCGAAGCCGATGTCCACGACGATTGCCAACGGGTGCGCGAGGTCATGACCGCGGCCGGCGCCACCGAAGTGCGTCAGGCCAGCGACGAAGCCGAGCGCGTGCGGTTCTGGGCCGGGCGCAAAAATGCTTTCCCGGCAATCGGCCGTTTGTCACCGGACTATTACTGCATGGACGGCACCATCCCGCGCCGCGAATTGCCCGGGGTCCTGCAAGGTATCGCCCGCCTCGGCGAAGAATACGGTTTGCGCGTGGCCAACGTGTTCCATGCCGGCGACGGCAACATGCACCCGCTGATTCTGTTCGACGCCAATCAACCGGGCGAGCTGCACCGCGCCGAAGCCTTGGGCGGCAAGATCCTCGAACTGTGCGTGCAGGTCGGCGGCAGCATCACCGGCGAACACGGCGTCGGCCGCGAGAAAATCAACCAGATGTGTGCGCAGTTCAACAGCGACGAACTAAGCCTGTTCCATGCTGTAAAAGCTGCGTTCGACCCAAAAGGCCTGCTCAACCCCGGCAAGAACATTCCGACCCTGCACCGCTGCGCCGAATTCGGCGCGATGCATATTCACGCCGGGCAATTGCCATTCCCCGAACTGGAGCGTTTCTGATGGCCGATGTCGACGCCGCCAGCGCCCTGCTTGATCAGGTCAACGAAGCGCGGGCCAATGCCACGCCGCTGAAAATTCAGGGCGGCAACAGCAAAGCGTTTCTCGGCCGCGAGGTCGCCGGCGAAGTACTCGACACCCGCGCCCATTGCGGCATCGTCCGTTACGAGCCGACCGAACTGGTGATCACGGCGCGCTCCGGCACGCCTCTGTCCGAGCTGCTGGCGGTGCTGGACGCTGCCGGACAAATGCTGCCGTGCGAGCCGCCGGCATTCGGCGAAGGCGCCACCGTCGGCGGCATGATCGCCACGGGGTTGTCCGGGCCTCGGCGGCCGTGGTCTGGCTCGGTGCGCGACTTTGTCCTCGGCACGCGGGTGATCACCGGCCTCGGTCAGCACCTGCGTTTCGGCGGCGAAGTGATGAAAAACGTCGCCGGTTATGACCTGTCGCGGCTGATGGCCGGCAGTTACGGCTGCCTCGGCGTGCTCACCGAAGTGTCGCTGAAAGTCCTGCCGAAACCACGGCAGTGCCTGAGCATTCGCCTCGACATGGACTGCGCGAGGGCACTGGCCAAGCTTGCCGAATGGGGTCAGCAACCGCTACCGATCAGTGCCGCTTGTCACGATGGCCAGAGCCTGTATCTGCGGCTTGAGGGCGGCGAAGGTTCAGTGACGGCGGCGCATCAACGACTCGGTGGTGAGCCGCTAGATTCAGGGTTCTGGCGGGATCTGAATGAACAACGTCTAGCGTTTTTCAACGAAGGTTTGCCGCTGTGGCGCTTGTCGTTGCCGAACAATCTCGGGCCACTGGATCTGCCCGGCGAGCAACTGATCGACTGGGCCGGCGCGCAACGCTGGCTGAAATCCGACGCGGCGCACATCCACATTCTCGCGCAGGAACTGGGCGGCCACGCTACCTGTTTCAGCCATGGCGCCAGCAATTCGCCGTTTCAGCCATTGCCCGCGACACTGCTGCGTTATCACCGACAACTCAAGGTGCAACTCGACCCGCAAGGGCTGTTCAACCCCGGGCGGATGTACGCGGAGTTCTAGCCATGCAAACCACCCTCAGCGAACAATCGCGACAACTGCCCCGTGCCGCCGAGGCGGAAAAGATTCTGCGCACCTGCGTGCACTGCGGTTTTTGCAACGCGACGTGTCCGACCTATCAATTGCTCGGTGATGAACTGGATGGCCCGCGCGGGCGCATCTACCTGATCAAACAAGTGCTCGAAGGCGCACCGGCGACGGCACAGACGCAACTGCATCTGGACCGCTGCCTGTCGTGCCGCAACTGCGAAACCACCTGCCCGTCCGGCGTCGACTATCACAACCTGCTCGACATTGGCCGCGCGGTGGTCGATCACGCGGTGCCACGTCCGGCGGCGCAACGTCTGTTGCGCGAGGGTTTGCGCGCATTGGCGCCGAATTCAGGGTTGTTCAAAGGCTTGTTGCGGGTGGGCACGACGTTTCGGCCGCTGTTGCCGCGCTTGCTTGAAAGCAAATTGCCGCAGCACTTGCCGGTTAACGGCTCGCGCCCTGCCCCTCGGCATGCCCGGCGGGTGTTGTTGCTTGAAGGCTGCGTACAACCGGGGTTGTCGCCAAATACCAATGACGCCACGGCGCGGGTGCTGGATCGCTTGGGCATCAGTGTCACCCCGGTGGCCGAGGCCGGGTGTTGCGGCGCATTGGACTATCACCTCGACGCGCAAGCCAAAGGCCTCGACCGCGCGCGGCAGAACATCGATGCCTGGTGGCCGCACCTGCAAAACGGTGCAGAAGCAATTGTGCAGACCGCCAGCGGTTGCGGCGCATTCATCAAGGATTACGCACATTTGCTGGCAGACGATCCGCTGTATGCGGCCAAGGCCCGGGCAATCAGCGAGCGCACGCTGGATCTGGTGCAGGTACTCGCGCAGGAACCGCTCGAACAGATCTGCGCCGCCACTGAACGGCGGATTGCCGTGCATTGCCCATGCACTTTGCAGCACGCGTTGAAACTGGGCGGCGCAGTGGAAGCTGTGCTGACGCGCCTGGGTTTCAATCTTACCGCCGTGCCCGACGGCCATTTGTGCTGCGGCTCGGCGGGCACCTATTCGCTGACGCAACCGGTGCTGGCCCGGCAACTGCGCGACAACCGCCTCAATGCGCTGGAGAGTGGCCGCCCTGAGCTGATCGTCACTTCCAACGTTGGCTGCCAGAGCCATCTGGCCAGTGCCGGACGCACGCGGGTGATGCACTGGATCGAACTGGTGGATCAGTCGTTGGCAGAATGAAGTTCGTAGGATTCTTCGTTTGCCCGCGTGCGAGAAGGCTGCGATCTTTTCACTCATCCATTCCGTGACCGTGGCAGGAATTTTTTTCATGACCGTGCAGCCGTTCGTCAGCCCCAACCTGATCCGCCAACGCTTCTCCAAAGCGATGTCCGACATGTACCGCGAAGAAGTGCCGTTGTACGGCGCGCTGATGGAGTTGGTGGAACAGACCAACCGCGAAGTGCTTGCACGTCAACCGGATATCGCCCGGCAGCTCGACAGCACCGGCGAAATCCAACGGTTGGACATGGAGCGCCATGGCGCCATCCGCGTCGGCACCGCCACCGAACTGGCCACCCTCGCCCGCTTGTTTGCGGTGATGGGCATGCAGCCGGTGGGTTATTACGACCTGACCCCGGCGGGCGTACCGGTGCATTCCACGGCTTTTCGCGCAGTGCATGAGGACGCGCTGCAAGTCAGCCCGTTTCGAGTGTTTACGTCGTTGTTGCGCCTGGAGTTGATTGAAGATCCGCAGCTACGCGCCTTCGCCGAATCCGTGCTGGCCCAGCGTTCGATCTTTACCCCGGAGGCATTACGCTTGATCGCGCAAGCTGAAACCGCAGGCGGACTGAATGAAAGCGAGGCCGAGGCATTCGTCCTGCAGGCACTGGAAACCTTTCGCTGGCATCACAGCGCCACGGTTACTGCCGCGCAATACCAGACTTTAAGCGCCCAACACCGCTTGATCGCCGACGTGGTGGCGTTCAAAGGCCCGCACATCAACCACCTGACGCCGCGCACGCTGGACATCGACCGCGTGCAGGAACAGATGCCGGCCCATGGCATCACCCCGAAAGCGGTCATCGAAGGCCCGCCGCGCCGGCAATGCCCGATCCTCTTGCGCCAGACCAGTTTCAAGGCGCTGGACGAGCCGATCGCCTTCACTGATCAAAACCAAACCCGTGGTAGCCACAGCGCGCGATTCGGCGAAATCGAACAGCGCGGCGCGGCACTCACGCCAAAAGGCCGGACGCTGTACGACCGCTTGCTCAACGCCGCGCGCGATGAACTCGGTGACTTCCCCAACGAGGGCAATGGCGCACGCTACAACGCGCTGATGGCTCAACACTTTGGCGAATTTCCTGACAGTGTCGAAGGCATGCGTGAACAAGAGTTGGCGTACTTTCGCTATTTCGCCACGGAAAAAGGTCTGGCTGCTGGAGGACTTGGGCAGTCGTCTCTGGAGGACTTGTTACGCGATGGTTATGTGAAAGCGGAACCGTTGGTGTACGAAGATTTCCTGCCGGTGAGTGCGGCGGGGATTTTTCAGTCGAACCTTGGGGACGCGGCGCAGGCGCACTATGGCGAGCACTCCAATCGGCAGGCCTTCGAACAGGCTCTGGGGCGCGCAACCATTGATGAGTTGGGGTTGTATGCCGCGACGCAGCAGCGTTCGATCGAGGAATGCCTCATCCAATTCGCGCGTTGAAAAATCAAAAGATCGCAGCCTTCGGCAGCTCCTACAGGGAAAATGCATTCCAAATGTAGGAGCTGCCGAAGGCTGCGATCTTTTGATCTAAAAGTTTTAAGCAGCCGCCTCGACCAAATGATGGCGTGTGGCCATTGTGCGCAAGAAGTTGCGCACTTGTTTTGTAAAAAAGCCTGATAAAACCGCTGAGAGCCACGTCGCACAAGGCCTGCAGCCAAGTGCGCAAGAAGTTGCGCAGTACTGCGCAACTTCTTGCGCACTTTTGCATTGGGCGAGCGCTTTATTTCGCACAAGCGCCTGAAAAATCAGTCAAACACCCCGGCCCGTATGGCTGCCACAATTGTTGGCACGCTCCTTGATAACAGTCAGGCACCCACCGGGCGATTTCGCCTCCCGGGCACCTTAAATTATTCCGCAAGGAGAGCACCCCATGGCAACACCAGCGTACATGTCGGTTACCGGCGAAAAACAAGGCCTGATCACTGCAGGCGCTTTCACCGCTGACTCCGTAGGCAACACCTACCAGGAAGGCCACGAAGACCAGGTTATGGTTCAGGCTTTCAGCCACGACGTGATCATCCCGCGTGACCCACAATCCGGTCAGCCAACCGGTCAGCGCGTTCACAAGCCAGTTGTGATCACCAAGGTCTACGACAAAGCTTCGCCTCTGCTGCAAGCCGCTCTGACCTCCGGCGAGCGCATGAGCGAAATCGTTATCCAGTGGTTCCGTACTTCTGCTCAAGGCACCCAAGAGCACTACTACACCACCAAACTGGAAGACGCGATCATCGTCGCCATCAACAACAAAATGCACAACTGCCAGGATCCAGGCAACTCGCACTTCACCCACCTGGAAGAAGTGCAGTTCACCTACCGCAAAATCACCTGGACCCACGAAGTATCCGGTACTTCGGGTTCCGATGACTGGCGTGCTCCAGTCGTTTAATTACGGCTGATCGTTACAAGCATCGGCCAGCTCTGCTGGTCGATGTTGTTTACGCCCCTCCAGAATTTCGCGTACGTTGAGCCGCTTTGCGGTCGTCGACGAACGCCGCTGTACAGCACGAGGAACAAGGGATGTTCGCGCCGGCCAATGAAACCCACTTTGCCCTGACCATCGAAGGTCTTTCCGCCGATTTCCAGGTGTTTACCCTCACCGGTCGGGAAGCCATCAGCCAGCCTTTTGTCTTCGAGGTGGAGCTGGTCAGTGAGCAGCCGTCGCTGGACCTCGAAACCCTGTTGCACAAACCGGCCTTCCTGCAACTGTCGCCCGACGGCAGCGGCATCCACGGCCAGATCTACCGCGCCGCGCAAGGTGACTCGGGCAAACGCCTGACCCGTTATTCAGTGACCCTGCGTCCGCAATTGTCTTACCTCGCGCATCGCGTCAACCAACGCATCTTCCAGAACCTCACCGTACCGAAAATCATCGGCATGGTCCTCGAAGAGCACGGCATTCAAAGCAACGCCTACGAGTTCAAGACTGGTTCGATCTATCCCGAGCGCATCTACTGCGTGCAGTACGATGAATCGGACCTGCATTTCATCCAGCGCCTGTGCGAGGAAGAAGGTATTCACTACCACTTCCAGCACACGGCGACGGCGCACAAACTGGTGTTCGGCGATGACCAGACGGTATTCCCGAAACTCAAGCCTGTGGCCTATCAGCAAGACTCCGGCATGGTCGCCAGCGACCCGGTGATCAAGCGTTTCGACCTGCGCCTGGAAACCCGCACCAGCCGCACCACCCGCCGCGATTACGACTTCGAAAAACCGCGCCTCACCCTCGAAAGCGAGAACCGTGGCGACGCCCTGCCCGACCTTGAAGATTACGACTACCCGGGCCGCTTCGTCGACCGCGAGCGCGGCAAACACCTGGCCAAACGCGCCCTCGAACGTCATCGCAGCGACTTCCAGTTGGCTGAAGGCAAGAGTGATCAACCGTTGCTGGTCAGCGGCCACTTCCTCGCCCTGACCGCGCACCCGAAAGCCAAATGGAATGACCTCTGGTTGCTGACCGAAGTCCTCCACGAAGGCAAGCAGCCGCAAGTGCTCGAAGAGTCGGTGACCAGCGACACCACCGCGCTGAAAGACGATTTTCACCAGGGCTACCGCAACCGCTTCCAGGCCACGCCGTGGGACGTGCCGAACCGCCCGCCCCTGCGCCACCCGAAACCGCGCATCCTCGGCAGCCAGAGCGCCGTGGTCACCGGCCCGAAAGGCGAAGAGATCCATTGCGACCAGTACGGCCGTGTCAAAGTGCAGTTCCACTGGGACCGCGAAGGCCAGGCCGACGACAAGACCAGTTGCTGGCTGCGCGTCTCCAGCGCCTGGGCCGGCGCCCAGTACGGCGGCATCGCCATCCCGCGTATCGGCATGGAAGTGCTGGTCACCTTCCTTGAAGGCGACCCCGATCAACCGCTGATCAGCGGCTGCCTGTACCACAAGGAAAACACCGTCCCGTATGAGCTGCCGGCGAACAAGACCCGCAGCACCTTCAAGACCCTCAGCTCAATGGGCGGTGGCGGCTACAACGAACTGCGCATCGAAGACAAAAAAGGTCAGGAGCAGATCTACCTGCACGCCCAGCGCGACTGGGACGAAAACATCGAGCACGACCAGAAAATCCGCGTCGGCAACGAACGCCACGACACCGTCGAAAAGAACAGCTACACGGAATTCAAGGCCGAAGAACACCACACCGTCTACGCCGACCGCAAAGTCGAAACCCGCGCTAACGACCACCTGACCGTGGGCGTCAATCAGCACATCAAGATCGGTACTGGCCAGTTCATCGACGCCGGCCAGGAAATCCACCTCAGCAGCGGCATGAAGGTGGTGATGGAAGCCGGCAGCGAGCTGACTCTGATCGGCGGCGGCAGCTTCATCAAGATCGACGCCGGCGGCGTCACCCTGAGCGGCCCGGTGATCAACATGAACTCCGGCGGCAGCCCCGGCAGCGGCACCGGCGCCGCCCCGCTGATGCCCGGCATCCTGAAACAGGCCGACGCCGACAAGGCTGGCCAGGTCCTGACCCCGGCCCAGATCAACACCCTCAAACGTAACGCGCCGTTCTGCGAAGAATGCGAAAAATGCAAGGCAGGTGCCTGTGCCATCTGATCGAATTACGCCCAAGGATTGGCTGGCGCAACAGCCGTTGCAGACTGGCGAGCGTTTGTATCTGGTTATTAGTGCGGCGAGTGATTCCGACGCGCTGAAAAATCTCTACCTGACCGAGCCTACCGCCCAGCTCCTGCCGATATGGGGCGGCACGCCCTACTCCACCTGGCAACCGGTGATGCCCTACGTCACCGAGCTCAAACCGAACTCGGCGTTCCTGCCGTGGATCGCTGAAACCGATGCCCTCGATTGGGGCTGGCTGGCGGTGTCGCGTTCGGAACCGAACGAAGTGTTCGAGCATCTGCGCAGCCTGACGCAGGTGAAGATGCCGGATGGGACCGAGGTGTTTTTCCGGTTTTGGGATGGGCGGCATATCTATCCGATTCTGCATGGGTTGGGGGAGAAGGCTGGGGAAGTGCTGCCGATGTTTGAGCGGTATCTGATTAATGGGCAGTCGCTGGAGGTTGGGACGCGGGTTGTGCCGAAGGTAAAGGATTGGCCGTGGTGGGAGGTGCCGAAGCCGTTACTGGATGGCTTGGCCAAGGAAAATCCGACGACGCTGATCAACAACTTGATGCAGTGGCTGGAAGAAGACCGACCAGACATTTATACCGCCTGGCCAGAGAACAACCTGAAGCTGAAGATCAGCCGTTTCGTGCGCCGTCCGGACGCACCAAAAAACCTTAAAGAAGCACTGTTAAATCACCTGATTCTGGAGCAAGGCTGATGGATCGCGTTGCCTTTGTTGACAACCAACTGAACACCTTCAAGGACAGTCTGAAGCTGTATCAGGAACAAACCAAAACCTGGTATGCGCGGGCTGCCGACAAGGCCAGTCGAGCCGCTGACTTGCCCTCCCTGCTAGGTATGGAGCGAGTGATCAAGGTTGGTGGCACCAGCAAAGCGGTGAGCATGACCGACGGTAATTTCACTTCGAACGTGGCTCAGTGCCCGCTCAAGGGACCGTTGCTGATCGAGAGTAAATTCGAGTCGGTTTACGACATTCCGGTAGGCGATATCGAAGTCGAAATCGTGGCCGTGGAAGGTGGTGCAGTCAGCAAGGTCAAACTCGACGCACAAGGCAAAGCCTCCTGGACCGGAGGCATCCCGGGCAAGTTCTACGAGATCCGCGTTCATAACGAAGTAACACCAGCGCAGATCGATGCGCTGTTCAGCTCTTACAGCGGCGTGACAGCTGACCTGGAAGGTTTTCTGCGTAAGGAATGGGCAGGTTTCAAACCGCAATGGTCGAACCTTTCCACCTCGGGCACTGCAATGGCGATTGGTACCGGCATTCTTGAAGGTGGCTGGGAGGCCATCAAGGGTGTGTGGGATGGCATCAATCAGGTGCTCGACATCCTACAGGACCCGGGAAAATTCAAAGATGATCTCGGTGCTGGCGCACAAAAGCTAATCGATATCGCCCAAAGCACACCGGACGTCATGAAAAAGGCCATGTTACTGGCCAGCGATGAAGCAGCATTGTTCCTGCTGGTACGAAGCGCCGTGATCTGGCTCGCAGGGTTGCCGCCAATGAAGATGGCAGGCGACATCGCGAAGATGACCACGGCAATGGTCGTCGGTATCGCCATCGACATCGTCATCGGCGTGGTATTGACCATTGCGGCTGAAGGTACCGGGGTTCTCTACCTCGCTGCCCGACTGAAGAAATACGGTGAACTTGTCATCAACGCCGTCGTCGGTTTTGTGAAGTCGCTGTTCAAGATCATCAATGGCTTTATGGAATACGTCGCGAAATACACCGCTGTTGCGGCGCGGGGTGTGACAGCCAAGGTGAGAAACGGAATTTCCGAGTTGCGTTTTGATGGGAAGAAAAACGCGAAACTCGCGGATGGCAAAATAGCTGACGATGCTTCCAAGCAAGCGAAGACACCTGCCGACAAAAGTGCAGAGGCTGCCGCCGAGACTTGCACTAACGGGTGCCCGGTTTCGATGGTGACCGGTGAAGAGTTGTTGACGCTGACCGACGGTCAACTCGACGGGCTACTGCCGTTTGAGTGGACGCGTCTCTACAGAACCAGTGCCGTGGAAATTGATTGCGGGCTGGGTTATGGCTGGAGCCATGCCTTGGCTCATCGTATTGATATCAATGGCGATGAAGTCATCTGGACCGACCACGAAAACCGCGCAACGCCCTTCCCGCTCCCGAGTGAACAACGTCCCGCGATCACCAACAGCCTTTCAAAAGCCGCCATTTTTCTCGGTGACGACCCATCGGAACTAGTTCTAGCCCAAGCCGGCAAGCGTCCATCGTTCTACCACTTCCGCTTTAACAGCAAAGGCGCCACGCTGATCGCCATTAGCGACAACTATGGCAATCGACTGCACGTCACACGCGATATCCATGGTCGTATCAAACGCCTCGACAATGGCGCCGGTCGCGCCCTGCTTCTACGTTACGACCGCAAACACATTGTCGCGGTCGACTATCAGCAGTTCCTGCCCGCGGACAATCTGGAAGACGCCTGGAATACGGTGCAGACGCTGGTCACCTACTGCTATGACACCCAGCATCGTCTGATCGAGGCGAAGAACGCAGCCGGTGAAGCCGAACATTATCGCTACAACGAACAGCACGTCATTCTCGAGCGGCAACTGGCGGGCGGCGCTGCTTTCTACTGGGAGTGGGAGAACGAAGGCAAACTGTCTCGTTGCACACATCACTGGGCCAACTTCTCGCAGATGGAAGCGCACTACGCCTGGGATGACAAAGGCAGCGTGACTGTCACTAACGCCGACGGCAGCGAGGAGGTGTACACCCACGATGATCAGGCGCGACTGATCAGCAAGATCGACCCGGACGGTGCCGAGCATCTCAAGGCCTACAACGACAAAGGCCAATTGATCGCGGAAAAGGACCCGTTGGGCGCCGTCACCGAATACCGGTACGACGACAACGGCTTGATGACTGCCGTCATCCCGCCGGAAGACGAAGCCACAACGTACGAATACATCAACGGCTTCGTCAGTGATGTTCATCGCGGAAAAGCCAGTTGGAAGTACCAACGCAACCGTCAGGGCGATATCACCCGGCAAATCGATCCGGACGGCAATGCCACGCTCTACAGCTACGATCCTCAGGGCCGTCTGCTGGAGATTCGCCACCCGGACGGCAGTCGCCATCAACTCGGCTGGAACAACCTCGGCCAGTTGCTGGAAGAACGCCTGCCCGATGGCGGTCAGCGCAAGTATCGCTACGACGCGCTGGGTCGGCAGATCACCCGCCAGGAAGAGTCCGGCGCCATAACCCAATACCAGTGGGACGCAGCCAATCGCCTCGCCCAAGTCACACTGCCGGGCGGTGCAACCCGTGCGTTTACCTATAACGCCTACGGTAATGTCACCGCTGAACGCGATGAACTCGGCCGCATCACTCGGTACGAATACGCCGACAACCTGCATCTGGTCAGCCGCCGCATCAATCCGGACGGCAGCCAACTGCGCTATCGCTATGACAACTCGCGTCTGCTGCTGACTGAAATCGAAAACGAGCGCGGCGAGCAATACCGCCTCGATTACTTCGCCAACGGCCTGATCCAGCAGGAAACCGGTTTCGACGGTCGTCGTACGGCTTACGAGTATGATCTCAACGGTCAACTGCTGAAGAAAACCGAGTTCGGCGACGATGGCAGTGAACTGGTCACTGAGTATCAGCGCGACGCTGCTGGCCGGCTGCTGGTGAAAACCCTGGCCGATGGCGAAGAAATCCATTACAGCTACGACGCCCTCGGTCGCCTCGTTAACGTCGACGACGGCCACTGGCCGCTCGCCTACAAATACGACCTGCAAGACCGCCTCATCGAAGAACACCAAGGCTGGGGCACCCTGCGCTATGAATACGACAGCGTCGGCCAGCTCAAACACTGCCGCCTCCCTGACGGCAGCAAACTCGATTACCGTCACCAACCCGGCGGGCAACTGAGCAGCATCGACCTCAACGGCTCACGCCTGACCTCTCACCAGTTCAGTGCTGGGCGCGAACAAAAACGTCAGCAAGGTTTGTTGCTCAGCCAATACCAGTATGACGAGCAAGGCCGCCTGCAAGCACACACCGTCGGCCAGCGAGACAAGAGCCTCTTCCAGCGTCGTTATAACTACGACGCCAATGGCAATCTCGCGGGTATCGATGACAGCCGCAAAGGCAACCGCAGCTACCACTACGACCCGCTCGATCGACTCGTCAGCGTGCGCGGTGCTACTCCGGAAAGCTTCGCCCATGACCCGGCGGGCAACCTGCTGGGCCAAAGCAATGAAGGCACAGCAAACCTCGCCAACGTCAAAGGCAACCGCCTGCTGATGCAGGGTGACCGCCATTACGACTATGACACCTACGGCAATCTGATTCGCGAGCGTCGCGGCGCCGGCCAGAAACTCGTCACCGAATACCGCTACGACTGTCAGCACCGCCTCGTCGGTGTCAGCCTGCCGGGTGGAAGCATCGCGAGCTACAAATACGACGCCTTTGGCCGCCGTATCGAAAAAACCGTCGACGGGCACACCACCGAATTCCTCTGGCAAGGTGAACGCCTGATCGCAGAAAGCGCTGAAAACCGCTATCGCAGCTACATCTACGAACCGGGCAGCTTCCGTCCACTGGCGATGCTCGATGGCGAAGGCCCGCGCAAGGCTACGCCGTTTTACTATCAACTCGACCACCTCGGCACACCGCAGGAGCTCACCGACTACAGCGGTGAAATCATGTGGTCGGCGAAGTACCGAGCCTACGGTAATCTCGCTGCGCTGGACGTCAGCGAGATCGATAACCCGTTGCGGTTCCAGGGTCAGTATTTCGATGCCGAGACGGGGTTACATTACAACCGCCACCGCTACTACAATCCGGGGACTGGACGGTTTTTGACGCCGGATCCGATCAAACTTGCGGGTGGGTTGAATAGCTACCAGTACGTGCCGAACCCTACGGGGTGGGTGGATCCGTTGGGGTTGAATTCTTGCCCGCCTGGAGATGAAACTAAAGGTAAGAAGGCGGATGATTCGGAAAAGGCTGAACACGACGAAGGTCGAGCACCACCTGATCCATATAATCGCCCATACGCTGGAGCACTGCCCGCCCAGATGCAAGACAAGATTCTGTTCGGCACACGTAGTCCGAACAGTAATAAACCAATTGGCGGACACTCCTCTGAAGTACTGAAGTCCCCTAAGCACCAGATGACCGTATTGCAGAAAAACCCGGACGGCACGATAAAAGTCGAAGATTTCAAAATGATTCTTGAACGAAAAGACGGTACCGTCGGCATGTCGGCCAAAAAAGGAGGGAAACACACACTAGCGCCGGAAACTTGGAGTAACGATAAGATACTTTGGGTTACGGATGAAGTAGCCGCAACACCGGGTGTACTCATGCGCGATGTTGACGGAGTTACGACCACTCTACACACCAAAACGGTTGATGGTGTTCAGTGGCAGGTGTTGAAAGACAATGGCGTCGTGACATCTTCATTCCCGGCGGGCGACGCACCTATGTCACCACCGATCTAAGTAGAGATAAAAAATGACTAGCAAGACTTACGATGAATACAATTACTGGCTTGGCCAGAATGAAGACTCGAATTGGAATGAGTACATTACCGAGCAGGTAGCCCAGGGGGTTTTGCGAAAATTTGACTCCGAAGACTGGAAACTTCTTCGAGAAACTATTCTTTCAAAAGAGGAGTATTGGCAAGAACGAAGTACTGCTGCGCTCGGAGAACTACGATCTCATGATGCAATAGAGATTTTAAAAGCACTCCTTGACTCGAATTTTCCCGAGGTAACTATCGCTGCGGCATCGGAATTAGACTGGACAGAAGCAGCGATTGAACAAGAATACGCGGGGAAAATACAAAAAATCATAGATCTACTTCCACCGGAAGAGGTGGATTCTTATCCAGAGCTTGCAAGCCTACTAAAAAAAACCAAGAACCATGATTAAATACCAATTGTATCGGGGACAGACCACGTTTTCTTTTTCTGAAGGTAATCTGGAAAATATGGCGATGGCGGAGCACAACAACTCCATCTAGATAGGCAAAAAGTAAACTTCTACAAACTCGACGTACTTCCGGAAAAAAAATGAGAACTTTTCATGTGATTGCTAGCAAGGATATGGAGCCAAACCTCCCGCATAGCTCAAACTGGCCAAAGGTTATAGGCTACTCCTTCGCAGATAACTATCTTTATTTATCCGAAGGCAAAGGCCACGGCTTTGCCGCGAACGACATGCCTGATTCGAAAGCTAAAAGACCAGAATGGCTTGAAATATTCACAGCTTTAGACGCGACTTGGTTCCTTAACATGATTGACAACACTAACTTCACCAGCGAAACGGATTTCCGTGAAAAATTAACAGCACACATTGGCAACGTAGATACAATAATGTTTTGACCAACTCGAGTTCGGTATTACACCAGCAGGCAGGGCTCAACTGGCATCGAAGTGATGGTGTAATCCAAGCAGGAAAACAATCGTGTCTATGTGAAATCTGCCAACGCCTACCAATGCGTAAACGGCGGACAGACCACGGTTTCTTTTTTTTGCATCTATAATCTGCCCTTTGGAAACTCTCCTCTTTCTCGCTATTTAACGTGATCTGTCCCTGTACCATTACTGGTGATCTTCCCCCAAATTAAGTTACAAAAGCTCAGGCAACACAAAGCGGATGGAAAAAAGGTAAAGCAGTCAACAATAGCGTTCCTGGCGGGCAGCTAGGCGGTGATGTTTTTTACAACGATACAAACGTACTTCCTTCAGCCCCCGGCCGAACCTGGTATGAAGCTGACGTCGGTCTCAATAACACGATGTCGCGGAGCAATCAGCCGGGGACCAGGCAACTCTACTCAGATGACGGACTCCTTTACATAACTAGTGATCATTACGAAACTGTTACCCCTATTGGAAAGTGGAAGTAAATCAAAATGATAGTTGAGCTTGATGGATTGTCCATCTCATCTGAGCAAGAGTTCCATAAGCGGATAGCGTCTGCTTTTTCTGTTACTCAATACTATGGAAATAATCTTAATGCGCTTTGGGATCTACTCAGCACCGATGTAGAGCGCCCAATTGAATTAATTTGGACAAAATCAAAACATTCAGAAGAACGAATGGGCGACTCATATAGAAAAATATTAATTATTCTTGATCGAGTCAAAACTCAAGATGAAAACTTTGGACTGGATGAGAAATTTAGTTACCAACTGAAATAGTAAAGCTGTAAACGGGGAGCAGACCACGTTTTATTTTGTCTGAAAGTGGTCTGTCCCTGAATAACATAGAGAGCCTCTAATTCTTTCGACGGAACCCACTGTAAAAAGGGGACCACAAGAGACAAAGTGACAATACAAAAAAGGGGACAGATTTATTTTGTCTGACGGTGGTCTACCCCGAACGGCCATCAATCTTTCCGCATTCTAAACCTGGTTTTCTCCTGATTAATTACTTATGCAAATCCATCTTAACATCGAAGGCCTACCAGCCTACCCATACCCTACAAACTTCCTGCATTTTGCATCCATTGAACCAGAAACAGACATCGAGCCTTGGTGGCTGCTGGTATACAACGAAGGTACAATCAACAACTGGTACAAAACACTCAAACAGCTTTATCCAGAACGCACATTGATCCCATTTGCCAAATTCAACGCGAATGATGACATCGCATGTTTTGATGGGGATGATTTTTCTGGGCAGCCCCATGTGTTGATAATTCATGCTTATGCGTCAGAGGGTTGGGAACTTCACGCCACTTACGCTAGCTTCGATAAGTGGCTAGAAGAAGCCATGGTGCAAAATGCCGAGTGGCTCAACGAGGACTAAAAACTTTAATCCCGACAAGCCTGGTATTTGCTTTAGAAAAAACGAGAGAACCGCAGGCAGCCCCTGAGAAATCTCGTTGTTTAACCTCTACTCCCCCGGACTGAACAATCAAAGGACTGTAGCCTTGAAACGCCTGAATCGCCCATTTTCCATCCTCCTCGCCCTCACCTTCTCCCTCAATGCGAATGCACTGTCCCTTCGCTCCGAACAACGCCCCGACGGCACCACTGCCCTGTTACTTTCAAACGAACCCGCCGCAGAACGCGCGCCAAAGCTCAATCAGGATCCCGCGGTGCGCTCTGCACTGGTTGATTTTTTTGGCTATCAGACCGGTAGCTATACCAACGACAACACAATGATTGTGCAGCAAGTTCTGGAAGCGCTTGATTCGGAAATGTCGACGTTTGCGGACGGTGTGCCTGCCGGCAGCAAAATGATTACTGCCATGGATGATGGCAACAATGGGTTTGAGCGCGGCGCATTGTTGCTTAACGACAAGGGCCAGTTGGTCGCTGTCGGGCTGGTCAATGGCCACTGCACGGTCAAGTCGCGTGAGGAAGCTTTGACCTGTAATGATGCCCCGCAAACCGTGCTGACCATTTTCCAACCGCAAGGCGCTAAACAAGCTGATGCCGAATCTTTGATCGGCTGGAGTAAACAACTGCCTCCGATGATGGCGATATGGGCGGAAAGTGATGATCCGGAACGCCGAGCCAACGCGCAGAAAATTGCCAGCGTTGAATACGCTGCAACCAAACCGGAACAGGGAGCGTGGACAGCGGCACAGTTACCTTCCGACTTTCCCAAAGCCATGCTGGCGATGCTTCCGCAGCGGGCTCACCTGATAGGTGCTGGCGCCCACGGTGTTTTCACGACGCCGGGGATGGAGGGCACGCCGATTGAAGGTGATTGGGACAAAATAGCCGGCCGTCCACGACATGAGTTCGAAGTCATTCTCCGGACTTTTACAGAGTACGCAGACGTCATCGACTTCTATCAGCAGCATGCGAAGGATGCCGAAATCAGCGGCAACCAGAGAAAGGCACTCGTTGAAGGCTATATTGGTGGCGGAACCTACAAGATTGAAATCAGTAATAGAAAAGACGAAGGCACAGTGATCACACTCTCTGCTTGGCGACAAGAAGTCTGATTTATCCAAATAAAAAAAGGGCGACCCCATGATCGCCCTCTTTTAAATCAATATATTCTCCCCGTTTAAATCAAAGCTTTTGCAGCTCTTCTTTAGCTCCCGGAGCACCACGATCAATTGCTTTGAGCATCCAGTACTCGGCCTTGGATTTGCTTTTTGGCAAACCGCCACGTCCTTGCGCGTACATTTTCCCAAGCGCCAACTGCGCGTTGCCAAAATCGGCATCCGCAGACTTGCGGTAAAGCTTGGCTGCTTCACGTTGGTTTTTTACGGTGCCTCGCCCCTGTTCAAGCATTTGCGCCATTTCATACTGCGCGTACTTATTGCCGAGCGCGGCCGACTTGCCAAACCAGGAAAATGCCAGCGCTTCATCCTTGTCCACACCTCGTCCTGCGGCAATCATCTCCGCGAGGTTCAGCTGTCCGTAATCGTCACCGGTTTCAGCCAGTTTGCGATACCACTGAGCGGCAACGACATCGTCCTGTGTAACTCCGTCACCCTTCTCATAGAGGCTTGCCAGCAGCATGTAGGCTGAGGGATACCCACCTTCGGCGGATTGGTGGTAGTACGCTAATGCTTTGTCCATGTCCTTGAGATTTTTGATCGATCGGCCACCGCGATGGTATATCTGCGCCAAACTGAACTGGGCTTTGGCGTTACCTTGTTCCGCAGCTTTCAAATCCCAGTAAACACTTGCGTCTTCACCCTCAACGCTTCGATCCCAACGAAGTTCCTCAGCCAATCCGACTTGCGCTTCAGCATTACCTTGCTCCGCAGCTTTGCGAAACCACACTTCCGGCATGCCCGGTGACCACTGCTCAACCACCCCGCAGAGGTTCTCTTGAATGGCTTTGCCAAACTGCGTCTGCGCGTCAAGATCACCTGCGACCGCTTGTTCGTGCAGCCGCTCAGAATTTGGCGCGCACTTCCCTGCCTTCATGCCGTCGTAGTAATCACGCGGCGCTTGTGCCCACGTATTACAGGCGATGAACATTGAAAAAAGTGCCGTGCCCGCCGTACCGACAATTTTGAAACGCTTGATCATTTGTTACTTCCTTGTGGCTTAAAAAATCCAACGAAAACCTTGCGGAAAATACTAGCTCGCTTCGAACATCCGCTCGTCCACGTCGTACTTAACCACCACCCGATTCCGATACAGCCTCACCCTCTCCACCAATTCCCCAACCTGCCCCTTCTCCCGCACCTCTCGCCAAATCTCATTCTCCCGATACACCCGCGCGCCCTCCCGCACAAACCGATGCGCCTCCTGGAATACGTGATACCGATACTCCCTCACCCGATCACACAACAACTCCCCTTCAAGTTGTGTCTCGCCCACGTTCAGCTTCAACTGAAAGCTCCGATCCGTCGGGTTATGCAGCACCAGATCAACGTAGTTATAGAAAATCGCTGCCCCTGACCCGAACGGCAGTACCCGCCCCTCATCCGGAAACGGGTCGAAGCTGTGGTTGGAGCGCTCGACCACCACCAGCGGTGAATGAATGGCCATCCAGTGGATCAGGTTGCTCAGTTGGCATATGCCACCGCCTACCCCGCGTCGTGCCTCGCCGAAGGACAGTTCCATGCCTTCAACGTAGCCGCGCTTCAACGTCGGACGGCCGACGAGGCGGCAGAAGGAGAAGTGTTCGCCGGGGGCGATGATGACGCCGTCAATGGCGGCGATGGCGAGTTTGAGGTTGATGACTTTGTTGTGTTGCAGAGCGAGGTCGGAGTCGCCGAGTTTGCGGATGAGTTTCGAGGTGTGTTTGAGGTAGCGATATGGCATGCGCTCGGCCGTGGCGACGGGGCGTGCGTAGCGTTTGCTGGAACAGCGCCAGGCAATCTGGCGGAACAGTCTTTTTTGCCACACGCGCAGCCAGTACAAGGCCGGGTGGTAGAGGGAGAGTGGTTTCATCCGTGACACAACGGCGTGCGCCGTTTCTTCCTTGAACCGTGAGAGGGGCGCGCATTTTATCCGGTAATGACCGGCAGCACCCCATGCATTTCATAAGACCAGCGGTCTCCCTTCGGCATACATCTACCGTCACATCCGCAAATTAAGGTTCGACTAAGGTTGCCTCGCTACGATCGCGGCCAAGAAACCCTGTTGCCTTTGAATCGCAGATGAGCCCTTCCGACATGAAAGCGTTTGATTTACCAACCCAGCCAGCGTCGAATTTCAGCCTTGTCTTGGTAAATTACAAAACCCCGGACATCACCCGAATGTGCCTTGAGCTTTTGCGTGAGCACGTTCAGGAGCAACGCATTCCGGTGTGGGTGGTGGATAACGATTCGGCGGATGCCAGTCTCGATTACTTGCGTTCGCTCGACTGGATCAACTTGATCGAACGGCCTTCGCCGGGCAAGGAAGCTGGCCATATTGCGCACGGTAAAGCACTGGATCTGGCACTGGAAAAAGTCGACACCGATTATCTGTTTCTGTTGCACACCGACACCTTTGTCTATGACAAGGAAGTGTTTGCCATGATGATGCGCGAGTGCACGAAAACGCCGGACATGGCTGCAGTCGGTTGTGTCGAACAACTCAATCGCGGGATTGTGCGTGATACCTGGCGTTTAACTTCGCGTTTCTGCAAGCACTATGTTCGTAAAGCGAAAGTGCGTCTGGGTATGCGTTCGAAAATGCCAAGGCCGTACAAAGAAACGCATCTGAAAAGTTTCTGCACATTGTGGAATGCGCGCTTGATGAAGTCCCAAGGCCTGCACTTCTGCATGGATGACCTCGTGCCCGGCTACACGTTGCAAGATCGAATGAGCAGCCTGGGCTATGGCATCAAGTTTCTATCACCGCGCAAGATTTTCAGCTATCTGGATCACATCCAGGCAGGCACCGTCGCGGCGGCGGGCACCTACGGGAAAAATCACCGCAGGACAAAAATGTATCAGGCCACGCTGAAGCGCTTTCAAGAGCAGCAAGCCTGACGTGCAAATCTCGGTTTAATCCACCGCAAACAAAAAGGGCGACTTTTAAAGTCGCCCTTTTTGTTTGCAGAAATTGTATACAACTACTCCGTAGAGGTGTTCGCCCAGTGTAATGGCCTGGCAATCCATGCACCGGTAAAGAGCCCTGACACTGGGCGAACGGGAGGGATTTTAATGGAAGTTGGCAGATATGTCCTCATGCTTAAACATGAAATTTATGTACCAGAAAGTTAAAAAGTGTGTACCACCGATATTTACCGGGAAACTTCCGACAGACTTTTTTATATGATTGTTCTCATACATAAACCTGTACAAGAACAATCATTCTGTAGAGCTAATACTCAACTTTCGTGTTGACTGGTCACTTTCAAGATATCGGTGTAAGTGACAATAACGCTCTGCCCTTCTTTCAGATCTTTCAGTTTGGCTTGAATTTCAGGCTTTTTCACGTCGAGAACTTTCGACACGCCCGCCGGGTTTTGCAGGGTCACCTGATTTGTCTTCAAATCAATTTTGGTGATTTTCAATTGCACCTGAACCTGACGATACGCCTCGCCACCGGGGTTATCGCTGCCCGGGGCCTTACGCAACTCACCGGTACGTTCGGTGGTGCCAGGCAGACCTTTATCCACATCGGTGTCGAGGTAGGCGGCGACGGAACGCTGTACCTGGATGTTGACCTGATCGCCGGCCTTGAGATTGGCGAGGTTTTTCGCCTTGTCGCTGAGCTGAACATGAACCGGCTTGCCTTCGGCACCTTCGAGCACAACCTGATGGTTGGCGGCATCGACGGAGATCACCTTGGTGGTGACCTGATCGGCTTCAACAGTGGCGGACAGCGGAATATCGGCAGCCAGGGCGCCGAAGCTGGTGGCGGACAGTACGGTTGCGAGGGTGATGGCCTTGGCCAGTGCGTCGAGCTTCATATGCATTACTTTCCCTGTGATGAATGGCAGCGCCCGGCGCCGAATTGGCTTCGGCGACGAACGTGCCACTGAGCATAGACGCTGTTCAGGGCTTGGCTTTGGTTTGTGTCGAGGAGGTCTGTTGTTTGGCGGTGTCCTGCGCGGTGGACTCGCCGCTGGGTGTGCCTTTGCCAGTGTTTTCACGCTGTTTCGGGTCGGTGGGGCGCAGGGCGTCGTTGTCGCGTTCGGTTTCGCCCGGTGGCCGGGGTTCGTCGGGGTGTTCGCCTTGGGTGATCGGTTTCATTGGGGTGTCCTCAGGCTTTGGGGTCGTCGAGTTCACGGGTGACGTTGATCGCGGGGGAATCCTTGTGCAGGTCGTCGGCTTTGGCGCGCAGGATCTGCCATTGCTCAAGATCGATGGCGCCCTGGCCGAGCAGGTCATCGGCGATGCGTTGCAGATCGAAATAATGCGCGTCGGGGGATTGCTGCCAGTAGGTCCGGTCATCAAACAGACGCTGCCAGGTGGTCATGTCTGGGGGTTGCAGGTCGTCGCTCATGGCAAATCCTCGACAGGTTTTTCTGTAGAGGACAACACAGTAAGCCGAGTTCAAACCGATCCATTGTAGGAGCTGCCGAAGGCTGCGATCTTTTGATGTTGGTCTTAAAAGCAACCTCAACAGATCGCAGCCTTCGGCAGCTCCTACAGGGATTTGCGGATACCTTTCAGTACCCGGTCATTTCCAGATAGCCCCGGCCGGGATGGCTGCCGCTGGTGTGCACCGGGCCTTCCCAGTACGGGATACGCAGGTTCATCCAGGCGTTGGGGTTGAGCGCGTCGAGGCTGATGTCGAGGTGTTTGTCGGGGATGCTGATCGTCCATTTCACCGGCATAACCCGGCCAGCGACTTTCGCGGTGTCTTGCGGGTTGAGCTGGATCTGCGAGCTATTCAGGGTTTGCGTGTGGCCATCGGCAGCAATCCAGGTACCGGTGAGATACGGCGCGCCGTCCTTCTGGCGCATGCGGTAAAGCATCACGTGTTCGCCGCTGTCCAGGTGCAGGGAGAACCAGTCCCAACCGGTTTGATTGGCGGTCAGTGGCTGGCTGCTCCATTCCCGATCGAGCCACGCGGGGCCACTGACGGTGTAGCTCTGGCCGTCGATCTGCAACGTACCACTGGCCTGGAAAAACGGCTGACTGTAGTAATACGACGCCTGACCTTCTTCGGATTTCTGGCTGAAACCCTTGTCCCCCTGCAACACCAACGGACGACTGGACGTCAGGTGCAGTTGATAGGCGAAACCCTTGTCGCGAGCGCTGAGTTGCAGGTCGCTCAACGGATCCTGCGCCTGACTGGCAAACCGCCAATCATCAATCCACGCCTCGAACGGCGCCAGCCGCACACCCGCCTGCCCTACTCCACCTCGGGCGTAACGTTCGGCGGCGTGATGCACCGTGCTCGAAGTCACCGCCGCGTGCCCCAGCCAGATCGTCTGATCAGCCCACCCAGCCTGCTCCGCCACTGGTTTCAATGCACTGCGAAACAGCGTCCACTGCACGCCGAATTCGTTACCCTGCTGATCCTTGAGATTGGCGGTGACGTACCACCACTCAATGCGAAAACCGTTATGCACAGCGTGATCCGCCGGAAAACTGAACACCCGGCCCGGCACCACCGGCGTAAACGCCAACGCCTGATCGCCCATCCCGGCGAAGCCCTTTTGCTCCGGCGCCGGTTGATCGCAACCACCGAGCAACAACAAAACCATCAGCACAACGAGGTTAATCCTCATGGGCAAACGTCCTCAACAGGTCCGCCGGTTGCGTGCGGTACAGCGAGTACAGCGGCCATGCCGACGCCAGCAACGTCGCCAGCAACGCCCACCCCATCAACTGCAGCAATTGCCACGGAAACACCCGTAACGGCAGCCGCCAGCCAAACGCTTGCACGTTGATCACCGCATCCAGGCACCACGCCAGCGCGATCCCCAGCGGCAACGCTAACACCAGCGTCAGCACCGCCAACAGCCAGGTCTGACCAAGATTGAGCAGCATCAATTGCCGCCGCGTTACGCCCAACGCCCATAGCGGTGCGAGTTGGCCGAGGCGGCTTTGACTCTGCGTCAGCAGGTTGATGAACAGCGCGACACCCGCCACCGCCAGGGTCAGACTGTTCAACGCCGCTGTCGCCGCAAAGGTGCGTTCGAAAACCTGCACCGACCAGCCCTTGAGCCGCGCCTGATCGACGATGCGGCTGTCCTCCAGTTGAAAGCGCGCCTGCAAGCTAATCAACAACGCCGGGATGCTCTGCGGCTCGATGCGCAGATTGAAACGGTTCGGCGTCAGTTGCGGCCAGCCGCGCAGCAGGTGGTGGATACTGACCAGCAAATGCCCCTTGGGATTGCCGTAGTCGGCGTAGATGCCGACGATGCGCGGCGACCAAGTGCCGTTGGGTGTCGGAATCGCCACATTTTCACCCACGTGCAATTTCAGGCGCCGGGCGATTTGCTCGCTGAGCATCACCGCATCATCCGTGGCCAGATGTGCCCACGGATCGTCGCCCATCGCATCAAGCAGCGGCCAGTGCTGGCGATAATGCGCGTGATCGATGATGCCGAACACTTCCGCCGGCCAGCCTTGCAACGTCACCGCGACCTGCCAGTTGGGCAGAATCGCCGCAACATTCGGCTGCTGCTTGAGCCAGCTGTACATTTCCCGCGACTGCGCCGGATTGCTCGGGTTGATATACAGCTCGGCGCTCAGGCGTTGTTCGAGCCAGTCGTTGAAGGTCTGGCGAAAACCGGCGGTCATGCTGCCCGCACCAATATTGGCAGCGAGCGCCAAAAGCAATGCCATCAACGCCAGACTCAGTGCCGGCAGTTGCTGGCGGCAATCGGCGAGAAACCACTGACCGAGCACCGAGCGACTGCGCCCGAGCAACTGATTCAACAACGCGCTGAGCAACACCGGTAGCGCCAATGCCGCGCCGATCAGCAACCCGGCCATGAGGACAAAACCACTGGCCAGACTGTCGCCCCAGATCAACGCCGCCAACGCAATCAAAACCAACCCTGCCGCCAGCCAGCCTTGTCGACGCAACCACCGAGCATATTGCTGGTGCCAGGCTTGCGGATCGGCCACGGCCAACAACGGCAAACGGGCGGCGCGCAACAGACTGTTGGCCCCGGCAAGCAACGCGCCGAGCAGGCTCAAACCGATGCCGCTGAACCACCACCACGGACTGAGGCGCAGCTGCCCCGCCACTTCGGCGCCATACAAACCGCGCAGGCTGGCGGCGACATCCGGCAGCAAGACACTGGCCAACCAATAACCGCTGATCACGCCGAACAGCCCGCCGATCAGCGCCAGCACACCCAGCTCAACGATCAAGCAAAAAATCAGCATTCGCGCGCTGACCCCACAGGCGCGCAGCGTACGCAACAAGCCGCGCCGTTGCTCCAAAGCAAGGCCGATGGCGGCGTGGACAATGAACAAGCCGACCACGAACGAGAGAAATCCCAGCGCATCGAGATTCAGGTGAAAGCTTTCGGTCAGTCGCGCCAGATTGTTTTCCTCGCCGCTGCTTTTGAGCTGCAACTGCCCCTTGAACACGGCGGGTAACTCGGCGTGAAAATCCTTGGGCAACAACAGCCGCGACAATTGCCCGGGTTGTTCCAATAGGGTCTGCGCGACGCCGATGTCGACCAGCAACAGGCCGGGCGCCATGTCCTTTTGCGCGAGCAATGGCGGCAATCGCAGACCATTAGCCGTTTGCGGCGTGTCGCCTTCGCGCAGACCCAGCGCTTGCAAGGTTTCCGGTGAAATCCAGGTACTGCCCGGCGGCGTGAAAAACTCGACGACACGCTCAATCGGCAGCGCCTGCCCGGCCACTGCGGAATCGGCCGGCAATGACACCGGCTCGATGCCCATCAGTTGCAGGCGCTGATCTTCATGGCCCTTGAGCAGCAACCGACCCTGCAGCAGTGGTGACACAGGCCAGCCCTGTCGACGCAGATCAACGAACCATTGCTGCGCAAAAGTCGCCCCGTTCGGTGTGCTGAGACTGGCCTGCGGTTCACCGCCGATCAATTGGCTGGCCCGCGCGTAGCTGTCGCGCGCCTGACTGTTCAACGCTTCGACGCCAGTCAACAGACTGGTCGCCAGCCACAACCCGGTCAGCACACTGAAAAACTGCACCGGATGACGCCGCCAATGGCTGAGCAACGCGCGTAGCGTTTGCGCAAAGACGATCACGTCAGCCGTCCACTGGACAACACCACTCGCTGCGCCAATCGGGCCGCGACTCGCGGGCTGTGGGTGACCATCAACAAAGTGGTTGGCGTGTCATCGAGCAATTCCAGCAACAGCCGCAGGACTTCGTCGCTGGTGGTTTCGTCGAGGCTACCGGTGGGCTCATCGGCCAACAGCAATTTCGGCTGCGAGGCCAATGCCCGGCCCAACGCGACCCGCTGCTGCTGACCACCGGAAAGTTGCTCGGGATAACGCTTGAGCAAATCACCCAGGCCCAAACGCTGCACCAGATGCGCCTGCCAACGCGGCTCATGACGCCCGGCAAGGCGCGCTTGAAAAGCGAGATTGTCTTCGATGCGCAGGCTGCCGATCAGGTTGAACTGCTGGAACACCAGGCCGATTTCGCTGCGCCGCCAATTCGCCAGTTGCGCCTCGTTCATCGTTTCCAATCGATGCTCGCCGCTGCGAATGCTGCCGCTGTCGACTTTGTCGAGGCCGGCCACCAGGTGCAGCAAGGTGCTTTTGCCACTGCCGGATTCGCCCATCAGTGCCAGGCTGCTGCCGGATTCCAGCGTCAGGTCGACGCCTTGCAGCACCGGCAATGGGCCTTGCGGGGTGAGATAGCTTTTGAAGACGTTTTCAACACGAAGCATGCCGCCACCTGATCGGTCAGTGTGGGGCAAGGATAGCGGATGCCGGTGACAGAGCTGCATCTTGCGGTGAACTCTATGGCCTCATCGCTGGCAAGCCAGCTCCCACAGGGAATGAGGTTGTTCACAAATATTGAATTCACCCTAAAACACTGTGGGAGCTGGCTTGCCAGCGATGGGGCCAGTCCTGCCAACTCTAAACTTACTGACCAGCCGCGACACTCGCCGGCGCCTGCGATGGCGTGACAATGCTGCCCAGATCAATGTGCTTCCACTCAGGCTTGGCCCCCAGCCGCGCATTGAAGCGGTAGTTGAAGGTAAATTCATCCGCCGTCGCGACACTCAGTGGCTTGCCATAAACAGCTTCGATCCCCGTCAGGTCATAGCCCATCAACTGCAACAGCGTCGGGAAAATGTTGTAGTGACTGGAACGATCCTTGTTCGCCGCCAGTTGTGCCGACCAGTCCAGCGTTTTCAGATCGCTGCCCTGAATCACCACCAGCGGCACCAATCCTTCCTCCTCCACTGGATCGCCACCGCAGTGAGTGTTCAAGCCCGGATTACCGCGCTCATGCAAATCCTGGCCATGATCAGACGTATAGATCAGCAACGCATTGTTCAGATTGCCCTGAGCGAAGACCCGCGCAAAGAACTCGCCGACATTCCACAACACGGTGTTCTTGTAGGCGTTGCGGTACAGCACCCAATCATCAGGCTGACCATTGAAACCGTTGCGCTCGCCGGTATCGGCCACCTCGGTGAACTGCCCGCGCGGCAAGGTCGGGCGGTAGGCCATGAACGCATCCGGGTATTTGTCATGCACCGGGAAGTGCGCGCCGACCTTGTTGATCACCACCAGCTCCGGCTGGTCATCGTTGAGCAATTCGATCAGCTTCGCTGCCGCCGCCATGTCGCGATCGCGCACGCTGGTCTGGTCGAATTGCACGAACTGGTCGATGTCCTTCTTCTCGGTTTCGGTCATCAGGTTCTGCAGGTTGCCGGCGGTGCGCTGGGCGTCGATGTACACGGTGCGCAGACCGGCCTTCTTGGCGTACTGCCAAATCGACGGCAGCGTGCTGTTGATGCGCATGTAGTCGGCGCGGGTGCCGCCATAGCGCAGGGTCACGTTGGTGTCGGCGCTGCAATTGGCGATGGACGCCGCGTAGCCGTAATTGAAGACATCGACGCCGGGACGCGCCTGTTTGAGGTTGCTGTGCACACCGAACGGCGCGTTGATGTCGAGGTAATTGCCGGAGATGCTTTCGTCGATGATCAGCACGATGTCATGCCCGACGGCTTGTGAGGTGCGCGCCAGCGTCACTGGTTCGCGCGGGCCGACGGTGTTGTGCAGCGCTTCATAGGCAAACAGATTGAGGTAGGCCAGCGGCGTGTACATGATCGGCAAGCCGCGCGCGCCCTCACCCGCACGCAAAAACAGCACCGCACTGAGCAGCAGCACACCACACAGTGGCGCCGCCACACGCAAAGCGTTGGGAACCGCCAACCCATGGCGGGGCTTCAGACCGATGCCGAACAGCAACAGCAAACCACTGAGCACGCCACGCAGGAGCGCGTCCCGGTACTGGTACGCCGCTTCCTGGATGAAACCGCCGGAGTAAACCAATGAGACGAAACCGCTGTAGGTCAGGTAATCCGCCGTGACCCGGGTATAGACATCGAAAAACACTGCCGAGACAAACATTGCCAATGCGAACACGTGGCGAATGAGAGTCTGCCTTATATACGCCATTAGATATAACGCCAAAGTAAGCGCCAAAAACATCGCGCCAAAAAGAAGTACAGCAAAACTGAAGCCGATAGCATTTAACCGATCAATGTAATATTCGGAATAAATCAACAAATAAACAATTAAGAACAATTCTTTGGCATATCTGAACATGGCGATACCGATCGGGCAAACGGCAGGGAGTCAAAGGTTTGTCAGTCAGAACCTGACACTAGCACCCGGCCATCAAAGCGCAAGAATTGACTGTTTTTTATAGAAAGCGTCAAAAAAACGGTGACTCAAATCTGACACAACCAAGACGCTACAAGCCTTTAAATTAGCGGCTTACGACCGTTTATCGCTTATTTAAAATCTGAACAAATCTGCACAAAAGCAACAAATTCAATCGCAGCAATGACTTGATGGCCAATCGCCAAAAAATGCTCAAGTGTTATACAGATGCAACATGTCATTTTGCTGACACGCTTTTCAAACGCTGCGCTATACCCCTTTAACAATCTCATTCCGTAGTTAACTTTTGGTGTTATTGAGGTGCGCAGATGGACGTGAGCGTATTTGGCACTGGCTATGTCGGACTTATACAAGCCGCCGCACTTGCAGATGTCGGTCATCGCGTTTTATGCGTGGACATTGACCCAAACAAGATTAAACAACTGCAACAAGCGGTGCCGCCCATTAGCGAGCCAGGTTTGTCCAGCACGCTTGAGGAAAACATCAAGGCCGGCCGTCTGCTGTTCAGCACCCAGGCCAGCGACGCGGTCGAGCATGCCGAGCTGATTTTCATCGCCGTCGGCACCCCGGCCGATGAGGATGGCTCCGCCGACCTCAGCCACGTGCTCAACGTCGCCAGGCAAATCGCTTCGTATATGGAAGCTGACCGCACCCTCATCATCAAATCCACGGTACCGGTGGGCACGGCTGATCAGGTGTTGGCTACCGCCAACAGCGAACTGCTGCGCCGCGGCAAGACTGATCTGCAAGTGCGGGTAGTGTCCAACCCGGAATTCCTCAAAGAAGGCAGCGCCCTCGCCGACTGCATGCGTCCGGACCGGATCATCGTCGGCACCCGCGACGACGCGGCCCGCGAGCAGATGAGCGAGCTATACGCACCGTTCTGCCGCAACCACGAAAAACTGATGTTCATGGACAACCGCAGCGCCGAACTGACCAAGTACGCCGCCAACGCCATGCTCGCCACGCGCATCAGTTTCATGAACGAGTTGGCCAATCTCACCGAACTGCTCGGTGCCGACATCGAAGCGGTGCGCAAAGGCATCGGTTCGGATCCGCGCATCGGCTACCACTTCATCTATCCGGGCTGCGGCTTCGGTGGCTCGTGCTTTCCCAAAGACTTGCGCGCCCTGCTGCACACCGCCGAACACAACGGCATGCCGCTGAAACTGCTGCGCAGCGTCACCGACGTCAACGACCTGCAGCGGCACATCCTGTTCAGCAAACTCAAAGCACAGTTCCCGCAAGGCCTGGCGGGTAAATCGATTGCTGTATGGGGTCTAGCGTTCAAACCAAACACCGATGACATGCGCGAAGCACCGAGCCGTTATCTGATGGATGCGCTGTGGGCCGAGGGTGCCAGTGTGCAGGCCTACGACCCGGAAGCCATGTCCGAATGCCGGCGCCTCTACGGTTACCGCAATGACCTGCACCTGTGCGCCACCCGCGACGACACCCTGGAAGACGCCGATGCCCTGGTGATCTGCACCGAGTGGAAAAACTTCCGCGTGGTCGATTTCGAGTTGCTCGCCGAAAAGCTGCGTTCGAAGGTGATCATCGACGGCCGCAACCTCTACAACCCGGAACAAGTGGCGGCCGCCGGCCTGCATTACAGCGGCATCGGTCTACGTCACATTGCGCCTGAAGGACTACGGCCATGAAGGTCTTGGTCACCGGTGCGGCCGGCTTCATTGGTGCCCATTGCGTGCTGCGGCTGATGCGCGACGGACACTCGGTGGTCGGTCTGGATAATTTCAACGCCTACTACGACCCGCAACTCAAGCACGATCGCGTGCAATGGGTGCGTGAGCAGGTCGGCGATTTCCAGCTCGCCACGGTTGACCTGGCCGATGCCTCGGCCATCGAAGCGCTGTTTGTCCGCGAACGTCCGCAAGTGGTGATTCACCTGGCGGCGCAGGCCGGGGTGCGCTACTCGCTGGAAAATCCACGGGCATATCTGGACAGCAACCTGAACGGTTTCCTCAACATTCTGGAGAGTTGCCGGCATCACCCGGTCGAGCATTTGATTTACGCCTCGTCGAGTTCGGTGTACGGCGCCAACCAGCACACGCCGTACTCGGTGCAGGACGGCGTCAATCATCCGCTGTCGCTGTACGCCGCGACCAAGAAAGCCAATGAACTGATGGCGCACAGTTACAGCCACCTGTTCGGCATTCCTTGCACCGGCCTGCGCTTTTTCACCGTGTATGGGCCTTGGGGCCGGCCGGACATGTCGCCGATCCAGTTCGCCCGGGCGATCAGCGAAGGGATGCCGCTGAAGCTGTTCAACTACGGCGAACACCAGCGCGATTTCACCTACATCGACGACATCATCGAAAGCATCGCTCGCCTCACCCACCGCCCGCCGCACGCCGATCCGCAATGGGATCGCAAGCAACCCGACCCGGCCAGCAGCATGGCACCGTGGCGGTTGTTCAACATCGGCGGGCAGCATCCGGTTGAACTCAAGACCTATCTGGCGCTGATGGAAAAGCACCTCGGCCAGAAAGCCATTGTCGAGCTGCTGCCGCTGCAACCGGGCGACGTACTCAACACCTGCGCCGAGGCCAGCGACCTGGCTCAGGCCACCGGATTTCAGCCCCGGATAGAGCTGGATGAGGGACTCGGATGCTTTATCGCCTGGTTCCGCGACTACTACCCCACTGCCTATCGCCCACGCGCCGTTCGCGGCTGAATGAATGTGGAGGACTCCATGACTGGACATGAGAAAAGTGTAGCGATCCAAGAAATGCGCCGCGACAAGCGCGTGGATCCCGAGCACCGAATGCGTCTCGACGCGGCGATTCATCGCCAGGGTCGCGGCTGGTTTACGGGCCGCGACGGCGGTCGGCCATGGCAACTGTCACGCACCAATCGGGTGGTCGCCTGCCTTGGGGCGCTGCTGATCCTGGTGCTGATCTCGCCGCTGTTGCTGGGTCTGGCGCTGGTCATCAAATTCTCCAGCCCCGGGCCGGTGATGTTCGTGCAGAAACGCACCGGATATCGCGGCCGCAAATTCGGCATGTTCAAATTTCGCACCATGGTGGCCAACGCCGAAGAACTGAAAGAGTCGCTGCGTCACCTCAACAAACACGGTGCCGACGCGATCGATTTCAAGATCGACCACGACCCGCGCATCACCCGCATCGGCGGTTTCCTGCGGCGCACCAGCCTCGATGAATTGCCCAACCTGATCAATGTAGTGACCGGCGACATGCGCCTGGTCGGGCCGCGTCCGACCTCGTTCAACGCTTACCGCTACAAGGACAACCACCTCGCGCGTCTGGCGATCTACCCCGGCATGACCGGCCTGTGGCAGATCTCCGGACGCAGCAATATCGACTTCGACCAGCGCGTTGAGTTGGACCTCAGCTACATCGCCGAGCAGAGCCTTCTGCTTGATCTGAAGATTCTGTTGAAAACCCCCTTCAAAGTATTCAGCGGCCACGGAGCAAGCTAATGGACGGTTCAACCAATAAAAGCCTGAGCATCGCCACCCCCAGCGAATCGAACCTGACCTCGACCGTGCTGGATCTCGATCTGCGGATCCTGTTCCTGACCGCCGCCAACCCCGGCGCCGGCACCACCACCAGTGCCCTGGCGCTGGCCAGCCAACTGGCGCAAATGAGCAGCGGCCAAGTGCTGCTGGTCGACGCCAGCCAGTCGGCCGACAACCTCACCCAGCAGTTGAACCTGAGCAAGGAGCGCGGCCTGCGCGACTTGCTGTTCAACCCCGACAAACCGCCGCTGTTGCAGGACTGTGTGGTGCAGGTCTCGAGCCTGCCGTTCCACGTGCTGCCCAACGGCCGGCCAATCCGCACCCTGGAGCACCTGACCGCCGAGCGTCTGAGCCCGTTGCTTGATCAATTGGGCAGCCAGTACCGCTTCGTGGTGATCGACGGCGACGCGGTGTACTCCGCCGCCGACACGCTGGTGATCAGCACTCAGGTCGACGGCGTGGTGTTTGTGGTACGCGCCGAAGACACCCGTTGGGAAGTCGCCCAGGCCGCCGTGCAACGCCTGACCCAGGCCGGGGCAAAAGTGGTCGGTAGCGTGTTCAACCGGCGCAAGTACTACATGCCCAAATGGCTTTACAAAAACCTGTAAGCGAACGCAAAGGATGACGCCATGAACGCCAAAATGCTTGTCCTGCTGTTGCTGCCGCTTGCAGGCTGCACCAGCAATTCCGAAACCCGCAACATGCCGGTGAATATCCTCACCGCCACACCGGCCAACGCGCAGGCCACTGACATGCCGAGGGTCGAGCAGACCCTGCGCCCGAAAGATGTGCTGGATGTGATTTTCCACATCAGTACCAGTGGCTCGGACGCTTACCGCGTGCAGTCGGGTGACCAGATCGGCCTGAACTTCACCGCCGCCAGTCAGCTCAACGGCACGCAACTGGTGCTGCCTGACGGCACCATCGAACTGCCGGGCGCCAACACCTCGGTGAAAATCGCCGGGCTGACCAGCGACGAGGCGCGGCAGGAAATCCAGCGCGCCTATCAACGCAAGCAGCTGTTCCAGCCCAACCGCAATCAGCTCTCGGTGCAGATTCTCAGCCCGCTGAGCAACGAGCAGAACCTCAAAAGCGCGCTGAACCACCCGGCCACCGGCATGAGCCGCGAAATCACCGTCGGCACCGATGGCTATGCGAGTTTTCCGGAAATCGGCGCTGTGCCGCTGCAAGGCATGACGGTCAATCAACTGGAAACCTTCCTCAATAGCAAGTACGCGCAATTGCCGGGACGGATGACTGTGGATGTGCTGCTGAAATCCACCGCCGGCAACGAGATCTACGTACTCGGCGAAGTCGCTCAACCGGGCTCGTACCCGATCCGCCGGCCGGTGTCGGTGCTTGAGGCGCTGACCCTGGCGCGCGGTACCAATGTCAAGGCGCGTCTCGATTCGGTGGTGATCATGCGGCGCAACGGCAATCAGGTGCAGGCCATGAACTACGACGTGGAGAAAGCACTGTCGGGCGATGCGCCACAGATCGCCTACCTGCAACCGGACGACATGCTTTACGTACCGAAAACCAAATTGGCCAGCGCCGGCGAACTCGCCCGCCAATTGGCCGATGTGGTGCTGTTCCAGGGCGTGGGTTTCAGCTTCGGCTACCGCGTCGACAACAAAGGCAGTGACAACTGACTCTCAGGTGAACGACATGAACCCAAAAGAAAATTACCTGCACGAGTTCTTCAGGATTTTCTTCGCCAACAAGCAACTGGTGAAGCGCATCTTCCTGATCTTTGCAGTGATCGCGCTGTTGCTGCCGCTGTTGCTCAAACAGAGCTTCGATATCACCGCACAGGTGATCGTGCAGTCGAAAAAACTGTCTCAGGGCGATGCGACCACCTCGCTGACCCAGGACAACGCCACCTTCATTCCGCCATCGCTGGCGGATATGGAAACCGAAAGCAATATCCTCCGTTCGCCGGCGCTGATCCGTCAGACCATCAGCGAACTGCGCGATCAGGGTCAGTACAACCCGCCGCCGGGGATGCTCAGCAAGCTGCTCGGCGAACCGTTCAAGAATTACGTCAGCACGCCGCTGCGCGAATACGTGATCAATCCGCTGCGTGATGCACTGGGCATGGAAACCGATCCGGTGCGCGACACGGCACTGGATGGCTTGACCCAGGAAGCCATCGACAATCTGAAGATCGAAACCCTGCCGGGTTCCAATGTGATCTCAATCGTCTACAGCTTCCCTGATCCTGCCCAGGGCACAACGTTCGTTGCCACGTTGCTGCGCAACTATCTGGTCGATCGTCAGGCGCTGCAATCGATCGAGCTGCCGCACTCGTTCTACGAGACCAAGAAGCATCAATATCAGGTGCGGCTCGATGGTCTGGAAGGCGCACGGCTGAGCCTGCTGGAAAGTGTCGGTTCGTCCGATCCGAAAGAGGAAATCACCTTTCGCCTCAACGCGATCAACACTGAAGAGCAGGCACTCAACCTGTATCGCGATCGCTTGCTGCAAAGCCAGCGCTGGCTCGATTACCTGAAAACCAGCCTGGCCGCCGCCAACACCAACAAGCTCAACGACTACACCTTCCCGTTCACCTTTACCACTACGGTGGACAACATCGCGTTCGAAGACCGTGAGATCCGGCAGATGGGCGAGGCACTGACCACTCAGGTCAGCCGCTATATGAATGACCTCGCGGTATTTCAACCCAGTAGCGAACCGATGTTGCTGACCCGCGAGCAAATTGCCCGCACCCGCCAGCAGTTCCTCAAAGTGGTCAACAACCGCATCCAGGAACGCACGATCGACCTGTCGGTAGTCAGCCAGGTCATCGAGCAGAAAACTGCGCGCATTGCCGAATTCAAGAATCGCATCCATCAATTGCAGCAAACCCAAAGCAAGCTGCGCCAGATGGACACCGAGATCGGCGCATTGCACGCAGCGTTTTCAACCTATGCGCAACGCTTTGCCGAAAGCAGCACGACCCGCGCGCTGGACAACGACTTGTCCAACGCCCGTGTCTTGAGTCCGCCGTATGAACCGACCGAGGCGGCGTTTCCCAAGCCGATGCTGATCATTCCGTTTGGTTTGCTCACCGGTCTGCTGCTGGCCATTGCCTTCGTCTATGTGCGTGAGTTCTTCGATCACCGCTTCAAACATCCGGCGCAAATCAGTCATGAACTGGGCCTGCCGGTGCTGTTGGTAATCAATGAAGAAACGTCGCAGCCTGGCAATCCGCACAAGAACTGGACCATGCCCAGCCTGGTTCACTGGGTGCGCAATTGAACGCGGCGTCCACCCCGTGCGTCGCCCTGCCGATCATTCATTTGCTCAGCAGCGGCGGCTTCTACGGAGCCGAGCGGATGTTGCTGGATCATTGCCTGGCGACGCCGGGGCAGCATCAGGTGCTGTTCCTCGACGCGCCAGCCGAGCTGATCGAGCGCTTTCGTCAGGCCGGGGTGGACGCCCGCGGCTGTGCCGGGCTCGGCGGACTACTGCGGCACTTGCATCAGCGCCGTAGTGACAAGCCGTTGCTCAACACGCACAACTTCAAAGGACAACTGTTTGGCTGGGTCGGCGCAACGCTATTGCGCCTGCCGCTGGTCATCACCCAGCACGGTTTCACCCCGCGCAGTCGCAAGCAGAAGTTCTACACCTGGCTAAGCCTGCAATTGTGCCGCACGGCCTCGGTGAAGCGGGTGATCTGTGTAGCGCAAAGCATCGCTGCGCTGCACCGTGAGGCCGGCGTCCGTGCAGAGAAGTTGCAGGTGATTGCCAACGGTTTGCCAGCGGCGCCAGCACTGCCGCCGGCGCTGGAACGACAACGCTGGCTGGTCGGTTACGTCGGTCGGTTGAGCAGCGAAAAAGGCCCGGATCTGTTTCTCGATGCGCTGATTGCGTTGTGTCACCAGCATCCGCAACTGGACGCCGTGATGCTCGGTGACGGTCCGGAACGTGAGGCCTTGCAGGCGCGTATCGACGCTGCCGGTTTACCACAGCGGATTCGCTTGCCGGGCTATCAGACGGCGATGCAAGGCTGGTGGCAGCAACTCGATGCGCTGGTGATCAGCTCGCGCACCGAGGGTACGCCGATGATTCTGCTCGAAGCGATGCAGGCCGGTGTGGCGGTGGTGGCGTTCGCGGTCGGTGGCATTCCCGATGTCTTGCAGGACAGCCACAACGGCCTGCTCGCCGCACCGACCGATACCGCCGCCCTCGCCCGTCAGCTCGACACGTTGCTGGCCGAACCGAAGCTGGCCGCACAACTACGCGACAACGCCAGACGCACACAACAGGAACGCTACGACCTCAAGGCTTTGGCTGAACACTGGTCGCAGCTGTATATCCACACGGCACGGGAGGCACGCGCATGATTTTCCCGCTCTCGATCGTCAGCCTGCTGGCACTGGTCTGCATGGCTTTGCTGGTCAGTCCTTATCCGTATCTGGCGCCGGGGGCAGTGCTGGGGCTGCTGGGTTTCACGGTGCTGTACCGCAAACCGGCCTGGGGCCTGCTGGGTATTGCCGCGCTGGTGCCATTTGAAGGGTTCTTCAAGGACAGCGCGTTTTCCGGGAGCAAATTCCTCGGTGCTTCGCTGGCGCTGATCCTGGCGTTGCAACTGGCATTGCACCAGATTCCATCGCAGCGCCTGCGCAGCAATCTGTGGCGCTACCTGATCGGTTTCATGACGCTGTACCTGTTGAGCCTGATCGCCACCGACAACATGGGCATGTCACAGAGTCATCTGCGTGAACTGAGCGTGGGCCTGATTCTGTTCGTGATCACTTTGTTGATCGGCCGCGAGCTGAACCTCGATCTGTTCGCCCGGCTGGTCACGCTCAGCGTCAGCGCCACCTGCGCGATGGCGATGTTTTCCAGCCGATTCCAGGACAAGGGCCGCGCCGCCGGCCTGCTCGATGACCCGAATGCCTTTGCGCTGCTGATTGCCTTCGCCGTGCCGCTGGGCCTGCTGCTGGTGATTCGCAGCCCGAACCTGCTGCAACGATTGTTCTGGGCGGGCTGCTGCCTGTTGCTGCTGGGCGGCATGACCAAAACCGAGTCGCGCTCAGGCCTGGTGGTACTGGCCTTGAGTCTGGCGATCGGGGTCTGGCATTACCGCCAGCACCTCAACCGTATCCGTCCGCGGCACTTCGGATTCGCCATGCTCGGCGCCGCCATCGTGCTGCCATTGGCGATTTATGCGATGCCTGCCGGTTATCTGGCGCGCATCCAGTCGCTGAGTATCTTGAGCGCCGGGGCCAAGGCTCAGGATGAATCCCTCGGCCGTCGCGCCTCGTACATTGTCGTCGGCAGCCAGATCATCCGCGAGCATCCGCTGCTCGGCTCGGGCCCCGGAACCTTCCCGTTGCACTATGCGACCACCGGTTATGCCAAGGCATTCTCGGCCAACCGCAAGATCGGCGATCTCTATCGCCGGGCGCATAACACTTATCTGGAGATCTTCAGCGAATTGGGGATTCCCGCCGGCCTGCTGTTTGTCGGCTTGCTCGTGCAGGGTTTCTACAACCTGATCCGCGCACGACGCGAATGGCTGCAACGGCGCGAGTGGCAGCAAGCGGACCTGATGACCCATCTTGGAATGAGTTTCCTGTCGTTGACGTTGTTTCTGATGTTTCTCAGCGCGCCGAACCTGAAGTACCTGTGGATCATGCTTGCACTGACCTGGGTACTGCGCCTGAAAGCCGAGCAAGCACCGCTGACGGAGGCCAGAGCATGAGCCGGATCAGCATCGTCATTCCGATGTACAACGAGGCACGGCACATCGGCCGCACCCTCCTGGCCGCCCGCAAAGCCGCGAACGCCGCCGACATCGACTGTGAACTGATCGTCGTCGACAACGGTTCCACTGATGACGGGCCACAGATCGCTCGCGCCTTCGGCGCACAGGTGCTGGTGCTCCCCGGCCTGCTGATCGGCGCCTTGCGCAATCGTGGCGCAACGGTTGCCAGCGGTGAATGGCTGGCGTTCATTGATGCCGATATCGAAATGCCCGAAGACTGGCTGAACGAATTGTTCGCTCTCGAAGCGCAGAATCAGGGCGACATCTTTGGCCTGGATCTGCACACCCCCGCCGCCGCGCCGTGGTACGCGACCGCCTGGCAACGGCGCATGTTGCGTCCATCAGCGCACGCCAGTCGCACCGTGGACTGGCTGCCCAGCGCCAACCTGTTGATGCGCAAACGCTGGTTTGACGTCGTCGGCGGATTCAACGAAACCCTGCGCACCGGCGAAGACAAGGAATACACCTTGCGTCTGAGCACACAGGGCGCTCGGCTGCTGTCGACCAGTAACAGCATCGCCCTGCATTGGGGCTACGAAATGAACTGGCGCGAGTGGATGGGCAAGGAGCTGTGGCGCCAGGGCAGCCATCTGCAGTTGCTGCGCACCCATGGCATGAGCCTGCGCCTGCTGCGTTTTCCGCTGCTGTCGTTGCTGGTCTGGATGACGGATTTTCTATTGATCGTTGCCTTGCTCGCCGGCCTCGCGCAGCTCGCGATGATCCTGCTGGTGCTGACCCTGCTGCCGAGTCTGATGCTCAGCGTGCGGCAGAGCATCAAGCACCACAATGCTCGCCTCACCTTGCAACTGTGGGGTCTGCACTGGTTACGCCTGCATCTGCCCAGCGCGGCACTTATTCTCAGTCTGTGTCATTGGAACGCCAGGAGGCCCGCCCGTGGCTGAATTCATTTTTTGCCTGTGCCTTGTGCTGCCGGCGTACGCCTACATCGGCTATCCGCTGCTGCTGACCTTGCTGGCGCCGCTGTTCCCGGCCTGGCGGCACGCGCCGGCACCGCCGCTGAACGTCAGCATCGTCATCGCCGCGCACAACGAGGCGCGACACATCGAGCACAAGTTGCGCACCCTGCTGGCCCAGGATTATCAGCCCGCAGCGCTGCAGATCATTCTCGCCAGCGACGGCTCGAGCGATGACACCGTGGCCTGCGCGCACAAAGTGATCGATCCGCGCATCACCGTCCTCGACCTGCCGCGCCAGGGCAAAGCCGCCACACTGAATGCCGGCGTCGCTGTGAGCAGCGGCGACATTCTGGTGTTCACCGACGCCGACAACCAATGGTCGCGCGACACCCTCGGCCATTTGCTCGCGCCGTTGAGCGATCCGCAGGTCGGTGCCTGCGCCGGGCACATGGTGATCCCGGTCACCGGTGGTGGCCTGAGTATTGGTGACAGCCTCTATCGGCATTACGAAGGCTGGTTGCGCCGGGTCGAGAATCGCACCGGCTGCATGGTCTCCGCCGACGGCGCCCTGCTCGCCTTGCGCCGCGAGCTGTTCCAGAACGTACCGGCCGAGGTCAACGACGACTTCTTCATCAGTACCTGCGCGCCGGTGGCGCACAAACGCATCGTTTACGTACCCCAGGCGCAAGTGATCGACCAGGGCGTTGATGAAGCGGGCAAGCAATGGCGCCGCCGCCAGCGGGTCACGGTTGGTGGCCTGCAAAGCCTGGCGCAACGCAGCGCACTGCTGAACCCGTTCAAGTACGGCCTTTATTCCATTGCCTTGATCAGCCACAAACTGATCCGCCGTCTCGCGCCGATTCTCTTGCTGCCGCTGCTGCTGAGCAATTTCTGGCTGTGGAACGAGCACGGTTTCTATCGCCTGAGCCTGATTGCGCAATTGCTCGGCTACGCGGTTGCCATCGCCGGCCTGCTGGATTCGCAACACCGTTTACCGAAGCCGTTCCGCCTCGCGGCGTTCCTTCTCGTGACGCTGGCCGGCATGAGCGTCGGTCTGTGGCAGTTCCTGCGCGGGCAACGTTACGCACAGTGGAATCCTGACCAGAATCGTTGAGAGGACTCATGCCATGGCGATCAAACAACTGCTAAAACGCACCAGCGGCTGGCTCTATCTCAACTCGTCAGTGGGGCGCAACCAGTTGCACGGTGCCGGGGTCATTTTGATGCTGCATCGGGTGCTGGCCAACGACCGTGCCGCCAACCTGCCGCACCGCAATGAATTGTGCGTCGGGCCCAAGGCCTTCGAGCATTTACTGCTGTGGCTGCGTCGGCATTTCGATTGCGTGCCGCTGATGGAAATCCTCCAGCCCAATTCGCTGCGCAGCGAGCGCCCACGGGTGGCGCTGACCTTTGATGACGGCTGGCGCGACAACGCCGTCAACGCCTTCCCGCTGCTGCAGAAACATCAGGTACCGGCGAGCATTTTCCTCTCCACCGATTTCATCGGCAGCCGTCAGCGTTTCTGGTGGGAAAGCCTTGGCGAAACCCTGTGGGGCAGCCACGGTGAAAAAGCGCGGATGCACTTGATCGAGTGCCTGCAGTTCATGCATCACCCATTGCCGGTACTGCTCGATGACATCGATGTCGACCGCCGCAGCCTGGCGCTGCTGCATTTCCTCCAAGGGTTGAAGACGCTTGACCCGCAGGAACTGGAAAAACTCACCGATGAGTGCCCAGCCGAATCACAGCCGCAAGCGCTGGACTGGCATCAAGTGCGCGCGCTGGAGGCTTCCGGTCTGGTGCGCTTTGGCCCGCACGGTGCCAGCCACGCCATCCTCACCGGCCTTGATGATCAGCGCCTGAACGAAGAAATCAGCCGCAGCCGCGATGCCTTGTACAACAGCTGCAACCGCCCGCTGCCGGTGTATTGCTACCCCAACGGCGACAACGATGAACGCGTGCGCGAGCAGATCGCCAATCACGACTACCCATTCGCCCTCGGCACCGGCACCGGCATTTATCGCGGCGAAGGCGACCCGCTGAACCTGCCGCGCTTCGGCGTCAGTCAGCGCATCGCCTGCAATCCGGCGTTGTTGTCGTGGCGCATTTATCGCGGGGCAAGGTCATGAGTCGCGGTAGCTACCTCAAGCATCTGGCCCTGAGCATGGGCACCAAACTGGCAATGATTGCCTTGCGCCTGCTGCGCAATGTGTTGCTGGCGCGGATTCTCGGCCCGAGTGAACGCGGTTTGTTCGCCCTGCTCAGCACCCTGCCGGATCTGATCAGCGCGGCGACCAGCGGCGGCTTGAATTCGGCAGTCGGTTATCAAGCGGCCAATCAGCGGCCAATGGGCTTGTTGCTCGCTCAGGTGTTGGTGTTCGGCTGTGTTCTGGCCGGGCTGCTGACCTTGCTGGTGGTCGCGCTGGCCCGTGAGTTCGGCAGCGAACTCGATGTGACGATGCAGCTCGGTCTGCTGGCGTGGCTGTTGCTGCTTGCGGTGCCGTTGACCGTCCTTAAAAGCGGCTTGCTGACCTTGCACAACGCGTCGGGCGGCGTGGTCGCCTTCAATGTTCTGCGTCTGATCGAATCCCTCGCGCCGCTGCTGTTGTTTGTTGCGCTGTTCTGGATGTGGAAAGAGGCCGCACTCGAAGCCGCGCTGATCAGTTGGCTGGCCGGCATCAGCCTGGTGGTGCTGGTCGGCTGGATGTGGCTCAAACGCGCACAGCCGCTGCAACTGCAATGGGACCGTGCGAGCCAGAACGAGTTGCTGCGCTTCAGTGCGCGCAGCCATCCGGATCTGCTGTTTCAACAGATCATTCTGCGCTCAGACTACTTGTTTATCGGCGCCCTGCTGGGCAGTACCGCGCTCGGCCACTACGCCATGGCCAGTGCCGCCGCCGAACTGTTGCTGATCGTTCCGGAGGCAGTCACCACACCGCTGATGAAGCGACTGCTGCAACAGGACAAAGGCATGGACAAGGTCACGCCGCTGGCCCTACGCCTGACCGCCACGGTGATGCTCGGCGCCTGCCTGACCATGGCAGTGATCGGCGAATGGTTGATCGTCACGCTGTTCGGTGCGGCGTATCAACCGGCGTATCCGGCGCTGCTCGCGTTACTGCCCGGCCTGCTGGGCCTGTGCTATGCGAGCATTCTGCGCCTGGATCTGATTGGCAAGGATCGCCCGGGCACGGTGTCGTTGCTGATGGGCATCGGCGCTCTGCTCAACCTGGCGCTGAATCTGCTGTTGATTCCTGCCTTCGGCATTGTCGGTGCAGCGGCGGCTTCATCAATCGCCTATCTGGCGGTGACGGTGGCGATGCTGGTGCTTTATTGCCGCTTGAGCAACGTGCCGTTCTGGCAAACCTTGATCATCCTGCCCAGCGACATCACCCCGATGTGGTTGATGCTGCAACGTCGGAAGACAGCATGAAACGCCTGGCCCTGCTGTTAGGACTCGGCCTGACGCTGAACGGTTTCGCGGCGCCGATGCAGTGGGGTGACCTGCGCGACGGCAGTCTGTACCTGCAAGCGGATCGCCCGGACACCGTAACAGTGCGATGGGTGCCGGCATGGCAGGCCGAGGCCAATGAAGAGCATATTTATCTACTCGACGGTCAGGGCAAGCTGCAGGGCGAACGGCTGATCAAAGCCAGCGAAACTCGCGGTTCGCAGAGCTGGCCGTTGCTGCCCGGCGCTGCCAGTTATCGCCTGGAGATTCCCGGCTACAGCTTCCGCAGTTATCGCGTCGAGCATGACGATAAAACAGTAGCGCTGTTCAGTCCGGCCAAAGTGCATTTCAGTGTCGAAACCGGCAATGGCGATGAGCTGTTTTTCCAAGTGGCACCGGGAGAACACGCGGTGCTGAACGGCAAATACCATGGCGGAGTCAACGCGCTGCAAGCCCAGCGCATGGATGATGGACAACAACTGTCGTTGGCCCTCAAGCCCTACCGCGCCTATTGGCAATTCGATCAAGTGGCCTTACCGGTCAGCGACCAGCCCCAGGTCTGGCGCTTGCGCCTGCAGGGCAGCGGCAAAGCGGCCTTCTGGCTCGACGGCACGGCCAATCTGTTTGCGCAAAATCCGCAGCAGCTCCAACCCTTGCGTGAAGAGCCGGGCCAGGTACGCCTGACCCTGCACGATAAGGTGCTCGGTCGCACCCCCGATCTGGGCATTGCCCTGCCCAATCTCATGCCGCCCGCGGCCAGTCATGCCGCACTGGATGCCTTGAAACCGAGTGCGGCGAGTTATTACAGCTACGTTGACGTCACTTCGAAAAATACCCGTTTCGCAGACCCGGTTCGTCAGCTCTATCAGACTCGCTTCGCCATCCGCCAGGACATCACCCTGCTCGCTGGCACCGGGCGTCAGGCCAATCTGCGCGCCGATGTGCAAAGCAACAACGGCCTTGAGGCATGGCTCGCCGGCACTCGTGCCCTGGAGGGTCAGGGCACGCATTACATCGGCTTCGCCGACGAACCGAATCTGAACTATTCGAGCTACGAAGATTATCGGGCGATTTTTGTCAGCATGGCCCGCCAGGTGCGCAGCGACCCAACCAACGCCAAGGCCGGCGTGCGCATCGCAATGCCGGCCAGCTCGCGGCTGGTCAACGGGCCGTTCACCGAAAACGCAGCAGACAAGCGCGGCATCGATTGGGCGCGGCGTCTACTCAGTGAATCCGCCGATCAAGTCGATGCATTGGCCTGGCATGAATGGATGATTCGCGACTTGCTGGCGACCCGGGTCTACCGCGACAGCGTACGCCGCGCAGCAGACCTGGTGGGGCTGGACGCTAAAGGTCAGCCACGCAAAGCGTTGCTGCTGGATCAGACCAATCTGTCCAGTGGCTCAGCCCTGAGCCCCTACGATCAGGAAACCCATTACACCGCGCTGTGGTGGGCCTCGGTGGTCATCAACGCCTCTCAGGATGGCCTGCTGAGCATGCTCAACTGGTTTCAGGCCGCCGACGAACCGCCCTACGGCAAAGGCATGGTGCGCATACATGACGATGGTCGCTTCGAGCTGAAACCGGTGGGCCTTGCCCAACAATTCATCGCCCGGCATTGGCTGCCGCAAGTGCTGCAACTGGATAACGACGCTTTTGAGGTGGATGTCCTGGCGATGGCCGGCGACAAGCAGCGCGCCCTGCTCGGGGTGAACAAAGGCACGCGCCTGCAACGGGTTGATCTGAGCGGTGCCCGGTGCCCGCTGAACCAAAGCGCCCTGCGTTTCTTCGGCGCTGACAATCGTAGCCGCGACGCATCGTTTTCCTGTGAAAACGGGCGCGTGCGTTTTGAATTGCCGGGGCAAACCCTGTTTGCCCTGAACTGGAGCGCTTCATGAACCGCCCTTCGATGTTCTGCCCCGCGAGCTTCTTGCTGTGCGTGGGACTCTCAACAGGAGAAGAGACCATGGATGTTTTGCAAAAACTCAGCGGACATATCCGTCGTAAAGGCCTGCGAGCGACCTTGGCGAAGATCCGCAGAATGTACATTTTTGCCCATCAGGAACTGCTGTGGATGGAGCGCGATCTGGTCAGCCCCGTGCCGCCGCACAATCTCAAACCCTACCCGCCGCTGCGCATGCTGAAGATCACCGTAAACAACGTCAGCGCCTTTGCCCGCTACTTCGGCAACCGCGTCGGTGTCATGGCCGATCTGGCCAGTGACGGTCACACCGGGCATATGCATGTCGACGACAAAGGCGATGCCGTGGCGTTTATCTGGGGCACGCCGCGCGACTATTTCGATCGGCATTACTACCGCTGCCGGTTTCCGGTTAAACCCGGCGAGTTTTTCGAATTCGGCGGCGAACTGACCCGTGCCTACTGGGGCACCGAATTGTCGGTAGATCTGCAACTGCGTCTGTGGAAAGCCATGGCCGCCCAAGGCTGCCGCAAAGTGGTCGATGTCTGTGACTCGAGCAACGTCCCGGCGCTCAAGCTGCACCTGCGCATGGGCTATACCGAACAACAGCGGATCATGAATATCTACACGCTGTTCGGCCGCTGGCGCTTCTATCGCGAAACCCGCTACAGCGGCTCGCGTCTGGCGGCGCTGGGTAAAACTTCCCGTCCACCTGTCACAGCAACGGCGGCCTGAACCTATGGTGATGCGATTCGAATGGCGCACATCGCTGTGCGCTGCCGACTTCCCGGCAACAGCCTACGAAGCACTGCGCCTGCGCGTAGCTGACCACACGCCGTTCAACAATCTTGGCTGGTTGTGCGCGGCAGAGCAGGCCCTGGACGAGGATCAGCGCCTGCACATTCTGCTCGGCTGGGAAGCCGAGCAATTGCTGCTGTGCCTGCCACTGGTGGCCAGCCGCGAACGCTTCGCTGGCGTACCGTTTCGCGTTTTGCATCACTTGGGTTATCCAATGGCCGATCGCCTGGCCTTGCTGTCGTTGCTCGGCAGCGAAGACATGCACAAGGCACTGGTGCTGATCCGTAAACATCTGCCCCATGCGCTGCTGCAACTCAACGAACTGTCGGAACCTGCCGGTGAAGAAAGTGCGCTCACCGAATGGATGGCGCGCAGTTCCACGGCTGAACGACGCCTGAGTTGCCGGGTGCCGGTGCATCTGATCAGCGACGCCGATCATCAGGAGATCTCCGGCGACCCGCGCTACAAGCTGCGTCGGGCGCGCAAACGGATTGCCGCATGCGGTGCGCAAGTGCGGCGAATCACTCCCGATACGCTGTCGATGCCTACGATTTTAGAAGCGCTGCAGGAAGTCGAGGCGGTCAGTTGGAAAGGTGACGAGGGCGTCGGGATTTTCGCCACCGAACGCAGTCGTCAGTGGATGCAAAGCGCTTTCACCGCCCTCGCCGCTCAAGACCTGGTGCGGGTCGTGACGCTGGAGCTGAACGGCCGCTGCATCAGCTATCGCCTCGGCCTGCTCGAACAGGGCCGGCTCTACGATTACAACCTGGCGTTTTTGCCGCAGTACGCCGACCTCGGTAGCGGGCGGGTGTTGCTGGAGGAATGGATTCGTTGGGGGCTGGAAGAGCACTGGCGCTGGATCGATGCGTCGCGGGTCAGCCTGGAAAACTCCAGCCATCAACTGCACGAACGCATGACCGGGCAACTGGAACACTGGCGCTGGAGTTTCTACTCGTGGCGCCCGAGCGGTCTGCTACTGGGCCTGGGGCTACGCCTTTGGCACCACGTCAAACCGGCCCTGCAAAAATGGCGCGCACAGCGTGCCGGCAACTCGACGGCGGCGAACACATCCGAAATTCAACCGGCAACACCATCCAACACACCTGGGCTAGCGCCTCGGAGGGCATCATGAGCGTCATCGAAAATCTGCTTCTGCGCATCAAACAAAAAGGCCTGCGCCGCACCCTTGGCGCGCTGTGGAAACGTTACGTGTTCGCTCATCGTGAACTGCTGTGGATGGAGCGCGACCTGGTCACGCCGATTGCCCCGAACAAACTGCGCCCCTGCGAAGGTTTGCGCAGAGTCGACATCACCGAGGACAACGCCAAGGCATTCGGCAAGTACTTTGGTGACCGTGTGGAGACCATGGCCGAATTGGCCGCTGAAGGGCATACGGGGCACATGTATCTGGATCAGGACGATCACACCGTCGGGTTCGTCTGGGCCAGTACTCGCGACTATTACGACCGCCACTTCTACCGCTGCACGTTCCCGGTCAAGCCCGGTGAATACTTCCAGTTCGGTGCCGAAATTACCCGGCAGTATTTCGGCAGTAGCTTGACCGTCGATGCACAGACCGCACTCTGGCAAGTCATGTCTGCCCGAGGCTTTAAAAAAGTCGTGGATATCTGCGACAACGCCAATGTACAGGCTCTGAAGATGCATATTCGCTTGGGCTATCAGGAACAAGGGCATATCACGCATGTTTACGACCTGTTCGGGCACTGGCGTTTCTTCCGCGAATCGAACTACAGCAACTCGAGACTGGAGGCGCTGCGCAAGCCGGAAAGACCGGTAGTGACGGCGGCGGCGCAGGCTTGATTCAGTCTGGATATTTGTGGCGGCTTTGATGCCGCCATCGCGAGCAGGCTCACTCCTACAGGGGTATGCATTTCAAATGTAGGAGTGAGCCTGCTCGCGATGAGGCCGGTTGCCGCACCGATCAATCACGCCTTGGTGGCGACGAGGGTAAAGCACATCGGCATCTGCGCCTCTTGATTCAAATACCGGTCATAAACCTCTTCCCGGTTCGAATGCGCATACTCCTTGAAGTGCGCAATATTCAGCCCCGCCGCAATGGCAGCGCTGAAGATGGCGCCAAGGTTATGCACAAACCAATACGACTTCGCCGACTGCTGCTCAACCTTGCCGCCATAGACAATTGGCTCTTCCTGGACAAACGGCTCGGCGCGAAAGTACGAACTGGCGAGGCGATACGGATCTTCCGCCTCCGGATCGACCATTTCCAGAAACGGATGGGTTTCATAGATCACCAGTTGGCCACCCGGTTTCAGCGTTGAAGCGACATGGCGGAAGAACTCGCCGATGTCCGGCATCCAGTTCAAAACACCAATGGTGATCAACGCCACATCGAAGCGGTTCTGCAACGACGTCGGCAGATGATGGATATCGCTTTCGATGAACTCGGCGTTGTGCGGTGAACGCTTGTTCAGCTCGCGGGCCTGTTCAAGAAACGCCGCCGATTGATCGACACCGACCACGCTTCTGGCACCCAGCGCAAACAGCGAGAGACTCTCACGGCCGTTGTTGCAGCCCAGTTGAATCACCTCTTTGCCGTCAACCTCCAGCAACCCGCTCAAGGTCTCATCAAGGCAAGAGAAATCCGCCTGCGCAACCTCGCCGAGCAAAGCCTGCCAGCCAGGCGAATCCTGGTGATGGCGAGCGGAATCGTTCCACGCCTGTCGATTGCTCTCGATGGCGGTTTTATTGTTGGGCACTTCCATGGCGCACTCCGGACGATGCTCGTGATTGAGCGGATCCGAGTCTAGATCAGCTCTTCAATTGCGGTTGTTGCAAACTTGTAAGCCAATTCGTGTAGGAGTTGCCGCAGGCTGCGATCTTTTGATCTTGTTTTTAAAGGTCAAGATCAAAAGATCGCAGCCTGCGGCAGCTCCTACAGGGATCCGATGTGGATCGAGCGTTGGGGGCGTGGGCAGCTATAGTTAATAGCCTTGGGGAATACCGCACTCGCAGGTGCCGCCATGCTAATGCTCGATCGGCTGTTGTTGACCGGCTGTCTGCTCGCTGCCACTCAGGCGCAAGCGCTGGACAGCAATTTCAATTATTACGGGCCCAACCAGCCCTTCGCCCACCCTGCTCCGTATTCGCTGGGTTCCACGCCGCCCAAGCCTTACGACGATACGGCGCCGCAGGATTTTGTGGTACTTCCGGGTGACCATGAATTCTACGATTCACAACTGCCGACGGTGGCGGATGCGACGGTGCGGGTGTTTATCCGCACCTACGATGCCGAGCGTGGGATTTATGTGAATGACGAGGTGCTGGATCCGGGTTGTGTGCTGGAGTGTTTGAGTCGGCAGCAGCATTGATCCGGGTTGCCCACAACATCTGCTGCACCCTCGATCCCCTGTAGGAGTGAGCCTGCTCGCGATTACGGTGTGTCAGTCGACCTGTTTATTGGCTGACTCACCACTATCGCGAGCAGGCTCACTCCTACAGGGGATTTGCGGTGGGGTTACCACTGCCGTTTATCCGGCCGGGCGAGGCCGAGTTTTTCGATGCGGTAGCGCAGCATGTCGCGGCTCAGGCCCAGCAGGCGCGCGGACTTGGTGACGTTCCAGTCGGTCTTGTCGAGCATCTTGCGCACCATGTCGCGTTCGACTTCCGGCAGGTTCATCGACTCCATATTGCTCGCCGGACGCGGTTCATAGTGCGGCGCAGCCTCGTAATGTTGATGCTGATGCTGCGGCGGCAGCTCGTCGCACAGACTCATGCACACATTCAGTTGATGCGCGGCAATCGTGTCACTCGGCGCCAGCAGCACGGTCTGTTCGAGCATATTGCGCAACTCGCGCACATTGCCCGGCCAGGTGTAACTGAGCAGCAACTCCTCCGCCTGCTGACTGAAATGCAGATTCGGTTTGCCGTATCGTTTGCCATGACTGGCAAGGAAGTGCCGGGCCAGTAGCAGAATATCGTCGCCCCGCGCGTACAGGCGCGGCACCTTGATCGAAATGATCCGCAAGCGGAAAAACAGATCGCGGCGGAATTTGCCCTGCTGCACCATTTGCTCCAGGTTGCAGTTGGTCGCGCTGATCACCCGCAGGTTGACCTTGCGCTCCTTCACCGAGCCAACCCGGCGAATGGTGCGGTCCTCCAGCAACTTCAGAATCTTTGCCTGCAACAGCAGATCCATCTCGCCAATCTCATCGAGAAACAGCGTGCCGCCATCCGCCGCCTCCACCAGTCCGACCCGGCGATCCTTGGCATCGGTGAACGCACCCTTCTCATGCCCGAACAGCTCCGACTCGACCAGATTCGACGGGATCGACGCACAGTTGAATTCAATGAACGGACCTTTGCTGCGCGGGCCGTCGAAGTGCAACGCCCGGGCCACCAACTCTTTGCCGGTGCCGGTCTCGCCTTCCACCAAAACCGGGGGCAGATCGGTGTTGGCCATGCGTCGCTCGGCATCGAGCAACTGGCCGATAGTGTTCTTCAAATACTGCATCGGCGCCGAGTCGCCGATCAGCGCCTGCACCCCGGATTTCTGCGCTTCACGTTCCTGATAGAACGACAGCGTGCGCTCCATCCTTTCGGTGGCCAGGGCCTTGTCGAGCAGCAGTTTGAGCTCCGTCAGCGCGACCGGTTTGGTGACGTAATGAAAGGCGCCCTCCTTCATCGCCACCACGGCATCTTCAACGTTGCCGTAACCGGTCATCATGATCACTTTCAGATCCGGCGCGCTGATGCGCAGCTTCTGGATCAGGTCGTGACCACTCATGCCCGGCAGCGAGTTGTCGGTCAGCACAATGTCGGGCATGAAGGTTTCCAGTTGCCCTAACGCGTCTTCGGCCGAATGGCAGACCGTCACCTCGAAGTCTTTGCGCTCCAGGTAGGTCTGAATATTTTCGGCCAACAGTTCGTCATCCTCGACCAGCAGAATGCTGTGTTCCATATTCCCCTCCCGATGCCACTTTGAAGTTGAGACTGACGCGGGTTCCCTCCTGCTCTTTGCTGGTCAAAACGACCGAGCCCTGAAAACGCTCCATGATTCTTTTGACCAACGCCAGGCCAACCCCGAGGCCGCCCTGTTTAGTGGTGAAAAACGGCTTGAACACCAACAGTTGCTGCTGCGCGCTCATGCCCTTGCCGGTGTCACTCACGGTCAGGCGCACGCTGTCGGGCTGCGGCGATTCGAATTCGACACTGAGCACACCGCCCTTGGGCATGGCTTCCAGAGCGTTGGCAAACAGGCTATTGAGGATTTGCGTGAGCAGCACCTTCTGGCTGACGACCGGCGCGCAATTCTGCGCAGTGAAGCGCACTTCGACGTTGCAGCGTTTGATCAATGCTTCGAAGGCGCCAACGGTGTCTTCGACCGCCATCACCAGGTCCACCGCCTCGCCGTCGTCATTCATCGGCCGCAGCGACACCAGCAACTCGCGCACCCAGCGTGACATGCGATCGACCTGGCTGATGATGTCGCCAATATTGCGCTGGGCACCGGGGCTGGCGACTTCCTGGGCCAGTTCGGCGCTGGAGCGAATGGTCGCCAGCGGATTGCGCAGGCTGTGCGCCACCGCCGAGGACATCTCGCCGAGGGCGACGAAGGTTTCGTTGCTGATCAACTGTTGCTGCTGGCTCTGCAGCAGTTTCGCCGCGCGGCGGACGATCCAGAACAACGCCAGAAATATCGCCGCGCCTCCAAAACAGGTCGCCGCCCAGATCGAGGCGAAACCACGGTCGATGCGATCAACCAGATCCGCCGGCTCCTTGTAGACCTCAACCATGGCGACGACTTTGCTTTTGTCGGCGTTGAACATCGGGATGTAGTTCTCGATGAACAGGTATTTCGGTTCCCGCAGCATTTGTTGCTCGGGTTTCTCATCGTCGATCTTGTGGTAGCTGGAAGACACCGGCACTTTCATCTCGAATGATTCATCGAGCTCATCGTCATCCTTGATGTGCACACCGATAAGCTCAGCGTTGGTCGACCAGATCACCGTGCGATCCAGCGCATAAACGGTCGCGAGCAAAATATCCGGCAAGTGTTCGACGTGATCGAGAAACTCGGTGCGTGCCGAAGCCTGTAACGCCGGGTCAACATCGGGGTACTGGTTGTCTTGGCGCGGGTCGAGCATTTCGCCCATCGTCCGGTTCGGATTGATTTTGGCGTGACGCATTTCCGCCGCGCCAATGGCCTCAACGAATTGCGCGGTCAGCAGCGCATCGCGCTCGACACTTTCGGTGACCACGAAGCGTGTGGAGATATAACCTAGCCCCAACGCCACGGCGGCGATGATGAAAAAACTCGCGAGCGAGAACCAGCGCAGCAAATTGAACTGCTCGCGCCAGCCCTTGCATGCGACCGATGCGTTCGGTGCAGAGGTTTTTTGTGCTTCCAGTCGCTGCATGGGAGTGGCCCTGGAGTTTTATATCGCGCTGCTTACAGCCATCAGTGTAGGTGGCTCTGACCGCGACACACGGTTCAATGATGCTATTTCGCCGCTACCGCATCTGACTCACCGTCGCGGCTGGATCGCCCGGTTTTACTGGCGTCAAAGCACCGTCGGTCATGGCCGCAGTGGACGGTTGCTGACGCTCTGTTTCATCGCTGAGAAAGTCGATGATCGACTGCGCGGATTGCTCATCGAGGCGCAGATTGGGCATCGGGATTCGCTCGAATTGTTCGTAGAGTTGCAGGGCAATCGGGTCTTTTTCCGCGAGCAAGCGATCCGGTTCGCGGATCCAGCGATTCAACCACTCGGGATCGCGGTGGCGGGTTACGCCGATCAGGTCAGGGCCGATGCTGCGCATGCCAAGGCCCTGGCCATCCTGCGGGCCGAGGCTGTGACACGAGGCGCAACGGGTGCGGAACAATTCTTCGCCATTGCTCGGCGGGCGAATGTCCGGAGCGTTGGCGTAACTTTCCTCGATGCTCGGCTGTTTCCAGTTCTGCAGGGTGTTGGCCAGTTGATCGGCGAGGATCCACGGGTTTTCGAACGGTGAGGCTTTCATCCAGCGCCCGGTACTCTGGTTGCCGACGATCAGGCTGAGGTTGTGATCCTTGCTGCGGCCATTGTCGACGCCTTCGATGAACAACCCGAGTTTTTTGCGCAGGTCGGTGACCTCTTCGAACTCGCCGGTGAGAAACTTCCAGCCGGGGCCGACCTTGAAGCGTTGCGAATAAGCCTTGAGCACTTCGGGCGTGTCGCTGAGCGGGTCGATGCTGATCGAGTAAAAGAAAATGTCTTGCCCGACCCGATCCCCCAGCAGTTTCTGCACCTGGCGCAAGCGCGCGGTTTCCAGTGGGCAGGAATCGCTGCACGAAGTGAAGATGAAGTTGATCACCACCACTTTGTCTTTGATCAGGTCATCGAAGAAATGCACCTGCTGACCGTCCTGATCGGTCAGCAAGGTGTTGGGGAAATAGTCGCCACCCCACGGGGTGGCGGATTCACTGGCCGCTGACGGCTCGCTGACACTGGCCTGATGTGCCAGCAGCACGCGGCTGCCGAGCACACAGACCACCAGCATCAGCACCAGGTGCATGCCCAGCGCCCGGGAGCGCGGGGTATGCACGGGTTGGCTGTCACCGTGGCGGCGGTTCATGGCTTGACCACCACTTGTGGGCCCATACCGTCGCCGCTGCGGAAAGTTGGCAGCGCGGCGGAGTTGACGTAGCGCACACCGTCCCAGCTTGGCAGTGGGGTTGGCATCAACTGCAGTTGCCCGGGTTTCTCCAGGTCCCAACGCAGCAGCATCGAGTTGTCCTCATGCTGAGTGTTGTGGCAGTGCTCCATGTAGGTCCCGGCGAACTCGCGGAAGTTGATCGCCATTTCCACACTGTCCAGACCATCGGCTTCGGAGCCGATGCGATAGACGTCTTTGCGTGCCCATTTTTCCCACTCTGGCGGGGCCTTGCCGCCGCGACTGAGGATGATCCCCTCCTCGAAGTGCACATGCACCGGATGGCTCCAGCCCTTGCCGCCGGCCTTGATGTTCCACACTTCGAGGGTGCCGAACCCGGTGACACCGGCATCGGTCGGGCCGCTGGACAGCTGAGTCGAAGCATTCAAGCGACGCGGGTCCATGTGGAAGCCGAAGCCGCCATCGGTCTTGACCGTCCACGGCGCCTCATCGGTGCCGTCGGAGCGGCCGAAGGTGAAAGTGCGGTGGCGGGCCTTGGCCAGCACGACTTTATCGGCGGCGTTGTCGCGATGGAGTTTCAGCGGGATCATCACCAGCCCTTCAGCCTTGCCCGGTTTGGCCGGCTCGTACGCCGCTGGGTTCATCGCCAGATCCTGACCGGTGTAGGCCTTGACGTTGAGCTGCAAGACCTTGCCCACCGCCGGATCTCCCCGGTCCCACTGCGGGCCATTGCTGGTCTGCTTGATCACTGGCAGGTATTTCTCCGAAAGTACGTCAGCCAGCGGAATCATTTCTTTCGGGCCTTTGCCGTCGTCCTGCGCCTGCAGGTTGAGGAAGAACAGCTTGTCACCGGGCTTGATACCGTTTTTCGAGAAATTGACGATGATGTCGAAGCGCTCGGCGATGCCTTGCGTCGGCAGGATCGCGTTGTGGTTCTGTTTATCGCCATCGGCGTCGAGGTCCATCGAACCGTCGAACGGCACGCTGTGTTCCATGATGTTGCCGTCGTTGGCGATCATGTGGAACGGCACGCGGCTGTACGTCACACCCGAGTTTTTCGGCCCCTGAAACTCGCCGCCACTGCCTTTGATTTCCCGCACCAAGGCCAGTTTGAAGTAGCGCGACACCGAGCCGTTGAGAATGCGGAAGCGATAACTGCGCGCACGCACGTCAAGGGTCGGTTTCCACTGCCAGTTGACCAGCACCTGATCGCCGATGAAGCCATCGGTGTTGAAGGGGTTGAACCACAACTGGCCTTGTTGATCCCAGGCCTTGTCGGCGAGCACCAGATTGACGTCATAGTCGCGGTTGCCCCACGGCAAAGCGCTGCCGCTGGGCAGACGCAGGTTGACGCCGTCGTTCACCGACTCGTTGCCGCGATCCAGCGCGCTGTAGTAGTTCATCATCGCCGCGTTGCCCTTGTAGACGTTCTGCGCGGTGAAATCGAGCATGTGATCGTGGAACCAGTGGGTGCTCATGGTTTCGCGCCAGTCGCCACGGATCTTGATGGTGCCGTTGTCGCAGGTCTTCTTCGCCGGTGCGAGGTCGTTGACCCACAGGGTTTCGCCCGGTGCGCAGGGGAACGCCGCGCGCGGGTCTTCGGCCTTGGTGTTGATGCTGTCGTAACCGGCGAGCTGGATCGGCCAGCGATAGTCGTAAAACTGCCCAGGGAAGAAGAACGCGTTGGCATAGCCGTCGCTTTCCGCTGGCGCGTGGCCGTTGTGCTCGTGGGTGCTGATGGTGTGCAGGCCAAAACCACGGTTGGCCGACGGATCGATCGGCAAGCCGTTGTAGTGGCGCATCATCACCGGTTGGCCGTAGCGCACCATCAACAGTTTCGGCGGCAACGTGCCGTCGAAGGTCCACACCGAGTTGTGGTTTTGCGCCGGCATCGCCGGATGGAAACGCGGGTCGACGCCCTTCGAGGTGCCGTCGGTCAGCGGTACACCGGCGACGTTGTGGTACAGACCGCCGGGGCCGAATTCGCCCACCGCGTAATGGTGCATTTGCACGCTGTCACGCAGGCCACCGTTGAGGCGCGCGCCGGTCTGTACGGTTTTGTAAGCGACTTGCGGGTAGAACTCGTTCCAGCGCTGGTGCGCCCAGCCTTTTCCGGGTGGCCGACCTTCGGCGGACGAGCCGATGTGGCGGTTGAGGAACACTTCGATCTGCGCCTGCCACGGGTTACGGTCGACGACATTGGCGAACTGGCTGGGGAATGGCGTCAGCCCCGGTTGACGCAGGAACGCGTCGAGGGCGCTGCCGGGTGGCGCGCTGCGGGCGACGTTGTTCGGGTCCTGAGCCGGTGCCGGGCCGATCGCGGCCGGCGGAAATGGCAACGGCGCGGCCGGGGTGGTCGGGTCGAGCTTTTCCGGGCCAAACTCTTCGAACAGGGTCAACTGCTGGGTGAACGGTTGCGCGCCATAGAGCGGGCTCGGCTTGCCGTTGGTGGGGTAGTTGAAACTGGTCTGCACCGTCGGCGGCAGAATGTTTTCCGTGCGGGTCGAGTCGCGGCTGCCTTTCACGCCGTCGGGCAAGTCGAAGGAATCTTCGTTGGCCTCGGGCAGGGTCAGGATGTTATTGAGCGCGCCGGCGCGGTCGGTCGGTTCGTCGTAGTACGCCGAGGGATCGGAGACTTCTGGCTGTCGCTCGTCATCAATGGGACTGGCGCGAACGCCGGCCATGCTGCCGAGGGTCAACATCAGAAAGACGCTCAGAGGCGTCAGCAGGAAAGTGTTGCTTGGGTCACGCGTTGCTCTGTCCATCACCAGCCGCCTCATCAAGGAAGGGGTGATGGTGTTTTGCAACTACTGCGCCAAGAAATTATTTCTAGTTGTAACAGGGACTTGGAAAGTCTGTGGGTTCCCCCACTCCCCGGTGACCGGGGCCTGACACCCAGTGATGGGGGAAGTTCATAAATCTTTTGAGGTAATGCAAACCTCATGTAGGAGCTGCCGAAGCCTGCGATCTATTGACTGATCGTTCCCACGCTCTGCGTGGGAACGATCAGTCAATAGATCGCAGGCTTCGGCAGGAATGGACGAATCAGGGGACCAGTTGAAAGGCCAGACGAACGGTGGTGCCCTCACCTTCGCGGCTGTCGAGGGTCACGCCACCGCCGAAGCGCTCCATGATGCGTTTGACCAGCACCAGACCGACTCCGAGGCCGCCAGACTTGGTGGTGAAAAACGGCCGGAACGCCATGGTCCGTTGCTCTTCGTTCATGCCTTTACCCGTGTCGCTGAGCACCACGCACACGCCACGGTCTTCGCTCGGTTCCAGGCTGACGGTCAGCGTGCCGCCCTTGTCCATCGCCTCCAGCGCATTGGCCAGCAGGCTGTTGAGGATCTGTGTCAGTTGCACCGGTTGGCTGAGCACCATGGGCGTGTGCTGCGGATGAAACACCACCTGCACGCCGGCTCTGGTGATCTGCTGCTCAAACGCGACAAGACTTTCGTGCAGCGCTGCCACCAGATTCACCGGTTCCGGATCATCGTTGAGCGGACGCAGTGACTGCAGCAGCTCGCGCACCCACTTCGACATGCGATCGACCTGGCCGATGATGTCCTTGATGTTCTTCTCTGCCGGGCCGGCATCGAACTCCAGCGCCAGTTCGGCGCTGGAACGGATGGTCGCCAGCGGATTGCGCAAACTGTGCGCCACCGCCGAAGACATCTCGCCCAAGGCGACAAAGGTTTCGTTGGCGATCAGTTGTTTTTGCTGGGCCGCGAGCAGAATCGCCGCGCGCCGTACGATCCAGTACAGGCCCAGATAAATCAGCCCGCCACCCAGTGCAGTCGCCAGCCAGATCAGAACCAATCCTCGCTCCATGCGTGCGATCAGATCCTTGGGCTCCTTGTAGATCTCGACCATCGCCGTGACGTTTTTGCCCTCAGCGTCGAACAGCGGGATGTAGTTCTCGATGAAGATGTAGTCCGGCGGCGTGATGAATTTCTGTTCTTCACGGGCCTTGTCGACATCGTGGTAACTGGCAGAAACGGGGATTTTTTCGTTAAAGGCGCGATCGAGGTCTTCATCGGCATGAATGTTGGTACCGATCAGCGCGGGATTGGTTGACCAGATGACCTGGCGGTCCGGCGCGTAGATGTTGGCGAGAATCACGTCCGGCAGGTGTTCGATGTGGTCGAGAAACTCGCCCCTTGCATCGGCCCGGGCTTGCGGACTGACGTCGGGAAAATTCGTGTCCTGACGTGGGTCGAGCAATTCACCCATCGTGCGGATATTGGGAATGGAAACGTGACGTACCTCGGCCGAAGCGATGGCCTGTATGAACTGGGCGGTGAGCAAGGCATCGCGCTGCACGCTTTCATCGATCACGAACCGCGTCGACACCGCGCCAAGCGCGATGGCCACGGTACCGATCACCGCCATGCTGATCAGCGAAAACCAGCGCAGCAGGTTGAACGACTGCTTGCGCGAGCCCAAGCGCAGATTGCCCTCCTCGACCGGAAGCGATTTCGACTGCATGTTCATGGCGGCGACTTCCCGATACATCCCTATAGGGTTATAGCCCACGGGTGGGGGTTTGCCCGGTTGCGGGGATATCGCCCCGATATACACCTCTCAAACCACCACAAATCCCTGTAGGAGCTGTCGAGTGAAACGAGGCTGCGATCTTTTGATCCTGCTTTTGTGAATCAAGATCAAAAGATCGCAGCCTGCGGCAGCTCCTACAGGGGTTCTGCGTACGACGGGCCACTAAGAGCATCCCCACCGTCCCCGATTCTGGGGAATGACGCCCTTTTCCCGCTGGCCAAAAACCTGACCCTTCTGCGCGTCAAGCCCTCTACCCCGGCCCTCTCCCGCCCATCCACTACACCTTGGCATGGAAGGTGTACAGGCCCTGTGCAACTGACCCATCCCCAAGGGGCAGGTACTTTGATAGAGGGATTAACTCATGCACCCTTTACTGTCCAAAACCGCGACTGTCCTAGTCGTGAGCGCATTGGCCCAGGGCATCGCCCAGGCCGCTTTGTTTGCTGTTGATCCGGGTCCGTACACGCCGGCCAACGGCGGTTTCGCCAGTTGGTATCAGGACTCACACGGTCGCACCCTGGATCTGTGCCTGTCCAAAGCGCTCAGCTCCCGAGTACCCAGCGCCCCCGGCGCGCCGTCGTACATGTGCTCGCTGCTGCCAACCCCCGGCGTGTTCGATGACGCGCAACCGATTGTCTTCCCGACAAACTTTCCCGACGAAGCGTTCTGGTTCACCGGCGAAACGGCCCTCGTCGACGCCGCACGGGGAATTGATCTGGGCTACGTCAGCGCCATCGAAGCCGCGTTCGCTGCCGAGGAACCGGTTGAAGGCGATCAAGTCAGCTTCGCCCGTATCCGTATTCGCGTCGATGTACCGACCGCCGGCACCTATGTCATCACCCACCCGTATGGGGTCGACGTGTTCAACATCGACACCCCCGGGCGGCGCGCGATCAACATGACTCGCGACATTGGTATCGGCACGCCGAAAACCTATGACGGCGCGCTCAAGGGTGACATCGGACCGTTCCTGCGCAGCGTCAACGGTCCCTACACCGAGACCAACCCGCTGACCGGTGCCGCCGAACAATTCGTCGGCGACCCGAACCTCAACGAGGCAGTCACCGGCAGCCCGTTCAACACTAACTACGTACGCATCGAAGGCCCTAACGGCCTCGATCTGCGGACGAACGTGTTCGCCGTTTCGGGCAAGTTGTCGACGGTGGTCCGGCCTACACCAATGATCACCCAGCGCAGCACTTACTCGCGTACTGCGGGAACCAGTGCGCCGGTCGCCCAGCAGGATGTGTTCGTCCTCGCGCCGCCAGCGCCGGGCACCGTCGCCGTTACCAGCAGCACCCCGGTGCTGAACATGACCGAAGCCAACAGCACCGGCAGCTGGTACGCACAGTCCTCGGTCAACCCGACCTTGCCAACCACCTTGCAAGTGACCGCCGACAACCACCTGGCCATCGCCAGCAGCACGCCGACCACTCTGCCCATGACCCTGACCGACCTGGTGGTAATCCAGAGCGCGCAATACAGCCTGAGCTCCGGACAACTGACCGTGGTCGCCTCGACCAGTGACGAAACCTCGCCGCCGGTACTCACCGCCACCTCCGGCAGCGGCGCCGCCATCGGCGCGCTCGGTGGCGACGGCGCGGTGAAAACCCTGGCCACCGGGATCTCGCCGATACCGCCGGCCAAGGTTCGGGTGACGTCGTCCAACGGCGGCAGCGATACCGAAGAAGTGGTCATCGTGCAATGAACGCTCACATGCCCAGATCCGCATCAGGAGGCATCATGAACAAGTGGCCACGCTTTGCGCTAAACGCGCTCGGGCTCGCTCTCTCGCTGACCGGCAGTGCCTATGCGCAACTCGCCGCCGTCGACCCCGGCCCTTACACCTTCGCCACCGGGAAATTCCCGATGTGGTATCAGGACAACAATCTGCTGTCGATGGAACTGTGCCAGTCGCGCGCCGCCAGTTCGCGCGTTGCCGCGACCACACCGCCGGCCTACATGTGCATTCTCTTGGCCGAGCCAGGCATCTACGACGATGCCCAGCCGATGATTTTCCCAGACAACTGGCCGCCGGAAGCCTTCTGGTTCCTGGCCGAAACCACGATTGCCGACAACGCTGCCGGTTATGGTGTGGACGCTTATGTCGCCGGGATCGAAGCGGCATTCGCCTCGGAAAATCCGGCGGACGGTGATCAGCAAAGCTTTGCGCGGATTCGCATCCGGGTAAACGTACCCGTTGCCGGCACCTACACCATCACGCACCCGTATGGCGTCGAGACGGTCAATGTCACCGCACCCGGGCGCCGCGCGATCAATATCACCCGCGACATCGGCATCGGCGCGCCGGGCAATTTCACCGGTGCCGTCAATGGCGCCATCGGACCGTTTTTGCGCAGCGTCAACGGCCCGTACACCGAAGTGAACCCCGACACCGGCGCCACGGAAACTTTCGTCGGTGACCCGAACCTCAACGAAGCGGTGACCGGCAGCCCGTTCAACACCAACTTCCTGCGCATCACCGGGCCTGCCGGAACGATCCAGTCGAACGTGTTCAGCCTGTCCGGCAAAGTGCTCGACAACCGTCAGCAAACCCAGGTTGAAATCGACCGCGCCACCTATCGCCGCACCGCCGCTGGCGTGCGTGCCGAAGTGTTTGCCAAGGCCAGTAACAGCTCGACCCTGTGCTTCCGTGAAACCGTGGCGCTGCTGCCTGGCCCACCGCAGACGCCGTGCCAGACCAGTCTGTTGGGCGACAACAATGGTCTGTTCTTCGGCCACCGCTTGGGCACTGGCGCGGTACCTCCGGTAGTCGTCGTGACCGCCACCAACCCCGCCGGCACCACGCGTCCGACGGCCGTATCAGCCAAGCTCACCGACGTGGTGAAAGTGCAGACCGCGCGCTACAACTGGGCCAACCACAGCCTGCTGATCGAGGCCACCTCAAGCGATGAAGTGGCGATCCCCGACATGGTTGCCCAGGGCTACGGGCGTCTGTCGAAAACCGGCACCCTGCAGCGCATCACCGTCGCCGACCTGACCCAGCCACCGGCCACCGTGACAGTGAAATCTGCCGCTGGCGGTGGAGACACCGAGGCAGTCGTCGTGGTCGGCAGCGCGCCAGACACCGGTGAAAACCAGGCGCCAATCACCAACGCCGACAGCGGCAGCACCAGCTTCGGCGTGCCGATCACCCTCAGTCTGTTGACCAACGACAGCGATCCTGATGGTGACAATCCGCTGGGCATCACCGCGTTGACTCAACCGGCCGCCGGCCAAGGCACTGTCGCGCTCAATGGCACCACATCGGTGGTCTACACGCCGCCAGCGGTAGTCAACGCGCCACTGACCACGACCTTCACCTACAAAGCGCAGGACGCCAAAGGCCTGGCCTCGGCCAACCCGGCAACCGTGACGATTACCGTCGCGCCAAACCAGGCACCGACCGCCGTCGCGGACGCTGTCGCCACGCTCGGTGTGGCAATCCCGATCAACGTGCTGGCTAACGACACCGATCCGGAAGGTAACGTGCCACTGGCCGTCAACAGCCTGACCCAACCGGCCGCCGGCCGAGGCACGGTTAGCAGCAACGGCACGGTGATCACCTACACCCCACCGGCCACCGTGACCACGGCGTTCACCACGACCTTCACCTACATCGCCCGGGACGCCTTCGGTGCCCTGTCGACGCCGGCCACAGTCACGGTGCAAGTGTCGCCACGGCCAGCAGCGGAAACGTTCGCCGTCACCGCTTCAACGGTGCAGGCACGCTCTGGCGGACGCTTCAACTGGGACTTCACCGGCACCTCGTCAGTGACCACCGGCAACACCATCACCGTGCAGGTCACCACCCCTTCCGGGCTGGTCACCCTTGGCACCACCACGGTGCCGTTGACCGGACGCTGGCGGCTGACGCTGAACAACACGCTGGTGGTGCCATCGGCCAACCCGACCGCGACGATCCGCTCGTCCCAGGGCACCGTGCGCACGGTCTCGGTGACCACGCTCTAGGCCTGCGCCCCAGCCACTTGCGGGTGGCTGGGGCGTGCTTCGCAACCGGATAACGCCACACAGGATTTTCACCATGAACACGTCGACCGCCGCCCTGCTTTGCCTGCTCCTGCTGTGCAGCAGTGCAGGCGTGCGCGCCGACGACCTGATGGAAAACGACGACCTGGTTGCGACCAGCAGCGACCTCGGCGAACTGCCCCCACCCGTGGGTCAGCAAGCCCTGATCGACCAGCTCGGCCAGGCCAACGTCGCCCTGCTGCAACAGAACGGTCAGTCGCTGCTCGGGCAGATCGTGCAGTCGGGCAGCAATCAGGAGGCGTACATCCTGCAACAGGGCAGCGACCTGATGGCGCTGATCAACCAGAACGGTTCCGGCAACGCCGCCTCGATCACTCAGAACGGCAGCCACAACCGCGCGCAGATTTCGCAAAACGGCAACAACAACGACGCCAGCATCGAGCAGGCCGGCGCGGGGCTGCAAAGCGCCGTGACCCAGTCGGGCAACGGCATGAGCGTTTCGGTCAAGCAATATCGCTAAGCACTGCAATCATCGGAGAGTTCATCATGTTCAAACTGACGCCCCTCACCGCCGCCATCCTGGTCATGATCAGTGCCCAGGCCATGGCCGACGACAGCCTGTCCAACCAGAGCCAGGTCGGTACCGCCAACATCGCGGATGTGAAACAGACCCAAGCTCCATTCAGCACCGCCACCCAGACCCAACTGGGCCAGGGCAACGACGCCGCCGCCGTGCAAGACCACGCCAGCAGCGTGATCATCCAGGACGCGGTCGGCGACTACAACGCCGGTTACGCCGAACAGCTTTACGAAGACAACGCCACCATCACCCAGCAACAAATCGGCGCCTTCAACACCGCCCACGCCAGCCAGTCGCTTGGCTTCGGCGCACCGAACAACGCGCTGCAACAGCAGCAAGGCACCGGCAACTTCTCGTTCATCTATCAGGATTCGCAGAACGGCAGCGAAGGCAAAACCTTCCAGTTCGGCGACAGTAACGAAGCCAACATCGAACAACTCTATGAAGGCAGCGGCAACAGTTCAGTGATTACCCAATACGGCACGGCCAACTACGGCACCGCCGAACAAGTGCTGCACAACGGCGGCCAGATCGGCATCAACCAGGCCGGCGAAGGCAACTACGCCTACGGCGACCAGCGCAATGGCACTGGCGGCAACATCACCATCAACCAGTTCGGCAACCTCAACGGCACTGAAATCTGGCAGGACGCGCAACTGGCCAGCCAGGCCACCGTCAACCAGTACGGTGACAGCAACGAAACCGTGGTCGATCAAAGCTTCGGCGAAAACAACACCGCCGCCGTCACCCAGGTCGGCAACACCAACGCGATCTACGCCGACCAGTTCGAATCGGTCAACTCGACACTGGCGCTGTATCAGGTCGGTAACGGCAACGTGCACTTCACCTACCAGAACGGCGACAGCCACGTGCTCAACGCCACCTCCGTGGGCAACGACAACAAGGTCTACGCCAGCAACTGGAAAGGCCCGCAATCCGGCGGCCAGTTCGGCAGCGGCCAGCGTGCGACTGTGACTCAGGCGGGGAATGGCAACATCGCCAGCTTCACTCAGGATGGCGTCGGGCAGGTCATGACCACGCATCAGACTGGCACGGGCAACAAGACCACGGTCAGTCAGGCTGAGTCGTATAACGAGCTGTACTTTGATCAGAATGGTAGCGACAACATTTTGATATCGGATCAACGCGGGACGACCAACCTGATTCAGGGTTCTTCGAATGGCACCGGCAACAGTGCTGAGTTCGATCAATCCGGGACTGGCAACCAGGCGTATACCGCGCAGCTGTATGGCAGTGACAACATGATCACCGTGAAACAAGCGGATACGATGAACGTGGCGTATGTGACCCAGGGCGGCACGGGGAACATTGCCAATGTCGATCAGAGCGGGGTCACGCAGACGGCGAATATTCAGCAGTTCGGGTCGGCTAACCAGGCGACGGTTTTGCAGCAGTAGGGGTTGGGTGTTGATGGGCCGCGATTCTCTGGTGAGGGGGGTCGCGGTTTTTTTTCCGTAGGACCGATCAACGACACGCGCTCTTTAAAGCTTCAGACCCGGCACGTCCTACAGAAAAAGGAATGATTTCTGGAAAAGCTGCACGTTTTCCTACCACGTCTGGCGGTTGGCCGTCGGAAGTGCAAGGACTAGGATTTTTTGGGACAACCTGAACCCTACGGAGCTCGACCGACGTGCAACTCATCCAGACAACCACGACAACATTCCCCTTACCGAATAGACTTCCAGGCATTGATCCCGGAGGTGCCATGATCGACCCGAAGATGATTGACCCGCTGTGCCCAGTCGTCTCGGATCTTGATCCTGAAGAACAGGCTGCGAGCTATGACCGCTGGTTCAGGGCGGAAGTACAAGCGTCTCTCGATGATCCGCGCCCGAATCTTTCGCATGAACACGTAATGGCCGAGATACATGCCTTGATCAAGGCAAAAGACAATGGTTTCGAGGCCGATTGAGTGGAGGCCCGAAGCGCGGGCGAAGCTGGTAACAGTGCTCGAATACATAGTCGAAAGGAATGTTGGAGCAGCCAAGGAGATCTTCAAGGCAGTTGGAAAGGCCATAGCTTATCTTCCTGATCATCCCTATCTCTATCGATCAGGCCGGATCACCGGCACTCGGGAGATCGTCGTAAATTCCAGCTATCTGATCATTTATCGAGTGACAGATCGGATCGAAATCGTGAACGTTCTGCATGCGCGTCAGGAGTATCCGAGACGCGATTCTTTCTAAGTCATTCATCAACAAAAAACCGCGCTGCCTTCAGGAGCGCGGTTTTTTATTGGGAACAGATAATGTTGTGCAGCTACTTTTCAAAAGGAAACGGGGAATGGTTGGGTGATCTATTCTCGTCAAACCAAATATTAAGGAGCAAAGATGAGAGCGCCTCTACTCACCCTACTCTGTCCATTGCTCCTATTTTCACTGAGCAGCAACGCTAACGCCGGAACTGATACGGATGATTATATCTGCACGATAGAGCGGGTTTCGCAGGCCACAGGTGATGTCGGATCTACTTACGAACTACTCAACAAAGTCTTCGTAGGTCGACAATTCACTGTTGATCGAGCCTCAGGAGTAACCATCGGCACCCTGAAAAACTCATTGAACTCAAAACCAAAGGTTATCGATCCCGGAAGCTCTGAAAACTCCTTCAAGGTTGTCTCTGCAATTACAGCCTCTCAAAAATTTCCTGGGACACTCGTCACTGCCCTGAATGTAATGGAGTTTGTGGATGGTGAAAAAAAGCCATTCAATTACATGATCAATGACGAGGTTTACTTTGGAACCTGCGTTTCTTTCTAAGAACCTGCAGTCATTTTCTGTAAAAAGAGTTCCAGCGTGCGGCAAGGGCGCTTAAGCGTGCAGTTCTACGTGATCGAGGTCTCGGGTTTTGATCGTTTCCGTGCAGAGCGTGAGAACGATCAATGTGGGGCGTCGGGGCTTCTTCGCGCAAAGCCTCACGAGCCTCATGTTTGATCCGCAGCTCGGCCATCAACGCCTTCATATCTGCCATTACCTGCTCATTCGGAATGCTGGGGCGCGGGTCTTCGAGCGATTTCTGGACTTTGGCACGGAACCAGCGGTCGTAGCTGGCGGCCTGCTCTTCGTTTTCGAACTCTGCAATGGTTGTGGAAAACAGTGGATCCATGGTGCCTCCGGACCGAGGGTAAAAACGCAATCTCTGTTATTGATCGTTCCCACGCTCTGCGTGGGAACGCCTCTCGGGACGCTCCGCGTTCCAACTCGCGAATTTGACGCAGAGCGTCAAGGGCTGCATTCCTTTGCTGCGCGTGGGAACGATCAATCAGCCATCCTTCAACTCGACGTGATCCAGCGCTTGATTCACCGCCAGTTCGCCCAGCATGACGACTTGAGCGATGCCCAGTGCGGTTTTGCGCTGTGAGGTTTCCAGCGAGGCGGCGAAGTTGATGAGCATTTCGCTGGCCGAGCCGAGGGTTTCGCTGGCGTTGGCGAGCAGGGATTCGGTGTTGTACCTGGGATTGGCGAGGTACATGGATTCCGGCTCGTTGGCGCTGGACATGATGTGGGCGGTGGGGTTGAGGTAGAAGTCGAGGGCGCGGTCGGCGGCTTCGTGGAGTTTTTTGCTGTCGACTGAGGCGTAGGGGGATGTGGTGTTGGTGTCTGATTCTGGGGGGTTGGGTGTTGGTTTTTTCATGGTAATTCTCTCTCATTGATAGTTTCAGCTGGCCCATTCGACTTCCAGGAAAAATGGGTGGCAGCTGTACGCAGGCTGGAAATCCGGGAGAGAGCAACCCGGCAGACACGAATGTCTCCCGCGCACAACCGCCATAACAGAGTGCACACAATGAAAGTGCGCAAGCATACGTTATGAAAGGCGTATCTGCTCTCTCGTGTCTTCGGGTTTCCATGCCCGGTCGCTGAATTGGCAGCGACGAACACAGGCTAGAGACCGGACGTCCGACGGACAACCTGAAAACCTTGTGGGAAGGTTCCGCTGATTCAGACACTTCTTTAAACACACTTCAGATCGCAGCCCTCACCCTAGCCCTCTCCCGGAGGGAGAGGGGACTGACCGTGGTGTTTGGGAAATGTACGCCGACGTGCGATACCCCGTTGAACTCAGATTTTGAAAGGCCCAAAAATCGGCTCCCTCTCCCTCGGGAGAGGGCTGGGCGGGCGGCGTTCCGATGAGGGGCGGAATCCACCACAAATCCAAAGCCGACCACGCTGTGCTCCTCACCACTCAATAGGCCGAGTGTCAGCTCGCCTGCTTTTGATCTTGATCCACGGGCGACGTCGGAAGGCTGAGTGGAGGGATTGATCCGGGGGTGGGAGCGCAGCGACCGTTTGGCGCAGCCAAATGCATCGAGAGGAGGTGCAGCGAAGCAAACCGTAGGCGCTGCGCCCGGATCGATCCCGGAGCGAAGGAACCCCGAGCTTTAGCGAGCGGGCCGCACGCAGGAGCAAGCCTTTTCGGTTACCTTTTCGGCGTTTGGAAAAGGTGACCCGCCGTAAGGGCGGAACCCTAAGCAGCCGTTACCGCAGCAACGGATATGCACCCGCCCAACCAGAACCTGGTCGGCCCGAAGGCCGCCACGTTCACTCCGCTTCCGGATCCACCTTGTTCTGGCTCAAATACCGATTCAAAACATCATCCTGCGAAGGCACAGAAGCGTCCCCCGCCACCTGCCACAACCGCCGCTCAATCCCCTGCGCCACCATATGCCCCACCGCCGCCTCAATCGCCGACAACACACAAAGCTGCGCCGGCTCATTCGTCGTATACCCAACCTCAGCCTCAAGCAACTTCTTGAACTCGATAAACTTGAAAATCCCCGCACTGCGCGCCACCGAGTAAATCGTCTTGCTGGTCATCACATTCGCCAGCACCTGCCCACTGCGCACATCCACCGCACGCAAGTTCACAGTCACCTGATCCACCCGATACTCACGCTGCAAATCAATCCCCAGATACCGCGCCCCTTCCCCACCGCTACGCACGTTAGTGTCATAAGCGATGATCCCACCCTCAAGCATCATGTTCGCCGCCTGCAACGGTGGCAGCTCACCCTGAATATTCACCGGCGTATTCGGCTTCTTCTGCGACGCACGAATAATCTTGCGCTCGGTCAACAGGTTCTGCAGCCCTTCCCGCTCCAGCACCACAAACCAGCCACTGGCCTGCATCGCGTCCATCAACATCGACGCCGCGCCCTGGGTCACGCTGGTGGAAAACGAACTCGCCGGCGTCGGTTTGTACTGCCCGGTCTGATCCCGGAACCCGTACACCACCGCCATCAACCGCCCCTTGGGTCGCGGCATCTTTAGCAAGTCGTAATAAGTCGAGGCCCTTGGAGTCAGGGTCGGAGTTTCGGTGTCCTGCTCGGCCGACATCGGCTCACGCAGACTGCACCCTTGTAATGTCGCCAACAGCAGCCCTAACGCGATGATCTTTTTCATGTCCGTCACTCCCCGGAACCGTCAGCCCGTCATGGGTTGAGGCCGTTCACCTGAATTTCCGAAACCTCACCGGTCGCTCGATCGGTCACTTCAATGCTCAGTGCCCCGGAGTCGTCGATGACGTTGACGATAAAAGAGTCGGTGGACAGGCTCCCCGTGTTGCCGGTGGAGATGTTGTCCAGCAACTGCCCTAGCAGCCGCGATTGCAATTGACTGGTGAAGCGCTCCAGCGCCGACGTCCCGGCCACTGCCGAGCGGCTCTGGATGTCCGGATCGTCGTGATCGTTTTGCGCCTGAGCGTTGTTGAGCAACCAGGTACCGTTCAGCGGATTGCCGCCGAACGACGGATTGACCGGCGTGTAGACCAGTTCAGTGGCCTGGACAGCGGCAGCGCTGGCGAGCCCGATCAACAACCCCGAGATCCACAATCCGCTGCGCCGTGAGAACGTTGTGCTGTTCATAGTTCGTCCTTCTCAAGGTCGGTGGTGTCCTGCAACAGAGCCTCCAGCTTGCGCTGGACAACCTGGCGTCGAACCCAGTCGGCGGCCGCGTAGGCCTCGTCCTTCAGTTCCACGGTGTTCGGCGGCAGGAAGCGCCGATAAACCAGGCGTTGCTGATATTCCACGGTCACCAGGCTGCCCCAGCGCGCGTCGGGCCGCTCGCGCACCACCAGGTTGAAATCCATCGGGCTGGTGTCGCGCAGGCGTTCACTGAACGAGTAGTAAAAGTCGTGGCCGATGTGCGAGATCGTGTCATCGACGATGAAGCCCATCATTTCGTCTTCCTCACCGGCCTGCGCGCAGCACGCCGCCACGGTGAGCATCAGCGCGCACCACCAGTGGCGAGTCATGGCTGCAACGCCTGCGGCAGATTCGACTGGCCTTTCGCCGGGCCATTGGTGCCGTCGAGGAAGGCTTTTTCGGCGACGAACTGCCAGTCTGAATAACGCTGCATGCCGTCGAAATCCGACCACTGTGTCGGGAAGTCCGCCTGCTTCAACGGCAGCTCGGTCGAGGGACTGTTGAGGCCGGTGATGCGGCCATCGAAACCGCGTTGCAGTGCCCACTCGCCCTGACCGATCGGGTCTGGATAGAGCTGACGCAGATGATGTTTCGCCTCTGGAAAGCGCTGATCTTCAAGCAGGTCTGCCAACTCTTTCGGGTACTGCGCCAGCCCCGGCGAACTGCGGTAGTAGCTGCGCAGCGCCTGTGCGTACTGAGTGCCAACCCAGAGCAACTGGCGTTCACGGTCACGACGCGAAGCGGTCGACCACAACTCGCCGGCACTGGCCAGGCCCATGCCCATCACCACGATCAGGAACAGCACGCCCAGGTAAGTGAAGCCACCCTGCTGCGCACGGTTACCACTCGGAATACTGGCTGCCATCACGCGCCCTCCCGGTAGCACCGCTCTTGATATCGGCCACACCACCGGCGACGCCGTCCGGTGGCGCAATCAGCACCCACTGGTCTTTGCGTTCGGTGATCGGATCGAGTGGCGCATTGCGCAGGTAACGTTGTTCGATCAGTTGCTCGATGGAATCCGGATAACGGCCGGTGTCACCGTAGAAGTGATCCAGCGCCTCGCGCATTGCCGACAGGCTCTGGCGCAAGGTGGTTTCCTTCGACGCTTCGAGGCTGTTGAAGTAGCGCGGCAGCGCGATGGTCATCAGCGTGGCGATGATCGCCATCACCACCATCAGCTCCAGCAAGGTAAAACCTTTTTCCCGGCGCATGAGGTTCACCACTCGCGGTAGGCGATGCCGTTGAGGCCCTTGCCCCGGGCGTGGGAGTAGACGTCGAACACGTCCTCGCCATCGCGCGGGTTCTGAGCCGAACTGTTGTAGGCGCGCACGCCCCAACCCCCTTCGTCATCACGTTTGGCCGGCACCAGCGGATCGCGTGGGATGCGGCGTAAAAAGTAGAACTTGGCGCCCTTGGCGCTGCGCACATCGCGCACGCCTTCGACCAGCACTGTCAGGTTCGGCGGGTAGCCGCTGCTGTTCAGCGACTTCTCGATGTAGCCGGCATCGAACGCGCGTTTATAGGCGTCGATGCCATCGCGAATCTGGTACAGCGCGTTGCGTAATTCCTGCTCCTTGCCACGCCGCACCAAAGTCTCGGTCAGCGGCGCGGCCATGCTCGCCAACAGGCCGATCAGGGCCAGCGTCACCACGACTTCGATCAGGCTGAAACCGCGTTGGCAGGCGTTCATGATCAAGGCTTCTCGACGGTGACACGGGTGGTGGCCACGGCCGACTCACCGACGGTACGCGGCTGCGCGGCAGGCGACGGCATCACGTAACTCTGCGAACGATCCGGTGCCTGGATGTGCATGCTGGTTTCGGTACCAGTGGAGAACTCCATGTCCGACGGGCTCTGGTACGGCAGGTTGCGCACGATCCGTGGGGTGATCGACAGCACCAGTTCCGATTTGCCGACGGTGTCCTTGTTGCTGCCGAACAGCCGGCCAATCCCTGGGATATCGCCGAGGCCCGGAATCTTGTTGCCGGTGGCGCCGTGATCATTGCGCATCAGGCCGGCGAGGATCTGCGTTTCGCCGTCGTGCAGGCGCAGTGAGGTTTGTGCGTTGCGGGTGTCGACCTGCACCGGGATCGTGCCCTGACGGGTCGGCTCCAGCGGCGTGGCGTTACTCACTTCGAGAGCAATCTTGATCGCCACTTCGTTGTTCAGGTGCACGGTCGGCTGCACTTCGAGTTTCAGACCGACGTCCAGATAAGTGACGCTCTCAGTGATCACCGGGCCTTGCGTCGACGGCACCGAAGTCGCGCTGATGATCGGCACGCGCTGACCGATGTGGATCCGCGCCTGCTCACGGTTGCTCACACGAATCACCGGGCTGGCGAGGGTGTTGATGTCATTGTCCTGGGCGTTGATCTTGGCTTGCGGCGACGGCGAGATCGAAATCCGGCTGGAATTGATGCCTTTCAGTTGATCAAGCAGAGTCACCGCCGAACCGTCGCTGTTGACCACGCCGAAGGTGTTCGGCCATTGCAGACCTAGGTCGAGAATGCGCTGGGTGGCGACTTCCATCACTTCCACCTCCAGCACCACTTCCGGGTTGGACTGATCTTGCGACTGCAGCAGTTTCTCGGCCATGCGCACGGCGTCTTCGGTGTCGCGCATGGTCAGGGTGTTGAGGCGCTCATCAACGAACACGTCGCGGGTCTTGAGCATGGTTTTGACCATGTTCAGCGCGGTGTTGGCGTCGATGCTGGTCAGGTAGAACGTGCGCATCACCAGTTCCTGGTAATCCTTCACTTTCTGTGGCGAGTCCGGGTAGATGAGCAAGGTGTTTTCGTTCACCACTTTCTGGTGCAACTGGTTCTGTTGCAGCAGCAGGGTCACGGCGTCTTCGATGCGCACGTCACGCACGAAGATCGTCGCTTTCATGTCCGGGCGCAGGTCTTTGTCGAAGATGAAGTTCAGTCCGGCGACCTGCGACAGCACTTCGAAAATGGTCTTCAGGTTGGCGTCGCGAAATTCCAGAGTCACCGGCCGATCAAGCTTGGTGCGCAGTTGCGGATAAGCAATCACGTTGCGGCTCTGCACCAGACGAATGTTGCCTTGCAGCGCCAGCGCGCCTTCGTTGTTGGGGTCGAGTTCGAGGATCTGTTTGACCTGCCGATCAGCGCCGTAGATGTCACCGCGACGCAGGTCGCCACGGGCCAGTTCGAGTTTTTCGTCCATGCTGCGCAGGTAGTCCATCTGCTTCAGGGCATCCTGAGCGCGGCGGTTGTTCGGCTCGATGGTCAGCGCGCGGTTGTAGGCCACCCGCGCCGAGGCGAAATCGCGGCGCGAACGGTCGGTGTCGCCGGTCGTCAGCAACGCCGTGATGGCCTTGGCCCGACCGCTGTTGAGCAGCAAGTGCAGCTCGGTGTCCCGTGGGTTTTCGCGCAGACCTTCCTCGACACGGGCCAGCCCCGCTTCGTACTGACCCTGTTCAATCAGGTCGGCGGCTTCCTTGTTGGCCACTTGTGCAGAACTGCACGCGGCCAGCCCGGCACACAGGCCCAGGCTCATCAGCAAACGGGAACGGTTCATTGCGTACTCCCCACAGACAGGGTCTGCGACAAATGCAAGGGCAGGTAGACCAGACTCAGTTCCAGATCGGAAATGCCGGTGATCTTCCAGGTGTCGTCGATCACATCCCCATTGCGCACGACGTAGATCTTTTCGCCGTTCTGCAAAAACACTTGCAGGTCGCTGCGGTCATGCAGCCTGCCGACGAACTGAAACGGCACCGGTGGCAGGCTCGGGGCTTGCACCACTGTTGCTGGATTGATGGCAATTTCGGTGACCGTGGCCAGAGTCGGCGCGGCCTTCCAGGATTTGGCGGCAAACAGGTCGCCGGCCGGGCTCAAATCCTTGATCGGGGCGTCTTTGGCCTTGGCGGTGCTGGCCGGCAGCGCGCCACGGGTTTTCCCCGGCGTAGCGACGGCCACTTCGTTGGAATCGGCGTCTTCGCTTGGCGAGAAATATTCCGGCAACCACGCCAGCGCGGCCGCTACGCCGAAGAATGCCAACCAACCTGTCACGCGCTTGGTATTCATCACGACCTCGACAGGTAAAGGGTCATACGGATCCGGCCGTTGAGGTCGGTGTCGCCAATCTTTTTGCGTTGCAACTCGAGGTCTTCCACCACCACCGCCGGCAATTGGCCGAGCAAGGCATGCAGAAAGCGGCGCAGTTGCGGGTAGCTACCGCGCACTGGCAGGAGAATCTGATAGCGCGCCAGATGGGTTTTCGGGTCGACGCCGAGGGCATATTCACCGCGCGCCAGGGTGATGTGCTCCTGGGCTGCAAGGGCGTAGATGCGATCGATGGCGACGGTGGCTTGCGGCTGCGCCGGCAGTTTGTTGCGGAAGTCGTCGAGCTGACGCTGTGGCACCACCGGTGGCGCGATGCTGCCGTCTTCAACCTTGGCCAAGTACGCGGTGGCTTCCTGAGTCTGCAGGCTCAGGTGCTGCAATGATTGCCAACCCGGCAGCAAACCACCGAGTGCCCAAGCCACGGCGATCAGCAGCAGCGCCAGCCCGGCGAGGCCCGGAACACCGAGACCTTGCAGGTATTCGTGGACGATCAGTCTAGGGATTCGCATCGCCAATCTCCCAAGTCGCCGACAGGTTGAATTGCACCGGTTGTTCCGGCGATTTGACGACGATTTCGTGGCTGAGCAGCGACACGTCCGACAGCTCGTCGCTGGCTTCCAGACGTTTGTGGAAGTCGAGCATCGCTTGCAGATCTCGCGCTTCGGCGCTGATGCGTACCTGACCTTTACGGGCATCCGGGGTCAGGCTCAGCAGTGCGACGTCATCGCGCGGCATCGCTTCGAGCATGGCGAACAGGCGTTCCCACGGCCGGCGCAGTTGCTGCGAGACCTTGCGCATTTCGGCGAGGTTTGCCGCTTGCTCGCGGGTTTCCGCCGGGCTCAGGGTGGACTTTGCGCCGCTGTCGCCGGTGAGCTGACGCTGGGTGGTTTGCAGGTGGCCTTGTTGCTGTTCGGTGTGCGCGCCGAGGTGCTGTTGCACGCCGAAGCACAGCAGCGCCAGCAGCACACCGCCACCGAGCAAACTCCAACCCAATGGGCCGGAACGTGGCCGTGGCTGAAAATCGAGGTTAAGGGCGCGCATGTCAGGCCACCGCCCGGGACATGACGTACAAGCCGTCACGCACGGTCATCGAGTCGTCTTCAAGGGTGCGCAGTTGCACGCCCGCCACGTCCGGATGCGCATCGAGGCGCGCCGGTGCATGCAGATAAACGTTGAAGGCGCGTTCGCTGGTCGAGGCTTGCAGCTGCCGTTCGCGACCGATCAGGGCATTCAACGCCGCGTCGCTGTCGCTGCCGCCCACCGAACGCACGCCAGCCCAGCGCCCTTCCCTCGCCAGCAACAACACACTGCGTTGCGGCTCGGCGACGACAAAGAGGAAGTCGCCGGCATCGAGGCTTTTGTCGAAGCGATTGAACGCCGCCATCAGGTACGGCTGCACCGAGCGCAAACGCAAACCACGACCACTGACCAGCGTGCGCAGGCGTTCGAGCAAGTCCTGCGGCAAGGCGCTGGCGATGCGGTCGTAACCGGCAGGCTCAGCAGACAACACCAGACTCCACGGCTGAGTCGGCGCGCCAAACAAGTCTTCGAAACACAGTTGGGCAAAGCCGCGCAGCTCTTCAGGACTGCTGATTTGCGCGCTCCACGGCACCAGGCAGAAGCGGCTGAAATGGCCGGAGATGACCACGTTCAATTCGGCACCCGCGCGGGCGTGTTCACCGAGCAGGCGATCGAGGGTGTCCAGCGCCACCGCGTAGCTCTGGAAGCCTTCGTCGATGTAGCCGACGCTGCCCAGCCACAGGGTGTCGCTACCGCGCCGCTGACCGAGGCCAACACCGCTGGCGCCGAGCACGGCGACAAAACGCTCACGAGATAAATGTGACACGATTGATCTCCTCCAGCGTGGTGCGACCTTGTTCCACCAACTCCAGCGCCGATTCGCGCAGCAGGCGCAAACCACGGGCACAGGCCAGGGCTTTGATTTGTTTGATCGGTTGGCGCTCGACGATCATCTGGCGCAGTTCGTCATCGAGGTGCAGCAGCTCGGCAATCGCCGTGCGCCCGCGATAGCCGCTGCCCCGGCAGTGGCCGCAGCCTTTGCCGTGGACGAAGTGGTAGTGATCGACTTTCTGCGGATCGAGGCCCGAGGCGCGCAGCTCTTCATCACTCGGATTGACCGGTGCGCTGCAACTGCTGCACACCAGCCGAATCAGGCGCTGGGCGAGAATCGCATTGAGCGCCGAGACCAGGCTGTACGGGTCGATTTCCATTTGGGTGAAGCGGCCGATCACGTCGAAAACGTTGTTGGCGTGGATGGTGGTGAACACCAGGTGGCCAGTGAGCGCCGATTGCACGGCGATCTGCGCGGTGTCCGGGTCACGGATTTCGCCGACCATGATCTTGTCCGGGTCGTGGCGCAGGATCGAGCGCAAACCCCGGGCGAAGGTCAGGCCTTTTTTCTCGTTGACCGGGATCTGCAGCACCCCCGGCAGTTGATATTCGACCGGGTCTTCGATGGTGATGATCTTGTCCACGCCGTGGTTGATCTCGGTGATCATCGCGTACAGCGTGGTGGTCTTGCCGCTGCCGGTCGGGCCGGTCACAAGGACCATCCCGTAGGGTTCGGCGGCGAGCCGGCGCAACTGACGCAGGGTTTCGTCTTCAAAGCCCAGCGCCTGCAATTGCACGCCGCAGACCTTGTCAGCCAGATCCTGTTTGTCGAGGACACGCAGCACCGCGTCTTCGCCAAAAATGCTCGGCATGATCGACACACGGAAGTCAATCTGACGGCCACTGATGCCGATCTTGAAACGACCGTCCTGCGGCACGCGTTTTTCGCCGATGTCCAGTTCAGCCATGACCTTGACCCGCGAAATCACCTGCTCGGCGAACTCGTTGCCCTGGACTTTGCTGATGTTGTTGAGCACGCCGTCGATGCGGTACTTGATCACCAGACCGTGGCCGGTGGTGCCGAGGTGGATGTCGCTGGCATGCATTTTCAGCGCGTCGTAGAGGGTCGAGTTGACCAGTTTCACCACGCTGCTGGCATCTTCGCTGATGCTGGTCAGCGACAGGCTTTGCAGGGTGTCGATTTCGTGGTGGGTATCGCCTTGGGCGTTCAGCGATTCGACGGCGTGGAAGCTTTCTTCGTGACGGGCCAGATAGGCCTTGAGGTCATCGGCGTGCACCAGATGCAGCGGCGCTCCGTGCAGGCAGTCATCGATCCAGGCCAGCCGCGCCGGGTCGAAGGGGTCGGCAAATACGCCGATGACTTCGTCGTTGTGGCGCAGCAGGATGAATTCACGTTTCAGGCATTGTGCGAGGGTGACGCGGTCGAACACCGGCGTCGCCGCAAACAGGCTGTCGGTGTCGAGCACCGGGTAATGCAGGGTGGCGCCGAGGGTGTGAATGAACGGCATCGGCGCCAGTTCACAGAGTACGCCAAGGGCTTCAAGCACGCGTTCGCCGGAGGTGGCGGCCCGCGCCCGGGCCTGGGCAAGCTGTTCACTGGAAAAGCGTTCCGGCGCGCTCGGCGCCAGCAGAGGTTCGACGACAACGGACAGACGTTCCATGGCTTGCTCTCCAACCGGGGCTCAGTGCCCTGTCGGCGCGGCAAACCTTGACGGCAAGTGCCGGAACGTCTGATCGCGCCATTACTCCCCGGTGAGCATTTGATCGTCGTCCGGCGCCATGGATTGCGACTGCCGTCGCCGATCCGCCAACACCCAACTGCCATCGTACAACTGCAACGGGAAGCTCTCGGTCCTGCTCTGGCGTCGTTCGACGAAGCCCTCGGAAGGGCTCGCACCGGGTTTCGCTTCGCGCTTGATGCCCAGAAGGTCGCAGACAGCTCGGGCCAGTTCCGCCAATGGAAACGGTTTGAACAGGATGTGGCTGACTTGCAGTTGCCGCGCCCGCTCACAGACTTCAGCGGTGGGGTGACCTGTTATCAGCACAAAATTACACGTCCTGTTCTGGCGGACCGCGTCGAGCACCTCAAAGCCTTCCATATCGGGCAAGCGGTAATCGAACACCAGCACGTCGGGGGCAAACGTTTCGGCCAAACCGATACCCGTCGCTCCGTCATGTGCAATCCGGACGTCCAGCCCCTGCGCCGACAGATAATCCTGAAGGTTCTGTGCAAGCAGCTGTTCGTCTTCGACAACCAGTACTTTGTTAACCAAGGTCGACTCCTTGAAACAGCAGGTCCGATGCCCCCGCCCTGAGAGTGCGCCTTACCAGGGGTAACGCACACTTCATGCCAGGCTGAGCGCCGGTAATTTTATCTCTTCATGTCCTTGAATTTAATGACAATGCCCGCTCGTCCCGGTACCCCGTTCCCCAGAAACGGGGAAGCACCTGAATGGGCATCGAAGCCATTCCCCACTATTGGGGGGGAACCTTCAGTCGTCGTCAATTCGTTCGATCCTGTTCTGCACCCGTAATTGCGCGAGCACCTGACGACGAGCCTGGGTCTGTTGCTGTCGGGCGAGCTCTGCCCTGACTGTATCCAGCCCCTGCAAATCTGGGACATCGGCGGCCTCCAGGTGGTTCGGCAAATAAATCACATGCCAGCCGAACGGTGAGCGCACCGGTTGGCTGGCAAACGTCGCGGCCTCGGCAATCGGCGCGCGCATCTGCATCAAGCGTAGACGCGCTGCGGCCACTGTGGCTGCATCCGCTTGCGCGGGCACGCGGATCAGCAGGTGGCGGGGTTGCAAGGTATTGGCGCGGATCAGCTCGGCAAACATCTGCTGCGCCGCCATTTCCCGGCGGGTGTACTCGGTGAAGGACGCTTCGTCGAAACCGGCGTCCTGCAAGCGCCGGACGAATTTATCCGTGCCGCCGATGGCACTGCGGGTCTGCTCGACTTGCTGAAGCACCACTTGATCGTCGATCTGCACCCCGCGCTTTTGCGCTTCCTGCCACAGCAGCTCTTTGTCGATCAGCGCTTGCAGTGCTGCCTGGCGCAGCTGTTTATAGGCTTTGGGATTACGAATGCTCGCCACGGCGCGACCCTGATCTTCCAGGTATTCGGCGAAGAAGCGCTCAAAGCGAAACCCGGAAATCTCCTCGCCGTTGACTCGCGCCACGGCCGGCTCGTTATTGGCCCACGCCAGCGGCAGCCAGCAGGTCAGCAGCATTATCAGCGTTGTGAGCTTCATGATCGGGCCCTCCATTCAGGGGCTGGCAACAATCGGTTTATAGGGGGCGACCAGATAAAAGCGCTGATCCGGCAAGTCCACGGTGACCACATGGGCGCCGCTCAGACCCAGGCGTCGTCCGGGGCCGAAACTCAGGCGCGGGGTCAGGCCGGTGTCGAAGTCGTGCAGGCCTTCCAGCGCCGTCACCAGTTTTTCGCGGCTGGCGTCGCGGCCGGCCTGTTTCATGCCTTCGCTGAGCAGCAACATGGAGGCGTAGGCGCCGACTTGCAGCACCGCATGCTGGGCGCCGAGGCCCTGGCCTTCGCGCAGCAGCGTCAGGGCCATGCGCCCGGTCTGGGTCCAGTCGCTGGGCACGAACGGATAGGCGAGAAACACCCGCCGAGTAAAGCCGTCGGGGACTTGCAGCAGATCGCCGGCCACCTGGCTGGAGGCGGCGAACAGATACGGCACCTGCCCGGCGCTTTGCAGCCGCGTCGCCAAACGACTGAAACCGCCGCCAGTACCCAGATAAAACACCGAGCGCGAACCCAGCGGTAGCGCATCCGCCGTCGGGTCGTAGGCTTGCAGTTGGACTTTTTGCCAGCCGTGATCCTGTAAATACTGGCCGAGGTTTTGCGCAGCCAGCGTTTGTGCAGGATCATCGGGATAGGCAATCAGCGTCGGCCCTTGCAGCACGCGCAAACTCGCCGTGGCGTAGTCGGCCAGCGCGATCAGTTGCTCGCGCAGGCCGGGCAACGGTTCGAAAATCTGCGGACTGGCCTGCATCGATCCGAGCAATGACAAGGCGCCAATCAGCGGTACGCCAGACTGCTCCAGTCGACTTGCCAGTTCGCTGTCGAGGGCCGGCGCCAGCGGCGCGATCAGGGCGAACACCTGCTCCTGCTCGATCAAACGCTGCAACGCCTGCTCGGCACTGGCGCGGTCCGGGCCGGGATCGATCACCGTCAAGCGCAACTGCCGGCCGTGTATGCCACCGGCCTGATTGATCCGCTCGACACTGCCGTTGAGCACCGCTGCCACTGTCGCGCCCTCCTCGGCCAAAGGGCCTTGGCTGGGCAGCAAGGTGCCCAGGTGCAAAGTCTCGGCATCGAGGCCGGGGTCGCGTTCATCGGCGAGGCGTTTGAGATAGGCGGTGAGGTTGCGCTGATCCTTCATCGACAACAGAAAGCGCGGCATGCTCGGGTCGAGGCGATTGTGGCCGGGGTCGCGGCCCTGCTCGATGACGGTCGCCAGACTGCTCTCGGTGTAGGCCGGATAGCTGCGCCCATTGACCTGTTGCTGGCCATACGTGCTGGTCAGTCGCGCCCAGTTCAGCGGCGGCGGACGCACCCCGCCTTCCGGTCGACCGAGGCCATCGGCGCCATGGCAATTGGCGCACGGCAGGCTGGTTGCCGGCAGCAACACATCTGCCGCACCGACCCGCGCCATGATCGCCTCGCCACTGGCCGACAGACCCAGGCGGTACAGGCGCTTGCCCGCCGCCTCTTCCGGGCTCAGCGGCGCAGCGCTCGCGCCAAGGCTGACGCCAGCGAGCAGGATCAGGGCGAGGACGCGGCTCAGGTTCATGGCGCGGACTCAACGGCCAGCCACGGGCATTGTCAGCAACTGCAAGCGCTGGGCAATGGCGGCGGCCGGGGCGTCGGGACGGATCTTGCTCCAGCGTTTATTGGCGACATCGCCGACGATCAACTGCGTGGAATGCTGCTCGGGCGTCGGCACGATCTGGCCGATGCGGCTCAATACCAGGTCCATCTGCGCTTTGTCGCCAGTAAGAAAAAGCCAATGAGGGTCATCGGAACCCTGCTTCAAGGTGTAAGCCTTGAGCACCGCTGGCGTGTCGCGCAGCGGGTCACTGGTAAGGGAAATAAAGGTGATGTCCTGCGCCTTGTCACCGAGCAGCTCGCGGACTTCCTTGAGCTTTTGGGTGATCAGCGGACAGGCGTCGTTGCAACTGGTGAAGATCACGTTGAGCAGCACTATGCGGTTTTGCAGCGCGTCGCTGTAGAAGCGCAGGGTCTCGCCGTTCTGATCCTGCAACGGCGTGTCGGTGAACCAGGTTTTCGCGTCGTGGGTGCCTTTGGCCGGCGCGGCAGCCACAGCGACTGGCGGCTCGGAGACATGGCCTTCGTGAGCGAACGCGACGTTACCGAGAATCCAGAAGCACACGGTCAGGGAGATCCAGTCGAGCAGTCTCATGGCTGTTGCTCCATGGCGATGGCGGTGTGTTTGGCGTGGGTGCGCAGGCCGCTGAGTTTTTCCACTTCCTTGGCCAGCAGCGCCGGATCAGTGAAGCCGTAGTAGCGCATCCAGTGGCGGCTGTCGCCGTCGCCGACGAGGATCAGCGGTTGATGACTCTTCAGGTCGCCGCTAAAACTGCCGAGGCCCTTGAGGGTTTCATTGATCGACTGCGGCGAACCGGTCAACCAGCTCCAGCCCGGCCCGCGCTGGAAGGTGCGGGCATAATCCTGCAGGCGTTTCGGGTCGTCGCGCTGTGGGTCGATGCTGATCGACACCAGTTGCACTTCCTCGCCGACGCGCGCACCGAGCTGCTTCTGCACCTTGCCCATGATCGACGAGACCACCGGGCACACCGTGGTGCAACTGGTGTAGATAAAGCTCATAACGACGATTTTGCCCTGCACCAGGTCTTGTTCGAGGCGCACGGTTTTACCGTTCTGATCGAGCAGCGGCACATTGGCGAATTTCACTTGGGCATGCTCTTGGGTGTTGCTGGCCGGGGCTTTGTGCCCGGCGTGTTCGTCGGCCGAATGAGCGTGGACTTGTTGAATGCCAAAGCTCAACAGGCACAGGGTCAGCAGGCCACTGGATGCAAATCGGTTCATGTCGAAACTCCTCTTCAACGGGCCTGGCCGGGGGTGACCCGAACACTGGCAAAGGTCTTGTCATCGAAACCGGCGCCCAGCGAGGCCGCACGCACATGCAGGTACCAGGCGCCGCTGCGGTCGAGGGTGATTGGCGCCTCGTACACGCCGTCGGCGACTTCCAGCGCCGCCACTTCACGCGGGTGCGAAGTGGGCGCGAGGTAGTAGCGCAGTTGCACGTCTTTCACGCCGCTGCGCTGGCTTTTGTCTTTGCCTTGCACGATGCGGAAACGCACGACGTACGGGTCGTTGAGTGCCACGGCAGTCTTGTCGAGGAGGAACTCGACTTTCGGCTGGCCGAGGTGTTTTTGCGGTTTGCCGTCAGGCTCAATCTGCGCAGTGAAGCAGTGAATGATGTTCGGTTGGTTGAGCAGGAACGCCACGTCGAAACGCCCCGCTGCCGGCAGCTTCACCCGCGCGCTGTAGAGGCCCGGCGAGACTTCGCGCAGGCTGCGGTCGATGACCATGGCGGCGCGGGCGATCTGGCCACGGTTGGGGTAACCGGACATCGGCGCGTTCATGCCTTCGGCGTAGAAATAGGTGGTGTTGTCGACCGGATTGACCACGAACACCGCGTTGTCGTCACGCGACACCGCCAGGCTTGAGGCCAGCGGCAAATCCCCGGCCAGGCGCGGCGCTTGCGGGCCGGCCTCGAAACCCTGGCTGATCGGCTGGCGACCTTCGCCGAGGGAAGACAGGTTGATCATGGTGACTTTCGGCGAAGCGAGTCCGCGGATGTAGGCGTAGGCCTGGGTGAACACCACTTGGTAGGGTTCGGCGCTGACGTCGAGGTCGTGGATCGCGCTGTTGGTGGAGGCGTCGATAACCGTGGCGCGGTTTTCCAAGGTGTTGAGCACAATACCGAAGCGGCCGTCGGCGCTGAAGCCCATCGGGCCGAGGCCTTGTTGCAGTTTGATCACCCGGCGGATGGCGTGGCTGCTGGCGTCGATCACGGTGACGGTGCCGTCTTTACCATCGGCCACGTAGACCGCGCCGGACAGCGCCGAATAGGCGACTGACAGCGGATGCGAGCCGGTTTTGATCTGCTGGACGATGTTCAGGCTGGCGATGTCGATCACGCTGACGGTGCCGTCGTCGCGGTTGCTGACGAAAGCAAAACGGCTGTCCTTGCTGAAACTGATTTCGTGGTGGCCGCGCCCGGTCTGCAAGTGTTTGAGAGGTTTGAGGCTTTGGCTGTCGATCACCGTCACGCCGGAGTCTTCGGCTTTGCTGGCGTTGTTGCCGACCCAGAGCAGGCGTTCATCCGGTTGCAGTGCCACGCGCACCGGTTGGCTGCCGGCGGCGATCGAGTCGAGGACTTTGAATTGCTCGCTGTCGATGACGGCCACTTCGCCCGCCGTTGGCATCGAGACGAACACACGTTTGTTGTCTTTGGGCGTGACCCAATCCATCGGTGGTTGCTTGAGTTCGATGCGCGCCAGGGTGCTGGTGATGCCGCCCACTGACACCGACGGATCGACCACGGCGATGCTGGCGTCGCGGTTCATCACCAGCAGGAAATAGCTGTTGAGGTCGAGCAACGGCCGCGCGCCGATGTTGGATTTGAGGAACACCCCGACCCGGGCTTTGCAGCTCTGGTCGCGGCCCTGGGCTTGATCGGCGGCGAGGGTCTGCGGATCGACCCAGGCGCCCGGCGCCACCCCGGACAACGGCTGGCCGGAAGCGCTGTCGGTGACGCGGAACTGCACATCGGCGAATTCGCCTTCGCGCAGCTTGCCGTCGGCGGCCAGCGGCTTGAGGTCGAAATCCACCGCCACGCCGTCACGGTTCAGCGTCTGCTCGCCAGCGGTTTGCGCCAGCGCAATCTCACTCAGCGTCAACAACGCCCCGGCCATGGCCAGGGTGCAAATACCGACGATGTTGATGATCCTGTTCATACCACCCTCCCCTGTAACATTCACTTCCAACCACTGCTGCCCTCACTGCCTACCCTCACCCCTCTGTAGGAGTGAGCCTGCTCGCGATGGCGTCATCCGCCTCACCATCCGAAACCGAGTTGTCCCGATCGCGAGCAGGCGAAGGCCTACATGGGATTTGCATTCATCCCGCCAACCTCACTGCCCACCGCAGACCCTGTGGGAGCTGGCTTGCCAGCGATGGCGTCCTTTCCGTCACATCAATGGCGCCTGTGCCGCCGTCATCGCTGGCAAGCCAGCTCCCACAGGTTTTGTATCCATCCCGTCAATCTCACTGGCCCCCCTGGCCCCTTGTGGGAGCTGGCTTGCCAGCGATGGCGTCCTTCCTGTCACATCAATTGCGCCTGTGCCGCCGTCATTGCTGGAGAGCCAGCTCCCACAGGTTTTGCATTCATGCCGCAATCTCATTGCCACACCTGGCCCTTTGTGGGAGCTGGCTTGCCAGCGATGGCGTCCTTCCTGTCACATCAATTGCGCCTGCGCCGCCGTCATCGCTGGCAAGCCAGCTCCCACAGGTTTTTTATCCAGCCCGTCAAACTCACTGGCACCCCAGCTCCCACAAGGATTTGCATCCACAGGCATGTTGTCGTTGCACCTGCTTCTACTGCCCCTGCGGCGCCGGTTCCGGTTCGTTGGTCACCCGCAGCAATCCCCATAACCCGGAGGTGTTGCCGTAGGCGCCGTAGTCGCGGAACAGGTAGTCCCCCGGGATCGCATTGCTACCGCCGGCGCTGGGGATCATGAAGCTGAAGTGCGCGGCCGGCAGGATGCTTTCGTGGGCGCCGATGTACATCGACATCGGGTTGTAGCCGAAGCGCACCGAGCCCACGCCCGGCGAGCCCATCGGATAACCACCGACATCGCTCTTCTCGGCCTGGAACGGATTCACCGACCAGACATGCCCGTCGAGCTGGAACGTGGTGCCGCGACTGCCACCGCTCGGCATCAAAATATGCGTGCGCAACGGTTGCCCCGGTTTGGCATACAGCACCGGCGTCTGTGGATCGCCACCGACCAGCGCATTGCTGTAAGCCATGTGCGCATTGGTCATGTCGCCGTAACCCGCGCCGTCGGCATGCCCGAACGGTGCATCCGGAGCGAGGCCGAAGCGATACCACAGCGGTTCGGTCTTGTAGTTGATCGCCATGCTCGAGTTGTCCTGCGGATCGGTCGGCACGCCGAAGCCTTCGGCGGCAATCCCTTCCACCGGCCGGCCATTGGCCCAACGGGTGTTCAGCGCCTTGTGCCAGACCATCGCGAAGTCGCGGTAGCTGGTTTGCCCTGGCGCCGTCACCGTGGCGTTGACCTTGCGTGCATCGTCAACCCAGGTCGCGCCGATCGGCAGAATGCTCATCGCACCACCGAGGCCTTTTTGCGGCTGCTTGATCACGTCCGCCGGGGTGATGTTCAAACCGCCGAACTCCACCGCGGTGGCGTTAATGTTGTCGACGCTGCGGCCCAGTTGCGTCACCGGTTTACCTTCACGCTCCAGATGCCCGGCGTAGTACTGATAGGTACGGGTCGGGTACGCGCCGCTGCTGCCGACACGCGGTGGCACGGTTTGGATCGGGTTGGCGCCGACGTTGGCACCGTCGGATTTAGTGATGTCATACGCCAGCAATTGCGCGTGCAGGCCGACGTGGCTGGACGGCCGCATCAGGTTGTTGCTGAAGGTGGTCGAGCCCAGACCGCTGTTGCGATCACGCTTGACCATGCCTTGCATCACAGCGGTTTGCGTCAGGTCAGGCATCACGCTCGGCAGACGGTTTTCCAGGGTGATGTTGATGCAGTCCCCCGCCGCTGCACGCAGCACCAGCGGCTCGACCGGAATGCCGGGTTTCAGCTTGCCACTCACCGGATCGAGATCGGATTTACGCACATAGAGGATCGCGGTCGGGTCATGCAGCGGCCCGCTCTGTCCGCCAATGGTGATGGTTTCGCCATCCTCCGGATCGGTCACGGTGACTTGTGGAATGCTCACCGTGCGCGAGTTCAGCACCAGGGTGCCGCCCGCCGGGTTCAGCGGCCCGCCGACATGTTGACCAAGCCCTTCGGGATCACCGATGGTCAGGCCCAGCGTATTGCCGAGGATGTCGTTGGCCAGCGCCGCGACCACTTCATAGTTGCGCTGCACAGTGGGCCGGGTGCCAATGCCGTTAGGGTTGGCGCCATAGCGCGGGCAACTGCCCTCGAACGCCACGGTGTTGCGCATGCCCGCCGGGCTCGGGTTGTTCGGGATGGCGAACAGGTCGGCGCGTTTGGCGGTGTAGTTGCGCATCACGCCCCAGATACCGCTCCAGTAGCCTTCGATCGAAGCGTCCATCGAGTACAGATAATCGCCCGTGGTCGCCGCCGAACTGGACAGCATCGACACCGGCGCAATAAAGCCCATCTGCTCGGAGATGCCGATCATCTGCGACGCACGCCAGCCAGAGTTGGAGCTGTTGCCGAAACCGGAACCGCTCTGCAGCCATTTCACACCGTGCAGGGTGACGTTGTGCTCTTCTTCATGGCCGCCGGCATGCACCCGCAGCCGCACGTTGTCGCCAGTGTAAGTGCGCAGCATCGGCGTGAACGGATCACCCGGTTCGGCGCCGCCCTTGTTGATGTGCGGCGGGAACAGCGTGGTGCCGCCGGTAGGGCCGGTCGCCGAGGTGAGCAGATTCGGCGCCAGGTTCATCGCCGGGATCGCCCGGTCGGTACGGCTTTGCATGGCGAACGACAGATCGCCGCCGAGGCCGTCGGCCTGCATACCGCGCTTGCCGTCGGGGCCGACCTTGTTCGGGTCGTACACGCGCAGGGCCAGCGGTTCGTTGCGATAGTTGACGACGAACATGCCCGGATCATCCACCGAAATCGCCTGCGGACATGGCCGGCTCGGGCAGCCCGGTACCTGACCGCCCTGCACTTCCAGTACACCTTCAAGCAAGTTGCTGGCGTTGTTGCGCACTGGCGGGTTGATTGCGTAGCGGAAGCTGTCGGCGGTGGCCGGGAACGCTTGCGCATTCGGCACACCGTTAGGGCCGGCACCGACGTAGACGCCGGCTTCATAGGCGTGCTGGAAGTCGCTGTATTCGAGGAAGAACTCGCGGAAGCTGTCGTTCTTGCCATCGCCGTCGAGGTCGCCGGTGTTGATCACCGCTTGCCACGACGTCGGTCCGCCGTCCTGGCGCGCGCCGCTGTACAGAGGCTCGCCGGTTTCGGCGTGGAACCAGGTGGAACCGGCCGGTTCCGCCAGCACAGTCGCGTACAGACCGATTTGTTGGTGCGTCGATGGGCCTAAGTGGTCGTGGGTGAAGATGGTGCCGAGGCCGCGATCGACGCCTTTGGCGTTGACCACCGGATCGACGAACCAGCGCTGCATCGCCGTGCGCGCACCCAGCCAGTCGGCGCGGCCGTACTGGCCGAAGAACGGATGGTTCTTGGCTTTCGGGCAGGCTTGAGTGCCGTCACGCGGATCAGTACCGGCGCACTGGTTGAACTCGCGGATCGCGTGAATGCGTTCCTGCACGGCGCCGGGCGAGAGCACGCCGTCCTCATAGTTCCAGCCGTTGGACGAGCCGTCCGCCGAGGTCAGATCCCACTTCGGCAGGTGAATGTGCTGGCCGATCACATCGGTCGGCGTGCGCACCTGATAGTCGTCCATCTCGTAGGTGGCCGGCACCAGGTTGGTTTGCTGGTATTGCACGCAATCGAAGGTGTTCATGCGCATCACCAGCGGTTCTGGCGGACGCTGCTTGGTGATCACCGGCCAGGCGTCTTCCCACAGCGCCAGAATGCGCGCCTGCGGAAAGTGATAACCGACCTTGTTGTACACCGCGTCGAACTGGATGTTGGCGGCTTTGTAGATCCGTGGGCGGTCGGCGGTGAAGCTCGAGGCGCCGACGAAGGACATGCCGTCGATGCGTTCACCGCTGGCGAATTCACCACTACCGGCGCTGGCGGTCAGGCGTTTTTGCCGGTCATCCATGCACGGTTCGTAGTACGGCGCGCCGGCCATCGGCAAGGCACCGTTGGTGCGGAACGCCTTGGCCACCACTTGATTGCCGGGCAGCAAGGCGTAGCTTGGGTGATCTTTTTTCGCGTGGAAGGCCATCGCGGCCTGTTCGACTTCAGTGCCTTCTTCCGGCAGGTAAATAGGTTTGGCGCGAGTGACTTCCTTGGAGAAATCCAGCGAAGTGGTCACGGTGTGCGCTTCGCCACCCGCCGCAACGCCATCCAGTGCGTGCCGTTGCAAGCCGCCATCCCAGCCGCCGGACTGCGCCGGGTCGAGGTTGGCCCACAGCGCTTTGCCGCTGGCCTTGAGCGATTGCGCGGTGGCCGCGTCGAGCATGTCCAGTGGCGGAGTTGGTGGCCGTTGGCCGACCGAACTTTCCATGCCGCCGATCCAGAACGGATAGCCAGGGTTTTTCAGGCTGCCGTCGGCATTGCGGTTGGCTTCGCTGCGATCGACCAGCGCCAGCGAGCCGATGGCTTGACCGCCGGCGTTGCCGCCATGGTGCTCGCCGTCGTCATCGCCCTCTTCTTCGTCATCGTCGTCATCATTGCCGGCGACCAGGGTTTCGCCGATTTTCGGCACCACCACGACTTTGCCCGGCATCGGTGCCATGGCTTTGCCGGGCAGCGGCACGATGGCCGGAATCGGCGTACCGGCGACGATTTCACCATCGGGCAAGGCCCGTGCACCCGCCGCCGGTTTGCCGCTGCGCAAGGCAAACGGTTCGCTGTGATAGCCGTCGGCGCCCTGTTGCGAAACATCCAGGCGGGTGCCCTCTTCGAAGACATCGTGCACCCGCCACATGGCCCACATGCCTTGGGCAAAGTGCGGATAGAAATGGCAGTGATAGATCGCATCGCCGGCCACGCGGTTGCGGTTGCCCGAACCACCGTTGGCGATTTCATAGGTGTAACCGGCGCCTGGACCGATGCCTTGGGCGTCGACGTAATCGGAGTTGTCGTCGTTGGGGTTGAACAGCCACTGATGGCCGTGCAGGTGGAAGATGTGCTGCTCGTGGCCATTGTGGGTGTTGCGGAATTTGACGAAGTCACCGATGTAGCTGTGGTTGACGTTCGACGGCTCCGACGGATACAGGGCCATGGTCGCTTTCACGCCGATCTGATCGGCGCGCGGTGTCTGGCCCGGGGCGATGTTCTCAAGCCCGGTGTTGGCCGGCACATCCACCAGCATCGCCACATCGCCGACGGTGTGCGAGCTGAGGAAGAATTCTTCATAGGCACACGACAGGCAGTCGTGCATCGGCCCCACGCCCAAACGGTTGGCGACCACTTCGGCGCCCATGCCGCCGGAGCCGTAGTTGATCATGAACGAGTCGCGGGTCGGCTCCAGCACATGGGCCATCACCGGGTCGGCCCAGTACGCTGGGAACGCTTGGGTGGCGGCGGTTTCATCCTGAAATTGCGAAGCGAAATCGCGGAACGCTTCGAGGCGGTTGGGAATTGCCGGGTTACGTTTTCCCACCGACTCCAACGGGTAGGTGCTGGACGGGAAGCTGCCGTCGGCGTTACTGCCCATGACAATCGCGTCGCTTTCGCTGGAAATGATTTCATTGCCATCGACCATGCCGATGATCGGCGTGCCAGCCTTGCCTTCACGCAACCACGGTTCGCGCTGCGGGTAGCGCGCCTGGTAGTCGACGATGGGTTGACCGGTGGGTGCGCGGCCCGTAGTGGCCAGGCGCATTTCTTCTTCGGTGAGGGTATTGCGATAGGTGCGACCGCCCTTGGGCAGGACGACGACCTGGCCGAACAGTCCGTTGGCAACGTTGCCGGCCGCGCCCTCGCCGCCAAACGTTGCGCCACGGCTGCTCACGGCAAACGCGCCTTCACGTTCGGCGAACAAGGTGTAGGAGCGGCTCGCGCCGGGTGGCACCAGAGTGTTGGCGTTGCGCCCGGTGAACGAAGAAATGTCATCGATGCTGTTTACCGCTTGCAGGCCGTTGACTTGAAAGCCGACGTGACGGTCGGCGACCTGCTCGTCGACTTTGAAGTCTTCGGCGCCGTTGGCGTTTTCCACGCCCTCCTCTTCGCCCTCGTTTTCAAAGTGCTTGTTCGGGTTGGCCTGATAGTCGAGCAGGTTCTGCAAATTGATCGTCAGGCAATCGCCGGCGGCCACGCGCAACACCAATGGCCGTGGACGCTTGTCCGGGCGCAACGAGACTTTGCCCGGCACTGCGGCGCCGCCGTAAGCCAGCGACTGCTCATGTTCATCAACGACATCGCGGCGCAGGGCGAACATCATGCCGTTGATGTTCTGCGCGCCGAGGCGGTTGAACATCAGCGGTTGATCGAAGGCGACGACGTTAGCCACCAGGTTGCGCTCGCAACGTACGGCCGCGCCGGCCAGCTCGACGCTGAGCATCGAGGCCAGAATCAGCAGCCAGTTAATCAGGGACGGAGCGTGAGGAAAGCCAGCCATGATCAGGAACCTCGTAGTGGGTGTTCGTGGGAACACTTCTCGACAAATGCCTCGGAGCAATCCGCGTGCCACAAAAAATTGCATTAGTGTTCAATCAGTTACCGCGACCACTTGAGAATCCGGGGAATATTCCCCACCCCTTTTCCCCACTTTTCGGGTGTATCCGGTTTGCCCCGAAAGTGGGGAAACCGGGTTGGGGTCACAACGGCGCATCCATCGCCAGGCCTTGCAGACGCCGGTACTGACGCAACACGTTCGGCACGTAGCGCTGGGTTTCGGCGAACGGCGGAATCACCCGGCCACGGCTGAGCACCGCGTCGGGCCCGGCGTTGTAAGCCGCCACGGCAAGGGCGATGTCGTTGTCGAACAGGGTCATCAGGCGCTTGAGGTATTTGGCCCCGCCCTGGATGTTGGCCTTGGGGTCGTAGACGTCGGTCACACCCAGCTCGCGCGCGGTGTCGGGCATCAACTGCATCAGCCCGCCGGCACCTTTGGGGGACGTGGCGCCGGGGTTGTAATGCGACTCGGCGTTGATTACTGCATGCAACAGCGCTTCGGGTAATTGATTGACCTTGGCTGCCGCCGAGACCAGTTCCGCGTAGGGCTGGTTGGCGATCATTTGCGGCTGTTGATCGAGACTTGCCACAGGCATTTCAGCCTCGTGGATCACCCGCTCGTAGGTACGTCCGGGCCGGTGAACGTTGGACAGTACATAGCTGCCCTTGGCGTCCACCGAGATGAATACATCGGCCTGCGCGGCGCCGCTGAGCAGCACACAACCGAGCAATCCGCTGGCAAGGAATTTCATGTCGGGCCTCCCCGGATCGACCCCGATAAATTGGGGGAAATGCCCCAATGGCCGATCACGTTTGAGCCATACGCAAGCACTGTGCCGACTCTTGAGAGGCCCGTATTTCAAGGGTTTCAGCGTACAAGCGGGTTTTCAGTGGGGCCTGAGCATGGCAATTGCATAAGCCCTTCAGGCGACACGGCTGCCACTCACGGGAGGTCATCATGAAGCTGCAATTTCGTCCGCGTGGCCAACGCGGTTTTACCCTGCTCGAATTGCTCGTGGTGCTGGTGGTGCTCGGCCTGTTGGCCGGGATCGTCGCGCCGAAATACTTCGCCCAACTCGGTCGCTCCGAAGTGAAGGTGGCCAAGGCACAGATCGAAGGACTGAGCAAAGCGCTGGATATCTATCGACTGGAAGTCGGTCACTACCCGTCCACCGAACAGGGCTTGCAAGCCTTGGTCACCGCACCGAGTGACGAGGCGAAATGGACCGGGCCGTACTTGCAGAAAAAGCTGCCGCAGGATCCGTGGGGGCGTAATTACGCCTACCGCTATCCCGGCGAAAACAGTGAGTACGACCTGCTGTCGATGGGCAAGGACGGCCAGCCCGGTGGCGAAGGTGAAAACGCTGAAGTGACCAACTGGCAGTAAGCGGAGCGCGGCCCATGCGATTTCATTTGAAAGCGGTCGGCAAGGCTGGGGTGGTGTCCTTGAGCGTCGAAGCACCCGGCGACAGCGAAGCACGGCGGATCGCCGAGGATCAAGGTTTGCGGGTGCTCAGCTCGCATGCCTACAAGCATTGGCGCTCGCTGAAACTGCGCCAACGCGAGACCTTCAACCTGGTGTTATTCAGCCAGGAACTGACCACGCTGCTCAATGCCGGCCTACCGCTGATCGATGCGCTGGAAAGCCTCGCCGAAAAAGAAACCGCCCCCGCGGCCCGGAAAACCTTGAGTGAGCTGGTGCGCCTGCTCTACGAGGGTAAATCCTTCTCGCAGGCGTTGGGCCAGTTGTCGGCGGTGTTCCCGCCGCTGTACGTGGCGTTGGTACAGTCCAGCGAGAAGACCGGCGCGGTCGGCGATGCGCTGGGGCGCTACGTCAGTTATCGCCAGCGCATGGACGAGGTGCGGCAGAAGATCATCAGCGCCTCGATCTACCCGATGCTGTTGCTGATCGTCGGCGGTGGCGTGGTGCTGTTCCTGATGGGTTATGTGGTGCCGCGCTTCAGTCTGGTGTTTGAAGGGCTGGGCAATAACCTGCCATGGCTATCGCAGGTGTTGATGAGCAGCGGGATGTTTCTGCATGCGCATCAGGCTGAATTTTTCGGTGCATTGGCAGCGCTGGTCATCGCCCTTGCCGTGCTGCAAAAGCAACCGGCGTTTCGCCGTGGGCTGGATCGACTGGTGGAAAAACTGCCGGCCGTGCATCAACGGATTTTCATGTATGAGCTGGCGCGGTTTTACCGCTCATTGGGGATTCTGCTGCAAGGCGGGATTCCGCTGGTGACCGCCATGGCCATGGTGCGCGGTTTGCTCACCGTCGCTTCGCGGACGCGGCTGGATCAGGCCTGCGAGCGGGTGCGCGAGGGACAGTCGCTGTCTACCGCGCTGGAGCTCAATCACCTGGTCACGCCGGTCTCGCTACGACTGCTGCGGGCCGGTGAACAGTCCGGCAACCTCGGGCAAATGATGGAACGCAGCGCCGATTTCTACGACGAGGAAATCAGTCGCTGGCTGGAGTGGTTCGTGAAGTTGTTCGAACCGCTGCTGATGACCTTCATCGGCCTGCTCATCGGGGTCATCGTGATCCTGATGTACATCCCGATTTTCGAACTGGCTTCGAGTATTCACTGACTCCGGGAACGGGTCCGATCCCTGCAAAAACGCACTTTTACGTTCCCAACAAAACCACAAAGACGGAGAACGATATGCACGTTAAAAAGCTCGTGCTCGCAATGGCCATCGGCGCAGTTCTGTCGGCGTCTACGGTCCTCATTCCGGACAGTTTGTCCGGGGTGTCCAGTGCTCAGGCCAAGGATGGTGGGAGTGGTGGTGGAGGCAGTGGGGGTGGTAGCGGAGGGGGCGGCGGCGGAAGTGGAGGCGGAAGTGGAGGCGGAGGCGGAGGAAGTGGCGGGGGCGGCGGCGGTCACGGTGGCAGCGGTGGCAGTGGTGGAAATGGTGGGGGCAGTGGTGGAAATGGTGGGGGCGGAGGCAGTCACGGCGGGGGCGGCAACAGTGGTAGTGGCGGTGGCAACAGTGGCCACAGCGGCAGCGATCACGGCTCGGGGCACTCGGGCGACAGCGGCTCATCCGGTCGCAGCGGCGCCCATGCTGAAGCAGGAGATGACCATGGCGTCCACCGCGCTGGTGAAGTCGGTGATGACCACGGGGTCCACCGCGCGGGCGAAGTCGGTGATGATCGTGGCGTGCATGCTGCAGGCGAAGTCGGCGATGATCGTGGCGTACATGTCGGCGGCGAGCCGGGCGATGACAAGCGCGCCAACTGATCCATCCTGAAAACACCACACCCCCTGTGGGAGCTGGCTTGCCAGCGATGAGGCCGGGTCAGGCAAAATTGTATTGCCTGACACACCGCCATCGCTGGCAAGCCAGCTCCCACAGGGTTTTGTGGCGTTTACATATTCCGCAGACAACCATAATCCCAATGTAGGAGTGAGCCTGCTCGCGATAGCGGTCATTCTGACACTGAAGCTGTGACAGACAGAATGCTATCGCGAGCAGGCTCACTCCTACAGTTTGATTCGCGTACGGCTCAGAGGGCGACGTGGCTCTCGTTCAGGCGTTCGCGCAAAAACTCGACCAACGCCTGCACCGGTCTCGAGGCCTGGCGATGCTGTGGGTAAACGGCTGAAAGTGTCAGCGGTTCCGGCCGCAAATCATCCAGCACCGGCACCAGCCGGCCATCCTTCAACGCCGCGCCGACAATGAACGTCGGCAGATAAGTAATGCCCATCCCCTGCACCGCCGCATCCCTGAGCAACTCGCCGTTGTTCACGCGCATGCGCCCGGTGACGTTGACCAACACAGGCTTGCCCTGCCCCGCATTGAACCGCCACTGCACCGAACGCCCATGCCCATACGGCAGGCAGTCATGGCTGTGCAGGTCTTCGGGTTGCTGCGGCGTGCCACGCTCGGCGAGGTACACCGGGCTGGCGCAGTACACCCGCTCGATCGACGCGATACGCCGGGCAATTAGCGTCGAGTCTTCCAGTACGCCAATGCGCAGCGCCAGATCGTAGCCCTCACCGAGCAAATCCACCGGGCGGTCACTCAAATCCACCTCGACCGTGACCTCGCGATAGCGCTGCAAAAACATCGGCAGCAGACACCCCAGATGCGCCACGGCAAACGACAGCGGCGCACTCAGGCGAATCGTCCCGCGTGGCTCGGCGGTCTGCCCGGCGATGCCCTGCTCGACCTGTTCGACTTCGCCCAACAGGCGCAACGCCGATTCGTAATAACTCTGCCCCAGCGGTGTGACGTCGAGGCGCCGCGTCGAGCGGTTCAACAAGCGCACGCCGAGGCGCTCTTCCAGTTGCATCAAGCGCCGACTGACGAACTGCTTGGACAGGCCCAATTGATCGGCCGCTGAGGTGAAGCTGCCGGAGTCCATGACCTGGCAAAAAATACGCATGTCTTCGAACGGGTTCATTGTCACTCTCTGGTGGACAGTTAAACGCTTTATAGCCGCTTTTTCACTTTTCAGCAGCCCATTAATCTGTGCTCACGGTTTGAAAACAACCCTGAACAAGTAGGAGCTGCCGCAGGCTGCGATCTTTTGATCTTGATCTGAGGTGACGCGGGAAAAAGGCAAAAACAGGATCAAAAGATCGCAGCCTTCGGCAGCTCCTACACAACTGAATACCAATCAAAAAATGGAATTGAACATGAACATCAAGAAAACCCTGACCGCTTCCCTCCTCGCCCTGTCCATCGGCAACGCATTCGCCGCCGAGACCTCCGGTGTCGAACACAACACCCAAGCCTTCCTCAACGCCCTCGCCGCCGGTGGTGGCAAACCGCTGGAGCAACTGAGCCCGAAAGACGCCCGTGCGGTGCTGACCGGTGCGCAGGCTTCGGTAAAAGTAGATCTGTCGGGTGTTGAAGTCAGCGACAAGGCGATCAAGGTCGATGGCCAGACCATCAACCTGAAAGTGGTGCGTCCGGCCCAGGTCAAGGGCGAGTTGCCGGTGTTCATGTTCTTCCACGGTGGCGGCTGGGTGCTCGGCGACTTCCCGACGCACCAACGGCTGATTCGCGACTTGGTGGTGGGCTCTGGCGCCGTCGCGGTGTACGTCGATTACACGCCGTCGCCGGAAGCGCAGTACCCGACCGCGATCAACCAGGCTTACGCCGCAACCAAATGGGTGGCCGAGCACGGCAAAGATATCGGTGTCGACGGCAAGCGCCTGGCAGTAGCGGGCAACAGCGTCGGCGGCAACATGGCAGCGGTCGTGGCGTTGATGGCCAAGGAACAGAAAGCCCCGGCGCTGCGCTTCCAGTTGCTGATGTGGCCGGTGACCAACGCGCAGTTCGACGACGGTTCGTACCAGCAATTCGCCGAGGGCCATTTCCTCACCAAAGGCATGATGCAGTGGTTCTGGGACAACTACACCACCAACCCGGCCGAACGTGCGCAGATCCATGCCTCGCCGCTGAATGCCAGCGCCGAACAGCTCAAAGGCTTGCCCGCCGCCCTGGTGCAGACCGCCGAATTCGACGTGCTGCGTGACGAAGGCGAAGGTTATGCGCGACACCTTGATGCGGCCGGTGTAGCGGTGACCTCGGTGCGCTACAACGGGATGATTCATGACTTCGGTTTGCTCAATCCGCTGAGTCAGATTCCTGAGGTGAAAGCGGCGGTGCGTCAGGCGGCAGCTGAGCTGAAAACTCATCTGAATCCATAACGGCAAAAGATCGCAGCCTGCGGCAGCTCCTACATTGGAATACGTTCTCCTGTAGGAGCCGCCGCAGGCTGCGATCTTTTCACTTGCAGACACCACGGAGCCAAGGTCATGACATTTTTCTACACCCATCTGCTGTCCTGGAGCGCCGCCCTGCTGTTGCTCGACGCCGTGCTCTGGCACTTCTCGCCCTTCAGCCATCGTGCCCCGAGAGTCGCTGTGCGGCTGGTGCTGTTTCTGGCGTTCACCGCGCTGGTGATCAACGCCGGCGTCAGTCCGTTGCAAGCAGCACAATTTGCCGATGACCGCGTGGCGCAGTTGGGTGCGACGGCGTTGGGGATTCTCTGGTGGCTGTACGCGGCGCGGGTGCTGACCGAAGTCATCGGGCTGGCGCTGATGCGCCGTATCGGCCACAGCGGTCGTTTGCTGCAGGACGTCATTGGTGCACTGGTGTTTCTGGTGGCCATCGTTGCGGCCGCCGGTTACGTGCTGGAACTGCCCGTGAAAGGCTTGCTGGCGACTTCGGGGGTGGTGGCCATCGTTGTCGGTCTGGCGCTGCAAAGCACCCTGGCTGACGTGTTTTCCGGGATCGTGCTCAACACCACCAAGCCGTATCAGGTGGATGATTTCGTGGTGATCGACGGCGTTGAAGGCAAAGTCTTCGACATCGACTGGCGCGCCACCCACCTGCTGACCAGCGCCGGGACCATGGCCGTGGTGCCGAACTCGGTCGCGGCCAAGGCGAAGATCGTCAACCTCAGTCGCCCGAACAACATGCATGGCGTGTCGATCAGCATTCAGGTACCGAATCACATCCGCCCGCGTCGTGTTCTGGATGCGCTTGATCGCACCTTGCAAGGCAGCAGTAGTTTGCTCCTCAGCCCGGCGCCGAAAGCCGTGTTGAAAGAGGCCGGTGAAACCATGTCGGAATACGTCGCCAGCGGCTTCATCGCCGAGCTCGGCAAGAAAAGCGAAGTGCGCAACCAACTGTTCGACCTCGCCCACCGGCATCTCGAAGCAGCCGGCATTTCGCGGCATCCGGACGGCGTGATCGAACCGTCGACCCGCGCCCGCGCGTTGCTCGATGAAGTGAAAATCTTCCGCTCGCTGAGCAGTGAGGAGCGTGATCGCCTGGCGGAATCGATGGTTGCGCAGCAATACACCGCAGGCCAGGTGGTGCTGGATCTGGATGAAGTGCCGGACAGTCTGTTCGTGATTGCCACCGGCGTCGTCAGTGCGACTGTGGCGGATGGCGACAGCAAGGTCGAGGCCGGGCGGATGGGGCCGAGTGAGGTCATGGGTGAACAGAGCATTCTGGCGGATACGCCGTCGCAGGCGACGTTCACGGCGTTGACGTCGAGCATCATTTATCGGCTCGACAAGAATCTCACTCGTGAGTGCATGGAACAGCGCACGGAGGTGGGCCGGGCGTTGAACAAGTTGCAGGCGGTGCGTCAGCAGAACAGTCGCCTCGCGTTGATGGCCAAACCGGTGGCGGTGAGGAAAGGTGGGTTTCTCGGTTGGCTGCAGAAACGTTGAAGCGGCAAGATCAAAAGCCTCCCCCTCACCCCAGCCCTCTCTCCCAGGGGGGCGAGGGGGAAAGGGAGCCGATCTCCGTTTGCTTCAAGTCCGGAGTTCGACTCGATTCCCCAGGTCGGTGTATTCCGAAAGACACCCTCGGTCAGTTCCCTATCCCCAAGACCTCGAAAGGAAAGGGAGCCGATCTTCGGGCTTTTCATGACCCGGGTTCGGCTCGGTATTGCACGTCGGCGTACCTCGAAAGAGCCCCTCGGTCAGTTCCCTCTCCCTCCGGGAGAGGGTTAGGCGGGCGGCGTTCCGATGAGGGGCTTTTCAGGATCAGCCGATTACTTGGCAGTGAACTTGGTATAGCTGTTGATCAGGTTACGGTAGTTAGGCAGACGCTCCGACAGCAGATGCGCCAAACCTTCCATGTCGTTGCGCCAGTCACCCTGCAGCTCGCACGCCACCGAGAACCAGTTCAGCAGGTGCGCACCCGCCGCCGACATCCGCGCCCACGCCGCTTGCTGCACGGTAGTGTTGAAGGTGCCCGACGAGTCCGTCACCACAAACACTTCGTAGCCTTCAGCAATCGCCGACAAGGTCGGGAACGCTACGCAAACATCCGTCACCACACCGGCAATGATCAGTTGCTTGCGCCCGGTTGCCTTGATCGCTTTGACGAAATCTTCGTTGTCCCAGGCATTGATCTGGCCCGGGCGCTGAATGAACGGTGCATCCGGGAACTGCTCGCGCAACTCAGGGACGATCGGGCCGTTGGGACCTGCGTCGAAACTGGTGGTCAAAATGGTCGGCAGCTTGAAGAACTTGGCGATGTCGCCCAGCGCCAGCACGTTGTTCTTGAATTCGTTCGGGGTGAAATCCTGGACCAGCGAGATCAGACCGGTCTGGTGATCGACCAGCAGTACGACCGCATCATCTTTGTTCAGACGTGTGTAAGGAACGCTCATGGGAAAACTCCTGATGGACGGATGGATGAAGCGTTGAGCGCCGACCGGATGACCGGCGCTTCAGGGGAAATCAGAAAGCGAAGCAGGAGCAGCCGAACGCGCCCCAGAAACCGGCGAAGTCGCTGACCGGCGCGTTCGACATCCGCGCCTTTTCATGGCTGTGGGTGTGCACCGCGCACGGGCCGCTGCACTGGTGCACCTGCGCCTGCAACGGCGAATTCGGCCGCCAGTGGCCCGGGACTTTCACCACCGGCGACCAGTCCGGCAACACCGGAATCGAGCGCGGGCCGAGGTCTTCGAAGTCGCCGGCGGCGTAAACAATTTTGCCGCCGACCACGGTCATGACCGATTCGATCCACTTGATCGCTTCTTCCTCGACATGGAAGAAGTCCGCGCTCAGCGCCGCCAGATCCGCCAGTTGCCCGACCTTGATCTGGCCCTTCTTGCCCTGCTCCGAGGAGAACCAGGCGCTGCCGTGGGTGAACAGTTCCAGTGCGGTGGTGCGCGGCAGACCTTCTTCGTACAAGGCCAGACCGCCGACGGTGCGACCGCTGACCATCCAGTACAGCGAAGTCCACGGGTTGTAACTGGAAACGCGCGTGGCATCGGTGCCCGCACCGACCGGCACACCTTCGGCGAGCATGCGTTTGATCGGCGGGGTCGCCTCGGCGGCATGTTTGCCGTAGCGGTCGACGAAGTACTCACCCTGGAACGCCATGCGATCCTGGATCGCGATGCCGCCGCCCAGCGCTTTCACCCGCTCGATGTTTTGCGGGGTGATGGTTTCGGCGTGGTCGAAGAACCACGGCAAGCCGTTGAACGGAATGTCACGGTTAACCTTCTCGAACACGTCGAGCATACGGCTGATCGATTCGTTGTAGGTCGCGTGCAAACGGAACGGCCAGCGCTGCTCGACCAGGTGGCGCACCACCGGCTCCAGCTCTTCTTCCATGGTCTGCGGCAGGTCCGGGCGTGGTTCGAGGAAGTCCTCGAAGTCCGCCGCCGAGAACACCAGCATCTCGCCGGCGCCGTTGTGACGCAGGAAGTCGTCGCCCTGATGCAACTTGACGCTGCCGGTCCAGTTCTGGAAATCGCTCAGCTCTTCTTTCGGTTTCTGGGTGAACAGGTTGTAGGCGATGCGCACGGTCAACTGGTCGTCTTTGGCCAGTTGCTCAATCACCTGATAATCGTCCGGGTAGTTCTGGAAACCGCCGCCGGCATCGATCGCACTGGTCAGGCCGAGGCGATTGAGTTCGCGCATGAACTGGCGGGTCGAGTTGACCTGATATTCCAGCGGCAGCTTCGGCCCCTTGGCCAGCGTCGAGTAGAGAATCATCGCGTTAGGCCGCGCAACGAGCATGCCGGTCGGGTTGCCGTTGCTGTCGCGGACAATCTCGCCACCCGGCGGGTTCGGCGTGTCGCGGGTGTAACCGGCGACGCGCAGTGCGGCGCGATTGAGCAGCGCACGGTCATACAGGTGCAGGATGAACACCGGGGTGTCCGGCGCGGCCTGATTGATTTCTTCCAGAGTCGGCATGCGCTTTTCAGCGAACTGGAATTCGTTCCAGCCACCGACCACGCGCACCCATTGCGGGGTCGGCGTACGGTCAGCCTGATCCTTGAGCATGCGCAGCGCGTCGGCCAGCGACGGCACGCCTTCCCAGCGCAGTTCGAGGTTGTAGTTCAAACCGCCACGGATCAGGTGCAAGTGCGAGTCGTTGAGACCCGGGATGACACAGCGGCCATGCATATCGACCACTTGCGTGTTCGGCCCGCGCAGGGCCATGGCCTGGTTGTCGTTGCCGACGACGACAAAGCGGCCGTCGGTGATGGCCACGGCACTGGCCAGCGGTTTGGTGCGGTCTACGGTATGAAACTGGCCATTGAATAAAATCAGATCGGCGCTCATCGCAGTTCCTCAAGCAAAGTGAAAAGGAGCGAACCTCGCGCGCTCAACGCGGCGAGGTGTCTTGGGAATCGAGGTGTTCATGGGCCTGGCTGGCTTCGAGCCATGGCGAAAACAAACGGGTGACCGGCGGCATCACCACGTACACCACCGACAGGACGATGGTCAGGGTGATCAGGAAAGTAGCGACCACATAGTTGGAAAGAAGCGGATGCAGCGCCAGCAGCGGCCCCCAGATCAGTGGCACGAGCAAGGTGTGCGGCAGAATCACCAGCAGCGTGACCACCGCTTGCTTCCAGCGCGGCGGCGGCGAAGCGGCATCGGCCAGTGGCGTAAACCAGAATTCATTGATCGGCGCGACTTCAGTCTGATCGCCGTCAGCCAGCATCGGCGCCGCTTCGGCGACCAGTGCCTGACGCTGCGGCGATTCCAGCCAGCCTTGCATCGCTTCGGTGCTGCTGAAACGCAGCACACAGGTGTAGAAGTCGAGGCGGCCGCGCTTGCCGCGCACCACGTCCACACCCAAATGCCCCTCACGCTGCCCCGCCACGCGGACGATATTGCGCAGCCAGGCCTCATACGCTGACTCGAAACCGGCCTTGACCCGGTGTTTGATGATCAACGTGACCGTCTCATCGGCCCCCGGTGACTGTGGATTGAGGACTTCAGGCATAACGCAACACTCCGGGCAAACGAACAGAAATCGCCAGCCGTCCCGGCCCGGCGATCAACACAGTGCTAAACAGGATCAGCAGCAACCAGCCGAACTGCCCCTCGGCCACACTCCATTGCGGATGCACGACCAGCAACGCCACCAGCAGCACAAAGAGAATAGGCACGCAGGCCAATCGTGCCAGTAACCCGGCGACGATCAGTAGTGGGCAGAGGACTTCGGCGAAGATCGCCAGGATCAAAGTGAGGTGAGATCCGAGGTGGAACGGGTCTTCGATCAGTTGCAGTTGCGCGGTGAAGTCGAGCAGCTTGGGCAAGCCGTGGACCCACAGCAGAAACAACCCGCCACTGACCCGCAGGAACAGCAAACCGATGTCGCGTGCCTGTTCATCTGTTGAGGCATTCATGACCCGACCCTTGAAATGTCATTGGCTGGAATCATGCCAATGATGGTCGGGAGGAAATTGGATAGATGTGCTCAGTTCTTGCGATCAACCAGGTTGCCGGGAACGCCGAAGAACTCTGTGGGAGCTGGCTTGCCAGCGATAGCGGAGTGTCAGGCGACGTCGCTGTTGGCTGAGCTGACGCCATCGCTGGCAAGCCAGCTCCCACAGGGTTTCTGAGCGCCCCAAGTTCCGCGTGGGAACGATCAGTGGTCCGGGTTAGCCTGGAAACTCCAGGTTATCCAGCACCCGATTCACCGCCAACTCGCCGAGCATGATCAACTGCGCAATCCCCAACAACGCCCGACGCTGCGGCGCGGGCAACAGGTGGGCAACGTCCTGGGCGATGGTTTTGGCCGAGGCAAGTGTTTCGCTGGCATCGGTCAGCAGTTCTTCGGCTTTGGTGTCGGCGGTTACGGCATACATGCCGCGAGTTCTGCGTGGCGGTGGCGTGGAGCCGGGTGGCAGGAGGTAATGGTCGAGGGCGCGGTCGGCAGCTTCGTGGAGTTTTCGGGAGTCGATGGATTCGTAGGGCGATGTGGGGTCGATGTCAGGCGGGTTGGGTGTGACTTTGAACATGGTGAATCTCCTTTTTAGAGCCGAGATCACCACGTCCTGTCGCTAAACAGGATGGGGGGCGACCGTATGCAGGTTAGCGAACCGGTAAAAGGCAACCCGGTAGACCCGAAGGTCTCCCGCATACAGCCGCCATAGCGAAGTGCAGACGATAGCCTGCAACGAAGCATGGAGCGCTGATGCACTTTTTTTGGTCCGAGTCGCTAAACCCGATCGCTGAGTTTTCAGCGACCACCAAACGATAGAGACCCGACCAAAAGCGCACAAGCCGGCGGATTCTGGCGTAGCTGTAGGCAAAGGCGCAAGGTTGCGTAGCCTGAAAGAGTGTCTGTGGGTGTTGCTTAAACGGCGATGTTTAAACCACCAACAACTCAGGGATCACGCCGTCCCAATGTGGGAGCGAGCTTGCTCGCGAAAGCGGTGTGTCATTCGAAGTATTTATCGACTGACACGACGCCTTCGCGAGCAAGCTCGCTCCCACAGGGGATCAGTGCTGTATTTGAGATTTGCGCAGGGATTCAGCTAGCCGGGATATCCAGCGGCGCCGCCATGAACTGGCTGATCCGCGCTCTGAGCCATTTTTCCGCCGGGTCGTTGTCATGCACCCCGCTCCAGGCCATCGACAATTGCGCTGCATCAATCGGGAATGGCGGATCTTCGGCACGCAAGGCACAACCTTCAACCAACGCGCAGGCGGCGTAATCCGGCACGGTGGCGATCATCTCGGTGCCGGCCAGCAAGGCGCGCAAGCCGCTGAATTGCGGCACGCCGAGGACGACGCGGCGGCTGCGTCCGACCTTGGCCAGGTCCATGTCGATGTTGCCGCTCAAGTCGCCGGAGAACGACACCATCGCGTGCGGCCGCTCGCAGTATTCGTCCAGCGTCAGCGGGCCTGGGCGGTCATCGCCGCGCAGGACTTTACAGGGAATGTCGCGCAGTTTTTTGCGCTTGGCGTTGGCCGGCAATTCAGTGGTGTAACTGACGCCTACGGAGATTTCCCCGGAGGCCAACAGTGCCGGCATCAGCAGGTAGTTGGCACGGCGCACGACCACGACAATCCCCGGCGCCTCTTGCTGAAGCTGGCGCAGCAGCGGTGGAAACAGGCCGAATTCGGCGTCATCCGACAGGCCGATGCGAAACACATCGCAACTGCTCGCCGGTTCGAACTCCTTGGCCCGGCTCACCGCACCAGAGATGACGTCCATCGCCGGCTGCAACTCCTTGAGAATCGCCAGCGCCCGCGCGGTCGGCTCCATGCCCCGACCGTTACGCAGCAGTAACGGATCGTCGAACAGATCGCGCAACCGGCCCAGCGCCGCGCTGACTGCAGGCTGACCCATGAACAGTTTTTCAGCGACGCGGGTCAGGTTCTTTTCGAACATCAGCGCTTCGAAAATCACCAGCAGGTTCATGTCGACGCGACGCAGATCGTTACGGTTCATAGGCATGTTTTCCTTTTCGGTGTCTGCTGCTTTTGCGGGTGGGCGCCGCGCACTTTACTCGATTAACGGCACTTTGGCCGCGCGCTTGTACGGGCCATATTCCACGGGCACCCACTGAAAGTGCTTGCCTTGCGCGGTGATGTGACCGATGCCCGGGAACGGCAGGTGCGCCGCCGTCACCCACGTCTTGCTCGCCACCGCCGCGCTGAAGACTGCCTGACGCGCGTTGATCGCTTGCGCACTGTTGACATCAAAGCCGATGGACACTTCTGGATGCTCAAACTGCACAGCCAGGTTATGCACCAGATCCCCCATGAAAACGATGCTCTGATTCTGCGAGGTGAAACGGTAGGTAGTGCTGCCCGGCGTATGGCCGGCTTCGAGTGTCGCTTCGACTAATCCCGGCAACGGTGACTGGCCAGCGGCAAAAGTCTTGAAGCGCCCGGCGGCGACGTAGGCCGCGGTGGAGTCCTGGGCGATCTTGAAAAACTCTTTGGCGCCGGCCGGAGCTTTGGCCAGCGCGGCCGGATCGAGCCAGTAATCCGCTTCAGCCTTGGCCGCGTACACCGTGGCATTCGTGAACAACGCTTGTTTCTGTGCATCGACCAGACCACAGACATGATCGAGGTGCAGGTGCGTCAGCAAGATCGTATCGACCTGCTCTGGCTGGTAGCCGGCCGCCCGCATATTCGCCAGAAGCTGTCCGGCGGTGGCGCCAATGCATTGCCCGGCGCCGCTATCGACCAGAATCAGTTGCTTGCCGGTATTGACCAAGAAAGCATTGAACGCCGTCTGAACCCCCGGAGTTTCAATCGAACGGCGTGCCAGCAGTGCCCGAATCTGCGCCTGACTCATGCCCTGCAACAGTTTCGGCGACAAGTCGTTGTACCCATCGAACAATGCGGTGACCTCGTAATCGCCCAAGGCCAGGCGGAAATAGCCCGGCGCCTGAGTGCCCTGCTGGGGTGCCTGTGCCATGGCGCTGGAAGTGACCAGCGCGAACGTCAGCGCCGCTGCTGCGTTGAAAATGCCTTTCATCTGATTCCCCTTGGACCTGCCGATTGCGGCGCCCCCATCGGCTCGCCACGCTTGCTGTCATCGTGCCGCAAACCGTGGGGCGCAGACTTGCAGAGATGTGCTGAGTTCAGATCAATGCGCGGGAATTAACAACGATTAACTCGTCAGCCTGCCGCTATCGCCCAACAATGAAACTCTCTGCGCAGCGTTGTTTTTTTGACCTGAGGGGATGCGCCGACCGTGCATTCCCCATCGACACGGACATTGGCCATGGCTCATTTACAGCACAGCGTCGCCCTCGCCCCTGCCAACGAACCACGCAAGACCGGGATCGGCGGGCTCAGTCCGCAGCGCGAACGGCAGGTCAAACAACTGATCCTCGAACGCCTGGGCGAAAGCCTGGAAGTGACCGAACTGGCCCGCGCCTGCTCGCTGTCGCGCAGTCACTTTTCCCGCGCCTTCAAATGCAGCACCGGGTTGTCGCCGCAGGACTGGATTCGCACCCAGCGCCTGGCGCGGGCCAAGCTGTTGATCCAGCACACCAACCTGAGCCTGACGCAAATCAGCCTGGAATGCGGCTTCTGCGATCAGGCGCATTTCTGCCATATGTTCACCCGCAGCGAAGGCATCAATCCGTTTGCCTGGCGCTGCCAGATCATGCGTGAACCCAAAGCTCACCGTGCACAGCCTGCCGTGTTTTGATCGCGGCCCCCGTTGCACTGACGCTCAAACCTGAGGATTATGCCGGGACACCCCGGATTAGAAGGCCTGCGCACGCGCCCGGCACTACTCCGCTCTGTCCGCCGCAGCACCGCAGGAGTGAGCCGTTGAGTCTTTCACCGAATCAGGCCCTCGGTTTTGGCCCTTATCGGATTCATCCCGGGCAACGTTTGGTACTCGAAGGCGAGCAGCCGTTGCGTCTGGGCCGACGGGCGATGGACATCCTCCTGATTCTGCTGGCGCATGCCGGCGAAGTGGTGAGCAAGCAACAATTGATGGCAGGGGTCTGGCCGGACACTGTCGTTGAAGACATCAACTTGCGTGTGCACATGGCGGCGCTGCGCAAGGCGCTCGGTGACGGTCAGGCCGGCCAGCGTTACATCATCACCGTGGCGCAGCGGGGTTACAGTTTCGTCGCACCGGTTTTGCTGAAATCCATGGAGGAGCGCCCTGTGGGCAATGCTGGCGGTCGACACAATCTGCCCTTGCGGCGCACGCGGATGATCGGCCGCCAGCCGCTGGTCGACAGCTTGATGACGCAACTGCCGCGCCAACGCTGCATCACCCTGGTCGGCCCCGGCGGGATCGGTAAAACCACGGTGGCCCTGCGGGTAGCCGAACAGTTGATCGGGCACTATCGCGACGGCATTCGTCTGGTGGATCTGGCACCTCTGAGCGATCCCCGGCTGATCTGTTCACACCTGGCCGCCCTGCTTGATCTGGCACTTCTCGAAGGCGACCCGCAGACAGCACTGGTCAAAGGCCTGCAACAACGGCAGATGCTGTTGTTGCTCGACAACTGCGAGCATTTGATCGATGCCGTCGCAGCGCTTAGTGAAAGCATTCTGCGTGGGGCGCCGCACGTGCATATCCTCGCCACCAGCCGCGAAAGTCTGCGGGCCGAAGGCGAGTACGTACAGCGTCTGGACTCCCTCGAATACCCGCCGATGACGACGATGCTGGATCGTGAGCTAACGCTGAATTTTTCGGCGCTGCAGTTGTTCGTCGAACGAGCGACGGCCGCGCAGGAAAGCTTCGAACTGAACGATGCCCAGTTGCCACAGGCAATCGAGATCTGCCATCGGCTCGACGGCATTCCACTGGCATTGGAACTGGCGGCAGCGCAGGTCACCGAACTCGGACTGGATGGTCTGCTGAGCCAACTGCAAGGCCGTTTACCGCCGCTGGCAGCGGGCAATCAAAGCAGTCTGGAGCGTCATCTCACTCTGCGCGCAACGCTGGACTGGAGTTTCAATCTGCTCGATCGCTGCGAACAAACCTGCCTGCGTCGTCTGGGCGTGTTTCGTGGTGGTTTTACCCTCGAGTCGGCGGCAGCCGTTATCGTCGGTCAGCAGATCGACCCCGGCATGGTGTTTGTGTCGATCACGCAACTGGTGGCCAAATCCCTGCTCGCCGTCGAGGTCGGTGACGAGGACGTGTTCTACCGCTTGCTCGACACCACCCGACGTTACGCGCTGGAAAAACTCGATCACGCCGCCGAATGCGAGGAAACCCGCGAACGCCATGCCGAACGCTGTCTGGCGTTGATGCAGCAGGCGCAGAACGATTGGGAAAACACGCCGACCTTGTTATGGATCGATCGCTACGCCCGAGGGCTGGAAGATTTGCGCGCAGCACTGGACTGGAGCCTGAACGGTGTCGGCCCTGGTGGTTTGGGGATTCGGCTGACGGCGGCGTCGGCACCCTTGTGGCAGGAGTTGTCGCTGCTCAAGGAGTACGGCGCCTATGTGCGCCGGGCGCTGAGCCTGTTTGATGAACTGCACGAACCCTGCCCGCGCCTGAAAGTCGCCCTCAAACTGGCCCTTGGCAGTGCCTGCTACCACACGTGGGGTGGCACGGCGGAAACCATCCAGGCCTTCGCCGAAGCCCGCCAGTTGGCCCACGAGCACGACGACGTTGCCGGACAATTGCGCGCAGTCTCCGGGCACATGGCGGTCAACCTCAGTTGCGGGCACTACCGCATGGCGCTGGCACAGAGCGAGCACTTCGACCGCCTCGGCCTGCACGGCGACCCGCTGTTGTCACTGAGTACCCACCGCTTGCGCGTATTGGCTCTGCATTATGCCGGCGACCAATTGCAGGCGCGCATCCACGCCGAACAGGTCCTCCAGCGCATGGCGCACAGTGGTCATGTCAACCGCTTCACTCATGGCTTTGGCGTGCAGTACGACCAAAGCGTCGCGTCGCTGACGGTGCTGGCACGGGTGTTGTGGATGCAGGGTCTGCCAGAGCAAGCGTGGCGCACGGCGCGGCAGGCACTGGACATTGCCGTGCAAATCGACCATGGCACTTCGATTTGCTACACCCTGGCGCTGGCCAGTTGCCTGATCGCTCATTACAACGGCGATCAGCAAAACGCCCGGGCGCTATTGCAGTTGCTGCTCGAGCAGTCGCAGAAACATTCGGTGCTGCTGTTCAACACTTGGGCGCGGCACTACGCGCAGGTGATCGAACCACAAGTCAGTGCGCCTGTGTCGACAGGCAGCGGCGGGCTGATCGGGGAAATCATGGTGACTCTGGATGACCGTTTTGTCGACGACGCGCTGCTTGAGCGGGCGCAGAGTGGTGATGCGGGGTGGAGCACGGCGGAGATTCTGCGGGCTCGGGCGGATACGTTATTGAAGGGAGGGATGGTTTGTCTGGGCGGGCCTCTTCGCGAGCAGGCTCGCTCCCACACTGGTTCCGAGTACATCCAGAATTCCTGTGGGAGCGAGCTTGCTCGCGAAGGGGCCATTCAGGAAGCCGAAGCACTCCTGCAACAATCCCTGACCATCGCCCGCACTCAAGGCGCGCTCGCCTGGGAACTGCGCAGCGCCACTTCATTGGCGCAACTCTGGCAGCGTCAGTCACGCTGTCGCGAGGCGCTGGATTTGCTCAGTCCGATCTATCAACGTTTCACCGAGGGCTACGCGACCCCGGACCTGCGCAAGGTGCACTTGCTGATCGACGAATTACGCGAGAGCGCGCACTTCTGAAGCCCGGCGAATCCGCTTGATGTAACGTGCATGCCGGCGTTCAAGATCAATCCCCTCACCACTGCGCTCAAGTTCCGTGCGGGCATAGCACCGGGTGGTATTGAGCATCCGGTACCGGCCTGCACTCGCGCCGCGTTCCAGTGACAGCCAAGACTTCTGCGCCAGGCCTTCGATGATCGCGGCCAACTCCGACACAGCCAGTCGCGGGCAACTGATCACCGCCAACGCAGCCTCCAGCGTAAACGCCAGTTTGAACACCGATAGGCGTTGCAGCACGCGTTGTTCCTGCTCACTCAAGCATTGATAGCTCCAGTCGAGTGCCGCCTGCATGGATTGGTGCCGCGCCACTGCAGTGCGCCGGCCATGGCTGAGTACTTGCAGGCCGTTGGCCATTTGCGCTTGCAAACCTACCAGCGCCAGCGCATCGATCTGCGCCGCCGCCAGTTCGATCGCCAGCGGCAAACCGTCGAGTTGACGACAGATCTCAAGCACGGCACTGACATCCTGCTCGCGCAAGCGGAAATCATGCTGTCGCGCCCGCGCACGGCTGACGAACAACTGCACCGAGGAATGTCCCATGGCTTCAGTGATGCAATTGGCTGCCGAGCGCTTCGGAATGGCCAGCGCTGGAACACGCTGCAGGGTTTCCAGACTGACCTGTAAGGCTTCACGACTGGTGGCGAGGATCGACAGTCGAGGCGCGGCTTCGAGCAACGTTTCAACCGCTAATCTGCAAGCATCGCGGCGGTGGTCACAGTTATCCAGCAGCAGCAACGCATGGCGAGTCGACAGCCCGGTCAAATCGCTCTTCAGGGTGCGCAGCACATGGTCGAGCAGCGGCGTGTGGTCGTCGATCAAGCTCAGATCTACTTGCCATACACCGTCTCTGTAGTACTGCAAAAGCAGTTCCGCGACCCGCAGCGCCACGGTGGACTTACCTACGCCCGGCGCTCCGGTGATGGTCATCAACCGACACAGCGGCATCTGTCGCACCAACCCGCCAACCAGCGAGTCACGACCGGTGACCGAGGTCAGTCGCGCTGGCAAATTATGCTGGGGTGTCTGCAAGCCCTCGAAAACCACTTGCGCGGCGCTGTCGCAGCGGACCGGGGCGATAAAGCTGTAACCGCATTGTGGTACATGGACGATGTAACGCTGACCGTTCTCGCCGTCACCCAACGCTCGCCTGAGCGCCGCAATGTGCACGCGCAGGTTGATCTCCTCGACCACCGACGTCGGCCATACCAGCGCGATCAACTGCTCCTTTCTGACCACTCGACCGGCACGCTCGACCAGCACTTGCAGAATGTCCAGCGCGCGACCGCCCATGCGCAAGGGCCGATCTCCATCGAGTATCAGCCGTTGCCGCAGATGGAAGGCGTAAGGGCCGAAATGCAGCACCGACGCCGTGTTCAAATCGTTGAGGCTATCCATGCCAACTATCTTGGCAGCCTCAGATGACGCGACAACCGCTACACGAGGCGCAGCACGGACATCCGAGTGCGCCAGACGGACACAAGCGCTCTAGCTGAACTGTTCGCGGTATTGCGCGGGAGTCAGGCCGAGCTTTTCGGCAAACAGTGAACGCATGTGCCGCACACTGCCGAACCCACTTTTGTAAGCCACGGTTTTAAGCGGCAGATCACTGGTTTCCAGCAGATTGCGCGCGCAGTCGATGCGCGCACTTTGCAGAAACTCCATCGGCGTCATGTGGATGTCGCGGGTGAACACCCGCGCAAAATGCCGCGCACTCATGTTGGCAATGGCGGCCATGCGCTCGACCGTAAAGGCTTCGTCGAGATGCTCCAGCACATAGCTTTGTGCGCGGGTGATCGGCGTTTCCTGTGGCGCCACGGCAGCCATCAGCGGACTGAACTGCGCTTGACCGCCCTGCCGCTTCATCACCACCAGCAGGACTTTGGCGACATCCTGGGCGAGTTTTTTGCCGTGATCGCGGGCGATCACGGCCAGCGCCATATCGATGCCGGCAGTGACGCCACCCGAGGTGATCAGATTGCGATCCTCGACATAGATCTGATCGGTCGTGACATGGGCTTTGGGGAATCCCTTGATCAGGCGTTCGGTGTAGTTCCAGTGCGTGGTCACACGGTAGCCATCAAGTAATCCGGCATGCCCCAACACAAACGCGCCGGTGCAGATCGAACCGTAATATTCAACGCGCCGGACGGCGTCTTTGAGCCAGGCAAACAACGACGGAAACTGCTGGTTGTAGGCACCGGGGCCTCCCGGCACCAGCAGCAAATCATAACGTTCGGTGTCGCCGCCAATGGTCCGGTCCGCCTGCACCATCACACCATTGGAGGCCCGCAGCGGTCCATCTTCGGTGCCAAGCGTGATCAATTGATAATGCGCATCGGGTTTCAGATACCGATTGGCAACCGAAAAAACCTCCAATGGCCCGGCCATGTCGAGCAGGAGAAAGTCGGGGAACAGCACCATTGCCACGGTTTTCATGGGAGGACATCACTTCAATCAAAGAAACATGAGACAGGCCAGACATTATGGCCAACTGTAGCCGTTTGAGCGCAAAAGTTTTGTGTGACGGCTATCGCAAAACTGTCAACCTGAAAGGGACAGTCTTTCAATTTTCATCTACTTATTGCGCAATCCAGTAAACAGTAACCTTCTCCTCACTCGGACGAATTCACGTCCCGCAAGGAGATTTCATCATGCTGACTCTTCGCAAAGCCTCCGATCGTGGCCTCGCCAATCATGGCTGGTTGAAGTCCTTTCACACCTTTTCCTTCGCCAGCTATCGCAACCCTCGCGAACAGGGTTTTTCCGACCTGCTGGTGATTAACGATGACCGCGTTGCCGCGGGCAAAGGCTTCGGCCAGCACCCGCATCGCGACATGGAGATCTTTTCCTATGTGCTGGAAGGTGCGCTGGAACACAAGGACACGCTGGGCACCGGTTCGGTCATTCGTCCAGGCGACGTACAATTAATGAGCGCAGGCAGCGGCGTGGCGCACAGCGAGTTCAACCATTCAGCGATCAAACCGGTGCACTTCCTGCAGATCTGGATTGTGCCGGAGGTTGCCGGAGCCAAACCGCGCTATCAACAAGAGCATTTCAGCGCCGAGAAAAAACGCGGTCGCCTGCAGTTGATCATTTCGCCGGACGGCAAGCACGGTTCGCTCAAGGTGCGTCAGGATGCACGGGTCTTCGCCGGGCTGTTCGACGGCAAGGAAAGCGCCACACTGGAACTGGCTGCCAACCGCTATGCCTATGTGCATGTCGCGCGTGGCAGCGTTGAACTCAATGGCCAGCCATTGCACGAAGGTGACGGCGTCCGGGTTCGCGAAGAACAGTTGCTGACCTTGAGCAACGGTGTCGATGCCGAAGTGCTGGTGTTCGACTTGCGGCCGCAGGAGTTGCCAGAGATGCCATGACGCGGTGTTTCAATACTCACGAAAAACGGCCTTCTTTGAAGGCCGTTTTCTATTGTGCTGATTCGGGTGCTTGTTGCGAAGCAGGTCTGGGTGCGCCTATATCTTTACCTACCTGGATCGCCGCGAGTGTCGTCTGCAAGGTGGTTAACACCGCTGCCTGATTGGCGAAGTGCGCCCCCACGACGATGGTGATCATTCCGAGAAAATGGACGGCTGTCGTCGCCCAGTAATGCGCCTTCACTGTCGAGGCTTGTTTGATGGCTTCTTTTGAATCTTCGGCGATTTGTTGTACACCGTCCCACATCAAATCGTATCGTTTGTCCCTCTCCGCCTGAGTCAAAAGATAAGCATCGATTTTTGCCGACACACCCTCGAACCGAGCGTCCATCCTGGTCTCAATGGTTTCGATCCGGGCATTGAATTCTTCACGGCTTATTGCGTTCATGGCTTGAGTATTCCGGGTTTTACTCGATAGATCACTGATTGGATTTTGACTGAATTCCGAGGTTTTCAATTCGACACCTTCCTGGGTCTACATACCGTCCCTGGTATTAAGTCGGTGAGTTTCCAACGCCCCTCACCGAGCTGAAGAAACGATAGGCCCCATCCAGAATGCTGACAAGCCGGGCGATTCTGCCTCTGGTGTAGGCCGTTTCGTCAGAGGTTGTAGCCCTGCCAAAACAGCATCTACCTATTCATTCTCCGACGCGAACACATCGACAATCTGCTCAATCACCGCCCTCACCCGCGCGGTGTGGCGCAGGTCCGCGTGGGTTACCAGCCATACCTCATACGGGAGCGGCGTAGTGCGCTCCGGCCATAGCCTGATCAAGCCATCGCGCTCACCCATGTATACCGGGATTTCTCCTACACCCAACCCTGCTGCAATCGAACGACGGACGAGCAAACTGGAACTGAGGCTGGCGACGATCCGACCGCGACTCAACGGCTCCGATACCAACGTCAGGTCCTTTTTGCCTTGCAGATACGGTTGATAAACCACCAGATCATGCCCTTCAAATGCCGTGCCCGGCGGCGGCACTCCATTGGCATCTATATAGGCTTGGGAAGCAAACAGCCCCACCGGCCATCGGGCAATGCGCCGGGCAATCAGGTCAGGGTTGTCCGGCCGGGTGTTGCGCACGGCGATATCCGCCTCACGCTTGGCCAGGCTGAGAATCTGTGTGGACGCATCCAGTTGCACGCGCACGTGCGGGTGCTGCTCGTGCAAGCGGGCAATCGCCGGAATCAGAAAATCGATGGCCAGCGAATCCGTGGTGCTGACGCGCACCGTGCCAGTCAGACGATCGTCCAAGCCTTGAATCTGCCGCTCCAGCTCCAGCGCCGAATGCTCCATTTTCTCCACGCTTTTAAGCGCTGCTTCGCCGACCGCCGTCAACGCGTACCCGTCAGAGGTGCGCAGGAACAACGTCGCGCTCAGGGACTTTTCCAGTGCCGTGATGCGCCGCCCGACGGTTGCCTGATCCACCGCCAAAACCCTCGCTGCACCGCGCAGCGTCGATTCGCGGCAAACGGCAAGAAATACCCGTGCGTCATCCCAATTCATGCTGTCTCCAGGCGATGCAAATTCGCATCAGCGTGCCGCTTAATCGCTGCATTAACGCAGCAACGATAGCCGATATGCTGAACGCCATAAACCTTCCGCGAGATCGCTATCATGCGCACTTCAACCTCCACCGGCATCTGGCTGTCGATCTTCGCTGGCCTCTGCGCCAGCCTGGTCAGCATCGGACTGGCGCGTTTCGCTTACACCCCGTTGATCCCTTCGCTGATTGAGGCGCAGTGGTTCAGCACCAATGATGTGGTCTACCTCGGAGCCGCCAATCTGGTGGGTTATCTGATCGGCGCCCTGCTCGGCCGGCCTGCAGCACGCCAACTCGGCAATAAAAATGCCTTGCGGCTGATGATGCTGGTGGTCACGGCGGCATTTTTTGCCTGCGCGTTTCCGTTGTCGGTGAGCTGGTTCTTCGGCTGGCGGCTGCTGTCCGGGATTGCCGGCGGCGCGATCATGGTTCTAGTGGCCGCGACAGTACTGCCGCATGTCCCGGCGGCGCGTAAAGGGCTGGCCAGTGGCGCGATTTTTCTGGGTATCGGTCTCGGCATTGCCGGTTCCGGGACACTGGTGCCACCGCTGTTGAGCCTTGGCTTGCAGGCAACGTGGCTGGGCCTGGGGGCTTTGGCCTTGTTGCTGACGGTGCTGAGCTGGTTTGCCTGGCCGTCTGATTTCCTGCACCCGGTCGTTGCGCAAGAAATAGTGCCCGTAGAACCAACACCGCGTGGTGTGTACTTGCTGTTCGCTCAATACGCTTTTATGGCAGCCGGCCTAGTGCCCGCCATGGTGTTTCTGGTGGATTACGTGGCGCGTGGACTCGGTGCCGGGGCGCATATCGGCGCGTTGATCTGGGTGATGTACGGCTTGGGCGCGATTGTCGGCCCGGTGAGTTATGGCTTTCTCGCCGATCAACTGGGCGCACGGTCCGGCATTCGTCTGGTGCTGGTGGTGCAGGCGATTGCCCTAGGACTGCTGGCGATCTCCCACTCGTTTCTCGCGCTGGCGTTGCTGGCGGTGATTCTCGGTTCATTTCCGCCGGGCATTGTGCCGCTGGCGCTGGCTCGGGTGCATGAATTGGTGCCGGAGCACCATCGCCAGCAAATCGCCTGGAGCCGTGCCACGGTGTCATTCGCCACGTTTCAGGCGCTGGCCGGGTTTGCCTATTCGGCGCTGTTCAATGCCAGCAGCGGGCATCACGCGTTGTTGTTCGTTATTGCCGCTGGCGCGATCGTCGTGGCGCTGCTGCTGGAGCAAGCCATGAAATGGCTGCCCGCCCCGGTTGAGCCGCGCTGCTGCGCAAATTGAAGGGAATCATTGCTTGCGCAGCACGCTCCCACTTACACAACTCAAGCCAAGAGGAATCGATATGTCCCTGCCCAGCGAAATGACCCGAATCGAAATCACCGAGCCCGGTGGACCCGAGGTCTTGCAACCCCGCCGCGTACCGCTGCCAGTCGCCGCAGAGGGCGAGGTGTTGATCCGCGTACACGCCGCCGGAATCAACCGGCCGGACGCCTTGCAGCGCGCCGGCAAATACCCGATGAAACCCGGCATGAACCCGATTCCCGGGCTGGAGGTCGCCGGTGAAGTCGTGGCGCTCGGGGCGGGTGTCAATCAGTTCGCCGTGGGCGACAAAGTCTGCGCGCTGACCAATGGCGGCGGTTATGCCGAATACTGCGCCGTCCCCGCCGGCCAGACCCTGCCGATTCCCGACGGCCTGGACTGGGTGCACGCCGCCGCGATCCCGGAAACCTTCTTTACCGTATGGGCCAACCTGTTCGGCCTCGGTGGCGCCAGCCGTGGTCAACGCGCATTGATTCATGGTGGCACCAGCGGCATCGGTACTACCGCACTGATGCTGTGCCGAGAATTCGGCATAGAAGCGTTTGCCACCGCCGGCAGCCCGGACAAATGCGCAGCGATCAGCAACCTTGGCGGCTTGCCGATCAACTATCGCGAGGAGGAGTTCGCCAAGGTCATCGCCGATAAAACCGCAGGCCAGGGCGTCAATGTGATCCTCGACATCATGGGCGGCTCGTATCTCAACGATAACGTCAGCTCTTTGGCGATGGATGGCCGTCTGGTCATGCTCGGTTTCCTCGGCGGCGCACGGGCCAACGACTTTGACCTGCTGGCAATGATGGCCAAACGCGCGGTGATCACCGGCTCCCTCTTGCGTGCCCGTACCGCTGCCGAAAAAGCCGCGATTGCCGATCAACTGCGCGAGCACGTATGGCCAGCACTGTCTGCCGGGCGCTGCCTGCCGATGATCGACAAGGTTTATTCACTCAACGACGCGGCTCAGGCTCACGCACACATGGAGGCTGGCGACCATATCGGCAAGATCGTGCTGCAGGTCGTGTAAGTCTTTGCAGCATTTGGTAATCGTTGCGCCGGGGCGGTGGTCGAAAAACTCACGCGCAGACCGAGGCATCTGGTAAAAAGCCTTCTTTGTCTGCGCCTGGGTGAAACGTTTAATGTTCCTGTCCTTCATGACGCGTCTGCGACGCCGCCGTTTGGCGTTTGCCTGCATGGCCGCGCTGATTATCGGCGTGCCGACCAGTTGTGCCGTACTCGAACACACCGAACGCAAACTGCTGTTTCGCATCGAACCGGGCACTGCCGGTTGGTATCGCGGCTTGCCCGGCAGCGTGCAGGAACTCGACCTGCAACCGAAGAGCTTCAAGGCCGGGGAAAACATTCATGCCTGGTGGTGGCCGGCGGAAAAGGCCAATGCGCCGGCCATTCTCTATCTGCATGGCGTGCGCTGGAACCTCACCGGGCAGTTGTTCCGCATCGAACAATTGCGCGCGGCGGGTTATTCGGTGTTGGCCATCGACTATCGCGGTTTCGGCAAGAGTCACGGTGATCTGCCATCGGAAAGCAGTGTCTACGAAGACGCACGCGTGGCGTGGGAGCGCTTCAAACTGCTGCAACCGGACCCGGCCAAACGCCTGATCTACGGGCATTCCCTCGGTGGTGCTGTGGCGATCGATCTGGCCGCAGAACTCGGGCAGACCGCCGCCCGCGATCATTCCGCGTTACCGGTGCGCGGGCTGGTGATCGAGTCGACTTTCACCACGCTGGCCGATGTCGCCGCCTCCGTGGCCAATACTTCACTGCCGGTGCGCTGGCTGCTGTCGCAAAAATTCGATTCGATCGACAAGATCGCCGACATTCACATGCCGCTGCTGGTGGTTCACGGTCTGGCTGATGCTTTCGTTCCTCCGCGCTTCAGCGAGCAACTGTTCAACGCCGCGCAACAGCCCAAGCGCCTGTTGTTGGTGCCAGGAGCGACGCACAACAACAGCATGGCGCTCGGCGGGCAGAATTATCGCAAGGCGCTCGACAGCCTGATGCAGAGCAAACCAGCGCCGCGGATGGCCGGACCGGCGACCGTGCGCAGCGGGCGGGACACTTAACGGTAACCGCGCGCCTGCAAATCGAACAGTTGCGCGTAATGCCCCGCAGCGGCGACCAGTTGATCGTGGCCACCCTGCTCCAGAATCCGGCCTTGTTGCAGGACGATGATGTGGTCGGCATTGCGCACGCTGGAAAAACGATGGGAAATCAGTAAGGTCATGCGCCCTTCGCTGTGCTGGCTGAAATGCTCGAACACCGCCGCTTCGGCCGCCGGATCAAGGGCGGAAGTCGGCTCATCGAGGATCAGAATGTCGGCCTCACGGCGCATGTACGCGCGGGACAAGGCAATTTTCTGCCACTGCCCGCCAGACAATTCCTGGCCACCGGCAAACCAGCGTCCCAATTGCGTGGCATATCCCTTGTCCAGTCCTTCGATAAAGGGCGCCGCCATCCCTTGGGCAGCCGCCTCTTTCCATCGTTGCGAATCGTTGAACGCCAAGGTATCGCCGACGCCGATGTTTTCTCCGACGCTGAACTGATAGCGGATGTAGTCCTGAAAAATCACGCCAATACGTCGACGTAACGCGGTCTCCTGCCAATCCTGCAAATCACTGCCGTCGAGCAGGATGCGCCCTTGATCAGGACGATAGAGCCGGGTCAGTAACTTGATCAGCGTGGTCTTGCCTGAACCGTTCTCTCCGACCAACGCCATGCTCTGGCCTGGCACCAGTTGCAGGTCAATATTTTCCAGTGCCGGTCGACTGGCACCCGGATAACGGAAACCGACGTTTTCGAAACGCAAACCATCGCCCGGGCAGGCACCGACCGTCAGGTGGCCGCTATCGACCTGAACCGGTTCGGCTAGATATTCATAAAGACTGGTCAGGTAGAGGCCGTCTTCGTACAGGCCGCTGATTGCACTCAGGCTGCTGCTCACCGCGCTTTGGCCTTGCTTGAACAACACCAGATACATGGTCATCTGGCCAAGACTGATCTGGCCATGCACAGCATCAATCACCACCCAGGCATAGGCCACGTAAAAAGCCGCCGTACCGAGCAGACCGAGGCCGAAACCCCAGCCGTCGCGCCGCAACGTCAGGCGTCTATCTTCGGCATACAACCTGGCGAACGTGTCGCGGTAGCGTTGCAGCAACAGTGGTGCAAAACCGAACAGCTTGACCTCTTTGATATAGGTTTCGTGGGACAGCAAGGTTTCGATGTAATTCTGCTGCCGACTCTCCGGCGCGCGGCGGGTGAACAGGCGAAAGGCGTCACCGGAAAAATGCGCCTCGGCAAAGAACACCGGCAATGCTCCGACCACCAGCAGCACCAGCGCCCAAGGGGAAAAGTGCACCAGCAGCACACCAAAGCTGATCAGCATGATCAGGTTTTGAATCAAGCCCAACGACTTCATGACCAGCGCCAATGGCCGGGTCGAAGCCTCGCGACGGACACGCACCAGTTTGTCGTAGAACTCGGAGTTTTCGAACTGCACCAGTGACAGGGTCTGTGCTTTTTCCAGGATCAGCGTATTGACCTTCTGCCCTAGCTGCACCCGCAACAGCGACTGCTGCACCGAGAGCGCCCGTTGCGTGCCGGACAACAGCGCCAACACCCCGGCCTCCAACAAAACGTAACGCAACACCGGCCACAACGGCGCACTGCCGTGTTGCGCGTGCAACTGCATCGCTGCGACCACGGCATCGACAATTCGCTGCCCCAACCACGCCGCCAGTGCCGGCAGCAGCCCGGCCACCAACGTTGCCAGCACCAGCCCCAGAAACAAGCCACGCGATGTCCCCCAGACCAGGCGCAAGGCGCGCTGCGCCTGATCGAACAAGGACGTGAAGCGTGATAGATCAGGCATGGGGCGTTGGACTCTGCAGGTGATGGTGATGCGTCATGGTACTCCAGCGCTTGGACTGAATTTCACACAACGACCGCGTTATCGTCGAAGCGCTTTTCAGAACAAAAACATCTGGAAGACTCAGGCCTTTCCGGCGTCCAACGCTCTGCTATGTTTTAACCGCCTAACGCGGAACCCGGCGAACACCCGCCATGCTCCGCGCCTGACTGCCGGGAGCAGAGACATGAGAATCGACCCGTACCTGATCTTCAACGGTGACTGCCGCGAGGCCTTCACCTTTTACCAGCAAGCCTTGCAAGGAAAGCTCGAAGCGATGATGACATTCGGCGAGACACCCGCCGCCGAACATGTGCCCAAAGAACACCACAATCTGATCATCCACACCTGTCTGAAAGTGGGTGATCAGATGATCATGGCCTCGGACACCACACCCGACCGCCCGACTCAAGGCATGAGCGGCTGCTCGATTTCGCTGAATGTCGACAGCATCGCTGAAGCTGAGCAGGTGTTTAACGCTCTGGCCAAGGACGGTCGCATCGATATGCCGCTGGAGGCGACTTTCTGGGCGGTGCGCTTTGGCATGCTGGTGGATCGTTTTGGCGTATCGTGGATGGTCAATTGCGAAAGCGAAAAATGAGACAAACTTTTCGCCAGGCATGAAAAAGCCCAACCGGTTCAGGTTGGGCTTTTTGCTTCAGCGCTGGGCCAGTTCGTGGCGTACGCATTGTTCATAATAGGTCTGCTTGACCGCTGCGGGTTTGAGCTTTGATGGACTGTCGTAGGTCTGCTCGGTGATCCCCATCGCAGTCATGCGCATCCACGGCTGCTGGAACTTGCGCACCTGCAGGCGTTTGCGCGCGCCATACAGCGAAATCCCCGCAAGCTTCGACTGCTGCGCGCCGGCGGCGATGTCCGAACCCCATACACAGGCAAAACGATGACTCTTGCTCAACTCTTTCGCCTGAACCCCACAGGCGATGACAGCCAGGGAAAGCGTTGCAACGGTTATGACAATCGTCCGCATATAGCCAACCTAACCTTTTGAAAAAAGGCGATTTTGCCGGGGAAGCGAAAGTCCGGGGGCCAGCAATTTGCCTTCTCGCCACTCGTCCGGTGGCCCGCACCTTTCGCCTCTCAGCACTTCCAAACTGAACACCCCTCAGTGGAGCGTACAGATAATGAACAAGAATATTGCTGCCCTGTCCCTCGCCAGTCTGCTGCTCATTGGCCCTGCCTGCACATTGGCTGCCGAGGAGACTAACGCTGGGTCTGCTGCCCCGCCGACCGCCCTGCCAGGAGTCAATTCCGGCAGCAAACAATCCAATGAAGAAAAGGCGAACAAGAAAGGCGAGGAATCGTCAGGCGGCAACGCAGGCGCGCAATCGCACGAAACGGAAAAGGACGCTGCGACTTCGAGTGACTCGGATGACATCAAGAAGAAGCCTGCACAATAGCCGCTCTTTTTCCGTCTCGCGGTGAGCTCCAAACATTGCAACTAGCGAGCCTGGCACCATGAATACACGCTAGCCGCGCTGGCATCGCATAAAGGGACACGTACTGAAAAGGCCAATACTGAATGCATTGGCCTTTTTAAATGAATTATACGACCGGGACAGAGTAACTCTGATAGTCGCCCAGTGGCACCTCCTGTTTGTGCTCGCCCCAAGCCCCACCCTTTATTGATTTGTAGTACCAGAAAAACCCACCGACAGCACAGCTGCCAAAATTAAAATCGAACGAAACATGAGACCATCATAATCCCGCACAAATAGAAACGCCAAGAACCACTCTTAGTTCGTGAACTTGTCCTTTGTATATTGAGTACCAATGGGATCACCAAGAGAATTTGTCGGTGTTAGTGTCCGTCCTCCTGCAGAAACAAACCTAAGTTGGAGGGAACCGTCATTGTCATCAAGACCGTCAAACGTGTCATTGATCATCATCCACACATCCTCACCACCGCTGAACGCCCCTCGCAGACCCAGCGCCTCTGGCGATCCATGCTCACCGACTCTGAATATTGCCTGCCCCACTATTGCCTTCTCGCCGCTATAAGGATATTTCTTGTCCCCCTTATCAATATTCATAATGTAGTAGTTGCCCTTGCCTACACCATATCCTTTAGCATCACAGGTTCTGGCGTCTCGCTCGCGAGTATTGAAGCACCATGTACCATCTGCATAAAGATTGCCTGCCGAAGGGATTTTCCCGATACGTTGCCAGCCTTTATTCGCATGAATTTTACTTTCCATTTAGCAACACCTCATCAACAAAGAATAGAATTCTGCCTGCAGCAAAAAAACTATAGTTCGATATTTTTTGGCGTCAAATAAACTTACGACCTATACACTTCTATATACCAGAGCTATAAAGCAACATCAGCACTATGGCGCTATTTCGAAAGTGTTAAGTTGTTAAAGCAAGAGACTTGATTACCCCCAAAAGACGCGACACGCTGGAAGTAATGTCGTCTGACATCGGAAATAATGGCTTTCATCGACATCTTGCCTGCCTGAAGCGCAATGAGTCTGCGGATGTCCGCGTTGGTGATGAGGTTACTCGCTGAGCATGCATTGGTGCAGTCGTGGCGAATACGACCGCATGACCCACGCAACCCGATGTCGCAGCTTTTGGCTGAGTCGGCATCGAGGTCAATCAGTTCGCGAGGACCGGCTCTGATCATCTTGAGGAGAAAACGAGATGCCCCCCGCAAATTCCCCACGCATGAAAAAGCCCAACCTTTTCAGATTGGGCTAAGTCATTGAATTATATGGTCGGGACGGAGTGATTCGAACACTCGACCCCTAGCACCCCATGCTAGTGCGCTACCGGACTGCGCTACGCCCCGACTGGTCTTGCAACTCGTTCTTCATCTCGAAGAACGCTCAAGAATATAGCGCAAGCGTTTGAAAACTGGAAGTATTCAAACGCTGCTTTTTATTTCTTGAGAACCACCAGTACATCTTCCAATTCGGCAATCATTTGCCGAATCATCTGCTTGTATTGGGTCGTGTCGTCTTTGGCTTCGTCGCCGGACAAACGCAGGCGTGCGCCGCCGATGGTGAAACCCTGATCGTAAAGGAGCGCGCGGATCTGCCGGATCATCAGCACGTCCTGGCGCTGATAATACCGGCGGTTTCCGCGGCGTTTGACGGGGTTGAGTTGAGGAAACTCCTGCTCCCAGTAGCGCAGCACGTGTGGCTTTACGGCACACAGCTCGCTGACTTCACCGATGGTGAAGTAGCGTTTGCCCGGGATGACGGGTAGTTCGTCGTTATGACTTGGTTCCAGCATAAGCCTCAACTCGGGCCTTCAACTTCTGCCCTGGACGAAAGGTGACCACACGGCGAGCCGTGATCGGGATTTCTTCCCCCGTTTTCGGGTTGCGGCCAGGCCGCTGGCGTTTGTCCCGAAGGTCGAAATTGCCGAAACCGGACAATTTGACCTGCTCGTTGTCTTCAAGAGCGTGCCTGATTTCCTCGAAAAACAGTTCTACCAATTCCTTGGCTTCCCGCTTGTTCAGGCCCAGCTCTTCATACAGACGTTCCGCCATCTCAGCTTTCGTCAAAGCCCCCATACGTCACTTCCTTAACGTGGCGTTCAACCTTTGTTCGAGCGAGGTGAGGATATTTTGCGTCGTCGAATTCACCTCATCGTCATTAAGAGTGCGCGATGGATGCTGCCAGGTCAAGCCAACTGCAAGGCTTTTTCTATCAGGATCAATACCTTTACCCTGATACACGTCAAACAGCCTGAGATCTGTGAGCCATTCGCCTGCATTTTCACGGATTACGTCCAGTACGGCTGCAGACGCGACGTCTTTGTGCGCAATCAGTGCAAGGTCACGACGCACTTCAGGAAAGCGCGACAACTCATGGAATTTCGGCATTTTACCGAGTGCCACTTCTGCCAGAACCAGTTCGAAAACGAAGACCGGACGATCCAGACCCAAGGCTTTCGACAATTCCGGGTGGATGGCACCGATGAAGCCGACTTCACGCCCTTCGCGCTCGATGCGCGCGGTTTGACCCGGGTGCAGCGCCGGGTGTTTGCCCGGTGCGAAGGTGAACGAATCCAGTGCACCGGCAAAGCCCAGTACGGCCTCCACGTCAGCTTTGACATCGAAGAAATCGACGGTGTCGCGACCTTGTGCCCAGCCTTCCGGCAGACGGCTACCGCAAACCACGCCGGACAGCATCGGCTCTTGCTTCAGACCTTCCAGCTGACCAACGAAGCGCAGACCGCTTTCGAACAGACGCACGCGATCTTGCTGGCGGTTGAGGTTGTGCTGCAGCGCTTTGACCAGACCCGGCCACAGCGACGAACGCATGGCGGCCATGTCATTGGAGATCGGATTGGCCAGCAACAGCGGCTCGACGCCCGGGTTGAACAGTTCGAACTGACGCGGATCGATGAAGCTGTAAGTGATCGCTTCCTGATAACCACGCGCTACCAACAGACGACGCAGTTCCGGCAGATCGCTACGCGCTTCAGCCTTGGCTTGCGGCGCCAGACGCGCTTGCGGGTAACGAACCGGCAGACGGTTGTAGCCGTACAGACGGGCCAGCTCTTCGATCAGATCGACTTCCAGGCTGATGTCGAAGCGATGGCTTGGCACTTCTACTCGCCACTGGCCTTCACCGTCGGCAGCAATGCCAAGACCCAGGCCGCCGAGCAAACGCTCAACCTGGGCGGAATCCATTTCCATACCGAGCATCTGAGTGATGCGCTGGGAACGCAGAGTGATCGGCGCGATCGACGGCAGATGCTGCGCACTGACGGTCTCGATGATCGGGCCGGCTTCACCGCCAGTGATTTCCAGCAGCAGGCCAGTGGCGCGCTCCATGGCTTCACGGGCCAGTTGCCAATCGACGCCACGCTCGTAGCGGTGCGAAGCATCGGTGTGCAGGCCATAGGAACGGGCCTTGCCCGCCACTGCGATCTGATCGAAGAACGCACTTTCCAGAAATACGTCGCGAGTGGTCGCGGAAACACCACTGTGCTCACCACCCATCACACCGGCAATCGCCAGCGCGCGAGTGTGGTCAGCGATCACCAGCGTATCGCTACGCAGGCTGACTTCCTGACCGTCGAGCAGCACCAGCTTCTCGCCCTCTTCCGCCATGCGCACACGGATGCCGCCATTGATTTCGGCGAGATCGAAGGCGTGCAGCGGCTGACCCAGTTCGAGCATCACGTAATTGGTGATGTCGACGGCAGCGTCGATGCTGCGCACGTCGGCGCGACGCAGACGCTCAACCATCCACAGCGGCGTCGGCCTGGACAGATCAACGTTGCGGATAACGCGGCCCAGGTAACGTGGGCACGCGGCAGGCGCCAGCACTTCTACCGAACGCACTTCGTCGTGCACGGCAGGAATGGCCATGACCACCGGACGGGTCACCGGCGCGTCGTACAGCGCGCCGACTTCACGAGCCAGACCGGCCAGGGACAGGCAGTCGCCGCGGTTCGGGGTCAGGTCGACCTCGATGCTGGCGTCTTCCAGATCCAGATACACACGGAAGTCTTCGCCCACCGGCGCATCAGCCGGCAGCTCCATCAGACCGTCGTTGCCTTCACCGACCTGCAACTCGGCTTGCGAGCACAGCATGCCGTTGGACTCGACGCCGCGCAGTTTGGCTTTCTTGATCTTGAAGTCGCCCGGCAGCTCAGCGCCAATCATGGCGAACGGAATCTTCAGGCCCGGACGCACGTTTGGCGCACCGCACACGACCTGGAAGGTTTCCGCGCCATTGCTGACCTGGCACACGCGCAACTTGTCGGCATCAGGGTGTTGCTCGGTGCTCAGCACCTCGCCCACGACCACGCCGCTGAAAACACCGGCAGCCGGAGTCACGCTATCGACCTCCAGACCAGCCATCGACAAACGAGCAACCAGCTCGTCGCGATTTACCTGCGGGCTAACCCAGCCACGCAGCCATTGTTCACTGAATTTCATCCTGCTCTCCTAAGAATTCGTTACGACTAGCGAAATTGCGCGAGGAACCGCAAGTCGTTGTCGAAGAACAGACGCAAGTCGTTCACGCCGTAACGGAGCATGGCCAGACGCTCGACGCCCATGCCGAAAGCAAAGCCGGAGAACTCTTCCGGGTCGATGCCGGACATGCGCAGCACGTTGGGGTGAACCATGCCGCAGCCCATCACTTCCAGCCAGCCGGTTTGCTTGCAGACACGGCAGCCTTTACCGCTGCACATCACGCATTCCATGTCGACTTCAGCGGATGGTTCGGTGAACGGGAAGTACGAAGGACGGAAACGTACGGCCAGCTCTTTTTCGAAGAACACCCGCAGGAATTCTTCGATGGTGCCTTTGAGATCGGCAAAATTGATGTCGCGATCAACCAGCAGGCCTTCGACCTGGTGGAACATCGGCGAGTGAGTGATATCGGAGTCACTGCGATACACGCGGCCTGGGCAGACGATGCGGATCGGCGGCTGCTTCGATTCCATGGTGCGGACCTGTACCGGCGAGGTATGGGTGCGCAGCAGCATGTTGGCATTGAAATAGAAGGTGTCATGCATCGACCGGGCCGGGTGATGGCCTGGGATGTTGAGCGCTTCAAAGTTGTGATAGTCGTCTTCGACCTCAGGGCCTTCGGCAATGCCGTAGCCGATGCGGGTGAAGAACTGTTCAACACGTTCCAGAGTCCGGGTCACCGGATGCAGACCACCGGAGGTCTGACCACGGCCCGGCAATGTCACGTCAATGGATTCGGCAGACAGTTTGGCAGCCAGTTCGGCTTCTTCAAACAGAGCCATGCGCGCATTGAGAACGCCTGTAACACGTTCCTTGGCAACGTTGATCAGCGCACCGACTTGCGGACGCTCTTCTGCCGGCAAATTCCCCAGGGTCTTCATCACCTGAGTCAATTCACCCTTTTTGCCAAGGTATTGAACCCGGATTTGCTCCAGGGCATTGATATCTTCAGCGCTTTGCACAGCCTCTAGTGCTTGAGAGACCAGCGCATCCAGGTTTTCCATGTACAGACTCCAGATACAAAATAGGGGAAGAGCTTGAAGGCTCTTCCCCTATTTAAGACGTTTACCACCTGGCCCCACGGAAGTGAGGCCGGGTGATTGTCGGGGGTACTTAAGCCAAGGTGGCTTTAGCTTTCTCGACAATCGCAGCAAACACCGCTTTTTCGTTCACTGCCAGATCAGCCAGAACCTTACGGTCGATCTCGATGGACGCTTTTTTCAGGCCAGCGATGAAACGGCTGTAGGACAGACCGTTAACACGAGCACCAGCGTTGATACGAGCGATCCACAGAGCGCGGAACTGACGTTTTTTCTGACGACGGTCACGGTAGGCGTATTGGCCTGCCTTGATTACCGCTTGCTTGGCAACACGGAATACGCGGGAGCGTGCGCCGTAGTAGCCTTTAGCAAGTTTCAGAATTTTTTTGTGACGCTTACGGGCAATGACGCCACGCTTTACACGAGCCATGAGTTACTTCCTCTATTCTTGACTAAAATTAACGAAGGCGCAGCATGCGCTCGACTTTTGCCACGTCAGACGGATGCAGCAAGCTGCTACCGCGCAGTTGACGCTTACGCTTGGTCGACATTTTAGTCAGGATGTGGCTCTTGAAAGCGTGCTTGTGCTTGATACCGTTAGCAGTTTTCAGAAACCGCTTAGCAGCACCACTTTTGGTTTTCATTTTTGGCATGTTCGGATACTCCGCATTCAGTTGATAAACATAATCAGAAGGCCTGCCGTGCCCTGTTGATTACTTCTTCTTTTTCGGGGCGATGACCATGATCAGCTGGCGTCCTTCCATCTTAGGATGCTGTTCGACCGAACCGTACTCGAGCAGGTCAGCTTCAACCCGCTTGAGGAGTTCCATCCCCAGCTCCTGGTGGGCCATCTCACGGCCGCGGAATCGCAAGGATACCTTGGCCCTGTCCCCATCACTCAGGAAACGTACCAGGTTGCGCAGTTTTACCTGGTAATCCCCTTCCTCCGTCCCTGGACGAAACTTGATTTCTTTTACCTGAATCTGCTTCTGGTTCTTCTTCGCCGCGGCAACCTGCTTCTTCTTTTCGAAGATCGATTTGCCGTAATCCATCACACGGCAAACCGGTGGGATTGCGTCTGCGGAGATTTCCACCAGATCAAGCTTTGCTTCTTCAGCAATACGAAGCGCTTCATCAATCGAGACGATGCCAATCTGCTCGCCATCAGCGCCAATTAACCGAACCTCGCGTGCCGAGATATTCTCGTTGATCGGGGCTTTCGGTGCAGCTCGTTTATCTTGTCTCATTTCACGCTTAATAATAATTACTCCGAATCTGGGCGACCACGCCGGGAAACCGCTTGCGCGAGAAACTCAGCGAACTGGGCGACGGGCATCGAGCCCAGGTCAGCACCTTCACGAGTACGCACAGCGACAGTCTGCATCTCGACTTCCTTATCTCCGATAACCAAAAGATAGGGAACCTTGAGCAAAGTATGCTCGCGGATTTTAAAGCCGATCTTTTCATTTCTCAAGTCGGACTTGGCACGAAATCCGCTTTCGTTGAGAGTTTTTTCAACTTCTGCAACAAAATCTGCCTGTTTATCAGTGATATTCATGATCACCGCCTGCGTTGGCGCGAGCCAGGCAGGGAACGCACCTTCGTAGTGCTCGATCAGAATCCCGACGAAACGCTCGAAGGAACCGAGGATCGCACGGTGCAACATCACTGGGTGTTTGCGGCTGTTGTCTTCAGAGACGTATTCAGCGCCCAAACGGACAGGCAGGTTAAAATCGAGCTGCAGAGTACCACATTGCCAGACGCGGCCGAGGCAGTCTTTCAGCGAGAATTCGATCTTCGGACCGTAGAATGCACCCTCACCCGGCTGCAGATCGTACGGCAGGCCCGCAGAATCAAGGGCTGCAGCCAGTGCGGCTTCAGCGCGATCCCACAGTTCGTCGGAACCGACGCGTTTTTCCGGACGAGTGGACAGTTTCATCTCGACATCGGTAAAGCCGAAGTCACGATAAACGTCCATGGTCAGCTTGATGAACGCTGCGGATTCGGCCTGCATCTGCTCTTCAGTGCAGAAGATGTGGGCGTCGTCCTGAGTGAACGCACGTACGCGCATGATGCCGTGCAGCGCACCCGACGGCTCGTTGCGGTGGCAGGCACCGAACTCGGCCAGACGCATCGGCAGTTCGCGGTAGCTCTTCAGGCCTTGGTTGAACACCTGCACGTGGCATGGGCAGTTCATTGGCTTGATGGCGTAGTCGCGGTTTTCCGACTGGGTGGTGAACATGTTGTCGGCGTAGTTGGCCCAGTGCCCGGATTTCTCCCACAGGCTGCGGTCAACGACTTGAGGAGTCTTGATTTCAAGGTAGCCGTTATCGCGCTGGATCTTGCGCATGTATTGCTCGAGCACCTGGTACAGAGTCCAGCCGTTCGGGTGCCAGAACACCATGCCCGGGGATTCTTCCTGGGTGTGGAACAGGCCCAGACGCTTGCCGATCTTGCGGTGATCGCGTTTTTCAGCTTCTTCAATGCGCTGGATGTAAGCCGCCAGCTGCTTTTTGTCTGCCCAAGCGGTGCCGTAAACGCGCTGCAACTGCTCGTTCTTGGCGTCGCCGCGCCAGTAGGCACCGGACAGTTTGGTCAGCTTGAAGGATTTCAGGAAGCGGGTGTTCGGCACGTGCGGACCGCGGCACATATCGACGTATTCTTCGTGATAGTACAGGCCCATGGCCTGCTCGTTCGGCATGTCCTCGACCAGGCGCAACTTGTAGTCTTCGCCACGGGCCTTGAACACTTCGATCACTTCAGCACGCGGAGTGACTTTCTTGATGACGTCGTAATCTTTCTCGATCAGCTGCTGCATGCGCTGCTCGATAGCAGCCATGTCGTCCGGCGTGAAAGGACGCTCGAAGGCGATATCGTAATAGAAGCCTTCGTCGATGACCGGCCCGATGACCATCTTCGCAGTCGGGTACAACTGCTTGACCGCGTGGCCAACCAGGTGGGCGCAAGAGTGACGAATGATCTCCAGCCCCTCTTCATCCTTTGGCGTGATGATTTGCAGGGTCGCGTCGCTGCTGATGATGTCGCTGGCGTCGACCAGTTGGCCATTGACCTTGCCGGCCAGAGTGGCTTTGGCCAGACCGGCACCAATGGATGCGGCGACCTCGGCTACGGAAACCGGGTGATCGAATGAACGTTGACTGCCGTCGGGAAGAGTAATAGTTGGCATGGCGCCTCCTCTCCTAGTGGTGACCCCTACCAAAGGTCACGTGGGTTGGGATGAGCCAGTACAAGATCCGATCCAGGCCATTCAATGACGAACGCCTGCCTTACAGCGGCAGGAGCCTTGCGGCCAACCGGAAAACCGAACCAGAGTGACTGGGATTCAAATCGAAATATTCGTACGTTGACCGCTGCCGGGACTGAAGGTCTGCCGGAGCCTGAGAACGCTTGAGCCCGGCATGCTAGCACAGATGAGCGGTCACTTATGCCTCTGTTTTGCCAGAAGGCAAATCGTCCGTTTTTATGCCAGAGTGCTGAACTTGATGGCCCCTTCAGCCCTCAGATAACAAGACATTGACCCACAAGGAGCATCCTCGCATGCGTCTGAATACCCTGTTCGCCGTCGTCGCCCCTATCGTTATGCTGCTACCGCTGAGCGCCCACGCCGACTGGCCGAAGGGCGAGCGTGAGAAGTACATGGCGCAGTGCACCCAAGCGGCAACTCCGCAAATTGGCGCTGCTGCAGCCAAATCGCACTGTGCTTGTGGTGCTGATGCCATCAAGTCCTATCCTGCCGCCGACATTCAGGCGCTGATGGACAATAAGGCCTCCCCAGAACTGCAGCAAAAAGCACTGGGTCAAATTGCCAAATGCAAGGCAAATACACCGGCGAAAAAGTGATCAAAACACCTTTCTGACCCGGCTCAGCGCCCCTGAAACGGGCTGATTTTGAGCCTTTTCAGACGATTTATGCAGGTTTTACAGGTTTTTTTATTGTCTTTACGTTCTGCCAAAAGCCTTGTAAACCGGGGCTTTCAGCCGAATCAGGCAGTAAAGAAAACACGACTGATTGGCAAACAGCACGTCCGGGGGGCTACCAAAGCGAACATTTCGACTATGATACCCGGGTGTGCCCAGTTGGCCTGAGCAGCACAGTACTGAAAAATATATGTTTCTTGGAGATACACCATGTCTAATCGCCAAACCGGCACCGTTAAGTGGTTCAACGATGAAAAAGGCTTCGGCTTCATCACTCCTCAAGGTGGCGGTGACGACCTGTTCGTACACTTCAAAGCTATCGAATCCGACGGTTTCAAAAGCCTGAAAGAAGGCCAGACCGTCTCTTTCGTGGCTGAGAAAGGCCAAAAGGGTATGCAAGCTGCACAGGTTCGCCCAGAGTAATTTCTGCGCGCACTAAAAAAACCCCGTCCATGTGACGGGGTTTTTTATGCCTGCAACAAAAGCCTTCGCTGATCAGCCGCAGTTGACGCGTGTGATCACCAGGTTGTTGTCGGTGTTCAGATTCAAGCGATCCGAGCGGTACTCGAGCGTGATCATGTCATTCGGCTTGAGGAAGCGGGCATTCTGCGCCCCGGCTTTGTTGCGCGCCTGCTCCAGCAGCTCTGGCGAAGCTTTCTTGCCAATGGCGAACTCCGCCGCCGTGGCTTCACAGCGGCTGTGACCGGCTTCGGTCGCCGCAGATTCCTTTGCCGACTCGCTGGAGGTCGTGCTGCAACCGGCCAACATGGCGGCGGCCATAAGTGCACCCAGTGTCGCGAACTTCAAAGGCATGAAGCCTCCTTGTTTTCAAAATGGTTAAGCTGAGATCGTGCGACCGCCATTCCGGCGTTTGGTTTCACGGCCAAGGCCATCACCCTGCCCCACGATTGGAAAAACGCCGAGTGTGCCTGAGCGGCATGCGTCTATTCATCAATCAATCGTGACTGAATATTAACGGCGCTCAGTAGACGTCGATGTAGTCATACGGTGGATTCGGCCAGTTGTCCTTCAGCGCGTTGAAAATCTGCATCACCCACACCTCATCACTGGCCGCGACATTGCCCACATACCCTGAACCCTTGGCCCAGGTTTCCAGGCGAAACAGCAAACCGTCGATATCCTGCCCACCGGTAACGCCGGAAGAAATGTAAGCGATACCGCCCTTGGTCACGCGCAGTTGCGTGTGTTCGTCATCGCTGGCCGAAGCGAGCAACTGGCGCACCGCATCGAGCGTGAGGCCGTCAGGGGTATTCAAATCGATCTGCACAGAACGGTCCTTGGAAAGCCTTGAAATACCAAGTGTCGCATAGCGCTCCGTTCATGCCTAAGTCGCAGTGCCAAATGCCCGACAAAATGGTTAACTCGAATCCATGATCTTCCGACTTTTCGAGCGCTCTCATGACCACCATCAGCATCGACGCCGCCATTAATGCCAAATGGACAGACGGACACAGCTCTTACAGCCCGGGAACCACCGAGGAGCTTGCGCTGATTGGTATCGATCTATTGGTCAAGGAGTTGGGCACTGAAGCGGCCAAGCACTTCATCAAGCAGATTTTCGAGCGTTACCCGACCGAACAGGTCGCGCATAAACACGCAGAGAAGGGATAAAACCCGCAGGCTGGCACCTGCGGGCGAATGATTTACTTCAGACGCTTCAGACGCTCGGTCAGCAAGTCAAAGAAACCCTGAGCATCGCCATTTTCAACCCAAAAAGCGTTCTTGGGTGCCTTCAGGCCGTCGTACCAATCGACGATGGTCTGACCAAAAGTCGGCCCTTCACGACTATCCACCACAACATTCACCGAACGACCGGTGAACAGTTCCGGCTTGAGCAGATAAGCCACAACGGTCGCGTCATGCACCGGGCCACCCGGAATACCGTAGTGTTCCATATCGCCTTTGATGTACTCGTTGAGGATGTCACCAACAATCTTGCTCGCGTTGTTGTTCAGTGCAGCGATCTGTTTCAGGCGCGCATCACTGGTGAGAATCTTGTGGGTCACGTCCAGCGGCAGGTAAGTCAGTTTCACGCCGCTTTTCAACACGACTTCAGCCGCTTGCGGGTCAGCAAACAGGTTGAACTCGGCCACTGGGGTGATGTTGCCTCCGTTGAAGTGCGCACCGCCCATGATCACCACTTCCTTGATGCCCTGAACGATTTCAGGCTCCTGGATCAGCGCCAGCGCCAGGTTGGTCTGCGGCCCGAGCATGGCGATGGTGATGCTGTGCGGCTTGGCTTTTTTCAGGGTATCGATCAGATAGTTGACGGCATTACCTTCAGCCAGACCCTTTTTCGGTTCGTGCACGGTGACACCCGACAGGCCTTCCTTGCCATGGATGTTCTCGGCGTAGATAGGGGTGCGCATCAGCGGCTTCGGCGCACCCGCATAAACCGGTACATCTTCGCGCCCTGCCCACTCGCGAGCGAGTCGTGCGTTACGCGACGTCTTGTCGAGGCGCACATTGCCGGCCACGGTGGTCAGCGCGCGAATGTTCAGCTCGTCCGGCGAAGCCAGGGCGAACAGCAAGGCAACCACATCATCGGCACCCGGGTCGGTGTCGATAATCAGGTCGATTTTCTCCGCCGCTTGGGCGCCGGTGGCAGTGATTACGGACAAAAGCAGAAAGCTCCGGATGAATTGATGCAGTTTCTGAGCATAGCGTTGCATGGCGCATTCCTTGTGCATGTGGAATCGAAAAATCAGAACGTAACTCCGGCGACCAGCACGATATTGCAGTACGGCTGGCATTCGCCTGTACGAACAATCGCCCGAGCCTGTCGGCTGAGAACCTTGAATTGCTCGTGACTGAGCAGATCACGACGACCGAGAGCACCTTCCTCATTCAACGCATCCAGCGTATTCAACGCGGTCGGCTGTTTGTCGAAGATTTCCTTGGCCAGTGCATGGCTTTCCACCTGCATCTCGCTGAGCACGACTTTCAGGGTGCTGACGAAATCCGGTACGCCATGGGTCAGCGCCAGATCAATCAGCTCGACACCAGGCGGCACCGGCAACCCGGCGTCACCAATGACCACCATGTCGCCGTGGCCCAGAGAAGCAATCAGCCGCGACAATGCGACGTTGAGCAGAGGAGTCTTTTTCATGCGGGTTTAAACGCCTGTACGTCGGACTGGGTTGGAATTGACGGTTGCGCACCGGCGCGGGTTACCGACAGCGCGGCGGCAATCTGTCCGTAGCGAATCGCCTCGGCCTCGGACTTGCCATTGGCCAGCGCCGCCGCAAAACCACCGACAAAAGTGTCTCCGGCGGCAGTGGTGTCGACAGCCTTCACTTTCGGTGCCGGGAAATGCTCAAAGCGTTGGCCATCGGCAAACAGCGAACCTTGAGCACCGAGCGTAATGATGACTTTGCCCGCCCCCATGGCGATCAACTGGCTGGCGGCACTTTCTGCGCTTTCCAGCGAGTCCACCGATAATCCGCTCAACACGGTCGCTTCGCTCTCGTTGGGGATCAGGTAGTCGATCGCGGTAAACCAGTCTGCCGGCAGTGGACGACTGGCTGGCGCCGGATTAAGGATGACAACTTTACCCAGCGCGCGCGCACGTTTGAGCGCATGCCCCACTGTCGCATCCGGAATTTCGAGCTGGCAGATGATCACGTCGGCGGCCTGCAGCACCGCATCAAAACGGTCGATCACTGCGGGCGTCATGGCGCCATTGGCGCCGGCGACAATGACAATGGCGTTCTGACTGTTGTCATCGACCACGATCAACGCCACACCACTGGAATCAGCGACTGTGCTGACGGCCTGACAATCGATCTGCTCGGCCAACAAGGCGTTGCGTAATTGCACGCCATAGTCGTCATTGCCAACGCAACCGACCATCGCGACCTGAGCACCCAAACGCGCCGCCGCCACCGCCTGATTGGCACCCTTGCCGCCGGAAACCGTGGCAAACGAATGACCGATCAGCGTTTCACCGCCGACGGGCAGCCGCGGCGCCCGGGTCACCAGATCCATGTTCAGGCTGCCTATTACCACTACATTTGCTGGCATACATCATTACTCGTCAATTCGGTTTCAGCGATATTCGGTGAACACGCCGGACAACGGTGCGGTCGATTCGCGCAAAACAATACTCGGGGTCACGATCCGCTGATCAGTGCCCAGATTCGGCGTAGCGATCCTTCGCAGCAGTACTTCGGCCGCCATCTCGCCCAACTGCAGGATCGATTGCCCCACAGTGGTGAGTGCCGGATACACGTAACGACTCATCTGGATATCGTCGAAACCGATCACCGACAACTCGCTCGGCACACGAACATTGCGCTCTGCCGCGGCGCGCAGCACGCCGATACCGATCATGTCGTTACCGGCAAAGATTGCGCTGGGCGGGTTACCCTCAAGCAGAATCGCCGCTGCACTGTATCCACCCGTACTGGTGAAATCACTTTCCAGCATGCGCTCCGGGCGGACTTCAACGCCCGCCTCTTTCAGCGCTCGGCAATATCCGGCCAGACGCATCTGCGCCACACTGGTACTCGCCGGACCGCCAATGGTGGCGATGTCGCGATGCCCCAATTCCAGTAAATGCCGGGTCGCGAGGTAAGCGCCGTATTCATGGTCGATACGCACCAGATCGGCATCGACACCGTCCAGACCACGGTCGACGATGACCATCGGCGTTTTCACCCCGGCCAGCCCCTGCGCCAGTCCGCTGTCACCGCCAGCGGAAGCGACGATCAAACCGTCGATGCGCTTCTCCAGCAACACACGCAAATAGCTGCGCTGCTTTTCGGGATTGTCGTCGGAGTTACAGAGGATCACGCAGTAGCCGTTACGCTCGCAGTAATCCTCGATACCCCGCGCCAGTTCCGCAAAGTACGGGTTGAGACTGTTCGGCACCAGCAGGCCAATGGTTGCAGTGGTCTTGGCCTTCAGCGAGCGCGCTACCGCACTCGGCACATAGTCGAGGCTCTTGATCGCCGCCTCGACTTTCAGCCGCACCTCCTGACTGACCGGCCGGGTGTTGTTCACCACATGCGACACCGTCGTGTAGGAAATTCCCGCGAGGGCTGCCACATCCTTGATCGTTGCCATGTTTTAGCCCCGGCGACTGGCGCGCTGACTGCGATAAGTGTCGAGCACCACCGCGATCACAATCACCGCACCGGTGATGATACGTTTGGTCGGCTCGGTCGCGCCGATCTGCGCCAGACCCGCCGCCAGCACGGAGATGATCAACACACCAAAGAAAGTGCTGATCACCGAGCCGCGCCCACCCATCAAACTGGTACCGCCAATGACCACAGCAGCGATCACTTGCAGCTCCAGACCGGAACCGGCGTTCGGGTCAGCGGCTTCCAGACGGGAAATCTGAAACAGCGCGGCGATACCGGCCAGCAGGCCCATCAAGCTGAACACCAGAATCTTGTAGGGTTTCGGATTGATCCCCGCCAGACGCACCGCCTCTTCGTTGGTGCCGATGCCGATCAGATAGCGACCGAATACGGTGCGGGTCAAAACCGCTTGAGCAATGATGATCACCAGCAAGGCAATGATGAACGATGGCGAGATGCCGAACGCGATCGGGTTCGACAGCCAGGCGAACGAATCACCGATGTACGCGGTGCGCGATCCGGTCATCTGATACGCCAGACCCCGAGCCATTTCCAGCACACCCAGAGAGACGATGAACGATGGAATCCGCCACGCAACAGTAATCGAACCGGTGACGGTACCGGCCAGTGCCGCCACCGCCATGCCGAGCAATGCCGACGGCAAAACGCCCCAGCCCCAGCCGAGAATCGCGACGCTGACGGTCGAAGCGGCCAATGCGAGCACCGAGCCCACCGACAGGTCGATGCCGCCGATGATCAACACGAAAGTCATGCCGACCGCCAGCACCATCAGGTCAGGAATCTGGTTGGCCAGGGTGCTGAAGGTGTTATAGGACAAAAAGTGGCTGCTCAAGACCGAGAACAGCGCAATCATCGCCAGCAAGGCACCGGCCAGGCCCAGATAAGTGCCCAGACCATAGAAGTTGCCACTACGTTTGCCGGCAGGAGATGCAGTTTTCATGGGAGATCCCTAGGCGCCGCTTCGTTGAGCAACGCATCACGTTTTTGGTAGCCGGCGAACGCGGCGGCAAGCAAGTCATCCTGGGTCCAGCTGTCACGCTCGAAAGTGTCAATCAGCCGCCCGGCGGACAGCACGCCGATCCGGTCGCAGATCAGCATCAGCTCACGCAGGTCACTGGACACCACCACCAGCGCTTTGCCCTGGCGCGTCAGTTCGCCGAGCAGGGCATAAATGTCAAACTTGGCGCCGACGTCGATGCCACGGGTCGGTTCGTCGAACAGCAGCACTGAACAGTCGCGCTCCAGCCAGCGGCCGATCACGACCTTTTGCTGGTTGCCACCGGACAACTCTGAAACCAATTGTGTCGGGCTCGAGCTGCGGATGCGCATGGCGTCGATCTGACGCTGCGCCAGAGCGATCTCGTCGCCGTTGTTGACGACACCGCCACTGGAAATTTCCGGCATGTTGCCGAGTGCGATGTTGGCACTGATCGACTGACTGAGCAGCAGGCCTTCACCCTTGCGGTCTTCGGTAATCAACGCGATACCGTTGCGCACCGCATCGACCGGCGAGCGCACACTGATCACTTTGGCCGGGGAGCCGAGCGCGATGGTGCCGCTGTCGGCAACGTCCGCACCAAAAATCAGGCGCAGCAGTTCTGTGCGCCCTGCCCCGATCAGTCCGGAAATCCCGAAGATCTCGCCGGCACGCACTTCGAACGAGACATCGCGCACTTTGTCAGAGCGAGTCAAACCCGTGACAGTCAGCGCCGGAGCACCGATCTTGCGCGGGCCCATGTCGATGTGCTCGCCCAGTTCGCGACCGACCATCAGCGTGACCAGTTGCTCGCTGTTGTAATTGGCCATCGGCTCGACGCAGACCAGATTGCCGTCACGCAGCACGGCGATCCGTTGCGCGACGCGGGCCAGTTCTTCGAGACGGTGGGAAATGTAGATGATCGAGACGCCGCGTGCCTGCAAGCGGGTGATCTGCTCAAAGAGCATTTCGACTTCACGTGCGGTCAGCATCGCGGTCGGCTCATCGAGAATCAGCACGTGGCAATCGCCGATCAGGTTACGGGCGATTTCTACCATCTGCTGATGCCCGATACCCAACTCGCCGACCAGCGTATCCGGATCGATCGCGTCGAGACCGACCTGCGCCATGGCTTCGATCGCGGCTTTGCGCAACTGCTTGCGGCTGATCCAGCCGCCGTTGCTTGGCAGGTTGTCGAGAAACAGGTTCTCCGCCACCGACAGGGTCGGCAACAGATTGAGTTCTTGCATGACCATACGCACGCCGAGCTCTTCAGCCTGGGTACGGCTGCCCGGACGATAGTCCTTGCCGTGGAATTGCATCTGGCCGGTGGTCGGTGTGACCAGTCCGCCAATGATTTTCGACAGGGTACTTTTGCCGGCGCCATTCTCGCCGGTCAGCGCCAGCACTTCACCGCGCATCAGCGTCAAGTCGATGCCGGTAAGCACCGGTTGCGCATAGGTCTTACCGATACCGCTGACCGAGAGGACAGCGTTCGGGGCGGAAACTGACATAAAAACTCTCCATGCGCTCGCCCGGACGGACGAGCGCCGTTGTGTCGCCAGAAGACTTACTGGGTGACCAGCTCGACCGGTGTTTCGATCACACCATTGGCGCCGCTGTCGACTTTCTCGCCCTTGATGATTTTCAACGCGGTTTCGATACCGAACACAGCTTGTTTGGCAGCGAACTGGTCAGCGGTGGCCAGCACGCGGCCATCTTTCAACATCGGCTTGATGGCATTGATGTTGTCGTAACCGACGACCTTCACCTGCCCAGCCTTGCCGGCGGCACGCACAGCAGAGACAGCGCCTACTGCCATGCTGTCGTTGCCGGCCAGCAGCGCTTTGACGTCCGGGTATTCGCTGAGAATCGAAGCGGCAACCTTGTTGCCTTTGTCGATTTCCCAATCACCGGATTGCAGGGAAACGATCTTGATCTGTGCAGCGTCCATCGCATCCTTGAAGCCAGCGGTGCGCTGCTGGGCGTTGGTGGTCGTGGACACACCTTCAATGATGCCGACTTCGTCACCGGCCTTGAGCTGCTTGGCCAGATATTCACCGACCAGACGCGCACCTTTGCGGTTGTCCGGACCTACGAAGGGCACGCTGATGTTTTTGCTTTTGACGATGGCCGGATCGAGCTGGTTGTCGATGTTGATCACGGTGATGCCGGCATCGACGGCTTTCTTGATCACCGGCACCATGGCTTTGGAGTCAGATGGGGCGATAACCAGCGCGTTGACCTTGGCCAGGATCATCTGCTCGACGATGCGAGTCTGGCCGGCAGTATCCGTTTCGTCCTTGATACCGTTGGAGATCAGGTCGAAATCGGCGGAGTGTTCTTTCTGGTAGGCCTTGGCGCCATCTTCCATGGTCAGGAAGAATTCGTTGGCCAGTGACTTCATGACCAGCGCGACTTTGGGTTTCTCGGCAGATTCGGCGAATGCCGAAGAGACAGGTAGTGCGGCGGCTGTGGCAGCCAGCATAGCGACAGCAAGAAGACGTCCAGCGAATGGCAGCTTCATGGGTTCACTCCGATCTTATGATTATTGTGAGCAACGCTTGCGCTGACGTAAGCTACATGGCTTTCTTGCGGGCCATACAGCGCCGTGAAAGCCGCGCAAACGTTTGCGTAGACCGAACTATGCGAATCCCGCCGACATTTGTCAACAATCAGAAATCGTCATTTGTTGTAGGGCGAATCGTCGGACTCGCCCCTTCACTGCTTATGCCGTGGTGCTGACCAGATTACCGCTGGTGGAACTCTTCGTCATTTCCTTGACCAGTGCACCGGCCACTTCTGCCATCGCAGCGCTGGTTTGCGCGATTTGCCCCTGAATGGACATCACCGCTTGCGATTTGGCCTCAGGCGTCGGATAGGTCTTGGCTTGTGCGGCCGCCAGTTGTTGTTGCTGCTCCTGAAGTTGCTTTTGCAGTTCCTGCATTCGCTTGAGCAGCATCTTGACCGTGACGCTCAGGTTGTCGCCGCTTTCAGCCTTGCTGTCTTCTGGCGCGGCGGCGCCACCGGTCCTGACCTGATTGTTCGATTCCTTCTCAGTGCCCAGCGCCTCGGTGGAAGCCTCCGCTCCCGCCTCGCTCAATGCATTGATAGTCGCTGCGGTTTTGCCGCCGATGGTGACTGCCGCAGGATTAGATAAACCGACCGTCAGTGACATGTGAACTCCGTAGATTCTGTTTCCTTGGACAACCATCGGCCCCCGCGAAAGTTTCTTTAGCAGAAAAGCCGAAACCGGCCACTCGAAATACTCGACAAAAGCAGTAGTCCTTTTCGGAGAGCCGAACGCGAAAGTGTCCATCGTTCGGAAAACCGGATAAACGATTCACCCCGATATTTTCAAACCCATAAAATCTTGATGTAAATCATCAAGTTAAACATTTCTCTGACGCAAAGTACGGCTGGTACAGATCCTGCTCCCCTCACCGCACCCCAGGCATTCAGATCGGCTTGGGGCGCATCTAGATGAACCTGCATCAGCACCGTCTCACTACTAGAGAGAAAAATAATGAAATCTGCTTTCAACACTTTGGTTCCGGGCGCTTTGGCCCTGCTTCTGCTCTTGCCTTCCGCCCTTCAGGCGAAAGAAGTCGAAACCCAGACCAAGCTCGCTAACGTCGTGGTACTTGCAACAGGCGGCACCATCGCCGGTGCCGGCGCGAGCGCCGCCAATAGCGCCACCTATCAGGCGGCAAAGGTTGGCGTCGAACAATTGATCGCCGGCATTCCCGAGCTGAGCAAATTGGCGAACGTGCGTGGCGAACAAGTCATGCAGATAGCTTCGGAAAGCATCACCAACGAAAACCTGCTGCAACTGGGTCGTCGCGTGGCCGAACTGGCTGACAGCAAAGACGTCGACGGCATCGTCATCACCCACGGCACCGACACCCTGGAAGAAACCGCTTACTTCCTCAACCTGGTAGAAAAAACCGACAAGCCGATCATCGTCGTCGGCTCGATGCGTCCGGGCACGGCGATGTCCGCCGATGGCATGCTCAACCTCTACAACGCCGTGGCCGTGGCCAGCAGCAAAGAAGCGCACGGCAAAGGCGTACTGGTGACCATGAACGATGAAATCCAGTCCGGTCGCGACGTCAGCAAAATGATCAACATCAAGACCGAAGCGTTCAAAAGCGCCTGGGGTCCATTGGGCATGGTGGTTGAAGGCAAATCCTACTGGTTCCGCTTGCCAGCCAAGCGTCACACCATGGATTCGGAATTCGACATCAAAAATATCAAGAGCCTTCCTGACGTAGAAATCGCTTATTCCTACGGCAACGTCAGCGATACCGCCTACAAGGCCCTCGCACAGTCCGGTGCCAAGGCGATCATCCACGCCGGTACCGGTAACGGCTCGGTGTCCTCCCGCGTTGTTCCAGCCCTGCAAGCACTGCGCAAGGATGGCGTGCAAATCATTCGTTCGTCCCACGTCAACGCTGGCGGCTTCGTTCTGCGTAACGCCGAGCAGCCTGACGACAAGTACGACTGGGTTGTTGCACACGACCTGAACCCGCAAAAGGCCCGCATCCTGGCAATGGTCGCTTTGACCAAAACCAACGACAGCAAAGAGCTGCAACGGATGTTCTGGGAATACTGATTGACCTTCGCCCGATCAATTCTCGATCGGGCACCCTGCGCACTACTCGCCCAATGGGCGGGTGGTGCATCGCTTACAACTCTCTCGCACTTTTCCCACAAAAAAATCGACACGGCCTACACCAAATTCTGAAAACCGCTGTCAGAGGATTTTCTTGAATTTTAAGCAGTTGCGAAAATGCTTACAGTTAAATACTGTATGCACGTACAGCTTAATAAGGATAACCTCGTGGCCACTTCCCCAGATGCTCCTGACGCTTACGAACGCATGGGTATGCGCGTTCAAAAAATCATCAATTCGCCCACCGCTCAAAAAGCCAAAGCCGCACTGATCTTCCGCTTGCCCGACGAGCCGATGGACGACTGGGAGCGCCTGCTCGAGGAAATCGACGAGAACGACAACGTCACCCTCGCCTATCGCGACGACGGTGGCGTGCAGATTTTTTGGGTTGTGCCGAAGGAAGATTGATTCAATGAGTGTCCGTTGTTTTGCTTTGCTGCTGCTGTTCATCACCATGGGTGCCCAGGCTGGTGCACCCCGCACATTTACCGAAGCCAAGAAGGTCGCCTGGAAGCTGTACGCGCCACAGTCCACAGAGTTTTATTGCGGGTGCAAGTACACCGGCAACAAGGTTGATCTGAAAGCCTGCGGTTACGTACCGCGCAAGAACGCCAAGCGTGCGTCGCGCATCGAATGGGAGCACATCGTGCCGGCCTGGCAGTTCGGCCATCAGCGTCAGTGCTGGCAGGAAGGTGGACGAAAGAACTGCACCCGTTACGACCCAAGCTATCAGAAAGCCGAAGCAGACTTGCATAACCTGGTACCGAGCATTGGCGAGGTCAACGGAGACCGCAGCAACTTCAGCTACGGTTGGTTGCCGGTGCAATCCGGGCAATACGGCTCATGCCTGACCCAGGTCGACTTCAAGGCGAAGAAGGTCATGCCCCGCCCTTCGATTCGCGGCATGATCGCCCGTACTTACTTTTACATGAGCAAGCAGTACGGCTTGCGCCTGTCGAAACAGGATCGACAATTGTACGAGGCATGGGACAAGACTTACCCGGTGCAGGACTGGGAGCGTCAGCGCAATCAAAGCGTGGCGTGCGTGATGGGGCGCGGCAACGAATTTGTCGGGCCGGTGAACATGAAAGCCTGCGGTTGATTGCAGCACGAAAAAGGCCTCGAACATAACGTTCGAGGCCTTTTTATTTTGTGCTTGGCTGGCCGTCTTATTGTGCCGCCAGTAACCCATCAGATTAAGTGTCTCACGAGGTATGAACGCGCTCTTTGATCTGGTATCTGCGCAAGCTCATCACGGCTGCCGACTCTCCGGCAATCCAGCCGTAAAAGCCTTCAGTGGCGGTGTCGGCGATTTCCCAGAGAATGTCCTTTTCTATGTCGACGTCAGCCAATTCAATCGTTTGTCCCGCTGAAGACGCATGAACGGGCAGAAACACGCGCGCACGTTTACGGCGCGAGCGGATGCTCGACCAACACCGATTCAACGTTCTGCTTCTTGGCCTTCACCAAAGCCGCATCCACCTGCACCTTACGCGCCTCAGCTTCAGCCTGAGAGTTGAACGGACCAATCAGAATTCGCGTTTTGCCGCTGCTGTCCTTGATCACCGTAGGCACAAAGGCGTGCTCGATCAGCCAGCCACTCAGGTCGCTGACAGCTTGTGGCGTTTCGCCGCGCACTTCGAGATCCCATTGTGGTGCCACAGCCGCCGACGGCGCCGTTACTGCAGCCGATTGTGGTTTTGGTGCGTCTACACTCTTGCCTTCACCACACCCTGCCAATACCAGTGCCGCGACTACCCAAACCAATTTGCGCACAACGCTTTCCTCGAAATTCTCAAAGCCGCGATCTTATCATTCATAAATACTTCGCGAGGCCCGCAAAATGGGCACAAAACAACGAGATTGATGGTTGCAGCCTCTGTATAGTTACGCCCTGGGAATTAATGCCGCTTCTGCGCGTCAGAAAGAGGCACCCAAACCGTGAGACTTCGCACTAATCTATACGTACCACCGACCTCTGCACTGTCTGAATCAGGTGCCCTACAAAGCAATCAAGGAGAAGACCATGCTGATACTCACCCGCAAAGTCGGTGAAAGCATAAACATTGGTGATGACATTACGATCACCATTCTGGGCGTAAGCGGCCAACAGGTCCGCATTGGTATCAACGCTCCGAAAAACGTTGCCGTGCACCGTGAAGAGATTTACCAGCGCATTCAGGCTGGCCTGACCGCCCCGGACAAGCCACAAACTCCCTGAGCCGCATCGCAGTCAGTAGCCAGTCCGTTTACCTCGTGGAATGACTGGCTAGAGATTCACGCGCCGTTTTGCCATCCGCTTCCCAAGCTCCTTGGGCACGGCGCCTGACACATGATCCTTCCGCGCTATCCTCCCGCCCTTTCTGCTGATCGATACTACCGAGCATTCTCAAGGCTGGCTGTCGGACATTTCCGATAGAGCGAAGGGAATTCGCCCTCCTACCCGAACGTCACACCACGTGCCATGCCTGTGGCTGCAACCATCATCAGCACCATTAGCAGCGCTTCGACGTGACTGATGCGTGCAAACAACTTTGCTCTCCCAGTATCGAGTACCGTCCCCCGCGCCTTGGCGATCCGCCATTTGATCAGCGTGATCATCGGCGCAAGCTCCATCAACAGAATCAGAACGAACAGCGTCATCTTCAGGTGAAACAGCGGCTGATGAAGATAATAGTCAGTGCCTTTTTCGTAACCGCCAAAGGCTCGCATCCCGCCTGTGATCAACAAGATCAGCGCGCAAATCCCCCAGAAATTGTCAGCCAGCAGAATCCGACCGGCCTCCCCCGTCCCGGCCGCCAGGCGACTGAACGCCGTCCCACGCGTCAGTACCGCCCAAAAACCCAAGGCAAATGCCAGCAGATGAACAGCTGCAAGAAACCAATGAACCAGCATCGATACACCCTCATCAGAAAGAGTTGAAAATCGGCCAGTCAGTAGTAGTTGAAAAAACAAGGATTTGCCTGCGGGGTGTCGCCAGGCTTTCAGGAGAGATCGAAAGGAGAGATTTCAGCCAGTTGAGGTAAATCGCAGGCAAAAAAAATCCCAAGCAGCTGATGGAAGCTTGGGATTTAAAAATGCATAAACCGTGGTGGTGAACGCGGGGCGGATGTTACTTAATTCAACGGACAGTAACAACGTTTTTTTGATAACTGGCTGGTTAGTAACACTCGTAAGCTGTTCAATATCCACACTTTTTCAAAGGATGCATGCGACGAGTGGCGATTTTTCAAGCGCCCGACGGAATCATTTGCACCAAAAGCAAAACCTGCCTCGGCGTAGGAACCGTTGGCGAAGCAGTAAGAACCGAGAAGGTCTACTTATGGAAATTCGAATGCCCTGAGATCGTCTAAACGCGAAGTCGAGCAGGCGCCCTGATGAGGGCTTTGCAAAAGTTTTGCAAATCGCAGACAACAAAAAAGGGCCCACCTTTCGGTGAGCCCTTCTAGACCGCCCAGCAGAGCGGATTTTGTTTGGTAGGCGCGATTGGACTCGAACCAACGACCCCCACCATGTCAAGGTGGTGCTCTAACCAACTGAGCTACGTGCCTGCTGTGAGGCGGCATTCTACGGAATTCCGGAGGGGTGTCAACACCTTTTTTTCACCTAACCCTATGAATATGCAAAATATTTAATTTCGGGGCTCCGACGAAGATTTTCCGGTGGCTGGCGGAGGTTTTTCAACTCGGGTAGGATCGACGCACTCGTAAAATATATTAAACAGAGGCTGCAGGATGGCGAACACCCTTTACCCAGAGTCCTATTACGCTGCGTCGGCCAACGCCGTACCGCCCCGCCCTGCCTTGCAGGATGATGTGGAGACGGACGTCTGTGTGATCGGCGCCGGGTATACCGGATTGTCTTCTGCCCTGTTTCTGCTGGAGAACGGTTTTCGCGTCACCGTACTGGAAGCGGCCAAGGTCGGGTTCGGCGCCTCCGGGCGTAATGGCGGACAGATCGTCAACAGCTATAGCCGTGACATTGACGTCATCGAACGCAGCGTCGGCCCCAAACAGGCGCAACTGCTCGGGCAGATGGCGTTCGAAGGCGGCAGGATCATTCGCGAGCGCGTGGCCAAGTACAACATCCAGTGCGACCTGAAGGACGGCGGCGTATTCGCAGCCCTTACCGCCAAGCAGATGGGCCATCTGGAATCGCAGAAACGCCTCTGGGAGCGTTTCGGCCATACGCAACTCGAGTTGCTCGATCAACGCCGCATCCGCGAAGTGGTTGCCTGCGATCAGTACATTGGCGGCATGCTCGACATGAGTGGCGGCCATATTCATCCGCTGAACCTTGCGCTCGGCGAAGCAGCGGCGGTCGAGTCACTCGGCGGCACGATCTATGAACAGTCACCCGCCGTACGCATCGAGCGCGGCGCCAACCCGGTGGTGCACACGCCGCAGGGCAAGGTCAGGGCCAAGTACATTATCGTCGCCGGCAACGCTTACCTCGGCAATCTGGTGCCGGAGCTTGCGGCCAAATCGATGCCGTGCGGCACACAAGTAATCACCACCGAGCCGCTGGGTGACGAGCTGGCGAAAGCGCTGCTGCCGCAGGACTACTGCGTTGAAGACTGCAATTACCTGCTCGACTACTACCGCCTCACGGGCGACAAGCGCCTGATCTTCGGCGGTGGCGTGGTGTATGGCGCGCGCGATCCCGCCAACATCGAATCGATCATCCGCCCGAAAATGCTCAAGGCCTTTCCGCAACTCAAGGATGTGAAGATCGACTACGCCTGGACCGGAAATTTCCTGCTGACTCTGTCGCGCTTGCCACAGGTTGGGCGCCTGGGCGACAACATCTATTATTCGCAAGGCTGCAGCGGCCATGGCGTGACCTACACGCATTTGGCGGGCAAGGTCCTCGCCGAAGCATTACGCGGTCAGGCCGAGCGCTTCGATGCATTTGCTGACTTGCCGCACTACCCGTTCCCCGGCGGACAACTGTTGCGCACGCCGTTTGCCGCACTGGGCGCATGGTATTACGGGCTACGCGATAAATTCGGGATGTAAAAAAGGGCCGCTGATCGCGGCCCTATTTATTGAACACAGCACTCAGAGCTGATCCCGAGCAATCCCGCTGCGGATGCGCAAGATATCCGCCAACACTGCCAAGGCAATTTCCGCCGGCGTCTTGCTGCCGAGGTTCAGACCAATCGGCGCATGAATCCGCGCCAGCTCAGCCTCGCCCAAGCCGCCAATCCGACGTAACCGCTCGAAGCGCTTCTGCGAGGTCTGCAGCGAACCCATCACGCCAATGTAGAACGCTTCGGTGCGCACCGCCTCCATCATCGCCAGATCGTCGATGCGCGGGTCATGCGTCAGCGCCACCACCGCCGTATCACGATGACAGCCACCATCAGCAATAAACACCGACGGCAATTGCCGACGAATTTCCACGCCATCCAGCACCACGCCTTCCAGCACTTCATCGCGCGGATCACAGAGAATCACCTCAAACCCGAGGCCAACGGCAAACTCGGCACACGCCTGCGCCACACTGGAATACCCAGCGAGCAACAAACGCTGGGCCGCGCCGACACGAATGCGCACCCGATCAATCTCGCGCTCGATCCGCGCACCTTGCTCGCGATCAGCGAACAAAGTGCGCGCACCACTGGCCAGATCAACCTCGCGAATCAAGCGACGCTGACCAAGCAGCGCCGACTCCAATTCGCGCAGATGCGCCTGCACCTCGCAGCCAGCGTCAAATTTCTCTACCAGCACATCGAGAATGCCGCCACAGGGCAGACTGACCCGCGAGCGCGGATCGTCGCCTTCGCCGTAACGCACGACATTGACTGCATCGAGAAACGCACCTTCGGCGACGCGCTCAAGGAAATCTTCCTCGACGCAACCACCCGAAAGCGAGCCGATCCACTGTCCGCCATCGTTCACCGCCAGCAGCGAACCCGGCGCGCGCGGTGCCGAGCCGTAAGTGGTCAGCACGGTGCAGAGCCAGATGCGCCGCCCTGCCACCGACCACTCCAGCGCTCGCCGCACTACTTGTAGATCGAGATGCTGCATGTCAGTGCGCCTTGTGCTCGATGGACGGTGCGTCGGCCTGCAGTTTCTGCACATCGCTCACCGCCAGTTCAGCCGACTGACCGCCCCAACCTTGACGCAAGTAGTTGAGCAGGTCGGTCAGTTGTTCAGGCTTTAGCTTGCCGGCGAAACCCGGCATCGGTTGCATGTGCTCGAAGCCGGAGAACTTCTGCTCGCCGATACCGTCCTCGATCACCCGCAACAGGTTGCGTGGGTCTTCCAGGCGCAGCGTGGTGTTGCCGCGCATGGCCACCGCAATGTGCGGCTTGCCTTCGCCACCGACCGCATGACAACCGGCGCAGACGTTCAGGTATTCCTGCTGGCCGCGCTGAGCGCTGGCGCTGAGTTTCTCTACCGGCACTTCAACCAGCGCTTTGGCTGCCGGCGGTTTGTCGCCGAGCAGGAACGTCGCCATCGCCGCCAGATCGGTATCGTTCAGGCCCTGCGTGCTGTTGTGGAACACCGGGAACATCTCGTTGAACATCGTCCCTTGCGCACTCATACCGTGCTTGAGGAACGTGCTGAGATCCTGCTCGTTCCAGCCGCGCGCGGCCAGATCAGTGGCCAGCAGGCTCGGCGCCAGGTAGCCATTGAGGATGCCGCCGGTCAGGCGTTTATCCAATTGCATCGCGCCCGGCAGGCCGCGTGGCGTGTGGCATTCGCCGCAGTGACCGAGCACTTCGACCATGTACTGGCCGCGCTTCCAGGCTTCACTTTTGCCTTCGGCCGACTCCAGCTTCAGCGCTTTGCCGTACATCATGTTCCAGCCGATCAGGCCCGGACGCACGTTGAACGGAAAGCTCAGGCTGGTGACCGGTGCTGCGCGCTCGATCGGCTCGATGGTTTTCAGGTACGCATGGATCGCGTCCGAATCTTCACGCGGCATCAGGTGATACGAGGTGTACGGCATCGCCGGATAGAGGTTGGCGCCGTCACGACGCTTGCCTTCAGTCAGCGCAGCAAAGAACTCGTCATCGTTGTACAGACCGATGCCGTGCTCTTTGCTCGGTGTGATGTTGGTGCCGTAGATCGTGCCGAACGGTGAAACGATCGGCAGACCACCGGCAAACGGTGCGCCGCCCGCTGCCGTGTGGCAGGCCATGCAGTCGGCCGCGCGGGCAAGATACTCGCCGCGCTTGACCTGATCATCGGCGTGGGCAAACAACACTGGCGCAGCGAGGCCGACCGCCAGGGTCAGGCGGGTCAGAAAGAGCTTCATGCTTAACCCTCCTTGACCAGGCCGAGATCGGTCAGCACGTTGCGGGTGGCGTTGTAATAACGCACGTACCCGGTGCAACGGCAAACGTGATGGCCGAGGCTGTCCTCGATGACTTGTTCGAGCTTGCTCTGCACGGTCGGCTGGCGTTGCAGCTTTTCGACCAGCACGGTCGCGGCGTTGACGAAGCCCGGTGCGCAGTAGCTGCACTGGAAGGCGAACTCGTCGACGAAGCGCTGCTGGATCGGGTTCAGCTCGGTGACCTGGCCCGATTCGTCACGCTTGGCGTGGGATTCGATGGTGCGGACTGTCTTGCCTTCGAAGTAATGCGCGCCGGTGATGCAGGTGCGCACTTCCTCGCTGGTGCCGTCCGGGTTGTCGACGATCACCACGCAGGCGTGGCAGATACCCTGACCGCAGCCCAGACGCGAACCGGTGAGGTTTTTGTATTCGTGCAGGTAGTCGATCATCGGCAGGTCATCAGGGATGTCCACCGGGCCGACGGATTGACCATTGAGGGTCAGTTGAAACGGACGGTTAGCCATTGAGGGCCTCCTTGATGCGCGCAGCAGTGATTGGCAGATCGCGAACACGTTTACCGATGGCGTGCGCCACGGCGTTACCGATGGCACCGACGATCGGGATCATCACCACTTCGGCGATGCCTTTGGACGGATCGCTTGGCGACAGCGGCGGCAGAATCTCCGCGGTCTGCTTCCACACCGCAACGTGGCGCGCCATCGGCAGACGGTAACGGTTGAAGTTCCAGTCACCCTCCCCCGGCCCACCTTCGTACAGCGGCATCTCCTCCATCAAGGCGTGACCGATGCCCATGGCGATACCGCCCTCGAGCTGGCCCTTGACCAGTTCTTCGACCAGCACACGACCGCACTCGACCCACGAATGGTGATTGAGCACTTCGACTTCCGCCGAGCCTTTGTTGACCTTCAGCTCGACCAGCGTGGCGACCGGGCTGTAATAAGTCACGGCAGCGTTGTTCAACTGCACAACCGGGTAATTGATGTTCTGGCGATCCAGCAGGTGGAAACCAGACGTGGCCATCAACGCTTTCTTCGCTTTCGGCGCGCCGTCACCGTATTTCACGGCGAGACCATCGAGCGGCAGACGCTCGCGCACGCCATCGATGCTGTATTCGGCCTCGGCCCAGCTCCAGCGGTTGAACGCGTGAACGGTGGCGCCAGTCACCAGACCACGCTCGTGAGCGCGCTTGGCCAGCTCTTCGAAGCTCAGCGGCTGCATGCCGTTAGCCGTGAGTTTGCCGTCGACCCAATGCGCATCTTCGCGACGCACAACGTAAGGGTTGGCTTGACCGCCGTAAGGACCCTGACGCCAGATTTCCATGGCCGCCGGCCACAAACCATTGTTGAACAGCACTCGCGCCGCTTCACGGGTGGCGTGACTGAAGTAGTACGCCGAGTTGGTCGCCGACGAGGCCGAAGCCAATTTGCCGACCCAACGCGGGTTGCGCAGCAGATTGTCCTGTTCGGCCTGGCTCATGATGTAAGGGTTGCCGCTGGTGATTAGCTGCATTTCCTTCCATTCGGTTTCGCCAGTCTTCACTTCGTGCGCCGGGCTGCCAAGAAAATCAGCTACGACCAAGGCTTGCGAGGTGGACATGCCGGTACCGATTTCAATGCCGATATGGCGCAGGGTGATGCGACCGTCAGCAGTGAATTCGATACTGGCCATCGGCGCTTCCGAACCGGTGCCGAAGTCCTTCTGGCAGATGGCGAAACCGACGCCGTACCAGTTATCCGGGTCTGCGGCTTCGCGCTGTTTCTTGATCGCGTCGCGGTTTTTCCAGACTTCGTGCACCGAGGCTTTGTCGAGGATTTCGTGCAGACGCAAGGCACCGGCCGGGATCGCGCCCTGGGTGTTTTTCATACCGGAACGCAGAGCATTCTTGCGACGCAAGTCGATGGCATCGACACCGAGGCGGTTGGCGATTTCGTCGACCATCATCTCGGTCGCCGCCATGCTTTGCAGGGTGCCGTAACCACGCATCGAACCGGCCTCAACACCACGCGAGTGGTAGGCAGTAACTTGCAGGTCGTTCTGCGGCATGTAGTAGATCGACTGCGCCGCCGTGGCGCCAACTGCGGCTACCGATGGGCTGTAGTTGATCCGGCCACCACCGTCGACGCTCATTTCGGCGCGGAAAATCTTGAAGCTGTAGTCGTTCTTGTCCACGGCCAATTGGTAGCGGATGTCGAACGGGTGACGCTTGATACCGCTTTGGAATTGCTCGTAGCGGTCGTTGGCCAGACGCACTGGCACACCGGCGCCGTACAGCGCAGCAAGGGCTGCGTAGTAGACGAAGATGTTGTGGTCTTTGGAACCGTAACCGACGGTGTAACCCGGGTGCATGTTCAGGTTATCGAGGCCGAAACGCGACGGCGCGATCATTTTCGCGGTCTCGGTCGCAGCTTCCAGTGGGCACTGGGTGGCTACCACGAAGTGCAGAGTCTTGGTTTTCGGATCGTACCAGCCGTTGCCGTTGTCCGGCTCCATGGCGGCCGGTTCGATCGACGGGGTTTTGTAGCGCTCGTCGAACACCAGCCAGTTGTCCGGCGGCGTATCGATCTCTTGCTTCATGCGGTCGGCGTAAAACAGGCCACGCTCGGTCAGGTTGCCGTGCAGGTTCGGCTGGGAATTCCATACCGGACGACGGTTTTTCAGCATCGGGAACAGGATCGAGTCCTTGAGGCTGGCGAATTCGTCTTCGTCTGCCGAGGTCGCGCCGCCCACACGTACGTAGCGGAAGCTGCCATACGGATCGCCTTCGTAGAACGGCACTTTTGCACCGTAACGAATCGCTTTGTCATTGAATTTGAGTTTGTTCTTGGCCTGACGGAAACGCTCGAAGTCGTTCCAGATCAGGATCGCCACAGGATGACCGATGAACATCGGCACCTTGCCTTCCGGCAGCAGTGGATCCGGGGCGTGCTCTTCCGGGAAGACGATGCCGTCCTTGTCCAGATCTGCGGCAGTGACGATGCGATCAGGCTGCAAATCGGCGCCGAGCCACGACAGGTCGTAACCGGCGTAGATGCGGTCAGCCTTGATGGTTTTCAGCAGCATGGCGTGGCCTTGCTGCTCGGGCCAGCCCGGCATGTCCTTGGAGCGGATGTCGCGGGCAAAGACTTTGCTGCCGCAGACTTTGGACAGTGCGTCGTTACGCTGACGCGCCTTGCCATTGTTGCCGAGCCATTTCTCGGACGGCACGGTGACGCTGTTTTCCATCAAGGCAGCCAGCGCCTGACTGCTGAGCGGCGTGAGCGTGACGCTCACACCCGCCACCAGCCCGCCCTGGAGGAACGAGCGCCGGGATATTTCACGGTTGGACATGGATCATCCTCTGGGCGGTTATGTGTCCGCCCTTCTGGTTATCTACTGGGGAATCTCGAGTCTTGCAGAAGCCCTTTCTGGCGAAACAAAGGGCGTGTTGACAGTGCAAAGCTGACCGAAGGGTTAACTTTAAAGGTTTCTGCGCTCGCAGCAAACAACCAGTTACGAAAATTTGACTAAAGAATCAAAAAATCAATGCGACGTGGCACCGCAGGATGTTTACAGGCATCCCTTGCAGGAGCTGTCGAGTGAAACGAGGCTGCGATCTTTTGATCCTGTTTTTTACCATCAAGATCAAAAGATCGCAGCGTGCCGCAGCTCCTACAGGGAGCCGGGTTGCGTGATGGGAGCGGAAGGCAAATTTCAGACACAAAAAACCCCGGTCTTTCGACCAGGGTCTTTGCTATCGATTCCGAATCAACCAAAGGTTGCTTTCGGTGCTTCAAGGCGTTCAGTGGTCCTTGAAGCAGATATGGCGCAGCGGACGGGACTCGAACCCGCGACCCCCGGCGTGACAGGCCGGTATTCTAACCGACTGAACTACCGCTGCGTATCGCTTTGAGCTTGCGCTCAAGTAACTCGTTTTGACTGCAGGCTTCGGAGCCTTGCAATCGCGAACCAGACAATGCCTGACTCGTAAAATATGGCGCAGCGGACGGGACTCGAACCCGCGACCCCCGGCGTGACAGGCCGGTATTCTAACCGACTGAACTACCGCTGCGCGTCGGTGCAGGCACTTTCAGCCTACGTTCTTGCTTACGCAAGTTTCTCGGGGAGTGGTGGGTGATGACGGGATCGAACCGCCGACATTCTGCTTGTAAGGCAGACGCTCTCCCAGCTGAGCTAATCACCCGTTTGCATCTCCGAGGCCGCGAAATTTACGCAGGTAGCAGACCTAAGTCAATAGCAGGATTGAAGTTTTTCTGAAAAAGACGAAATTGTTTCCATCCTGCAAAACCGCTTTCGCGAGCGAACCCGCTCCCACAGGGGGTCTGCATTCCAAATGCGGGAGCGAGCCTGCTCGCGAAGGCGTCAGTTGATTCAACGCAAATTCAGAGAAAAAGGCGATCTACTCGCTGTAGATCATCTTTTTCGTCATGCCGCCATCGACGACGAACTCCTGCCCGGTGACAAACCCGGCATTCCTCGACAGCAACCAGGCGACCATGGCCGCCACGTCCTCGACCGTCCCTACCCTGCCCGCCGGATGCTGAGCATGATCAGCATCCGCCAAAGGCTCCGCTCGACGTGCAGAAGGATCGCGCGCATCGATCCAGCCCGGACTGACGGCGTTGACGCGAATCTCCGGCCCCAGACTGATTGCCAGCGCATGCGTCAGCGCCAACAAACCGCCCTTGCTCGCCGCATACGCCTCGGAGTCCGCTTCCGACTGCCGCGCACGAGTAGAGGCCAGATTGACGATCGAACCGTTGTGCGCACGCAGATACGGCGCACAATGCTTGGCCAGCAACATCGGCCCGCTGAGGTTTACCGCCAGCACGCGGTTCCAGTAAGCCAGGTCGAGACTTTCGAGCGTGATGTTGTGCGGGTCAGCGACCGCCGCATTGCACACCAGTGCATCGAGGCGACCAAACTGTCCCAACACCTCAGCGACACCCAGCGCAACCTGAGCCTCATCAGCAACGTCCATCGCGATGAACCAGGCATTTTCGCCCAGCACCTTCGCCACTTTCGAACCGCGCGCACGATCCAGATCCGTCAGCACCACTTGCCAGCCTTCGCTGATCAACCACGCCGCAATCCCCAGACCGATGCCACGCGCGGCCCCCGTGACCAGCGCAACGCGGCCATGGGTACCCGCTGACGGAGTGGACAACTCGATCACAACGCCGCCAGACCGCGCGCCAGGTCGGCTTGCAGGTCGACTACGTCTTCCAGACCGACCGCGATGCGAATCAGGCTGTCACGAATGCCCGCAGCTTCACGCTCCTGCGGCGCCAGGCGGCCGTGAGACGTGGTGCTCGGGTGCGTGATGGTGGTTTTGCTGTCACCGAGGTTGGCCGTGATCGAAATCAAGCGGGTTGCATCGATAAAGCGCCACGCGCCCTCTTTGCCGCCCTTGACCTCAAAACTCACCACCGCACCGAAGCCCTTCTGCTGACGCCGGGCCAACTCGTGCTGCGGATGACTCTTGAGACCGGCGTAATGGACCTTCTCGATGCCGTCCTGCTGCTCCAGCCATTCGGCCAGCTCCTGGGCATTGGCACAGTGCGCCTTCATCCGCAGGTTCAGGGTTTCCAGACCTTTGAGGAAGATCCATGCGTTGAACGGGCTCAAGGTCGGCCCGGCAGTGCGCAGGAAGCCGACGACTTCTTTCATCTGCTCGCTGCGACCGGCAACCACGCCGCCCATGCAACGGCCCTGGCCGTCGATGAACTTGGTTGCCGAGTGCACAACGATGTCAGCCCCCATTTTCAGCGGCTGCTGCAAAGCGGGCGTGCAGAAGCAGTTATCGACCACCAGCATCGCGCTTTTGGCGTGAGCGATTTCAGCCAGTGCGGTGATATCGACCAGTTCCGCCAAAGGATTGGATGGTGATTCGACGAAGAGCAGTTTGGTGTTCGACTTGATCGCCGCATCCCAGGCCGACAGATCGGCCAACGGTACGTAATCGACTTCAACGCCGAAACGCTTGAAGTACTTCTCGAACAGACTGATGGTCGAACCGAACACACTGCGCGAAACCAGCACGTGATCGCCGGCGCTGCACAAGCTCATCACCACCGCCATGATGGCGGCCATGCCGGTGGCGGTCGCAACGGCTTGCTCGGCGCCTTCCAGCGCAGCAATGCGCTCTTCGAACGCACGCACGGTAGGGTTGGTGTAACGCGAGTAAACGTTACCCGGCACTTCGCCGGCAAACCTTGCGGCCGCATCGGCGGCGGTGCGGAACACGTAGCTGGAGGTGAAGAACATCGGATCACCGTGCTCGCCTTCCGGCGTACGGTGCTGACCGGCACGTACGGCCAGGGTATCGAACGCTACGCCTTCGAGATCGCTGTCCAGCCGACCGGCATCCCATTCCTGACTCATGCTGTCACTCCTTGCCCTGTTCGCGAAAATTGAAAGTCAGATACAAAACCGGCCCCTCAGGGCCGGTAGAAACTCAGTTGTTGTACAGATCGATGATCGCACTGACCGCCTGGGTCTTGATCTTCGAGGAGTCGTTACGCGCCTGTTCGATCTTGTTCAGGTACGCCTCGTCGACGTCGCCGGTGACGTACTTGCCGTCGAACACTGCGCAATCGAAGTTCTCGATCTTGATCTTGCCGCCACCGACCGCTTCGATCAAGTCAGGCAGATCCTGATAGATCAGCCAGTCAGCACCGATCAGATCCGCCACGTCCTGAGTCGAGCGATTGTGCGCGATCAGTTCGTGCGCGCTCGGCATGTCGATGCCGTAGACGTTCGGGAAGCGAACCGCTGGAGCCGCCGAGCAGAAGTAGACGTTTTTCGCGCCGGCTTCGCGGGCCATCTGGATGATCTGCTTGCAAGTGGTGCCGCGCACGATCGAGTCGTCGACCAGCATCACGTTTTTGCCGCGGAACTCCAGCTCAATGGCGTTGAGCTTCTGGCGTACCGACTTCTTGCGCGCAGCCTGGCCCGGCATGATGAAGGTACGGCCGATGTAACGGTTCTTGACGAAACCTTCGCGGAATTTCACGCCCAGGTGGTTGGCCAGTTCCAGTGCCGCGGTACGGCTGGTGTCCGGAATAGGGATAACCACGTCAATGTCGTGCTCTGGACGCTCGCGCAGAATCTTCTCAGCGAGCTTCTCACCCATGCGCAGACGGGCCTTGTAGACCGAAACGCCGTCGATGATCGAATCCGGACGCGCCAGGTAGACGTGTTCGAAAATGCACGGAGTCAGGGACGGGTTGGTCGCGCACTGACGGGTGTGCAGCTTGCCGTCTTCAGTGATGTAGACCGCCTCGCCCGGTGCCAGGTCGCGAATCAGGGTGAAACCAAGCACGTCCAGCGAAACGCTTTCCGAGGCGATCATGTACTCGACGCCTTCGTCGGTGTGACGCTGGCCGAACACGATCGGACGGATGCCGTGCGGGTCGCGGAAACCGACGATGCCGTAACCGGTCACCATGGCCACTACCGCATAACCGCCGACGCAACGGTTGTGCACGTCGGTCACGGCGGCAAACACGTCTTCTTCGGTCGGTTGCAGCTTGCCGCGCTGGGCCAGCTCATGGGCGAACACGTTGAGCAGCACTTCCGAGTCGGAACTGGTGTTGACGTGACGCAGGTCGGATTCGTAGATCTCTTTGGCCAACTGTTCAACGTTGGTCAGGTTACCGTTGTGCGCCAGGGTGATGCCGTAAGGCGAGTTGACGTAAAACGGTTGGGCTTCGGCCGAAGTCGAGCTGCCCGCGGTCGGGTAACGGACGTGACCGATGCCCATGTGGCCGACCAGACGCTGCATGTGACGCTGTTGAAACACGTCACGCACCAAGCCATTGTCCTTGCGCAGGAACAACCGGCCATCATGGCTGGTCACGATACCGGCAGCGTCCTGGCCGCGGTGCTGGAGCACGGTTAGCGCGTCATACAGCGCCTGATTGACGTTCGACTTACCGACGATACCGACGATGCCACACATGCGACGCAACCCCTACTTAATGGATCTGAACTGAACAACACTCACTGAGGCGTTTTCGCCGACGGCAAGAGTTGCTCCTTGAACGGAATATCAGCGGGTACGCTGATTCCGCTGGCAAGCCACTGACTGCTCCACCCGAGAATCAGGTTTTTGGACCAATCAGCGACCAATAGAAATTTTGGTACGAGCTGTGATTCTTTCCACCACCCGTCCTGCTGTACCGGCCCCAGGCTCAACAGCCCGACCGCCACGACCACCAGCAACACGCCACGCGCTGCGCCGAAGGCCATGCCGAGGAATCGATCGGTCCCGGACAACCCGGTGACGCGTACCAACTCGCCGATAAGATAATTGATCATTGCGCCCACGATCAGTGTGGCGACAAACATGATGGCACAGCCCGCGATCACGCGAGCCGATGGGGTTTCGATGTATCCGGCGAGGTACTCGGACAATGAGCCACCGAACATCCAGGCGACGACTCCTGCGATGATCCAGGTCACCAGCGATAATGCTTCCTTGACGAAGCCGCGGCTCAAACTGATCAAAGCGGAGATGGCGATGATTGCAACGATCGCCCAGTCAACCCAGGTAAATGGCACAGTGCAGCCTACAGACGGATAAGGCGGCGCATTTTAGCAGAGCGCATGCCTCTCGGTAAGCTGCGATTGTCAGTGCATTTCAATCGAGGTGATAGTTTTCAACCGCGCTCAGGCTGGAAGCGTACAACAAAACCCTTGAGGTTCTGCTGACGACCCAACAGATCACGCAGACGATCAGCCTCGGCACGCTCGATCAGCGGGCCGACAAACACCCGATTCTTGCCATCGGCCGAGCGGATGTAGGCGTTATAGCCCTGACTGCGCAGGGTTTTCTGCAGGCTTTCGGCGCTGGCGCGGCTCGACAGACTGGCCAGTTGCACCGACCAGCTCACCGACAGGCCGTTGGCATCGACGCGGCTTTGCGTGGTGTCCGGCTTGCTCGAGGATGCAGTGATCGGCTGAGCAGGTGCCGGAATCGGCTTGGCCACCGCGGGCGGCGCAACAGGCTTGGTGATCATGATAGGCGCTGTTGGCGCCGGTGCGACGGGCGCAGCAGGCGCTGTGTCTTCGGCGACTTCTTCATCCGTTGGCACTGGCTCCTGCGGCAAGGCTTGCGGCTCAGGCACGGCCACCGTTTCCATTTGCACTTGCGGCATGGCCGGCGCTTGCGGAGCTGCCGGCGCCTCAACGGTTACCTGACGCTGCTCGTCCTGGCGGGAAAACAGCATCGGCAGGAAGATCACCGCCAGCGCAACCAGCACCAAAGCGCCAACCATGCGCTGCTTGTACGCTTTATCCAGCAAAGCCATTTGCCGCTTCCTCCGTGGAGCGCCGGGCTAACCATTCAAGGGCCTCGGCGACACAATAAAATGATCCGAACAACAGAATCTCGTCGTCGCTGGTGGCTACCGCGCACTGCCCTTCCAGCGCGGCGGCGACACTGTCATAAGACGTGACGGACGCGCCAAGGTTCTGCAGGGCCGCATGCAACTCACTCACCGGCCGAGCGCGCGGTGAATCCAGCGGCGCTACCGCCCAATGCTCGACACTAGCATTCAACTCGCCGACAACACCATCCAGATCCTTGTCCGCCAGCAGACCAAACACCGCCAGGCGCTTGCCGACCGGTGGTCGCGAGGCCAGCCGGCGGGCCAGATACTCGGCCGCATGCGGATTGTGCCCAACATCCAGCAACAGATTCAGACGCTTGCCGTTCCACTCGAACGAGCGACGATCCAGTCGACCGACCACGCGCGTCGCCTGCAATGCCGCCACAATCTGTTGCGAATCCCACGGCAAACCGAGCAGCAGATACGCCTGCAACGCCAGTGCGGCGTTTTCCATCGGCAGATCGAGCAGCGGCAAGTCACGCAGTTCAACCACTTGCCCCTGCGCATCGGTGCCGCGCCATTGCCAGTGCTGATCAGTAATACCGAGGTCGAAGTCACGCCCACGCAGGAAAAACGGACAGGCCAGTTCACGCGCCTTGTCCAGCAATGGTTGCGGAGGATTCAGATCGCCGCACAAAGCAGGTTTGCCCTGACGGAAAATTCCGGCCTTCTCGAAAGCCACGGACTCGCGGGTGTCGCCCAGATAGTCGGCATGATCGACGCCAATGCTGGTGACCAGCGCGATATCGGCGTCGACCACATTGACCGTATCCAGACGCCCGCCCAGACCGACTTCCAGCACCACCGCATCAAGCCCGGCCTGTTGAAACAGCCAGAACGCCGCGAGGGTGCCCATTTCGAAGTAAGTCAGCGAAGTATCGCCGCGCCCGGCCTCGACCGCCGCGAAGGCTTCACACAGCTGTGCGTCAGTAGCTTCGACGCCATTGATCTGCACCCGCTCGTTATAACGCAGCAGGTGCGGGGAATTGTAGACACCAACGCTCAGGCCCTGCGCCCGCAGCAATGAAGCCACGAAAGCGCAGGTCGAACCCTTGCCGTTGGTGCCAGTGACCGTGATCACCCGAGGCGCCGGCTGGCCCAGCCCCATGCGGGACGCTACCTGTTGCGAACGCTCCAGACCCATGTCGATGGCCGACGGATGCAACTGCTCAAGGTAGGCGAGCCATTCGCCAAGGGTGCGCTCGGTCATAGGCCAGCAGGTACCGGAGGAACCACGATTGGCTCGATTGGCGCGGCGACGAATTTCGGCGTCGGCTTGCCAGTCATCTGTGCCAGCAGGTTACCCAGACGCGGGCGCAGTTCCTGACGGTGGATAATCATGTCGATCGCACCGTGCTCCAGCAGGAATTCGCTGCGCTGGAAGCCTTCCGGCAGTTTTTCACGCACGGTTTGCTCGATAACGCGCGGACCGGCGAAGCCGATCAGGGCTTTCGGCTCACCGACGATCACGTCGCCAAGCATCGCCAGACTCGCCGAAACACCACCGTAGACCGGGTCGGTCAGTACGGAGATGAATGGAATGCCTTCTTCACGCAGACGCGCCAGCACAGCCGAAGTCTTGGCCATCTGCATCAGCGAGATCAGCGCTTCCTGCATGCGCGCACCACCGGAGGCGGCGAAGCAGATCATCGGGCAGCGATTTTCCAGCGCGTAGTTGGCGGCGCGCACGAAGCGCTCACCAACGATGGCACCCATGGAACCGCCCATAAAGGCGAATTCAAAGGCCGAAACCACCACTGGCATGCCCAGCAAGGTACCGCTGACGGAGATCAGCGCGTCTTTTTCGCCAGTCTGCTTTTGGGCAGCGGTCAGGCGATCCTTGTACTTCTTGCCGTCACGGAATTTCAGACGGTCAACCGGCTCCAGATCGGCGCCCAGTTCATTGCGACCTTCGGCATCGAGGAAAATGTCAATGCGCGCACGTGCGCCGATGCGCATGTGGTGGTTGCACTTGGGGCACACGTCCAGGGTCTTTTCCAGCTCCGGACGATACAACACCGCCTCGCAAGACGGGCATTTGTGCCACAGACCTTCAGGGACCGAGCTCTTCTTGACCTCGGAACGCATGATCGAAGGGATCAGTTTGTCTACTAACCAGTTGCTCATGCTTTCTTTCTCCAGTACCGGCGGCCCGAACGCTCTGGTTCGCAGCCCCGCGTATGCCCTTCAGCTAAATTCATGTGTGTGGCGATGGTTGCCGGACTGCCACGATCAGCGCGAAACATGACCTGCGTGCGATCCAGAAACCCTCAGCCGCGCCTGCTTTGTGCAAGTGCATTGATGGACGGCGGCAGACTGCCAGCCGTCACATCAATATCGGAACCGGCAGGTTCCTACATTCCTTTTACGGCGTTGATGAACGCGCGGATCTTTGCGTGATCCTTGATGCCTTTGCTCGCTTCCACCCCGCCACTGACATCCACCGCATACGGTTTTACCCGTTCCACGGCATCTGCGACGTTCTCCGGGGTCAAACCACCCGCGAGAATCAACGGCTTGCTCAACGTCTGCGGAATCAATGACCAGTCGAACGCCTCACCGGTTCCGCCGGGCACACCTTCGACATAAGTGTCGAGCAGCACGCCCCTGGCGCTCGGATAGGCATCAACCGCCGCCGCAATGTCATCACCGGCCTTGACCCGCAACGCCTTGATGTACGGACGATGCCAGCCTTCGCAGTCTTCAGCGACTTCATCACCATGAAACTGCAACAAATCCAGCGGCACGGCGTCGAGGATTTCACCCAACTCGCAACGGCTGGCATTGACGAACAGCCCTACGCTAGTCACAAACGGCGGCAATGCCTGAATAATCGCCCGCGCCTGCTGTACGGTTACCGCACGCGGACTCTTGGCATAGAACACAAACCCGATCGCATCGGCCCCGGCCTCAACGGCGGCCAGCGCATCTTCTATGCGGGTAATCCCGCAGATCTTGCTGCGAACGGCTGACATATCGAGAAAAACTCCGAGGCAAAATCCGAGAAAGTCCCGGATGGTAACAAAAGCGTTCGAGGGCGTCAGCCGTCAAGTTCGGAGAAACCCGTAAGGAAATGTGGCCCGATAAAACGCTCGGGCAACGGAAATTCGTCGTGGTACTCGACCTGTACCAGATACAAGCCGTACGGATGCGCGGTCACCCCACCGGAGCGGCGCTCGCGGCTTTCGAGGACTTCCTTCATCCACTCCACTGGACGCTCGCCAGCACCAATGGTCATCAGCACGCCAGCGATATTGCGCACCATGTGATGCAGGAAGGCATTGGCGCGAATATCGAGCACGATCATCTTGCCGTGACGGGTCACACGCAGGTGATGCATCTTCTTGATCGGCGACTTGGCCTGGCACTGACCGGCGCGGAACGCGCTGAAATCGTGAGTGCCGATCAGATACTGCGCGGCCTCGGCCATGCGCTCGACATCCAGCGGGCGATGATTCCAGGTGATTTCTTCATTGAGATGCGCCGGGCGAATCTGATCGTTGTAGATCACGTAGCGATAGCGCCGGGCGATGGCTTTGAACCGCGCATGGAAATGCGCCGGCATCACCCGAGCCCAACTGACGCTGATGTCATGGGGCAGATTGATGTTGGCGCCCATGACCCAGGCTTTCAGCGAACGATCGACCGTTGTATCAAAGTGCACCACTTGTCCGCAGGCATGCACGCCGGCGTCGGTGCGTCCGGCGCACTGTAGCGAAACCGGTGAGTTGGCGACTTTCGACAGGGCTTTTTCCAGCTCTTCCTGCACCGTCGCCACACCCGTCAACTGACGCTGCCAGCCGCTGTAACGCGAGCCTTTGTACTCAACGCCCAACGCGACGCGGTAAAAGCCGTCGGGAGCCATTTCGGCGACCGGGTTATCTATGTTTGCCAAGGTGGGACAGCCTGCTGTTTGTGCAAAGGCGGGCATTATAAGGCTGTGGACCGGGGATACCAGTTTCAAGATCAAAAGATCGCAGCCTTCGGCAGCTCCTACATGAGATGGCGTTCCCCTGTAGGAGCTGCTGAAGGCTGCGATCTTTTGATTCAAAAAAGACAAACAAAAACGGCAGCCTCAAAGGGCTGCCGTTTTTTGTTTACCGCTGGATTTATGCCAGGTGCGAAAGCATTTCCTGAGCTTCTTTTTTCTGTGCCTCGCTCCCCTCACTGGCGACCTCGTTGAGGATGTCGCGTGCGCCGTCGCTGTCGCCCATGTCGATGTAGGCCTGAGCCAGATCAAGCTTGGTAGCGGCTTCATCAGTGCCAGCGAGGAAGTCGAAATCGTCTTCACCCAGATCACCACCGATTGCCGCATCGGCTTCGGTGAAGGTCGGCTCGGCAATGGTTTGCGACAGACGATCCAGCTCGGCGTTGACGTCATCCAGTTCGGCAGCGAACGCATCCGGCTCAGCCGCAGGATTGCTGTCCATTTCGTCGGCCAGCGACAGATCGAAATCGGCCGGCAGCTCCAGATCATCTTGTGGCACGTCAGCCACCACCGGCGGTTCGACTGGCGGCAGATCCTTCACGCCTTCGTCCAGATCCAGCAGGAAGTCATCGTCCGCCAGGTCAACCGCAGGCGCCGGTTCGGCACCCAGGTCCAGATCGAGGTCGAAGTCCGACAGATCATCCAGGTTCTCTTTGATATCGGTCTGCTGTTGCAGCACCGATTCGAAGCTCAGGTCGTCGTCCGCCGGGAATTCATCCAGCTCGACCGGCGCTTCAGGCTCAACCACCGGCGCCGGCTCAACCGGCGTGATGTTGTCGAGATCGTCCAGACTCAGATCAAACGCGCTGTCCAGATCGTCTTCCACAGGCGCTGGCGCCGGTGCTTCAGGCTCATCCAGCAGCAAATCCTTGACGTATTGCGCGTCCAGTTCGGCGGCCACGGCAGCAGCGGCCAGACCTGTCGCAGCGACGACGGCCATTGCCGGGAAGCGGCTTTTCAGCTCTTCGACCTTGGCGAAGTTGTCACCATTGGCCACCAGTTGACGCTCTTGACCGACGAACGCATCGCGGTCGCCCTGCTGACCGTAGACTTCCATCAGCTTCAGACGCAGATCACTGCGTTGCGGCTCCAGGCTGACGCCCTCTTCCAGCAGTGCAGCAGCCTGATTCAGGCGACCGGCGTTGATGTGCGACTGCGCCTTGTCGAGCACGTCATCCGAGCGCTCGGCGGCCGGCGCCACCAGCGGCGCCGCAATCGGTTCAGCCATCACGATCGGGGCAACTACCGGAGCCACTACGGGTGCCGGAGCAGGTGCCGGGGTGTTGAGCTTGACGCTCGCCGCCGGGGTTTCCAGACCTTCGAAGCTGCTTTCCGGCAGATCCTGCTCGGCGGAGAACTCTTGCTCTTCCGACAGAGCGCGGGCCATGCGCAGATGTTTCTCGGCTTCCTGCTGGGCCTTGCGGCGACGTGCCAGCAACAACAGCAGGAGCAGCAGAACCACTACACCGCCACCGACCAGACCCAACAGGATCGGATTGGTCAGCAGCTCATTGAAGGTTTTCTCGTCATCGACAGGCGGCTTCGGCGTCACCACTGGCTCGACGACTGGCGTTTCAGCCGGTGGCGCAATGGCGGACTCTGGCGTCGGCGCCGCTTCTGCCGGAGTGGCTGGCGGCGTGGCAGCCAGTTCAGCCGTGATCGCAGGCACCGCCGGTGCAGCAGCGTTGGCGGCCGGCGCAGCGCCCGCCCCTTCGGCCTGCAGTTTTGCCAGCTGATTGTTCTTCAGCTCGATCAGTTTTTGCAGCTTGTCCAACTGACTTTGCAGATCGGACATGCGGCTTTTCAGTTCCTCGTTATCACGACGGGTCGTGTCGAGGCTTTCCTGAGTGACCGCGAGCTTGTTGCTCAAGGCTTTAGCATCACCCGCCGGGCCTTTGCCGCGGGACTTGGCGCTTTCAGCAGAAACCAGACTCAGATTGTCCTGAGCGTTCTGCGCAGCACCGGTATTGCCGCGACCACGATTGGTCGCATCGAGCTGCTGCTGACCGGTGCCCGGTTTGGCCACATAACGACGGCCCTGACGCCAGGCTTCGTTCTGCGCAGCGACTTCGGCAATGGCCTTCGACTGTGGCAACGCAGTGCTTTGCACGGAATCCGGCAGGCGCAGCACCTGACCGGTCTTCAGGCGGTTGATGTTGCCACCGATGAACGCATCCGGGTTCAGCGCTTGAATGGCCAGCATGGTCTGCTGCACCGAACCGCCGGTACGCGCTTTCGCAGCGATTTCCCACAGGGTGTCGCGCGGCGTGGTGGTGTATTGCGTCGAGTGCGTGGCGCCCGTGGTCGGCGCAGTGATGGTCTGCGACGGCGCCGGTTGCGCGGCGGCATCAGCGGTCTGCGGCGAGAACTTCGAGGGATCGAGCAGCACGCTGTAGTCGCGCAGCAGACGGCCGTTCGGCCACATCACCTGGACGAGGAATTTCACCATCGGTTCCGACAGCGGTTTGCTCGAGGTCACGCGCAGCACGCTTTTGCCGCTGGCGTTGAGCACCGGGGTGAAGGTCAGATCATTGAGGAAGGCCTGGCGATCGACGCCGGCCTTGGCAAAGTCTTCAGTTGAAGCCAGGCTCGGCACCACTTCGGCAGCGGTGAGATCCTTGACGTCGAGCAGCTCGATTTCAGCCACCAGCGGCTGGTTCAGGGTCGACTTCAGGGTCAGCTCCCCGAGCCCGAGGGCATGCGCCATACCGGAGGACAGCGCCGAGGCGGCCGCTATTGCTAACACCAGTTTGCGAACTTGAACCATAGCCTCATCCTTTGTTTGAACGTTCCTCGGCCAGCGAGAAGATGTTGAATACCGCTGCCGTAAGGCATTGCGCGCGACGACGACAGATGCCGCGCGCGATCATTTCTTTGATGCCCCGGAATGTCCCGGAGGGTGACACGTTATCAAGCGATCTGGGCAAGCATAGCGCTCACCTAGAATCAGTCGACAAATTGTTGCCAAGTATCTTTTACAGCAGGTCTTTTATCAACAACTCAGCCACCTGCACAGCGTTAAGGGCCGCGCCCTTGCGTACGTTATCTGACGTCAGCCACAGATTAAGTTCCGCCGGGTCGTCAACACCGCTGCGCACGCGACCGACATAGACAACATCCTGCCCTACCGCGTCACCGACTGCGGTCGGGTAATCACCGGCTTCGACCAGCTCGATACCGGCCGCGTCTTCGAGTGCAGCGTTGACTTTTGCCAGGTCGACAGCCGACGCTGACTGCAAGGTCACGCTAAAGCTATCGCCAAAAAACACCGGGGCTTGAACGCAAGTTGCGGAAATCTTTAATAAAGGCAGCGCCAGCACCTGACGCAACTCGCGCACCAGACGTTTTTCCAGCAGCGTGTGGCCCTGCGCGTCAGGCGTGCCGACCTGCGCCAGCAGGTTGAAGGCCATCTGCCGATCAAAGAAGGTCGGTTCCAGCGGGCGCATGTTCAGCAGCTCGGCGGTCTGTCGCGCCAGCTCGGTCACGGCTTCACGACCTTGGGCGGAAACGGCCAGATTGGCGGTGACATTCACATATTGCAGATCGATCAGGTCGAGCAGCGGCGCCAGCACCACGGCGAGCGAAGTGGCCGACGGGCTTGGGCTGCTGACCTGGAACGGTGCTTTCAAACTGGCGAGTACTGCGGCGTTGGCTTCCGGCACCACTTGCGGCGCTTGATCGGCCGGCAGCGCACCGGACAGGTCAATCAGCGAGCAACCGGCGGCGTGGGCACGCGCGGCGTAGCTCAAGGTGATGGCCGGGCCGGCGGCGAAGAACACCAGTTTGACCTTGCTGAAATCGAATTCATCGACTTCACGAACGCGCACGTTCTTGTTGCGAAACAGCACCGAACTGCCAGCAGATTCGCTGCTCGCCAGCAGGTGCAGGTTGCCGACCGGGAAGTCGCGCTCTTCGAGAATCTGTACGAGGGTTTCGCCGACAGTACCGGTGGCGCCGATCACGGCAATATCTAGGGTCTGGGTCATGGTGCGAGCCTCTGGCGAAACGGGGGGAGCGGCACTTTACCGGGTGACCGCCATGCAGGCAATTTCTGCCGAGGATTTGCGGCGCCTGCACCGGCCTCATCGCTGGCAAGCCAGCTCCCACAATGGGCGGTGCGATTCACAGATTTTATGTACTCCACAAATCCCTGTGGGAGCTGGCTTGCCAGCGATGGGGCCAATCCAGACACCCGAGAAACCACAGGCATAAAAAAACCCGCACCTCTCACAAGGCGCGGGCTCTTTCATTGCTGCAAACGATCAACGCTCAAGCAAAATCCGCAGCATGCGACGCAGCGGTTCGGCCGCGCCCCACAGCAGTTGATCGCCAACGGTGAAGGCACCGACGAATTGCGAACCCATGTTCAGCTTGCGCAGACGACCCACCGGAACATTCAGGGTGCCGGTGACCTTGGTCGGGCTCAGCTCCTGCATGCTGATCTCGCGCTGGTTCGGTACCAGTTTGACCCAAGGGTTGTGCTGGCTGATCAGCCCTTCGATATCAGCGATCGGCACGTCTTTGTTCAGCTTGATGGTCAGCGCCTGGCTGTGGCAACGCATGGCGCCGATGCGCACGCAGATGCCGTCGACCGGAATCGGGCTCTTGAAGCGGCCGAGGATCTTGTTGGTCTCAGCCTGAGCTTTCCATTCTTCGCGGCTCTGGCCGTTCGGCAGTTCCTTGTCGATCCACGGAATCAGGCTGCCGGCCAAAGGTACACCAAAGTTTTCGGTCGGGTACGCTTCGCTGCGCATGGCATCAGCAACGCGACGGTCGATGTCGAGGATCGCGCTGGCCGGATCGGCCAGTTGATCAGCGACAGCGGCGTGGGTCGCGCCCATTTGCTTGATCAGTTCACGCATGTTCTGCGCGCCGGCACCGGAAGCCGCCTGATAGGTCATGGCGCTCATCCACTCGACCAGACCGGCCTCAAACAAGCCGCCCAGGCCCATCAGCATCAGGCTGACGGTGCAGTTGCCGCCGATGTAGTTCTTGGTGCCAGCGTCGAGCTGCTGGTCGATGACCTTGCGGTTGACCGGATCGAGAATGATCACCGCGTCATCGTTCATGCGCAGGCTCGAGGCCGCGTCGATCCAGTAACCCTGCCAGCCGGCTTCGCGCAGTTTCGGGAACACTTCGCTGGTGTAGTCGCCGCCCTGGCAGGTCAGAATCACGTCGAGGGTCTTCAGCTCATCAATGCTGTAAGCATCCTTGAGCGGAGCAATGTCCTTGCCCACGGACGGACCTTGGCCACCGACGTTGGACGTGGTGAAAAACACCGGCTCGATTAGATCGAAATCCTGCTCTTCCAGCATCCGCTGCATGAGCACGGAACCGACCATCCCGCGCCAACCGATCAGACCTACACGTTTCATCGCAACTACACCTTCTTGAAAAGTGGGCCGCTGCTTTGTATTGAATTTCGCAGCGGGCCCGAGAGATTACAGATTCCGCAGCGCGGCGACTACTGCGTCGCCCATTTCCTGCGTACCGACTTTGCTACAACCGGCCGAATAGATGTCGCCAGTGCGCAACCCTTGATCGAGCACAACGCTAACGGCTTTCTCGATGGCATCGGCCGCGTCATGCAGATTGAAGCTGTAACGCAGCATCATCGACACCGACAGAATGGTCGCCAACGGGTTGGCGATGCCTTTACCGGCGATGTCCGGAGCGGAACCGTGGCAAGGCTCGTACATGCCCTTGTTGTTGGAATCCAGCGAGGCCGACGGCAGCATGCCGATGGAACCGGTGAGCATCGACGCTTCGTCGGACAGAATGTCGCCGAACATATTGTCAGTGACGATCACGTCGAACTGCTTCGGTGCGCGCACCAGTTGCATGGCGGCGTTGTCGACGTACATGTGGCTCAGTTCGACTTCCGGATAATCCTTGGCCACTTGCTCGACCACTTCACGCCACAGTTGACTGGACGCCAGCACGTTGGCCTTGTCCACCGAGCAGAGCTTCTTGCCACGGACCATGGCCATGTCGAAACCGACGCGGGCGATGCGGCGGATTTCGCTTTCGCTGTACGGCAGCGTGTCGTAGGACTGACGCTCGCCATTTTCCAGGGTACGGGTGCCGCGCGGCGCGCCGAAGTAGATGCCGCCGGTCAGCTCACGAACGATGAGAATGTCCAGACCGGCAACGATTTCCGGCTTCAGGCTCGACGCGTCGGCCAGCTGCGGGTACAGGATCGCCGGACGCAAGTTGCCGAACAGGCCCAGTTGCGCACGGATTTTCAGCAGGCCGCGCTCAGGGCGGATGTCGCGCTCGATGGTGTCCCATTTCGGGCCACCGACGGCGCCCAACAATACGGCGTCAGCAGCGCGGGCGCGGTCGAGGGTTTCATCGGCCAGCGGTACGCCGTGCTTGTCGATGGCGGCGCCACCGATCACGTCATGGCTCAGCTCGAAGCCCAGGTTGTACTTGTCGTTGGCCAGCTCCAGCACCTTGACCGCTTCGGCCATGATTTCCGGACCAATACCGTCACCTGGGAGAATCAGAATCTGCTTGCTCATGCTTTCCTCGTGTCTTCAGTCGGTGCGCCACCTTAGGCGCGCCCGGAAAAATTCTTATCGCTCGGCCATCAGCACGATTACATCTGTACTGAACGAGCCATCGGCATCAATCTCAAAATATTCGCGCACTTCATTGCCCATCGACTGCTGCAACTGGCGGATCGCCGCGCGCATTACTTCAGGCGTGCGCATGCGCTCAACCCAACTGGTGTATTCCAGACGCAGGCGCTGACGCGTGGTACTGCGCACATGCAAACCGGCCTCGCTGACCTGCCGCAGCCACTCAGCGGCGGAATAATCGCGCACATGACTGGTGTCGCGCAGCACTTCGACGCTTTGCAGGTAAGTGTCGAACAACGGACTGCCCGGTGACAACACATCCACGAATGCCGCCACACCGCCCGGCTTCAGCACCCGACGCACTTCGCGCAGGGCCACACCGAGATCGCTCCAGTGATGCGCCGAATACCGGCTGAACACGAAGTCGAACTCGCCATCGGCAAACGGCAAACGCTCAGCGGCGCCGTTGACCGTGGCGATGTTGGTGAAACCGCGATCAACAGCAGCGGTGGCGACCACGTCGAGCATTTGCTGCGACAGGTCGTAAGCCACCACTTCCCTGACCAGCGGTGCCACGTGGAAACTGACGTGACCGGCGCCACAACCCAGATCCAGCACCCGGGCGTCGCCCTGCCCGACCAGCTCAGCTTGTAGCAGAGCGAATTCGGTGCCTTGAGCATGAACGGCGCTGCTTAGGTAGGCAGCGGCCTGTTCACCGAATTGCTTCTGTACGACCTGAGCGTGCTGGGCGGAGCTGGTCATGAGGACATCCTTTTGTTTAAGCCTTGTGTTGCTTTTGAGGGACTCATCGCGAGCAGGCTCACTCCTACATTTGGAATGCGTTCCCCTGTGGGAGTGAGCCTGCTCGTGATGGCGTCATTCGTCATAGGTAAATCACGCGTCGCGGAACAACCACGGCTGGCTAACCCGATGTTTGGCCTCAAACGTCGCAATCGCATCACCGTCCTGCAAGGTCAAACCGATATCGTCCAGACCGTTCAACAGGCAGTGCTTGCGAAACGCATCGATCTCGAAGCTGTACACCTTGCCATCCGGACGGGTCACGGTCTGCGCTTGCAGATCGACCTGCAGTTGATAACCCGGCTCGGCCTCGACCTGCTTGAACAACTCATCGACTTCAGCGTCGCTCAAGATGATCGGCAACAAACCGTTCTTGAAGCTGTTGTTAAAGAAGATGTCGGCATAACTCGGCGCGATGATGCTGCGGAAACCGTATTCTTCCAGCGCCCATGGCGCGTGCTCACGGCTGGAGCCGCAACCGAAGTTCTCACGGGCGAGCAATACGCTGGCGCCCTGATAACGCTCGGCGTTGAGGACGAAATCCTTGTTCAACGGGCGCTTGGAGTTGTCCTGATACGGTTGCCCGACATCGAGGTAACGCCACTCGTCGAACAGGTTCGGGCCGAAACCGGTGCGTTTGATCGACTTCAAAAACTGCTTCGGAATGATCTGGTCGGTGTCGACGTTGGCACGATCCAAAGGCGCGACAAGACCAGTGTGCTGGGTAAAAGCTTTCATGCTGCGCTCCTTTAGATCAATTCACGAACGTCGATGAAACGACCGTTCACCGCTGCCGCCGCCGCCATGGCCGGGCTGACGAGGTGGGTACGGCCACCGGCGCCCTGACGGCCTTCGAAGTTACGGTTGGAGGTCGAGGCGCAATGTTCGCCGGACTCCAAACGGTCCGGGTTCATCGCCAGACACATCGAGCACCCCGGCTCACGCCATTCGAAACCGGCTTCGAGGAAAATCTTGTCGAGACCTTCGGCTTCTGCCTGAGCCTTCACCAGACCCGAGCCCGGCACCACGATCGCTTGCTTGATGGTCGAGGCGACTTTGCGGCCCTTGGCGATTACCGCCGCAGCGCGCAAGTCTTCGATCCGCGAGTTGGTGCAGGAACCGATGAATACGCGATCCAGCTGAATGTCGGTGATCGCCTGATTGGCAGTCAAACCCATGTATTTCAAGGCGCGGACGATCGAGTCGCGTTTGACCAGATCCATTTCTTTGGCCGGGTCCGGCACGTTTTGGTCAACGGCCAAAACCATTTCCGGGGAAGTGCCCCAACTGACTTGCGGCTTGATCTGCGCAGCGTCGAGTTCAACCACGGTGTCGAACTTGGCGTCGGCGTCGGAGACCAGATCTTTCCAGGCTTCGACGGCCATGTCCCACTGCTCACCTTTCGGTGCGAATGGACGGCCCTTCACGTAGTCGACGGTTTTCTGATCCGCTGCCACCAGGCCAACACGGGCACCGGCTTCGATGGACATGTTGCAGATGGTCATGCGGCCTTCGACGGACAAGTCGCGGATCGCGCTGCCAGCGAATTCGATGGCGTGACCGTTACCGCCGGCGGTGCCGATCTTGCCGATCACCGCGAGAACGATGTCCTTGGCGGTCACGCCGAACGGCAATTGCCCTTCAACGCGAACCAGCATGTTCTTCATTTTCTTCGCGACCAGGCACTGGGTGGCGAGCACGTGCTCGACCTCGGAAGTGCCGATACCGTGGGCCAGAGCGCCGAACGCGCCGTGGGTCGAGGTGTGCGAGTCGCCGCAGACCACGGTCATGCCCGGCAAGGTCGCTCCCTGCTCCGGGCTGATGACGTGGACGATGCCTTGGCGCACGTCGTTCATCTTGAACTCGACGATGCCGTATTCATCACAGTTGTCATCGAGGGTCTGAACCTGCAAACGCGAGACCTGATCGGCAATGGCTGCGATGCCGCCCTTGCGCTCTGGCGTGGTCGGTACGTTGTGGTCCGGGGTCGCGATGTTGGCATCGATGCGCCAAGGCTTGCGCCCGGCCAGACGCAGGCCTTCGAAGGCTTGCGGCGAAGTCACTTCGTGGATGATGTGACGATCGATATAGATCAGCGCCGAGCCATCGTCGCGCTGCTTGACCAAATGCGAATCCCAGAGCTTGTCGTAGAGCGTTTTGCCGGCCATCAGACGGTTCCTCATCAGCTTGTTTCTATGCCCTGGGCTTATCAATAACCCTTTGGCTTGTGAGGCCGATCCTATGGGGTTAGATTAAATAACTCAAATTCATATTTTTTATGCTTTGGATAACCAACTGGAATACGAACATGGATCTGGCCAACCTCAACGCTTTTATCGCGATTGCCGAGACCGGCAGCTTCTCCGGCGCCGGCGAACGCCTGCACCTGACGCAGCCGGCGATCAGCAAACGCATCGCCGGGCTGGAGCAGCAGTTGAAGGTGCGGTTGTTTGATCGGCTGGGCCGTGAAGTCGGCCTGACCGAGGCCGGCCGCGCCCTGCTGCCGCGGGCTTATCAGATTCTCAACGTGCTCGATGACACTCGCCGCGCGCTGACCAATCTGACCGGCGAAGTCAGCGGGCGCCTGACACTGGCCACCAGTCACCACATCGGTTTGCACCGTTTGCCGCCGCTATTGCGCGAATTCACCCGTCGTTACCCACAGGTTGCGCTGGATATTCAGTTCCTTGATTCGGAAGTGGCCTACGAAGAAATTCTCCATGGCCGCGCCGAACTGGCGGTCATCACCCTGGCGCCGGAACCTCACGCACTGGTCAAAGCCACGCCCGTCTGGGACGACCCGCTGGATTTCGTGGTTGCCCCGGAGCATTCGCTGATCAGCAATGGCCCGGTCAATCTGGCGGACATTGCCGGTCATCCGGCGGTTTTCCCCGGTGGCAACACCTTCACCCACCACATTGTCCAACGCTTGTTCGAGGCCCAAGGCCTGACGCCGAATATCGCCATGAGCACCAACTATCTGGAAACCATCAAGATGATGGTCTCGATTGGCCTGGCCTGGAGCGTTTTGCCGCGCACCATGCTCGATGAGCAGGTGGCAAGCATCGTATTGCCGGGCATACAGCTCAGTCGCCAGCTAGGCTATATCCTGCACACTGAACGGACGCTCTCGAATGCGGCACGGGCCTTTATGGCCTTACTGGATGCACAAATCGATCTGCCAGGGACTTGAGGCCAACTTGTGCTACTCCTATAGAGCCGCTGCCCCTGTGCCTAACGCCACCATCAGCTCAAGGCCTGTCCACGATGCCGAAATCTGTTGACCGAATTCCGCCGATGCCGCGTATTCAGGCGATTGACCCGCGTCATTCCGAGCAGAGCTGGGAAAGCGCGCCGCAATTGCTGGCGGCGCTCAACGGCGCGCGGCTCGGCGCCTGGTATTGGGACATCGAGCGCGGGCAGATCAGTTGGTCGCGTGGCACCCAGGCCTTGTTCGGCTTCGATCCTCGGCAACCGCTGCCCGAAGATCTGGAATACCTCGACCTGCTGCCGCCGGAAGACCGGGCGAAAACCGTTCGCGCCTTCCACGCGGTGATTGCCGGGGCGCCGCTGGAACAAGCGATGCACCACCGTATCCGCTGGCCTGATGGCAGCCTGCACTGGCTGGAGATCAGCGGCAGCCTGCTGCCGGATAAAAACGGCCGCCCCCGAATGATCGGGGTGATTCGTGAAATCACCCACCAGCGCCAACGCGAACAGGCCCTGAGCAGTTCGGAGAAACGTTTCGCGACACTTTTTCACCTGTGCCCGAACATGGTCCTGCTGACCCGTCAGGAAGACGGCCTGATCAGCGAAGCCAATCAGTATTTCGAAAGCCTGTTCGGCTGGCCGGTGCAGAGCGCCATCGGCCGCACCACTCTGGAGCTGGGTTTGTGGGTGCATCCGGAGCAACGCGGCGAACTGGTCAAGAAGACCAACACCAAGGGCGAATTGATCAGCATGGAGGTGCAGTTTCGCGCCAGTAACGGGCAGATTCACGACGGCATTCTCAGCGCACAGAAGGTCGAACTCGAAGGTCAGCCCTATCTGCTCAGCACCTTCCTCGACACCACCGAACGCAAAGCCGCCGAACACGCCTTGAAGGACAGCCAGGAACGCCTCGATCTGGCGCTGGACTCGGCGCAGCTCGGCACTTGGGACTGGCACATTCCCAGCGGCATGCTCTACGGCTCGGCGCGGGCCGCGCAACTGCACGGTCTGGAGCCGAAACCGTTTCATGAGTCGTTCGAAGAGTTTTTCGAAGGCGTGCCCGGTGAGGAACGCGACAGCATGCGCGACGCCTACCGCAGCCTGCGCGAAGGCCCGGCGGGCAATTATCAGTTGACCTATCGCGTGCAACTGCCGGACGGCAGCTCGCGCTATCTGGAAAGCCGCGCCCGCCTCTACCGCGACGACAACGGCGCGCCGCTGCGCATGGCCGGCACGCTGCTCGACATCACCGATCAGGTCGAACGCGAACAGCGGCTGGTGGCCTCGGAAGAGAAATTCGCCACGCTGTTCCAAGTCAGCCCGGACCCGATCTGCGTCACCCGCCAGGACAGTGGCGAGTTCATCGAAATCAATAACAGCTTTACCCAGACGTTCGGCTGGAGCGCCGCCGACGTCATCGGCCACACCGCCGAAGAAATCGGCCTGTGGGACGCCTCGGCGAAAAGCCTGCAACGCATCGAACGAGTGATTCGCGAACAGGGCCTGAGCAACGTCGCAATCATCGTTCAGCACAAGGATGGCCAATCACTGACCTGCGTGATTTCCAGCCGGCAGATCAGCGTCGGCGATCAACCGTGCATCGTCACCACCCTGCGTGACATCACCCAACAACAGCGTTCGGAAGCGGCGCTGAAAGCCAGTGAAGAGAAATTCGCCAAGGCCTTTCACTCCAGCCCCGACGCGATCACCATCACCGAGCGCGACACCGGGCGTTATCTGGAGGTCAACGACGGTTTTTGCCGTCTCACTGGCTATCGCGCTGAAGAAGTCGTGGGCAAAACGGTTTATCAGGTCGGGATTTGGGCTGAGGAAAAACAGCGCTCGGCATTACTCGCCGAATTGCAGATCAAGGGTCGCGTGCACCATCAGGAAATGCTCGGGCGCAACAAGCGCGGGGAGATGCTGACGGTGGAAGTCTCGGTCGAGCCAATCACCCTCAATGAAACGGCGTGCCTGCTGCTGACCGCGCGCGACGTCAGCCTGTTGAAAAACGCCGAAGCGCAAATTCGCCATCTGGCCTATCACGACCCGCTGACCAACCTGCCCAACCGCGCCTTGCTGATGGATCGCCTGAGCCAGCAGATCGCCCTGCTCAAGCGTCACAACCTGCGCGGCGCGTTGCTGTTTCTCGATCTCGATCACTTCAAGCACATCAATGACTCCCTCGGCCATCCGGTCGGCGACACGGTGCTGAAGATCATCACCGCGCGGCTCGAAGCCAGTGTGCGCATGGAAGACACGGTCGCACGCCTCGGCGGCGACGAATTTGTCGTGCTGCTCAGCGGTCTCGAAGGCTCGCGCAACGAAGTCAGCACGCAAGTGCGCAATCTGGCCGACACCCTGCGCGAATTGCTCTCGGAACCGATGTTCCTCGACGGCCAGCGCCTGCAAGTGACGCCGAGCATCGGCGTGGCGCTGATTCCCGATCATGGCTCGACGCCGACCGATCTGCTCAAACGCGCCGACATTGCTCTGTACCGGGCCAAGGATTCCGGGCGTAACACCACGCAGATGTATCACAACACCATGCAGAAAGCCGCCAGCGAGCGGCTGCGCATGGAGACCGACCTGCGCCTGGCGCTGTCGCGCGGTGAATTCAACGTGCACTTTCAGCCGCAGGTCGATGCCCGCGACAACCGCATCATCGGCGCCGAAGCCCTGGTGCGCTGGAATCACCCGGAACTGGGCGCGCAGTCACCCACCGAGTTCATCAAAGTACTGGAAGACAGCGGCCTGATTCTCGAAGTCGGCACCTGGATTCTGGATGAGGCCTGCAATGCCTTCAAACAACTGATCGCGCAGAAACGGGTCGACCCGCTGAATTTCAGCCTGTGCGTGAACATCAGCCCACGACAGTTCCGTCAGAATGACTTCGTCGAGCGCATCGAACACAGCATGAGCAGCCACGGCCTGCCCTGCTCGCTGCTGAAACTGGAAATCACCGAAGGCATTGTCATCCAGAATCTGGAAGACACCATCAGCAAAATGCGCCGGCTGAAAAAGCTCGGTGTGAGCTTCGCCATGGATGACTTTGGCACCGGTTATTCGTCACTGACTTACCTCAAGCGGCTACCAGTGGACACACTGAAAATCGATCAGTCGTTTATCCGCGATGCGACGACCGATCCGAACGATGCCGAGATTATCCGCGCGATCGTCGCCATGGCGCGCAGTCTGGAGCTGGAGGTGATTGCCGAGGGCGTGGAAACCCCGGAACAACTGGCGTTCCTGCAAGGCTTGGGCTGCCATTTGTATCAGGGTTATCTGCACAGTCGACCGGTTGCACTGGAGGATCTGAAAAAGCTCCTGCCATAACCGGTGCACGTTGCAACAGACGCGCAATTGCCACGGTTTGCGGCAACCTGTAGGGTCGCGTTTTTTGCGCCGTTTCGAGATCTTTCATGCAGGATGCAACCCTCCTCCGCCCGGCTCTGCTGGGCATCGACCTTGGCACCACCAACAGTCTGATCGCCGTCTGGCAGGACGGTCAGGCCCGCCTGATTCCCAACGCTCTGGGCGATGTGCTGACGCCCTCGGTGGTCAGCCTCGATGAAGACGACACGATTCTGGTCGGCAAAGCCGCCCGCGCCCGCCTGACCACGCACCCGGAGCGCACCGCTGCAGCGTTCAAGCGTTTTATGGGCAGCGATAAACGCGTCCAGCTCGGTGCACGTCAGTTCAGCCCGGAAGAATTGTCGGCGCTGGTCCTCGGTTCGCTCAAGCAGGACGCCGAAGCCTTTCTCGGCCACCCGGTGTCGGAAGCGGTAATTTCCGTGCCGGCGTATTTCAGTGACGAGCAACGCAAACGCACGCTGTTTGCCGCCGAATTGGCCGGGCTCTCGGTGACACGCCTGATCAACGAGCCGACCGCTGCGGCGATGGCTTACGGGCTGCATGAACAGAAATTCGAACGCACGCTGATCTTCGATCTGGGCGGCGGTACTTTCGACGTCACGGTGCTGGAATACGCGTTGCCACTGATCGAAGTGCACGCCTCCACCGGCGACAACTTTCTCGGCGGCGAAGACTTCACCGCCGCCCTGTTGCAGGCCTGCCTGAAACACTGGCAACTGACCCCGGCCATGGTCGATGCGCAAAGCATGGCCAGCCTCGGTGATGCCCTTGAGCAGCTCAAATGCAAACTGGGCGAAGGCACTCAACACCTGAGCTGGCGCCACGCCGACAAGACCTTCGAATGGTCATTGGACGAAGCCGCCGCAGTAAAGATCTGGGAACCGTTGCTGGCCCGTTTACGCGCGCCGATCGAACAAGCCCTGCGCGACGCTCGCCTCAAGCCCCGTGACCTCGACAGCCTGGTGCTGGTCGGCGGCGCCACGCGCATGCCGGCGGTGCAGCAAATGGTTGCCACGCTGTTCGGGCGCCTGCCTTACCGGCATCTTGATCCGGACACGATTGTTGCGCTGGGGGCGGCGACGCAAGCGGCGTGCAAGGCGCGTGACGGGGCGGTTGAAGAGTTGATTCTGACGGATGTCTGCCCGTATACGCTGGGGATTGCGACCATGCGTGGAGAAGACATCAAAGGTGCCTTCTCGCCCATCATCGAACGTAACACCATCATTCCGACGTCAAGGGTGGAGCGTTATTACACCACCCAGCCTAAGCAATCGCTGCTGCGCATCGCCGTCTATCAGGGTGAGCGGCCGTGGGTTTGCGACAACATTCTGATTGATGCTTTCGATGTCACGTTGACGCCCACTGAACACATCCAGGAACTGGACGTGCGCTTCAGTTATGACATCAACGGTCTGCTCGAAGTCGACGTCACCCTGCTCGAAACCGGCGAGCGTCACAGTCACAGCATCGACCGCAGCCCCACGGGTCTGGATGAGCAAGCACGCCGAGACAGCCATAACCGGCTGTCCACTCTGAAAGTCCATCCACGCGACGCGCTGCCCAACCGCACGTTGCTCGCCCGTCTGGAGCGGGCATGGATGCAAAGCCTCGGCACGCAACGCGAGCACATTGCCGAATGGCTGCACAACTTCACTACCGTGCTCGCCGGCCAGCAACCCTCGGAGATTGCCAGCCATCGCTCAGAGCTGAACAAGGCGCTGGATCAACTGCGCCTCTAACCGTTGAGCCGCCGCAAGGCAGCCTGCAAGCCGCCGGACAGCATTTCGGAATCGCCGCTGTCCGGCGGCACACCATAGCGGTTGGGCAACTTGTCACCGGGAAAGCCGAACAGCACCAAAGGCAGGAATGGCAGAACCGGCGTCAGCACCATGAAGATCAGCAACGTCGGAATGCCCCGGCCCATGTCGTGCAAACGGCGCAGAATGGCGCCGAACAACAGCAGCACAGCCAATAGCAGGATAAGAATGCCTGCGCCCGTAGTGCCACTGATCAGCCCTGCCACCGGCGCAATCACCACGCAGGCCAAGACCTGAGCGATAAAAGCCTTACGCCCCAACCGCGATCCCAGACGCCAGATCGCTGTCGCCGGTACCGGCTGAACATCGCTTTTCGCCAGCAGTAATCGTTCCGACCAGGACAATAATGCGCACAAGGCCAGGCGCAGCCCGATGCTGTTCTGCACATCGTCCTTGCCCTGTTGCAGTTGGCGCAGGACGCGCGTTTTCGGCACCCCGGCAGCGCCATAGCGAATCAAGCCCTTGAGTGCATCCAGTGCTTCATACGCCAGCAGTTTGTCGACACCAAAATCGGTCAGCACTTTGCGCGGCGGCCACACCGGTTCGCCTTTGATCAAACCGTCGCGGAAGCCTTCGAACCAATCGTCCTCACAACTGATCGCCGCGATCGATTGCAACAATGCGCGATGCTGCTCGGCACTCAGGCTCGGATCGTGATAGAGCACGCCCCAGAACATCATCAAACCCAGCAAATCGTCGCCGCAGGCAGCACGATCACTTTCGAGACAGGTGTAAAGCAGGCTATTGGCCGGCAACCGCACGCTGTCGAGTGCCTGCTGCACGCTGAACAATTGCTGCACCAACAAACCGTGCACCGGGTCATTGCCTTGCAGCCATCCGAGCAAACCGGCGCAATGGCCTTGCTCACGCTGCAAGCGCCGCAACAACGGTTGCAGGCGACTCAACGGATGGGCCGGATTGAAAGGCAGGCGCTCCACGCACTGCGCGTCAATCATCTGCAGCCAGCGTTCGGGTTGTTCCAGCAATGCCAGCAAAAACAGGGTCTGCGCGTGCCACTCCCAAGTGACCCCACCGAGCCCGACCGGCGGCAACTGAATCCCGCGCCGGCTCAACTGCAGAATCAAGTCGAGTTCGGACAAGTCGCAATCATCTTTGACCGCGGCCAGCGTGAACGCGTCTGCCAGTCGTTCCAGCGCAGCGTCGCTGTAAGGCCGCAAGCGACGCAACCACAAACGACAGACCTTGTGCGGCTCGCCCTCCGTCAGTACCTGCGGCAATGCCTGCGAAACCGAATTTGCGTCGCTGAACGCGCTCATGGCCAGCGCAATCGGTGCCCCGCCCAGCCAACGCAGGTGTTGCGCGGCCTGATATTTGAATCCGCTCATCACCAGGCTTTCGAGGGCATCGATCGGCAGCGGTGCATCCACAATCTGCTGCAACAACGCCGAATCACCCCGATGCAACGCCCAGGCGTGGCGGTACAGATGCAGCAATCGGCTGTCGGCATTTTCGCCGAGCAATTGCGCGAGCAATGGCAGTTCATCACCGCTCATGCGCCAATCGACAAAGCTTTGCGCAAGGCTCTCAAGCTTCAACCGTCCGACACCCAGCCAACGGTTCAGCGTCTCGGGGTGTTGTGACGGACAGCCATACACCTGGCCATCATCGCCAAGATCCTTTGGCCAGTCCGAAATACCCTGCAGGCGATCGAATGCCTGAATCAGCAGCGGCAGAAAAGTCGGCTGGCGCTTGGCACACAGCTCCAGCAGACGACTTTCCGCCATCGGATGGCGATGCTCATTCCACAGCCGGATCCAGCACGGCAATGCCTGATCGTCTCGCCCCAGCAGACTGTTCTGGCACGCCAACAGGTAAAGCCAGTCGACATCATCCGGTGCGGCAAGCTGCTGTTCGATACAGCACTGCAAAAACGTCGGCCCGCCGATGCCTGCCTGAGTGAACTGCACCAACAGGCGCTTGAGGAACGCGGCATCATTCGGCAACGGCAGACAGGTGTGCTGACTGGCGAAGTCGGCGAACTCATGGAGTGGGCGCTGGGTGAAGATGAAATCGAGGCTACGGGCGTACCACAGCGATTCGGTCTGGGCTGCCTCTGACCAAGTTCCCATCAGATCCGTGTCGAACGGGTCAGGCGTTGCGATTCGCTGTAGAAAGGATTCGACCTGATGGGCGTCGTCGAACGCAAGATCCAGCAACTGCTGATCCCAGGCCATACGTTTGGCCAACAGATTCGCGCAGCGGTACGACAACGGGCCGGCGTCGGCCAGCCGGTGGTAAAGCCCCCAACTGAGTTCATCGAGCACGTCCAGTGACAGCTCATCCAGCCCTCGGACAAAGGCCTGCCACGCGGCGAAATTGAACCGGCGCGCAGGATCATCCAGCAGCTCGCAGAACTCCCCGAATACTGGAGGGACCTCAACGACAGTCTGTTCTGAGGCTTGGGACTCGTACTCGTCCTCGGGCTCTTCTTCCTCATCTTCACGCGCCAGACGCAGGGCGTTTTCGTAGGCCATGCGCAGCGCCTGAAACCCTTGCGGATCGGTCTCCGGGTGATGCGCCGGCAAACGTGCGCGGTAGGCGTTGCGAATCAGGTTTTCGTCGTTAGTAGGCTCGATGCCCAAGCGGATCCAGCAACTCATGACCAGTCGAACTCCTTGAGCGATGCCGGGCGCGGCGGCAAATCAATTTCCATGTGCCACGGCAAATCAGCTAGGAACTGAGGGATGTTCTCGGCAAGACCGCGGGCAATCCGCACGTTAAGGGCGTTGGCGCCTTGTCGATCCAGCGCACGCGCAAGCTCATCGTCGCTGGCGCTCAGGCACGACCAAAACGTCCGGCCCACCACAAAGCCATCGAAGTAAGCCATCCAGCTGCCGTAGTGAAATTGCGCTCTGAGGGCCAAACGACTGTGCAGCCAGTTGCTTTCGTCCAGATCGATCCACTGATTGCGCACCGCGCAACGCAAGAGAAAGCCCATGCGGCCATAGTCCCAGGACAAAATCCCGCCCGGCCCACAACTGCCGAACGTGCGACTGGCAAACTCATGCAGGATGCGTTCGCGGGGAGTGAGATCTTCAAGCAAGGCCTGCCATTCACTTGGCAGACAACGCTGCCAAGCCAAATAGGCCGCGCTGAGGTGCTTGGCATGGCCGTCGTCGGTCATCCGTTCGAGCATGTCGAACAATTGCCCACGGTCGTCGATACCCCAGCTGTCTTTCAGGTCGATGTAGCGATCGTTGCAGAAGGCCGGGTCGTCGTAGCTGGCGCCGGTATTGATCGCCGCCATTGGCGCAGACAAAGCGCACAGCCAGCGCTGTTGAATCTCGTCCATGAAAAAAGGCTCCAGGCCGACCGGTGAGGAATGGGGGTCGGCAAAACTGCCGCGGATTGTAGAGAAACCGCCGCCAGCGGCAAAGTCGAACAACGGTTTTCTTTCGCCCACAAAAAAGGCCCCGACGTATCGGGGCCTTCATTCAGCGGCTCATCGTCCGTTCAGACGATTGTGTTGCGGCACGTGACTCAGTGCTGCAACGCCGGCTTCTGCGTCCCGTTGATCGGGATGCGTTTGGCTTTCGCCTCTTCCGGGATCACGCGCAACAGGTCGATGCTCAGCAGACCATTGCTCAGATCCGCAGCCTTGATCTCGATGTGATCGGCCAGACGGAAGGACAGCTTGAAAGCACGCTGGGCAATGCCCTGATGCAGGAAGGTCACGCCTTCATTGGCATCACGCTTGCCGCCACTGATGGTCAGCACACCTTTTTCGACTTGCAGTTCCAGGTCTTCTTCCTGGAAACCGGCCGCCGCAACGACGATACGGTACTGGTCATCACCGTGTTTTTCCACGTTGTAAGGTGGATAGCTGCTGCCCGGCTCGTTGCGCAGGGCGGTTTCGAACAGGTCGTTGAAACGGTCGAAACCCACCGAGGAACGGAACAGTGGTGCGAGGGAAAATGCAGTACTCATGGTTCAAATCTCCTGAAAACAATCAGCAAGGTTTTTTGACTCCGCGACCCGAATTCGGCATCGCGTAACCCTTAAATAGGGACCACTGAAATGATTTCAAGAGATTATTTGCAGATTTTTTTCAGGCCGCTTCGGCAACCGGCAGACCGAGTAAACGCGAGACATGATCCGGCTCAGTTTCACGACGCAGCACGGTAAACAGCTCAGTGGCCTCGGGATAATTGCGCGTCAGCATGGCCAGCCATTGCTTCAAACGGCCCGGCGACTGACGTGCAGTCATCTGCGCTTTGGCTTGCAGCCAGAAGTCCTGGATCAGCGGCATCAGCTCGGCCCAGGTCATCTCGACCACTTCTTCGCCACCGCGGGCGGCAGCGATTTGCCTGGCCAGATCCGGACGCGACACCAGTCCGCGGCCGAGCATGATGTCTTCCACGCCACTGATTTCGCGGCAACGACGCCAGTCTTCGACGCTCCAGATATCGCCGTTGGCGAACACCGGGACTTTGACCACGTCCTGCACACGCGGAATCCACTCCCAATGTGCGGGCGGTTTGTAGCCGTCCATTTTCGTACGGGCGTGAACCACAATGTGCTCGGCGCCGCCCTCAGCCAATGCCGTGGCGCAGACCAGCGAACCGTCGGGACTGTCGAAGCCGAGGCGCATTTTCGCGGTCACGGGAATGTGCGCGGGTACGGCGCGGCGCACGTGTTCGACGATCTGGTTAAGCAATTCCGGCTCTTTGAGCAGCACGGCGCCGCCCCGGGATTTGTTAACGGTCTTGGCCGGGCAGCCGAAGTTGAGGTCGATCACTTCGGAGCCGAGTTCGCAGGCCAGTGCAGCGTTTTCCGCCAGGCATACAGGATCGGAGCCGAGCAATTGCACGCGCAATGGCACGCCGGATGCGGTACGCGCGCCATTGAGCAGCTCAGGGCCGAACTTGTGAAAGTAGGCTGGAGTGAGCAACTGGTCGTTGACGCGAATGAATTCGGTCACGCACCAGTCGATGCCGCCAACGCGGGTCAGCACGTCGCGGAGAATGTCGTCGACCAACCCCTCCATGGGTGCCAGAGCAATTTGCATGGGAAAACACTACTTGAAGAAAAACGTGCGGCAGTTTACTGGATATCGCAGGAATTCGCAGAAACCTTGTGGGAGCGAGCCTGCTCGCGAAAGCGGTGTGTCAGTGAGGCATATGTTGGCTGACACACCGCTATCGCGAGCAGGCTCACTCCTACATTAGATTTTCGCAGATTCCGGGATCTGGATCGCCGGACCATAGCCTTCGATGAACTCGGCCGGCATGCGCTTGGGCTTGCCCGTGGACAGCTCGATACAGACGAAAGTGGTTTGCGCACGCAGCAGCGTGGTGTTGTCGCTCGGGCGCTTGAGCTGGAAATGCCGGGTCATTTTCAGGCGCTGATCCCAATCGACAATCCAGGTCGCCAATTGCAGTTCGTCGCCTTCATAGGCCGCAGCCAGATAATCGATCTCGTGACGAACCACGGCCATCGCCCGATCCAGGCGCCGATACTCGACCAGATCCAGACCCAGACGCTGCGAGTGGCGCCAGGCGCAACGCTCCAGCCAGGTCACGTACACCGCGTTGTTCGCGTGGCCCAAGCCGTCGATATCCTCGGCGCCTACTTGCAGATCAATGGTAAACGGCGTTGCCCGATCCCAGCCCATGCCCCACTCCCGGTCAATGTATTCAACCGGGGCAGTGTAACGGAGCTCAGGCTGATTGGCGCGCCTGGAGGCTGCGGCCGGCCAGCAGTGATAACACGCCATCAACCACGCGAGGGTCGGCCAGCACGCGCTGATGACCGCCGCCCTCAAGCCGCAGCAAGCGGCTGTCGAACCAGGATTCGTGGATCAGTTGCGACTCTTTGACCGAGACGAAGTTGTCGTCCTCGGCATGCACGATCAGGCCGGGCATATCCAGTTGATAGTGGGCAACGTCGAGCGTAGCGGCGCGCATCCCGACATCTTGCTCGACCTGGCGGATGAAGGCGGAACGCGCTCGCGGCGGCATACCGACGTAGCGGGCAAAACCGCGCAGCACACCAAGAATTCGCGCAGGTGCGGCGATGCTGACGAGGGTTTCGGTGCGCAAGCCCAGTTGCACAGCGAGCATGGCGCTGGCGCCGCCCATGGAGTGACCGATCACCGCTTGCAGTGGCGGCAATTCGGCAGCGGCTTCGAGCATTGCCCGAGCGAACAACACGACATTGGCTTCACGCCCCGGCGAACGACCATGGGCCGGACCATCGAGCGCCACAACGGTGTAACCGGCATCGACCAGTGCAGTGATCAGCGCGGCAAACTGGGTTGGCCGCCCTTCCCAACCGTGCATCAGCAGCACCGTCGGGCCTTGACCCCAGCGCAGCGCCGAGAGGCCAAAGCGCAAGGTGATCCGTTCAGAGCTCGCCAACAACGGCAACTCCCAATCCCGCAGCGGCAGCGAACGCGGCGTCATGAACGCCAGGCGCATTTTGCTCGCCACTCGTTGCGGTGCAATCCAGCCCAAGGTGCCATTAACGCCACGAACCCACTTCAACGTGTTCATCGCTCTCTCCTCAGGCGTGCTGCCTTCAGGTCAACGCACCGCCGACTTGGCAGCGCGCAGCAATCGATCGGATAAATCTCCCGGACCCAGCGCCCTGGCGAGCGCCAGACCACCCACCATCAAGGCCACGTCGGCCAGGGCTTTGTCGGTGTCCTCGGGACTGGACGCCAACTGCGCGATCATCAACTCCAGGTGTTCGTTCAGCGCGATGCGGAACGATTCCGGCAAACGACCCAACTCGCCAATCGAAGCTGGAATCGGGCACGCGGCATCGCTGGAATCACGGTGCTTGCGCGACAGATAGAACGCGGCAACCAAGGCGCGGCGCTCTTCGCCGGTCAATTCGGCATCCATGTCGGCAATCAGGTCGCGGCGGCGACCGAGTAATTGCTTGAACGCTTCGAGCATCATTGCGTCCTTGCTTTCGAAGTGCGCATAGAAGCCACCGACGGTGAGGCCGGCTGCGCCCATCACTTCGCCCACGCTAGGGTCCGCCGGGCCACGCTGAATCAGTGCAGCGCTGGCAGCCTTGAGGATGCGTTCGCGGGTTTGAGCTTTTTTATCGTTCATCGTTGCCTCCGAATATTACGACTAGAATATTATTCGCATAATAATATTCTGCAAGTCAAGGATATGACCGCTGGTCTGATGCACAGTGTAAGGAAAAAGGAGAATTGGCCAAACGCCAGACAAACAAAAGGGCCATTCAATAATTGAATGACCCTTATAAAATCCCGCAGAGCGGGTAATCGTGGCGTCCCCTAGGGGACTCGAACCCCTGTTACCGCCGTGAAAGGGCGGTGTCCTAGGCCACTAGACGAAGGGGACACAAACCTTCTATACAACTGATCAGCGCTGAGAACTGATCGATTCAAGGCCGGTGTGGCCAGACCTTGAAGTGTAAATTGGTGGAGCTAAGCGGGATCGAACCGCTGACCTCCTGCATGCCATGCAGGCGCTCTCCCAGCTGAGCTATAGCCCCGGATTTTTCGCCTCGCGGCGGAGCGACATTTTGCAACATCGCTTCTGTAAAACTGGCGTCCCCTAGGGGACTCGAACCCCTGTTACCGCCGTGAAAGGGCGGTGTCCTAGGCCACTAGACGAAGGGGACGCAAACCCTTCTATACAACTGATCAACGCTGAGTGTTGATCGCTTCAAGGCCGGTGTGGCCAGACCTTGAAGTGTAAATTGGTGGAGCTAAACGGGATCGAACCGTTGACCTCTTGCATGCCATGCAAGCGCTCTCCCAGCTGAGCTATAGCCCCTCATCGTTGATGTCATCGCTGAGGACGGGGCGAATCTTAAGGGCGTATCGAAAGCCTGTCAAACTTATTTTTGAAATTTTTCAAAGTTTTTCGTCGGCATAACAATCACTTACCGCCCTCCCCCGTAAATCCGGGACTTGGGATAAAGCATGCCCCTGTAGGAGCTGCCGCAGACTGCGATCTTTTGACGTTGCCGTTTAAAGATCAAGATCAAAAGATCGCAGCCTTCGGCAGCTCCTACAGGGGGGTTAAGTTATCAGGCGATAGCGCCCAGCAGTTTTTCCCACTCTTTGTTTTCTTTCTTCGACACGCCGCCCAGCAGGTCGATCGCCTGACGCAGACGATAACGGGTCAGATCCGGGCCAAGGATTTCCATCGCATCGAGCACCGACACCGAACTCGCCTGACCAGTGATCGCAGCGAACATCAGCGGCATCGCATCGCGCAGTTTCAACTCCAGCGATTCGACCACCGCCTGAATGGTCGCAGTGATGTTGTCCTTCTCCCACTGACGCAGGCTTTCCAGCTTCCACAGGATCAACTGCATCAACTGGCGAACCTGATCACCCGAAAGCTTCTTCGATTCGAACAGCTTGGCATCCGGGTTAACGCCACCAGCGAAGAAGAACCCGCCCAGCGGTGCAACCTGGCTGAAGGTTTCGACGCGACCCTGAACATGCGGCGCGATCTTCATCATGTATTCGGAATTGAACGCCCACTTCTGCACGCGTGCGGCGAACTCTTCCACCGGCAGATCACGCAGCCACTGGCCGTTTAGCCACGACAGCTTCTCGATGTCGAAGATCGGCCCGCCCAGCGAAACACGCTTGAGGTCGAAGTTGTCGACCATTTCCTGCAGCGAAAACTTCTCGCGCTCGTCCGGCATCGACCAGCCCATGCGACCGAGGTAGTTGAGCATCGCTTCCGGCATGAAGCCCATGCGCTCGTAAAACGTCACCGAAGTCGGGTTCTTGCGCTTGGACAGCTTGCTCTTGTCCGGGTTACGCAGCAGCGGCATGTAGCACAGCTCTGGTTGCTCCCAGCCGAAGTATTCGTACAGCAGAATCAGTTTCGGTGCCGATGGCAGCCATTCTTCGCCGCGCAGGACGTGGGTGATGCCCATCAGGTGATCGTCGACGACGTTGGCGAGGAAGTACGTCGGCAGGCCGTCGGTCTTCATCAGCACTTGCATGTCCATGCGATCCCACGGGATCTCGACATCACCACGGAGCATGTCCGGCACCACGCAAACGCCTTCGCTCGGCACCTTCATGCGGATCACGTGGGGTTCGCCAGCGGCCAGACGAGCGGCGACTTCTTCTTTCGACAGCAGCAGCGCGCGGCCGTCGTAGCGTGGCGTTTCGCCGCGCGCCATTTGCTCGGCGCGCATCTGATCCAGCTCTTCAGCGGTGCAGAAGCACGGGAACGCATGGCCCATGTCGACCAGTTGCTGGCAGTACTTCTGATAGATGTCGCCACGCTCGCTCTGCCGGTACGGGCCGTGCGGCCCGCCAACGTCCGGGCCTTCGCTCCAGTCGATGCCCAGCCAGCGCAGGGCGTCGAAGATCTGCTGTTCGGACTCGCGGGTCGAACGCAACTGGTCGGTGTCTTCGATGCGCAGGATGAACTCACCGCCATGCTGCTTGGCAAAGCAGTAGTTGAACAATGCGATGTAAGCGGTACCTACGTGGGGATCCCCGGTAGGCGATGGCGCGATGCGAGTGCGGACGGTGGTCATGGCATGTCTCGAAAAGAATGAAAAGCAAAACAATCAAGCGGCGAATGGTAACAGGCGACACCCGCCCCGCTCCAGCAGGCAGGGCATTTAAGCCAAGTTTGCCTCTGGAACGCCCGTAAGCCGTGGTGAATGGGCAAATATCAGCGGATGGCATTTACCGTTTATCGGCTGTATGCCAGATTCGCCTGCTGATAACTTTCCTTACAATTCCTCGACTACAGTTTGCCCATGCCTGCCCAACTCAAGCGTCGCCTGTTGATTTTCCTGCTGCTGGTCCTGTTGATTGCCGGGGGCTTCTTCGCCCACTGGTTTTTCAAGGGACGCTTTTATGAAAGCACCGACAACGCCTATGTCCAGGGCGAAATCACCCGTGTGTCGAGCCAATTGAGCGCGCGCATCGATGAAGTGCTGGTGCAGGACAATCAGCACGTGGAAAAAGGCCAGCTACTGGTGCGCCTGGAACCGAATGATTTCCGCCTGGCCATCGATCGCGCCAATGCCGCCCTCGCCACCCGCGAAGCCGAGCGCCTGCAAGCACAAAGCAAACTGACCCAGCAATCGAGCCTGATCGCCGCCAGCGATGCGCAAGTGGCGACCACCCAAGCGACACTTGGCCGCTCGCAGATGGATTTGTCGCGCGCCGAAACCCTGCGCAAACCCGGTTACGTTTCCGAAGAACGCGTGACCACCCTCTCCGCCGACGCCCACATTGCCCGCTCGCAAGTGGCCAAGGCGCAAGCCGACGCACAAGGCCAGCGTCAGCAAGTCAACGCCCTGAACGCCGAAATCAAACGCCTCGACGCGCAGATCGCCAACGCTCGCGCCGATCTCGCGCAAGCCGAACTCAACCTGACCCGCAGTGAAATCCACGCACCGATCAGCGGTCTCGTCGGCCAGCGCGCCGCGCGCAACGGCCAAGTGGTGCAGGCCGGTGCCTATCTGCTGTCGATCGTCCCGGACGAAGATATCTGGGTGCAGGCCAACTTCAAGGAAACCCAGATCGGCCATATGCAACCCGGCCAGAAAGCCGAGCTGACCTTCGACGCCTACGGCGACACCCCCATCGAAGCGCGGGTCGACAGTCTGTTCGCCGCTTCCGGCGCGCAGTTCAGCCTGCTGCCACCGGACAACGCCACCGGCAACTTCACCAAAGTCGTGCAGCGAATTCCGGTGAAGTTGACGTTCAAGGCCGACAACCCGCTGCACGGCAAGATCCGTCCGGGCATGTCCGTCACCGCCACCGTGAACATCAAAGACGCCCCGGACAATGGCCGGTGATTCGCTGATCCGCCCGGTCGGCGAACCGACCCGGCGCGATTGGATTGCGGTGATGAGCGTGATGCTCGGCGCCTTTATGGCCGTGCTCGACATCCAGATCACCAACTCTTCTTTGAAGGATATTCAGGGCGCCTTGTCGGCGACGCTGGAAGAAGGCTCGTGGATTTCCACCTCGTATCTGGTCGCGGAAATCATCATGATCCCGCTGACCGCGTGGCTGGTGCAGTTGTTGTCGGCGCGGCGGCTGGCGGTGTGGGTGTCGCTGGGTTTTCTGGCTTCGTCGTTGCTGTGCTCGATGGCGTGGAGCCTGGAGAGCATGATCGTCTTTCGCGCCATGCAGGGTTTCACCGGTGGCGCGCTGATCCCGCTGGCGTTCACCCTGACCCTGATCAAACTCCCCGAACACCACCGCGCCAAAGGCATGGCGATGTTCGCCATGACCGCCACGTTCGCGCCATCAATCGGTCCGACGCTGGGCGGCTGGCTCACGGAAAACTGGGGCTGGGAGTACATTTTCTATATCAACATCCCGCCGGGCCTGATCATGATCGCCGGACTGATGTACGGACTGGAGAAGAAAGAAGCGCACTGGGAACTGCTGAAAAGCACCGACTACACCGGCATCCTCACGCTGGGAGTCGGCCTCGGTTGCCTGCAAGTCTTTCTTGAAGAAGGCCATCGCAAGGACTGGCTCGAATCGAGCCTGATCGTGACCCTGGGCAGCATCGCCCTGCTCAGCCTGATTACCTTTGTGATCGTGCAGATTTCCAAACCGAATCCGCTGATCAACCTTGGCATTCTGCGCAATCGCAACTTTGGCTTGTCGAGTATTTCCAGCCTGGGCATGGGTGTCGGGTTGTACGGTTCGATCTATCTGTTGCCGCTGTATCTGGCGCAGATCCAGAACTACAACGCCCTGCAGATCGGCGAAGTGATCATGTGGATGGGCGTGCCGCAGCTGTTCCTGATTCCGCTGGTGCCGAAGCTGATGAAATTTGTTTCGCCGAAATGGCTGTGCACGATCGGCTTTGGGCTGTTCGGGCTGGCGAGTTTTTCTTCGGGGGTGCTCAACCCGGACTTTGCCGGGCCGCAGTTCAATCAGATTCAGATCATTCGGGCGCTGGGGCAGCCGTTGATCATGGTGACGATTTCGCTGATTGCCACGGCGTACATCCTGCCGCAGGACGCGGGGTCGGCGTCGAGTCTGTTCAATATTCTGCGTAACCTCGGCGGTGCGATCGGCATTGCTTTGCTGGCGACGCTGCTGGATGCGCGCACCAAGACTTACTTCGATTATTTGCGTGAGGCGGTGGTGCCGACCAATCCGCAGGTGGCTGAGCGGCTGGCATCGATGACGGATCGGTTTGGCAGTGACACGGCGGCGCTGGGCAAACTGAGTGAAATCGTCCATCAACAGGCGGCGATCATGGCTTACAACGATGCGTTTCACTTTGTCGGGATTGCGCTGGGGATCAGTATGCTGGCGATTTTGTTGACCAAGAAATTGCCGCAAGGGCTGAAGGCTGGGGAGTCACACTAACTGCAACTGATCGTTCCCATGCTCCGCGTGGGAATGACTCCGGTGACGCTCTGCGTCACAGCGGACGCGGAGCGTCCGGGGCTGCATTCCCACGCAGAGCGTGGGAACGATCCTCCTTACACAGCCAAAAGCCGCTCACGCAGTTTGGCAATCTCATCGCGCATCTGCGCCGCCGCTTCAAACTCCAGATCCCGCGCCAGCTGATACATCTTCTCTTCCAGCGCACGAATGCGTTTGGTGATCTCGCTCGGCGAGCGCAATTCGGCTTCGTACTTGGCGTTCTCTTCGGCGGCCTTGGCCATGCCTTTGCGCTTCTTGCTGCGCGAGCCCGGCACGGTGGCGCCTTCCATGATGTCGGCGACGTCCTTGATCACACCGCGCGGGGTGATGCCGTTTTCCAGGTTGAAGGCGATCTGCTTGTCGCGACGCCGCTCGGTCTCGCCGATCGCGCGCTCCATCGAACCGGTCATGCGATCGGCATAGAGAATCGCCCGACCATTGAGGTTACGCGCCGCGCGGCCAATGGTCTGAATCAGCGAACGCTCGGAGCGCAGGAAACCTTCCTTGTCCGCATCGAGAATCGCCACCAGCGACACTTCCGGCATGTCCAGACCTTCACGCAGCAAATTGATCCCGACCAGCACATCAAAAGTGCCAAGACGCAGATCGCGGATGATCTCGACCCGCTCAACCGTGTCGATGTCCGAGTGCAGATAACGCACGCGCACACCGTGGTCGGCAAGGTAATCGGTAAGGTCTTCGGCCATGCGCTTGGTCAGCGTGGTGACCAGCACCCGCTCTTCGACCGCCACGCGTTTGCTGATTTCCGAGAGCAGATCGTCGACCTGAGTCAGCGCCGGGCGCACCTCAACCTGCGGGTCGACCAGACCGGTCGGCCGTACCACTTGCTCGACCACGCGCCCGGCGTGCTCGGCTTCGTAATTGCCCGGGGTCGCCGAGACAAAAATGGTCTGTGGGCTGACCCCTTCCCACTCGTCAAAACGCATCGGCCGGTTATCCAGTGCCGACGGCAGACGGAAGCCGTATTCGACGAGGGTTTCCTTGCGCGAACGGTCGCCCTTATACATCGCGCCGACCTGCGGCACGCTGACGTGGGATTCGTCGATCACCAGCAAGGCATCGGCCGGCAGGTAATCGTAGAGCGTCGGCGGCGCAGCGCCGGCCGGACGCCCGGACAGATAGCGCGAGTAGTTTTCGATACCGTTGCAGTAACCCAGTTCGAGGATCATTTCCAGGTCGAAACGGGTGCGCTGCTCCAGCCGCTGGGCTTCGACCAGTTTGTTGTTGCTGCGCAGGTATTCGAGGCGTTCCTGCAATTCGACTTTGATATGTTCGATGGCGTCGAGCAGGGTTTCCCGAGGCGTCACATAGTGGCTCTTCGGGTAGAAGGTGAAACGCGGCATCTTGCGGATGACTTCGCCGGTCAGCGGGTCGAACGCGGAAATGCTTTCGACTTCGTCATCGAACAGCTCGATACGGATCGCTTCCAGATCGGATTCCGCCGGGTAGATATCGATCACATCGCCGCGTACCCGGAAGGTCGCGCGGGCAAAATCCATGTCATTGCGGGTGTATTGCAGGTCGGCCAGACGCCGTAGCAGCGCACGCTGATCGAGTTTGTCGCCGCGATCGACATGCAGCACCATCTTCAAATAGGTTTCCGGGCTGCCCAGACCGTAGATACACGACACCGTGGTGACGATGATCGCGTCCTTGCGCTCGAGCAGCGCTTTGGTCGCGGACAGACGCATCTGCTCGATGTGGTCGTTGATCGACGCATCCTTCTCGATGAAGGTGTCGGACGACGGCACATAGGCTTCCGGCTGATAGTAGTCGTAGTAGGAAACGAAGTATTCGACGGCGTTGTTCGGGAAGAACGCCTTGAACTCGCCGTACAACTGCGCGGCCAAGGTCTTGTTCGGCGCCAATACCAGCGTCGGGCGCTGTATCTGCGAAATGACATTGGCGATGCTGAAGGTCTTGCCCGAGCCGGTCACACCGAGCAGCGTCTGGTGCGCCAGCCCGGCCTCGATGCCCTCCACCAATTGGCGGATGGCTTCTGGCTGGTCGCCGGCGGGCTCGAAGCGGGTGACGAGCTGGAATTCGGACATATACACCTCTGGGATCGCGGCATTCCGAGCAAAGCGGAACACCACGGGGACGACCGCAAACGACCGATGTCGCGCAAGAAAAAACCTGGATTGTGCTCAATGTGGTGGCGATTGCCTCACCTTTCAAGGCAAACGCCCTACATCCGGTAAAGACTCTGACACGGGCAGTCGACTAACGGTCAAGAAATAATCGGAAAAACTTACCCTAAAAGCCGAATCGCCTGTCGCCATTGTTCTGTAATGGCCTCTATACTAGCTCCCCGTTTGTGCACCGCTCTAGTGCATCCGGCTGGAGCGCGACACGTCCCTCCACTCTCCATTCAGAGCCGCCGCAATAATGAGCCTGTTCTCCGCTGTCGAAATGGCACCCCGCGATCCAATCCTGGGCCTCAACGAAGCATTCAACGCCGATACCCGGACCACCAAGGTCAACCTGGGCGTGGGTGTTTACTGCAACGAAGAGGGGCGAATTCCACTTCTGCGCGCCGTGATCGAAGCCGAGACGATTCGCGTCGCTCAACACGCTTCGCGCGGTTACCTGCCGATCGATGGCATCGCTGCCTACGACCAGGCCGTGCAAAAGCTGCTGTTCGGCAACGACTCGCCGCTGATCAGCGCCGGTCGCGTCATCACCACTCAGGCTGTCGGCGGGACCGGCGCACTGAAAATCGGTGCCGACTTCCTCAAGCAACTGCTGCCGAACGCCGTCGTCGCGATCAGCGACCCGAGCTGGGAAAACCACCGCGCCCTGTTCGAAACCGCCGGCTTCCCGGTGCAAAACTACCGTTACTACGACGCTGCCACCCACGACGTAAACCGTGCCGGCATGCTCGAAGACCTCAACGCCCTGCCGAACGGCTCGATCGTTATCCTCCACGCCTGCTGCCACAACCCGACCGGCGTCGACCTGACCCCGGCGGACTGGAACAACGTGCTGGACGTGGTTAAAGCCAAAGGTCACGTACCGTTCCTCGACATGGCCTACCAGGGCTTTGGCGACGGTATCGACGAAGACGCCGCTGCCGTGCGCCTGTTCGCTGAATCCGGCCTGACCTTCTTCGTTTCGAGCTCGTTCTCCAAGTCGTTCTCGCTGTACGGCGAGCGCGTTGGCGCCCTGTCGATCATCAGCGAATCGAAAGAAGAAAGCGCGCGCGTGCTGTCGCAAGTCAAACGCGTGATCCGCACCAACTACTCCAACCCGCCGACCCACGGCGCAAGCATCGTAGCGGCCGTGCTGAACAGCCCGGAACTGCGCGCACAGTGGGAAGCCGAGCTGGCTGAAATGCGTCTGCGCATTCGTGGCATGCGCGAGCAGATGGTTGCCCTGCTGGCCGAGAAAGCCCCGGGCCGCGACTTCAGCTTCGTCGGTCGTCAGCGCGGCATGTTCTCCTACTCCGGCCTGACCACTGAGCAAGTGCATCGCCTGCGCAACGAGTTCGGCATCTACGCCCTGGATACCGGTCGTATCTGTGTGGCAGCGCTGAACCAGAGCAACATCAAGGCAGTAACGGATGCGATTGTTCAGGTCATCTGATTTCGCTGCGTGATGAAAAACGGGAAGCCTTGGGGCTTCCCGTTTTTTTATTGCCACGAAACAATCCCCATACCCTCTAAACTGCACACAAATCCCATTGTAGGAGTGAGCCTGCTCGCGATAGCGTTTTTTCAGCCGAAGCATCACTGTCTGACACACCGCTATCGCGAGCAGGCTCACTCCTACAGGGTTTTGTGTTTATCCGAGTATTTTGTGAGAAGCCAAATGAAAAACGACAACCTGCGCGCCGACCGTGACGATCTGGATGACTTCATCCCCCGCGCCTCAGCCAAACGCGAAAAAAGCCTGGTGCTGCAAGTAGCGTCCGGGGTGTTTCTCGGTGGTCTGGCGCTGTGGCTGGTGCAACTGGCGGCCACCGCGGCTTACGCCAAACTGATGATGGGCACCATCACCTTCGGCAGTTAAGCCAGTTCGCTCGCACGCTGACTCGCGGCATCGTCATAAACGACGTACAGCGATTCGGCGATCTGACTTTTGATCGCCTTGGTGCTTTCAAGGCCCAGGACGAAGCCTTCGGCCTTGCCACCGGCGCGGTTCAATTCCTCAGCGGTGCTGGCCTGGGTGATTGCATCAAAGAGTTTTTCGGCGTGGGGACCGACGCCTTTGGGCAGGCTGATTTGCGCGATGCTCATGCGAACACCTCGCTGTTACAGGACAAACGGTTCATGACGCGGACCTTTTTCGGCAAATGGCCGGCAGCGCGTGTGACCACTTCCGGGCAGCCATGGTAGACCTCTGCTGCGGTTCTGGTAACCGCCAATCGCTGACAAGTCATCGTCCGTCCCGAGAATTCATTTAAATTTTCAGCCCATGCTTGACTTCTCTTTTTGAATCAGTAACATACGCACCAATTCCGCAATAGCTCAGTTGGTAGAGCAAATGACTGTTAATCATTGGGTCCCTGGTTCGAGTCCAGGTTGTGGAGCCAAATAGCAAAGCCCCTGAATCGAAAGATTCAGGGGCTTTTTTGTGGGCGCTCGAAAAGATCAGAAGATCGCAGCCTTCGGCAGCTCCTACAGATTCAGCGTTCATCCGCAGAATCGGCGGAGTATGAGATCTGTGTAGGAGCTGCCGAAGGCTGCGATCTTTTGATCTTGAAATGAAAAAGGGCCGATCTGCGGTTAACAGATCGACCCTTTTCTATTCAGCTACAGCGGTCAGACATGCTCACTGCTTTTCACCTGCACCTTCGGCGCACCCTGCCCATGATCGTGGTCATCAGGCTCGATCACCGGCACTTCCTTGCCATCGCAGTCATGCAGCTTACCGTCGCTGAAGTAATCGCCTTCACGCAGCGCCGCCAGATCGCGATAGCGCAGGGTCCGCTCTTCCGCCGCCGCAAACACCGACTGCTGATCCGAGTTACCGGCAGTGAAGTGGTTGAACGCCAGGTTGAGCAGGATCGCCATGATCGCCGACGAGCTGATGCCCGAGTGGAAAATGGTCGCGAACCAGCTTGGGAAGTGATCGTAGAAGTTCGGCGCAGCAATCGGGATCATGCCGAAACCGATCGAGGTGGCGACGATGATCAGGTTGACGTTGTTGCGGTAATCCACCTTGGACAGCGTGCGGATACCGCTCGCCGCCACCGTACCGAACAGCACGATACCGGCGCCGCCAAGCACCGAAGTCGGCACTGCTGCGATAACCCGGCCCATGAACGGCAGCAGGCCAAGAATCACCAGAAAGATGCCGCCAGTCGCCACTACATAGCGGCTCTTGATTCCGGTCACCGCCACCAGCCCGACGTTCTGGGCGAAGGCGCTCTGGGTGAACGAACCGAAAATCGGCGCAAACATACTCGACAGCATGTCCGCCCGCAGGCCATTGCCCAGACGTTTGGAATCGACTTTGGTGCCGATGATTTCACCGACCGCCAGAATGTCTGCCGACGTTTCCACCAGGGTCACCATGACCACGATGCACATCGACAGGATCGCGGCGAAGTGGAAGGTCGGCATGCCGAAATGGAACGGCGTCGGGAAGCCGAACATCGGCCCGGTGGTGACGCTGGAGAAGTCCGCCATACCGAGGAACACCGCCAGCACCGTGCCGATCACCATGGCCAACAGGATCGACAGACGCGAGATGGTCGAGCTGCCGACCTTGCTCAGCAACAGCACCAATACCAGCGTCACCGCCGCCAGACCGATGTTCTGCATGCTGCCGAAGTCCGGCGCGTGACTGTTGCCGCCCATCGCCCAGCGTGCGGCCACCGGCATCAGCGTCAGGCCGATGGTGGTGATCACAATACCGGTGACCAAGGGCGGAAAGAACTTGGTGATTCGCGAGAACACCGGCGTGATCAGTAACCCGATCAAGGACGCCGCTATCACCGCGCCGAGCACCGACTGGAAGCCGCCCTCCCCGCCACTGCTGACGATTGCGACCATGGTCGCCACGCCGGAGAACGACACACCCTGCACCAGCGGCAACTGACAGCCAAAAAACGGCAGACCCAGGGTTTGCAGCAGCGTCGCCAGCCCCCCCGCAAACAATGAAGCAGCAATCAGCAAACCGATGTCCGCCGGCGACAGGCCGGCCGCCTGGCCGATGATCAGTGGCACCGCAACGATACCGCCGTACATGGTCAGAACATGTTGCAGGCCGTAAGCCATATTCGCGCCGACCCCGAGATTTTCGTCCTCGGGCCGTTGGTGTGAAACATGGGGCGTTTTCATGGTGGGGGGTTCCCTGGTTTTTGTTATGCGCACACTGTATTCAAAACTCGCGACAAGTGTCCATGCTTTTGTATACAAAATATCCGGGGCGGGTTACTCGTCACTCAAACGGCCTGATGACTTGAGTACCCCCTCATCACGTGGCGCGATCAAAAGCCATGCCGTACGGATCAACGGATGCCCCCCGCCGGGCAAGAAAAGGAAGTCACCATGAGTGGAAAACCCGCTGCACGCGCCACAGACGCCACAACCTGCCCTGCCCATGCGGCGCAGAAAATAGTTGCCGGCTCTCCCGACGTATTCTTCGATGGTTTGCCAGCCGCGCGCCTCGGCGACACAGCCTCTTGCGGCAGTTCCATCAGCGGCAACATTTCCGCAACCGTCTTCATCAACGGTAAAAACGCCGCCACCCAAGGCAGTCTTGGTAGCCATGGCGACGTTATCGTCGGCGGTTCCGGCACCGTCATCATTGGCCAGAGCGGCGGTGGCGCTGCGATCAGCCCCGTTCCGCCGATCAACCTCGGTTTCGACGAACAGTTCACGTTGCTGGACGCCGGCGGCGAGCCTGTCCCGGACTTCGCTTACAAAATCACCACCGCGTCCGGCAAGGTAATCCGCGGCATCACCAATGAGCGCGGACTGACCCAGAGAGTCTCGACCCGAGCGAGCGAACTGCTGCATCTGGAGCCTGACGACCTGGCCTGAGCAGGAAAAACCAGTGGCTGAATTCACCTGAAGGGAGTTGTAACCAGCATGGCGCAGGCAATACTCAACAATAACCGGGCTCCCTCGAACCGGCAGAGTGGCAGTACGCATCCCGCAGTCGTTGTCACCAAATACACCAAACGGGCTGACGAAAACGGCTGGCTGAGTGTAAAACTCGAACCTAAAGGCACGCTCGTCGCCCTCTGCGAATACACCAAAGTGACCTTCACCAAGGAGTCCGGTGGTCGAACCTACTTCCGGATCGCCGACGGCAATTCGGAGTTCGTCGGGCAGACGGCCAGCCTGAAAACCGAAAATGCCTTGAAGTACCTGATGGACACCCCGCCAACGGCGCCTGCCACCGTCAAGGTCAAGTACACCGGTGCACCGGCCCATGCGGTCTCGGAGTTCAAAGGCAAACTGCTGCAGCAATGGGCACAGGTCAGCTTCAATGGCAAAACGGCGAAGGTGACGCTGAACAGCCAGTGGGGCGGCGAATTTACCCCGATCCCACCCGGACGCCATCGGATCATGGCGCCTGACCGCTCCCACGGAAATATCTCCACGGATGGCTACAAGGTACAAGGTAATCTGCATTGCACCGACGTCTGGTTTCCAATCGAACTGCAAGGTACAAAAGGCAACAGCAGTCGTTACATCCATGTCGGTCATTTGTCCGACGGCTGTGTCACCTTTTATGAGTTGATAAAATGGAACGACATCTACGACTACCTGATCTGCCGGCGAGTCAAAGGTGAAGGCGGGAAATATGTCGGTGAATTGCTGGTGGAGAAATAATTGAAACGGTTGCTACTTATCCGATGGATACCCGCGCTGCTGCTGGTCATTGCCAGCAGTGCCAGTGCCAGTGCCGACTTTGGCTGTGATGACTTTCTTTCGAAGCTCGCAGACAAGCCATCGTTTGTTGAATTCAAAGGCTGCAAACAGGCGCTTGACCGCATGGGCCAGCCATTTTCAGCCAGCTATGAAGTATCCGGGGCCAATGCTTCGAAAGCCGAACAGTACCTTGAACAGCACTTCGGGATTTTGCCGATCACGCGCGCCTGTTGTGTCTGGGACTCGACCCAAAATGGCTTCAGAGATCCAGCAACAGGCATCAACTACCTCATCAGCATTGGCTCAGAGGAAACAGAGGTCAGGCAACGGGAGTCGTGGGCCAAGATCAATCGCTTCACGATCCAGGTCGATGCTTACGCTGAGGATCCCTGACCAGGCTGGATAAGGCGTCCGAGCACCGGCCTCAACAACTGTGGACTCGCGACCCGTATCCCGAACTCAACCTCAATCAGATCGAGTAGATCCTCGACGTCCGCGACCTCACGCCGCTCGCTCTCGGCGCCCATGCGATGAATGGCGAAACTGCCGTTGTTCAGCGTCTTGCGCCAGCCATCGCCGGTACGCGCGACCATCAGACGTTGGGTAAACGGTGACTCGGGATGTGTCGAGACGTACCAGTTGCCGATGGTGTAATCGATGTCTTCCTGGCGTTGCAGATCGAACAGGTACATCGATCGCCACTCACCCGCCACCTTGGCACGCAGCATGTAGCCGTCGGCCTGTTTTTCAATGCGATAAGGTTCGTGAGGGGTCGCTTGCTCAGTCTCGGTATCGAGAAGCAGCGGCGCGGTCGGCACCATGCCACCGAAACCGACATCGGTGATGTAGCGCACATCGTCGATGGTCACCAGACTCAAACGGTGTGTACGCGCTGTCCAGCTGCCTTCGGGCTGATTCATTACCACGCGCCCGCTGATGGCCCGAGCGTCGAACCCCAGTTCCAGCAACAGGGCAAAGAACAGGTTATTCAGTTCATAGCAGTAACCACCGCGCCCACCGAGCAAGACTTTTTCTTCAATGGACGGCAGATCGATCAACACCGGCGCCCCGCTGATCGTCGCCAGGTTCTCGAACGGAAACACGCCGGTATGACGCAATTGCAGCAGACGCAGGGTCGCAAGTGTCGGTTCCGGTGGCGTTTCAAAACCCAGACGTTGCAGGTACAGCTTCCGATTCGTCAGGCGTGGCTCACTCATTGCTCGATCCTTATGCATGGGGCCGCAGGTCACTGCGTTGATGGTCGCCATGTATACGGGATCCGGCACTGTTTTCGACAATTGATTTCGCCAATCGCCTGCTAGCGTTTCTTGCGTGAACCGATACGGATCCACGTCGGCGCATGGTCACTGGCGTGCGGTTCGTTGCGCACCCATGCGTCTACGCCGGCTTCATGCAGATAAGGACTCAGCGCCGGGTTGAGCAGCAGATGATCGATGCGCAGACCGGAGTTGGTTTGCCAGTGTTGGCGGAAGTAGTCCCAGAAGGTGTAGAGCCGATCCTCGGGATACAGATGCCGCAGCGAATCGGTCCAGCCCTGATCGAGCAAGCGCTGATAACACTCGCGACTCTCAGGTTGCAGCAGCGCATCCTTGAGCCAGGAACGGGTGTTGTAGATGTCCATGTCGGTGGGTACGACGTTGTAGTCGCCGGCCAGCACCACCGGGTGATCGCTGCTTTGCAAATCCTTCGCATACGCGATGAGCCGTTCGAACCAGGCCAGTTTGTAATCGAATTTCGGTCCCGGTTGCGGGTTGCCATTGGGCAGGTACAGGCAGCCGACCAGCACGCCGTGCACCGCCGCTTCCAGATAACGGCTGTGCTTGTCATCCGGATCGCCGGGCAAACCGCGACGACTTTCCAGCGGTTGCGCGTCGCGGGCGAGAATCGCCACGCCGTTCCACGAAGCCTGGCCCTGCCATATCGCGCCGTAGCCGGCGGCCTCCAGCTCTGCGGCGGGGAATGCCGTGTCGACAGACTTGAGTTCTTGCAGGCAGGCGATGTCCGGTTGCTCGCGCTTGAGCCAATCCAGCAGATTCGGCAAACGTGCGCGCAGGCCGTTGACGTTGTAGGTGGCGATCCGCAGGTTTTTCATCGGCTGAGGCTCCTGCCCATGGGCTGTGAAAATTCTGACCTCGTGAACATCGCGCCGGTTGCATCGGATCCACCCGCTGCGGCGTAATAGGCGCTCGCCATTCGCCCGCTCCGCCGAGACCTGAATCCCATGCAAACCACGCTGCAAGGTCAGCGCATCCTTTTGCGCCCGCTCCAGTATTCAGATGCCGCTGCCCTGCTCCACGCTGCCGCTGACGGCGAATTGTGGAACCTCACCGTCACGGTCGTGCCGTCGGCGAGCACCGTCGACAGCTACCTGAAAAAAGCCCTCGATGGCCGTGACGCCGGCTCGGTGCTGCCGTTTGTCATTGTGCTCAAAGAGAGCGGCGAAGTGATCGGCTCTACACGTTTCTGGAAGATCGACCCGCTCAATCGCAAGCTGGAAATCGGTAGCAGCTGGATTTCCGCGAGCTGGCAAAAATCCTTCGTCAACACCGAAGCCAAATACCTGATGCTGCGCCACGCCTTCGACGTGCTCGATTGCGTGCGCGTGCAGTTCACCACCGACGAGAACAACCAGAAGTCACGTAACGCGATCCTGCGCCTTGGCGCGCAACAGGAAGGTATCGTCCGCCACGAGCGGATCATGCCGGACGGACGCAAGCGCAACTCGGTACGTTTCAGCATCATCGACGACGAGTGGCCGCAGGTACGCTTGCACCTGGAGCAGAAACTCGCCGGCAACCGGTAATGCTCAGGCGCGATTGCGCAGCCATTGTAGAAAGCCTTTTTTCGCCACCACCACCGGCGCTTCCTCGGTCAGCGATTGCGCCTTGTGCAGGCGGTAATCGAGCAAGGTTTTCATGGCATCGCTGATATCGTGGCGAGCGTCCAGACACGGCTTCAGGTAAGTCTTCTCGATGCGGTACAGGGCGCAGAAGGTTTTCGCGGCAAACTTGGCCGGCACAGAAGAATCGGAAAGTATGCCGGCCTCGCCGATCACTTCGCCGGGGCCCATGCGCCCGGACTCGAACGGCGTGCCATGGCGGGTCAAGGTCACCGTGACCACACCCGACTCGATAATGAACAAGTGATCGCTGACCTCCCCCGCCTCAAGAATCGCCTCGCCGGCACGGAAGGTTTGCAGGGTCATGTTCTGGCTGAAGGTTTCTTTCTCTTCCTGGCGCAACGTCGAGAAAATCGGCGAGCTGTCGAGCAATGCCCGTGGCCGCGAAAGGTTGGCTGGCGCACCGTTTTCATTGCTCGATAGCAAACTCACCCCGGACGCCTGCAAGTGCCGATAGGCCAGATCGAACAGCTGATTACGCACCACACGCTTCTCGCCCATCGAGGCGACGAAACCGCTGATCTCGTATTCCGCACCGCTACTGCCGGAGCTTTTCAGCGCCACACTGGGCGCGGGAGTATCGAGCAACTGACGACAGCCCTGCATCGCCCGCTCCAGCGCATCGATCACTGAATTGGGCCGCGCGTGCGGGCTGACCTGCACGCTGACCGCGACACCGAACATATTGCTCGGCCGACTGAAGTTGATGATCTTGGCTTTGGCCGCCAGTGAGTTGGGAATCACCGCCATGCTGCCCTGGCTGGTTTGCAGGCGTGTGGCGCGCCAGTCGATGTCGGTGACCCGGCCTTCGGTGCCGTCGATGGAAATCCAGTCATCCAGTTGATAGGGCTTGGTGGTGTTGAGGACGATCCCGGAGAACACATCGCTGAGCGTGCTCTGCAAGGCCAGACCGACGATGATCGCCAACGCTCCGGAGGTGGCCAGCACGCCTTTGACTGGCAGATCCAGCACGTACGCCAGCGCGGCAATGATCGCGATGAGGAAAATCACCGCGCCGAGCAAATCCTGCAACAGCCGCCCGGTGTGCCCGACCCGTTGCATCATCACCGCGCCGATCAACACCGTCAGGGTGCGTGCGCCGAACAGCCACCAGCCAATCTGCAACCCGGTCGCTGCCAGGTGCAGCGGCACGTTGTCGGCCCACGGTGCGGGCTCCATCGGGTTGAGGCCTTCGTTGAACAGCAACACGCTGAACAAGGCGAAAATCAGCACCCGCACCAGCAGTTTCCACTCGCTGCCATGGGAGCTGATCAAGCGCCACAGACCGAGATCGAGAAGGATCAGGATCAACGCGCAAAATAACGGATGTTCGGTGAGCAGAGACAGCATCAAACAACTCCGACGAAGGCCAATCGCGAGAAGATCGCACAGATTGGGACAGTGTAGGAGCAATTGATTTCACAGCATGAACACGCCCGCAAAAACACCACAAAACCCATGTAGGAGTGAGCCTGCTCGCGATGGCGGGGTATCAGTCGAAATCTCTTTGACTGACCCACCGCTATCGCGAGCAGGCTCACTCCTACAGGTATTGCGTAAGGCCTGGGTTATTTACCGTTAGTCAGGGTGCTGTAGCTGGTGAACAGGTTGCGGTAGTCCGGGATGTGGTTGGAGAACAGCGTGCCCAGCCCTTCAATATCGTTGCGCCAGTCGCGGTGCAGTTCGCAGGCCAGCCCGAACCAGGTCATCAATTGCGCGCCAGCGCTGGACATACGATTCCATGCCGAATCGCGGGTCAGTTCGTTGAACGTACCCGAAGCATCGGTGACCACGAACACATCAAAGCCTTCTTCCAGTGCCGACAGCGCCGGAAACGCCACGCAGACTTCGGTGACCACGCCAGCAATGATCAACTGCTTCTTGCCGGTCGCCTTGATTGCCTTGACGAAATCCTCGTTGTCCCAAGCGTTGATCTGGCCTGGACGGGCGATGTACGGCGCGTCCGGGAACAGCGCTTTCAGCTCCGGCACCAGCGGGCCGTTGGGGCCGGTTTCAAAACTGGTGGTGAGGATCGTCGGCAGCTTGAAGTACTTGGCCAGATCGGCCAGTGCCAGCACGTTGTTCTTGAACTTGTCCGGATCAATATCGCGTACCAGCGACAGCAGCCCGGCCTGGTGGTCGACCAGCAGCACTGCGGCGTTGTTCTTGTCCAGACGTTTGTATTGAGTGGTCATAGCAGTAATCCTCGCGGGTGGTAGAGGCCGACGGGGGCCGGCCTCAGGGGACTCGATCAGCGCTGGGAATCCAGCACTTCGTGTTCGTTCGCGACTTGCTGAGCCTTGAGGTAGCTCTCGATCAGCAATTGATAATGCGGCATGGCCTGGGCGTAGACCGCCGCCCACTGTTCGGCATCGGGACGGTTCCACGAGCCTTGCAGCTCGGAAAGCGTAGCCATGATGTCGATCGGCACCACCCCGGCCTGGGCCAAACGGGCAACGGTCAGATCAGTGGCGAGTTTTGAGTGATTGCCGGACGCGTCGACCACGGCAAACACCCTGTAGCCTTCGTGCACGGCGGCGATGGACGGGAACGCCAGGCACACGCTGGTCAGGGTTCCGGCGATCACCAACGTCTTCTTGCCGGTGGCTTTGACCGCTGCGTGAAATTCCGGATTGTCCCAGGCATTGATTTCGCCTTTGCGCGCCACGTATTGCGCATGCGGCGCCGCTTCGTGAATCTCCGGGATCAACGGCCCGTTCGGCCCTTGCGGCACGGAGGCGGTGGTGATTACCGGCATCTTCAACAGGGTCGCGGCTTTGGCCAGCGCAACGGCATTGGCGCGCAATTGCGGCACGTCGATGTCCTTGACGATCTGGAACAGACCGCTCTGGTGGTCGATCAGCAACATCGCTGCGTCGCTGGCATCGATGGTCGGTTTCTGGCCGTCGAAGTTCGCTGCATTGACAGTGTTCATGTGCGTGTCCTCTTTTCTATAGGCGACAGCCATCCCTGGCCTGCGAACCGGCCTACGCATCCTGTGTAGAGCGGAGTGGTGGTGCGTTAAGCGTGCATCTGGCCGAAGCGGCCGGACTGGAAGTCGGCGAACGCCTGATGGATTTCCTGCTCGGTGTTCATCACGAACGGGCCGTGGCCGACGATCGGTTCGTCGATCGGCTCGCCGCTGAGCAGCAAAACCACCGCGTCCTGGCTGGCTTCGAGCGTCATCTGATGGCCGTCACGCTCGAACAGCGCCAACTGCCCTTCGCGCACCGATTCCACACCGTTGACCTGCACCGAGCCTTTGAGCACCACCAGCGCGGTGTTGCGGCCTTCGTGCAGATCCAGCGTCAGCAACTTGCCGGCGTTCACTCGCAAGTCCCACACGTCGATCGGTGTGAAGGTGCGCGACGGGCCTTTGTGGCCCTTGAACTCACCGGCGATCAGCCGCAAGCGGCCGGCATTTTCCTTGAGCGCAATGCTCGGGATGTCGCTGTCGAGAATGGTCTGGTAGCCCGGCGCGGCCATTTTGTCCTTGGCCGGCAGGTTGACCCACAGCTGGACCATTTCCAGTTTGCCGCCGGTTTTGGCGAAGTTTTCCGAATGGAACTCCTCGTGGAGGATCCCGGAAGCCGCGGTCATCCATTGCACATCGCCCGGGCCGATCACGCCGCCACTACCGGTCGAGTCGCGGTGCTGCACTTCGCCTTCATAAACGATAGTCACGGTTTCGAAACCACGGTGCGGATGCTGACCAACGCCACGCCGTTCGGAGGTCGGGGTGAAATCGGCAGGGCCAGCGTGATCGAGCAGCAGGAACGGGCTGATGTGTTTGCCCAGGTTGTCGTAGGAAAACAGCGTGCGAACCGGGAAACCATCGCCGACCCAATGGCCGCGCGGGCTGGTGTAGATACCGATGATGTTTTTCATGGTTGTCTCCAATGGGGTGAGTGAGGCGATGGATTAAGCTTAAATCCATGACCATTAATGCACTAGACTGCAAAAATCAGCCTTAGCGTTCTATCTGGAGAACGATGGTGGAAGACCTCAATACCCTCTACTACTTCACCCAAGTGGTCGAACACCACGGTTTCGCCGCTGCCGGGCGCGCACTGGACATGCCCAAATCAAAACTCAGCCGGCGTATTTCCGAACTGGAAGAGCGCCTCGGCGTACGCCTGCTGCACCGCACCAGCCGCCATTGCTCGCTGACCGAAATCGGCCAGGCGTATTACCAGCGCTGCCTGGCCATGCGCGTCGAAGCCGAAAGCGCCGCCGAGCTGATCGAGCGCAATCGCTCCGAACCGCAGGGCCTGGTGCGCCTGAGTTGCCCGACGGCGCTGCTTAACTCGTGGGTCGGGCCGATGCTCACGCGTTACATGCTCAAGTACCCGCTGGTGGAGTTGTTCATCGAGAGCACCAATCGCCGCGTCGATCTGCTGCACGAAGGCTTCGACATTGCTTTGCGCGTGCGCTTTCCGCCGCTGGAGAACACCGACATGGTCATGAAGGTGCTGGGCAACAGCACGCAATCGGTGGTCGGTAGCCCACAGTTTGTCGAACGCCTGTCGTCACCGCCCTCGCCCGCTGACCTCAATGGTTTGCCGAGCCTGCATTGGGGCGCGGCGCAGCGTGAATATCAATGGGAGTTGCTGGGGCCGAATGACCACACGGCGCTGATCCGCCACACGCCGCGGATGGTCACCGATGATTTGATCGCGTTGCGTCAGGCGGTGATTGCCGGGGTTGGCGTGGCGCACTTGCCGAGTGTGGTGGTGCGTGAGGATATTGCCGCCGGACGCGTCGTCGAGCTGATTCCGGGTTGGGCGCCGAAGTGCGGGGTGGTGCATGCGATCTTTCCGTCGCGGCGCGGGTTGTTACCGTCGGTGCGCACGTTGATTGATTTTCTCGGCGAGGAGTTTGCCCACAGTGACATTGCCTGAATCGGTGGTGCGTCCGCTCGCGAAGAGGCCAGCCCGGACAACACAAATCCTGGAAAAGATTCATGACTTCTGATCAACAGTGCTTTGCCCCACCAGCGGTTTTTCTCAACGATTCAGACACGGATACTCCTGCCCATTCCCACTGCAACCCTGGAGTCTTTCATGTCTGTACCCGCTTTCGGTCTTGGTACGTTTCGTCTGCAAGGCCAAGTGGTCATCGATTCGGTGAGCACCGCCCTTGAACTCGGCTACCGGGTCATCGACACCGCGCAAATCTACGAAAACGAAGCCGATGTCGGCGCGGCCATTGCGGCCAGCGGCATCCCACGCGACGAGCTGTTCCTCACCAGCAAGATCTGGGTCGCCAACTTCGCCAAGGATCGTTTGATCGACAGCCTCAAGGAGAGCCTGCAGAAATTGCAGACCGACTACCTCGACCTGACCTTGATTCACTGGCCATCGCCGGAAAACCAGGTACCGGTCGAAGAATTCATGGGCGCGCTGCTGGAGGCCAAGCGCCTGGGCCTGACCCGGCAGATCGGTGTGTCCAACTTCACCATCGACTTGATGAAACAGGCCATCGCGGCCGTCGGTGCCGACAACATCGCAACCAATCAGATCGAACTGCATCCGTACCTGCAGAACCGCAAGGTAGTCGAGTTTGCCCGCAGCCAAGGAATCCACATCACCTCGTACATGACCCTCGCCTACGGTGAAGTGTTGAAAGATCCGTTGCTCCAGCAGATCGCCGAACGCCTGCAGGCGACGCCGGCACAAGTCACCCTGGCCTGGGCGATGCAGTCGGGCTACGCGGTGATCCCGTCGTCGACCAAACGTGACAACCTGCAAAGCAATCTTGCTGCCACCGCGCTGACGCTAAGCGACGCCGATATGGCGCTGATTGCCACACTCGATCGCGGCCATCGCCTGACCAGCCCGAAAGGCATCGCGCCTGATTGGGACTGACCCGACACGCGTCAGATGTGTAGACGTTGCGCGAGGCTGGCCATGGCCTCGCGCAACGTCTCGACCGCGATGCCCAGCGTTGCCGCTTGCGCCTGTTGACTCGCCAGCTCCAGATCAACACACGCCGCCACTACCCGCGCTGCGCCCACCATCTGCGCCCCGCCCTTGATGTGATGAGTGAGCTCACGCAGCCCTGCGCGATCCTGCTCAGGCTGCAAATCATCAAGGCGTTGCAGATCGAGCTGCAAACTGTTCAACACTTCCTTGCGCAACTGTTCGATCAGGGCATGATCATCCCCGGCCATTTGCTCCAGGGTGCTCAGGTCGATTTCCGCCAACACCGGCGTTTCGCCGGGGGCAGCCGCGATGTCGCAATGACTGGCCGCCGTCAATGCCTGCGCCAGGTCGTGCAAGCGGATCGGTTTGAACAGACAGTCGTCCATGCCGGCATTCAGGCAGCGCGTGCGCTCCTCAACCTGAGCGTTGGCGGTAAAGCCGAGGATCAGACAGGGTTCGCGACCAGCCATTGCTTCTTCATCACGAATGGCCTGCGCCAGTTGATAACCGTTGCGCCGCGGCATGTTGCAATCGGTGATCACCACATCGAACGCCTGTGCACGCCAGCGCTCCAGCCCTTCATCGCCGTTCACGGTGTCGACCGTGCGATGGCCGAGTTCAGTCAACTGCCAGCACAGCAGCAAGCGGTTCACCGGATGATCGTCCACCACCAGAACACTCAATGAACACGTAGCGGCGATCAGTGTGTAGGACGGCGCCGGGGCCTGAGCGAGGGCTTCCAACAGCGGCAGCTCGAGGCTGACTTCGACCTGCGTTCCTTCACCCTGTGCACTGTCGAGTCGCAGCGTGCCGCCCATCATTTCGCAGAGGCTGCGACTGATCACCAGACCCAGTCCGGAGCCGCTGCGGGCCGCTTGCGAATCAGCGCCCGCCTGCACGAACGGGCTGAACAGCCGTCGCCGATCGTCGTCGCTGATCCCCACCCCACTGTCTTCAATCAGTACCTTCACCGCCAGGTGTTCGGCGACCATTGCGGTCACCACCAGCCGCAGACTGACCTCGCCCTCCTCGGTGAACTTGATCGCGTTGCTCAACAGATTCGACAGCACCTGTTTGAAGCGCGTCGGGTCGATCAGCACGTCAACATCGCTGCGAGCATCAAGTTCGATGTGCCACAACAAACGCTTCTGGCGCGCCAGCCCTTCAAACACCCGACACACCGACACCACCAGTTCGCGCAGGTTGGCGCGTTCCGGCGCGAGGGACAAATGCCCGGTCTCGATCCGCGCGATGTCGAGAATGTCGCCGATCAGCGCCAGCAATTGTTGCCCGGCATTGGAGGCCACCTGAATGGCCAAACGATCGGTCTGGCCTTCCTCGGCGCGCTTCAAGGCCAGTTCAAGCATGCCGATCAAGGCGTTCATCGGTGTACGGATTTCATGGCTCATGGTCGCCAGAAACGTGGTTTTCGCCCGATTGGCGTCGTCCGCCGCCTCCTTGGCTTCCTGCAATTGCTGCAACCATTGCTGGCGCCGACGAATCTGCTGGCGCTGAAAAACGATCCAGGCCAGCGCCAGCGTCAGCAACACCGCGGCACCGGCAAAGCCCAGCAGAATTTCGCGACGATGCCGTAACCAGTAACTGTCATCCACAACCACATCGTGGCTCCAGCGTTCAACCAATTCGTCCATCTGTTGCGGGGCGATGCTCAGTAAAGCCTTGTTCAGGATCGAATGCAGTGCCGGCATGTGCGGCGCCGTCGCCAGCGCAATGCGCGCCGGTTGATCACCGACCGTGCCGCTGATGCGCAGACGCTCGCGGTAGTGACGGGCGATCAGAAAGCGCGCTACCAGCAACGAGCTGACCGTGGCGTCGACCTGGCCTTTGGCGATCAACGCCATGCCTTCGGCGGGGCTTTTGACTTCGATCAGACGGATGCGCGGCACCCGTTCCAATAAATATCCGCGTAACGGATGGCCGCGATAAATCGCCAGCCGTTTATCGTTCAGATCATCAAGGTTGAGCGGTCCCTGCACGGTGATTGCACTGACCAGCACAAACGGATTGTTCAGATAGGCGCGGGTAAATTGCAGTTCGGTTTCGCGCTCGCTGCTCGGCGTCACCACCGGCAATACATCGAGTTCACCGGCCTTGAGCTGTTCGATCTGGCGATCCAGCGACGTTCCGCGCACAACTTCGAAGTTCAGCCCGCTACGCTGGCTGATCAGGCTCAGCAGTTGCGCCGACAGCCCGCTGAAACGGCCATCGGCATCAAAAAAAGTCAGCGGTGCGAAATCTTCGATGGCACCGACGCGCACCACCGGATGCTGGTCCAGCCACTCCTGCTCGCTGGCACTGAGTTGCACCCGCGACTGTTCAGCCATTTCGGCAAGGCCTGCGCTCCAGCGTTGCTCGATACGTTGCCGGCGCTCCATGGGGATGGCGGTCAACGCTTTATCGACGATGCGTTTGAGACGCGCGTCGCTGCGCAACAGGGCAAAACCGAACGAATTGGCGTCCAGTCCCGCCGGGCCGGCCAACTGCAGGTCGTTACGATAATTGGTGTTGATCAGGTAGTTGGCACTGATGAAGTCGCCCAGATACACGTCATCCGCGCCGAATGCCACCGCCCCGAGCGCATCCATCGCCGAAGGGTAGCGCTGCACGCTGGCCTGGGGATAGAACGCTTGTACGCTGGCCAGTGGCAGATAGTCCTCGACCATGGCCAGACGCTTGCCGGCCAGATCGCTCGGCAACCGCTCTTCGAGCCGAGTCACCAGCATCGGCTGATCTTCGGCGTAAGCACGGGACAGAATGAAGTCCGGGTCGGCGGCTTCAAAACTGTTGGAAGTGCCCAGCAGATCAAGATCACCGCGTTTGAGTGCCGCCATCACGGCATCGCGGTTGGCAAAACGCTGCACTTCGATGCGCACACCGAGCAACTGCGCCAGCAGATCAGCGTAATCGGCGGTCAACCCTTCGAGTTCATGCTGATTGCGAGTGATCTCGAACGGTGGGTAATCCGGACCAGAAACGCCCATGCGCAGTACCGGGTGCTGACGCAGCCATTGCCGGTCCTGTTCGTCCAGGCGCAACTGGTTGTTTTCCGGCCCGCTGCGGGTCAGCACTTGCAGCACTTGTGGCGTGTCACTCGCCCAGCAGGTGGCTATCAGACTCAGCCACAGCCAGAAAATCTGCCATCCCTGCTTCATGTCCGCTCGCTCAGATCACATGATTGCGCTTGGCGAAATCGCGCAAGTGCACCGCTGAGCGGACCCCGAGCTTTTTCATCAGACGGGTTTTATAGGTGCTGACGGTTTTGTGGCTCAGGTGCATGTCCTCAGCAATCGCCTTGTTGGACTTGCCCTGCCCCAGTTGCTGGAAAATGCTCAACTCACGATCGGAGAGCTGATCGATCATCTGTTTCTCCGTGGTTTGCACGGCATTCAGCGTGCTGAAAATGTCCGGGAGCGTAGAAAAATAGGTATGCCCCGACATCACCGCCCGAATGGCGTTGCGCAATTGCTCCAGTTGATTGGTTTTGGTCACGTAGGCCATGGCCCCGGCACGCACGCAGCGATCCTGATAGAACATGGGTTCGTGTGTGCTGAACACCAGCACGCGGCAAGCAAAATCATTGGCCTTGATCCGGGCAAGAACCTCCAGCCCACCGAGTACCGGCAAGTTCAGATCGAGTATCACCAATCGAGGCTGGTGTTCCCGAATCAGCGACACCACCTCGTTGCCTTGGGACGCCTCGTAGATCTCTTTGAATCCTGCAGCTTGCAACACGATCCGGATGGCGGCGCGCACCACTGGATGATCGTCGACGATCAGCGCTGACTTCATGGCCACTCCCGGTGCAAAGTCTGACGAACAGGCCACCGATGGGGGCTGATCCAGACTCAGTGGCTGCGCCGGGACTGTTACATGGAACGGCGAGCAAATCACCTGTCAGACCTGACAGTTGCGGCCAGTGTTTTTTTATGCATGAGCAGCGAATTTTAGCGGTGAATATGGCTGGCAGGCTGACAAAAGCTGCCGTCTCGCGGGTGTATCGACCAGCGCCATCAACTGACTGATCGACTGTTTTGAGGGCAGTGCCAAATGGCTGATTTGCACATTTTCCTGGGCGAAACCCGAGGCCTGTTGTAATGGCGCGGTGGATTCGTTGTAGATCAGCGCCTGACAAACTTGCGGGTTATCCAGGAAAAACCCCAGCAGATCCAGCGAACCTGCGGCCAGCTCGGCATTGATGACCACCACATCGAACGGCTCGCAACCGTAGTCCACCAGCGTCAGCAATTCGGTGAGGCTCTGTGCCGGAGCCACGCGGTAGTAATCGAGGCTGTTGAACAGACGTTCGATTTTCATCCGGTGGAAATGCTGCGTGTCGGCGATCAGGATGCGCAGGGTTTTCGTGATCATGGTCAATCTCCCGGGATTTGCGTTTTCTGGGTGTGGCAAGACTACGCAAGCCCTACGGCGGGTTCTGTAGGAATATTCCGAAAAATACGGCTATTCATCGCAGGCTCAACGAGCCAGCCCCCTCACTCGACGTTTTAGTGACCGACTGAAACCCCTTGAAGATGAAGAGCGCTTTATTCGGTGGTACTCGGACTCCAGAACGCCTGCACCACCAATGCCGACGTCGAGATTCTTGCGACCAGCGCATCCAGTTCATCACCATCGACCGACGTCGTCGCCAGCGTCGCTTCGATTTCGATTTCATCGGCGCCGAACGCATGCACATCGACGTCGCTGGCCGGGTAGTTGCTGCGTTCAAGCTCGGCTTCGAGCAACGCGAACACGGCGGTTTGCTGGGAGCGCCGGGCGATGACATAGACGATATTGGTGACTTCAGCCGAAACCACGTCCAAGGGCTGGCGGTTGATGTTGTTGACGATTGGCCGCAGCAAGGTGTTGGCGGCCAGAATGAACAGTGTGCCGAGCACCGCTTCGGCAAGCAGGTCGGCACCGGCACAGGCGCCGACCGCTGCTGAAGTCCACAACGTTGCAGCGGTGTTGAGGCCGCGCACGTTGCCCTCTTCGCGCATGATCACCCCGGCGCCGAGGAAACCGATGCCGGAGACCACGTAGGCGACCACGCGCACCGCGCCTTCAGCACCGGCGAGCCGGTTGGCCATGTCGACGAAAATCGCTGCACCGACCGCGACCAGCACGTTGGTGCGCAGGCCGGCAGTGCGTTGCCGGTACTGGCGCTCGAAGCCGATCAGACCACCGAGAATGAACGCAGCGCTGAGGCTGACCAGGGTGTCGAGCAGCGAATCGAGGTTGAGGTTGTTGATGGCTTGCATAGTCAAATCTCTTAAAAACACAACAATCCCTTAGGTAGGGTTTGCTCGAAATCCAGGTGAAACGAACACTCCTGTAGGAGCTGCCGAAGGCTGCGATCTTTTGATCTAAAAAAAGCAGAATCAAGAGATCGCAGCCTTCGGCAGCTCCTACAGAGGGGCAGCGGTGTTGCTGTTATTGCCAGCCGAACCGGCGGATGTAGAAGCCTTTCACCGCCTGGGTCAGCGCCATGTACGCCAGCAGAATCACCGGCAGGAACACGAAGTACAGCGATGGCAGCGCCTGCAATTTGAAGTAGTGCGCCAGCGGCCCCATCGGCAGAAAGATGCCGACCGCCATGATGATCCCGGTCATCGCCAGCAGCGGCATGGCGGCGCGGCTTTGCAGGAACGGAATCTTCGGCGTGCGGATCATGTGTACGATCAGCGTCTGGGTCAGCAACCCGACCACGAACCAGCCGGACTGGAACAGGGTCTGGTGATCCGGGGTGTTGGCGTCAAACACGTACCACATCAAGGCGAACGTGGTGATGTCAAAGATCGAACTGATCGGGCCGAAGAACAGCATGAAGCGCCCGACATCGCCCGGCTGCCAGCGTTGCGGTTTTTTCAGCATTTCCTCATCGACGTTATCGAATGGAATCGCAATCTGCGAAATGTCGTAGAGCAGGTTTTGCACCAGCAGGTGCATCGGCAGCATTGGCAGGAATGGAATGAACGCACTGGCGACCAGCACCGAGAACACGTTGCCGAAGTTGGAGCTGGCGGTCATCTTGATGTACTTGAGCATGTTGGCGAAGGTGCGCCGCCCTTCGAGCACGCCCTCCTCCAGCACCATCAGGCTCTTTTCCAGGAGGATGATGTCGGCGGCTTCCTTGGCGATGTCCACCGCACTGTCCACGGAAATGCCGATGTCGGCGGTACGCAGCGCGGGCGCGTCGTTGATGCCGTCGCCCATGAAGCCGACCACATGGCCATTGCCTTTGAGGATGCGCACGATGCGCTCCTTGTGCGACGGCGTTAGCTTGGCGAAGACATTGGTGGTTTCCACGGCCACGGCCAGTTCAGCATCGCTCATGCGCTCGACGTCGTTGCCCAGCAGCAGACCTTGTTGCGCAAGGCCCACTTCGCGGCAAATCTTCGCGGTGACCAGTTCGTTATCACCGGTCAGCACCTTCACTGCCACACCGTGTTCAGCCAAAGCCTTGAGCGCTGGCGCGGTGCTTTCCTTCGGCGGATCGAGGAACGCCACATAGCCGATCAGCGTCAGTTCATTTTCATCAGCCAGACTGTAAGTGTCGCGACCTTCCGGCATCGAGCGTGCGGCCACGGCCACCACGCGCAAGCCTTCAGCGTTGAATGCTGCGGTGACCTGACGAATCCGGGTCAGCAATTCATCGCTCAAGGCTTCATCGACTTCGCCGTGCCGCACGCGGCTGCACACCGCCAATACTTCTTCCACCGCACCTTTGCAGATCAGTTGATGTGGCTGGCCACGTCCTTCGACCACCACCGACATGCGTCGGCGATTGAAGTCGAACGGGATCTCATCGACCTTGCGAAACGCCGTGCCGACTTTCAGTTCACGGTGGACTTCCACGTGTTCCAGCACCGCGACGTCGAGCAGGTTTTTCAGACCGGTCTGGTAGTAGCTGTTGAGGTAAGCCATTTCCAGCACGTCATCGGAATCTGCGCCCCAGACATCGACATTGCGCGCGAGGAAGATCTTGTCCTGGGTCAGGGTGCCGGTCTTGTCGGTGCACAGCACGTCCATGGCGCCGAAGTTTTGAATCGCATCAAGACGTTTGACGATGACTTTTTTACGCGACAGAAACACCGCGCCTTTGGCCAGCGTCGAGGTGACGATCATCGGCAGCATTTCCGGGGTCAGGCCAACGGCAATCGACAGCGCGAACAGCAGCGCTTCAGTCCAGTCGCCCTTGGTGAAACCGTTAATGAACAGCACCAGCGGCGCCATGACGAACATGAAACGGATCAACAACCAGCTGACTTTATTCACGCCTTGCTGGAACGAAGTCACTGCGCGATCAGTGGCGCCGACACGCTGGGCCAAAGCACCGAAATAGGTGCTGTTGCCGGTGGTCAGAATGACCGCCACAGCGGTGCCGGACACTACGTTGGTGCCCATGAACAGGATGTTGTCCAGCTCCAGCGGATTGCGCGTGTCGCGATCAGCCTGACGCGGAAATTTTTCCACCGGCATCGATTCACCGGTCATCGCCGCTTGACTGACGAACAGATCCTTGGCGCTGAGCACGCGGCAATCAGCAGGAATCATGTCACCGGCCGAGAGCACGATCAGATCGCCCGGCACCAGTTGCTTGATCGGCAATTCGCTGCGCGGCGCATCACGGCGCATCACCGTGGCGGTGTTGCTGACCATGGCTTTCAGCGCGTCGGCGGCCTGGTTGGATTTGCTTTCCTGCCAGAAGCGCAGCAGCGTCGACAGCACCACCATGGAAAAAATCACCACGGCGGCTTTGAGGTCTTCGGTCAGCCACGAGATCACCGCCAACAACGTCAGCAGCAGGTTGAACGGGTTTTTGTAGCAGTGCCACAGGTGCGTCCACCACGGCAGAGGCTGCTCATGTTCGACTTCGTTGAGACCGTATTGCGCACGCAGCGCATCGACTTCGAAATCAGTGAGGCCATCGGAGTGCGTGCCCAATGACGACAGCAATACACCGCTGTCGCACTGCGCGGCATCGACCAACGTGTTGGCTAACGTGGGCGGGACTTCACGGCTGACCGTGGTGTCGTTGATCGATTCCAGCAGCGCCAGGCGACGGAAGTGCCGGGCGATGTGGCGGGTCCGCAGAAAACCTGCGAAGAATTCCTTGAGCGTAAGTTTCATGGCTGTTGCCCCTATGGTCAGCCGGGAAACCGTCAAGCAGGTACGGCCGCGCCTCGTCCGCCGGAACAACCGGCACGGCAAGGCCTGGCGCGCCGGTCAGAAACGACAGGCGTGTCGATAGGGCTGCGATCACGACGATAAAGTCGCAATCACGCTCTGTTCAGCGTCGATGAGAAGGAACGTCCAGACATGGCCCAGGACGGGTCATGCACGGGATGCCGCTGCTCGCTGTTACGGCGAGACAACGGCAGAGAAAGGCTGCGCGTTATCTTGCCGAGAATCTGCCGGTTACCGAGACCGGCCGACAACTGTCACTCGAACAAGTACCCACTGTGGGTCTCCGCTATTGATGAAAACGCGCGAAGCTTACGCCCCGATGATGTGAGAGTAAACCGGCAAAAGGAGGTGTGTCGGGGAATGTGGGGGATGTTCAGGAAGGGTTCAGGATGATCGTTCCCACGCTCTGCGTGGGAATGCAGCCCGGGACGCTCCGCGTCCCTATCGAAGGCCGAACGCGGAGCGTCTGTTGAGGCATTCCCACGCAGAGCGTGGGAACGATCTGGCCTGGAAATCGGCGTTAGCTGGCAGTCGCCAACAACAGATCCGCCATCGAACGATGCCCACAGTTCTTGCCATGCTCATACAGCGAGCCGGCAATCTCGTCCGCGCGAATCGGCAACACCGACAACAGCGTATCGCTCAGACCATGGCTGGCCTGGCAGAAGCCCTGCATGTAGATGCCGGCCTTGCAGCGTTCGTCGGTGATCAGTTTGTAGTTGCGATCGACCTCGAAGTCGCCGAGGTATTCTTCCAGCGGTGCCAGCAGTTTGCGGTGCATCTGCCGCTCGTAACCGGTAGCCAATACCACCGCATCATAGTTGCGCACGGTGACTTCGCCGGTGGCGTTGTTGCGCACAGCCAGTTCGATACCGTTGTCGGTGGCGGTGGCTTTCTCGACGGTAGTCAGGGTGCGGAACGCGTGGCGGGCAATCCCCGAGACTTTCTGCCGATAGAAGATGCCGTAGATGCGTTCGATCAGGTCGATGTCGACCACCGAATAGTTGGTGTTGTGGTACTCGTTGACCAGACGTTCGCGCTCGGCACTGTTCTGCTGGAACACCAGGTCGGTGAACTCCGGCGAGAACACTTCGTTGACGAACGGGCTGTCATCGGCAGGCTTCAAGGCCGAGCCGCGCAGGATCATGTCGACCTGCACCGACGGGAACGAATCGTTCAGGTCGATAAAGGCTTCTGCTGCGCTCTGCCCGCCACCGATGATCGCGATGCTCATCGGCTGATTGTTCACGCACGGCTGCTTGGCCATTTGCGACAGGTATTGCGAATGGTGGAACACACGGGTGTCGCCTTTCAGTGCCTTGAACGCCTCCGGAATGCGCGGCGTGCCACCGGCGCTGACCACCACCGAACGGGTGGTCCGTACATGCTGCTGGCCGTCGCTGCCACGGGAAATCACGCGCAGCGCCTCAACCTGTTGGTTGTGCAGCACCGGCTCGATGGTCAGCACTTCTTCGCCGTAACGGCTCTGCTCGGTGAACTGCCCGGCGACCCAGCGCAGGTAATCGTTGTACTCCATGCGGCACGGATAGAACGTGCCGAGGTTGATAAAGTCGACCAGACGACCGTGGTACTTGAGGTAATTGACGAACGAATACGGGCTGGTGGGATTGCGCAGGGTCACCAGATCCTTGAGGAAGGAAATCTGCAACTCGCTCTGCGTCGACAGGGTGTTGCCGTGCCAGCTGTAGTTGGCCTGCTTGTCGAGGAACAGCACATCCAGCTCGCCGTGGGTCGGCCCGCGCTCTTGCAGAGCGATGGCCAGCGCCAGGTTCGAAGGGCCGAAACCGACGCCGATCAGGTCGTGAACGATGGGCGATGCAATTGCCTGTGTCATTTCCAGTGTCCTCTGGATGAACCCCTCAACGCGGGGATAAAGCCTGGGTGGCCTGACCGGCCTGAATCAGGTCAGCAGGTCGTCTGTTGAGTAGGAACGAGGACGATGAACGGAAATTTAACCAGCAAGGATCAATGGGCATCCCATTGTTTAATCCGCAAGCGGCAATGTTTCATGGCGTTGACGATGTGTTTTTCTACCAACGCCTTGGAAATCCCGAGGTGCTCGGCAATTTCCGGATGGGACAGACCTTCGATCTTGCGCAGCAGAAAACTTTCACGGCAACGCGGCGGCAACTCGGCCAGCGCGCGCTGGAGCATCTCCAGACGCTGGCCGTGGTCAAGCGTGCCATGGGGCGACGGGGTGAAATAGCGTTCTTCACTGTCCAGCACATCGAGTGATTCGACCTGGCGCAAGGCGTTGCGCCGATGATCATCGATGACCAGGTTCAATGCCGTGCGGTAAAGGAAGGCCCGCGGTTGTTCGATCGGCGTGTCGCTGGAACGCTCCAGCACCCGCACATAAGCGTCATGCACCACATCTTCGGCCACCTGACGGTTGCCCAGCTTGGCGTTAAGGAAACACACCAGCTCACGATAGTAGTTTTCCAACATGACTCCCGACCGCATCGATGCAGTTCCTGTCCTTGAGCACACTGATCCCGCCACGGAATTGGCAGTAGCAAGATAGTGGCAACTTGAGGTGCGTAATTTATAGTAATTCTCATATAGATTTAAAGAGCTGATTCCACATCCCGACCAAATAGTCCTGCCCGGACACCTGTTACATGATGTGTGGGCGCTTAAATTCCCTTGCCCATGCATCGTTTACAGGACAGCTCCCCGTATCTGTCGTGCCATGCGACAGCGTTCAGCGCCCCTGCACGCCTGTGTACTGGCCGAATGACGGGCCGAACCCACTGGCCGGAACCCTGCATGAAACGTCCCCGCCCCGCCCGACGCGCCTTGTTCGCCGCCCTTTGTCTGATTCCCGTGATCGCCGTTGCCGCGTGGCAAGTCCTGCCGCCGGGGCGCGACGCCCTCGCCACGGTGCAAGTGACTCGCAGCAGTATCGAAAACAGCGTGACCGCACTGGGCACGTTGCAGCCACGCCGTTACGTGGATGTCGGTGCGCAGGCCTCCGGGCAGATTCAGAAGATTCATGTCGAGGCTGGCGATACGGTCAAGGAAGGCCAGTTGCTGGTGGAGATCGACCCCTCCACGCAAAAGGCCAAACTGGATGCCGGGCGGTTTTCCATCGAGAACCTCAAGGCGCAGCTGCAGGAGCAACGCGCCCAGCACGATCTCGCGCAACAGAAATACCAGCGCCAGCAAAAGCTCGCCGCCGGTGGTGCCACCCGTGAAGAAGACGTGCAGACGGCTCGCGCCGAAGTGCGCGCGACACAGGCCCGCATCGACATGTTCCAGGCGCAGATCCGTCAGGCTCAGGCCAGCCTGCGCAGTGACGAAGCGGAACTTGGCTACACACGCATTTATGCACCGATGAGCGGCACAGTCGTGGCCGTCGGCGCCCGGGAAGGCCAGACACTCAATGCGCAACAGCAAACCCCGCTGATCCTGCGCATCGCCAGGCTCTCGCCGATGACCGTATGGGCCGAGGTTTCCGAAGCGGACATCGGTCACGTCAAACCCGGCATGACCGCCTACTTCACCACCCTCAGCGGCGGTAGCCGACGCTGGAGCAGCACGGTGCGGCAGATTCTGCCAGTGCCACCGCGCCCGCTCGAACAGAATCAGGGCGGCAGCCCCACCAGCGGTCGCAGCGGCAGCGAACGCGTGGTGCTCTACACCGTGTTGCTCGACGTCGACAACGCTGACAACAGCCTGATGACCGACATGACCGCGCAGGTGTTCTTCGTTGCGCAACAGGCACAGGACACCCTCACCGTGCCGACCGCCGCCCTGCAACCCGGCTCACGGCCGCAGTGGCAACGGGCGCAGATCGTCGCCGCCAACGGCGAAATCCAGGCACGTGACGTGCGCACCGGCATCAGCGACCGTTTGCGCACACAAGTGCTTGAAGGCCTGGTCGAAGGCGATCACATCCTCAGCGCGCCGGCCACCGGCAGCGGAGGCTGAATGCAAACCCCTCTGATTGACCTGCGGCAGATCCGCAAATCCTACGGCGGCAATGACAGCCCGCTGGTGGAAGTATTACGCGGTATCGACCTGTCGATTCATGCTGGCGAGTTCGTCGCCATCGTCGGCGCATCCGGCTCCGGCAAATCGACTTTGATGAATATTCTCGGCTGTCTCGACCGCCCTACCAGCGGCGAATATCGCTTCGCCGGCGAAGATGTCGCCCAGCTCGATACCGATGAACTGGCCTGGCTACGCCGCGAAGCGTTCGGTTTTGTGTTCCAGGGTTATCACCTGATTCCGTCCGGCTCCGCCCAGGAAAACGTCGAGATGCCGGCCATCTACGCCGGCACCCCGGCCGCCGAACGCCACGCCCGGGCCAGTGCCTTGCTGGAGCGGCTCGGCCTGGGCAGCCGCACCGGCAACCGCCCGCATCAGCTTTCCGGCGGTCAGCAACAGCGGGTGTCGATTGCCCGGGCGTTGATGAACGGCGGCCACATCATTCTCGCCGACGAACCCACCGGTGCCCTCGACAGCCACAGCGGCGCCGAGGTCATGACCCTGCTCGACGAACTCGCCGGTCAGGGCCATGTGGTGATTCTCATCACCCACGACCGCGAAGTCGCGCAGCGGGCCAAACGCATCATCGAGATTCGTGACGGGCTGATCATCAGCGACACCGCCGAACAGCCGTCAGCGCCACCACGCAGCGCCAACCCCGGCGCCTTGCAAGCCGTGGATCTGCGCCAGCGCCTGAGCACCGGCAGCACCGAGACCGGCGCCTGGAAAGGTGAACTGGTCGACGCCGTGCAAGCGGCGTGGCGGGTCATGTGGATCAATCGTTTTCGTACTGCGCTGACACTGCTGGGGATCGTCATCGGCGTGGCCTCGGTGGTGGTGATGCTGGCGGTGGGCGAAGGCAGCAAACGCCAGGTGATGGCACAGATGGGCGCCTTCGGTTCCAACATCATTTACCTCAGCGGCGCCGCGCCCAACCCGCGCACGCCACCGGGCATCATCACCCTCGACGACGTCGCCGAGCTGGCCGCCCTGCCCCAGGTGGAACGGATCATGCCGGTCAACGGCTCGACCGCTGGCGTGCGTTTCGGCAACGCCGACCACAGCAGCTACGTCGGTGGCAACGACACCAATTTTCCAAGCATTTTCAACTGGCCGGTGGTTCAGGGCAGTTACTTCACCCAGGCCGATGAAGACAGCGCCGCCGCCGTGGCGGTGATCGGTACCAAAGTGCGCGACAAGCTGCTCAAGGATGTCGCCGACCCGATCGGCCAGTACATCCTGATCGAAAACGTGCCGTTTCAGGTGCTCGGCGTTCTTGCGGAAAAGGGCTCGAGCTCCGGCGATTCCGACAGCGACAACCGCATCGCCGTGCCCTACTCGGCGGCCAGCACGCGCCTGTTCGGCAGCCGCAATCCGGAATACGTGGTGATCGCCGCCAAGGACGCACGCAAGGTCAAAGACGCCGAGCAGGCGATCGAACAGGCGATGCTGCGGCGGCACAACGGCAAGAAGGATTTCGAACTGACCAACAACGCCGCAATGATTCAGGCCGAAGCACGCACGCAAGGCACGCTGTCGCTGATGCTCGGCGCCATTGCTGCAATCTCTTTGCTGGTCGGCGGTATCGGCGTGATGAACATCATGCTCATGACCGTGCGCGAACGCACCCGGGAAATCGGTATCCGCATGGCCACGGGTGCACGACAGCGCGACATCCTGCGCCAGTTCCTCACTGAAGCGGTGATGCTCTCGGTGGTCGGCGGCATTGCTGGCATCAGTCTGGCGATGCTGGTCGGCGGCGTGCTGTGGTTCAGCGGCGTGGCGATCGCGTTTCAATGGCTGGCCGTCATCGGTGCTTTCGCCTGCGCGCTGGTCACCGGCGTCCTCTTCGGCTTCATGCCTGCCCGCAAGGCTGCCCGGCTCGACCCGGTCACGGCCCTTACCAGTGAATGATCGATCTATGAAAGCGCCACTGACACTCCTTGCCGCCAGCCTGTTGCTGGCGGCCTGCAACAGCCCTGCGCCGCGCCCCGACAGCGGCGTGCAGCCACCGCCCGCGTGGCAGTCGCCTGAGCAGCCCGGTGCCGTGCAGAGCAACCGCCAATGGTGGACGCAGTTCGGCAGCCCCGAACTTGATCGACTGGTCGAACAGGCGCGACTGGGCAGCCATGACCTCGGCGCCGCTGTTGCGCGAGTCAGGCAAGCCCAGGCCAGTGCGACGATTGCCGGCGCCCCGCTGCTCCCGGAAATCAAGGCCGGGCTCAATGCCAATCGACAGAAACTGTTGCACGGCAAAGGCTATAGCCAGCTGGACGTCAGCCCGGATAATCGCTCGCTGGATTATTACGACGCCGAGTTGAGCGCCAGTTACGAAATCGACTTCTGGGGCGGTAAACGCGCGGCCCGCGACAGCGCCGTATTCGGCGTCCAGGCCAGCGAATTCGACCGTGCCACCGTCGAGCTGACCCTGCAAAGCGGCGTGGCCAGCAGCTACACCCAAGCCTTGGCGTTGCGCGAACAGGCGCGCATTGCCGAACTCAATCTGGCCAATGCGCAGAACGTCCTGCACCTGGTGCAGACCCGTTTCGACGCCGGCAGCGCCACCGCGCTGGAACTGGCCCAGCAAAAAAGCCTGGTAGCGGAACAGCAGCGCAAATTGCCGTTGGTGCAACAACAGGCCCGCGAAGCCTTGATCACCCTCGCCGCCCTGCTCGGCCAACCAGTGCAGACACTGTCGTCACCGCAACAGTCGTTCGAACAGTTGCAGTGGCCGAATATCGCCAGTGGCGTGCCCAGCGATCTGCTGAGCCGGCGTCCGGACATCGCCAGCGCCGAAGCCAAACTGGCAGCGGCTCAGGCTGACGTCACCGTCGCTCGCGCGGCCATGTTGCCGAAAATCACCTTGACCGCCAGCCTCGGCACCGGCGCCGATCTGGCGGCGGACCTGCTGCGCACCACGTTCTACAACCTGTCTTCCGGCTTGACCGCGCCGATCTTCAACAACGGTCGCCTGAGCGCCGAGCGCGACAAGGCCAAGGCGCGTCAGGACGAACTGCTGGAAACCTATCGAGGGGCGATCATCAATGGCTTCGCCGACGTGGAAAAAGCCCTGAGCAGCATTCGCGGCCTCGACGAACAGCGCCAGTGGCAAAGCGAAGAGCTGAGCCAGGCGCAGACTGCGTTCGACATCGCCCAGAGCCGTTATCAGGCCGGTGCCGAAGACTTGCTGACGGTGCTGCAAACCCAGCGCACTTTGTATGCGGCGCAGGATATGAATGTGCAACTGCGCTTGTCGCGACTGCAGGCGAGCATTGCCTTGTACAAAGCGTTGGGCGGTGGCTGGCAGGTTATCTGACAGCAACATCTCTTGTAGGAGCTGTCGAGTGCAACGAGGCTGCGATCTTTTGATCTTGCTTTTAAGAGTCAAGATCAAAAGATCGCAGCCTTCGGCAGCTCCTACACGGGGATCGCGTCGTGACTGATTGAATTCTCGGGGCAAAAAAAATCGCAGCACCAGGCTGCGATTTTTTTTGCGCTTAGAGTTGCCGGCCTTTCACTTTCAAATGTCGCGCGTACCACGGGCGCTGCGGCACTTTGCGGAACAGGTCGGCCATGTTGTCTTCATCGCCAAACGTGATGCGCAACGCCAGCTTCATGGTTTCCGGGTCCATTTCCACCGAACGGCCGATTTGCAACCCCGGCACGGTGCTGCAGCCATGGGTGTCCGGCCCCAGCCAAGGATCGTCGACCTCAACCCAGCGCCCCGGCGCAAACCACGGCACACCGTTGACTTCCAGCCGGCTGACTTCTCCCGGGTGGAAACGCTCATGTGCACGGAACCAGTCTTCGATACGGTCATCGATCCAGCCGTGGAAACGCCAGAACACCGGATTCACATGGGAGGAAAACGGGTCGCCGAGAAAGTCGTTTTCCGGCGCATACCAGCGCGCCGCGAAGTCCGCCTGATCGCGCGCCATCGGCACCGGAATGTTGTTGGACGGATCCCGCGCCACCGACGCCCAGCGCATGTGCAGCCAGTCGTGCAGGCCCAGTTCGACTTCCGAGCCGAACTGGCCGAGGCTGAGTTTCGCCAGGTAGCGTGGGTCGCGGTACTGCGATTCCCACACCTGGAAATTGCTGTGGTAGGTCTCGGCCGCTTTGATGTCGCTGACCCACTTGGTGTACTCGTCGTCACCTTCGGTCAGCCAGGTGGGCGGCAGCGCGTCACCGTCGTGATTGTCGAAATAGCGGGCGAAGCCCTGGCGGTCACGCTCCAGTTCCGGCTGCGGCATCGGGAAGGCCTGCCATGACGGCAGATCCTGCATCGAACGGGCCTTGCCGAGCATGTGCCGGTGCATGAAGAAGAAGTCGATGCCCGAACCATTGCGATCCTTGCTCGGCCCACGGGCATCGCGCTCCTTGTCACGGGGGCCGGGTTGCCAGCCGATACCGCGCAGGGCGTCGCGTTTTTTCTCCGAGAGTTTGTGCCACTTGTCGCGGCTGGCGTGCCAGAGCTGGTGGAACAGGCGATGTTCCGGCGCGACCAGCCACGCCAACAGCGTCGGGTTCAACCCGGTGCGTTCGCGGGCCTCGGGAAAACGTCGCTTGATGGCGATGAAGTGATTGTCCAGTTCGGGCAGCGCCAACGGCCGATCCAGGCGCAACACTTGCCCGGTGAACGTGCCACTGCCGGCATTGCCGAATGCCGCCCAGACTTCGTCGAGTTTGACTTTGAATTCGTAGACCGGCGGCGCGTGCGGCGCATCGGTACGCATCAGCCGCCAGTACAATTCGGCGCCGTTGCCCGGTGCCAGATCGCCGATCACTTGATAACGCGCAGGTTCTGCTGAACGCAGATTGGCACCGGTATCGAGAAACCCACGCAGGCCGCGACCCCGGTGGGCAATGTCGAGAAACAGCTCCAGGCCTTCGCGTGGCAAGCCATCGAGCCCCGCCGCAGCGCCGCTGAAACGGATATCCCAGACGCCGCGCAGGTTGTCCGCCAACTGTTGACCAGCCGTATCGGCCAGGTCGACCGTGGCCTCTCCCGGGGTGATCGGAAACTCCTCGCGGGTCAGCTCACGATGTGCATAAAAAGCGGCAGGCAGCGCGGCGCCCGTGAGTGCCATGCCCGCCATGAACCAGCGTCGAGAGATCGTCATTGCCCTACCTGTGTCAGCCATGAAGCAGGCTTTATCCAAGCTAGAACGTTTGCTCGCCGGGGAAATTTACGGCCCCGGCAAAAGATCGCGATGCGCCGTCAGCGCTTTTCCTGCGCGCGACTAAATTACCCGCCCGGCCACTCGTTCCTCCCAGATAGCAAAGGCCCCTGCGCCTGCACCTCGACGGCGAACCTGAATGAGATGGCAATGACAAAACCGCGTTCGAAAAAGGCTCTATTTATCGGCCTGCCGCTGGCCTTGGCGATCAGCGCCGGCGCAGGGTTTCTGGCCTGGGATTACTGGTTTCGGGACAACCCCGGCTACCCGGTAAAAGTGATGAAGCAGGCGACCGAGTTGCAGGATCGCATCCTCTCGTTCGACAGCCACATCACCGTACCGCTGAGTTTCGGCGCCCATGGCAACGAAGCCGACAAGGACGGCTCCGGCCAGTTCGACCTGATCAAGGCCAATCGCGGGCGCTTGTCGGGCGCTGCGCTGACCGTGTTCGGCTGGCCGGAAATGTGGAATGGCCCCAATGCCCCGCATCGCCCCACCGAAGGTTTTGTCGAAGAAGCCCGCAACCAGCAGGAAGTCCGTTACAAGATCATCACCGGCATGGTCCGCGACTTCCCCAATCAGGTCGGCATCGCCTACACCCCGGATGATTTCCGCCGCCTGCATGGCGAAGGCAAGTTTGCGATTTTCATCAGCATGCTCAACGCCTATCCGCTGGGCAACGACCTGAGCAAACTGGACCTGTGGGCCGGGCGCGGCATGCGCATGTTCGGCTTCAGCTACATCGGCAACAACAGCTGGGCGGACTCGTCGAGGCCGCTGCCGTTCTTCAATGACTCGCCGGACGCCCTCGACGGTCTCTCCGATATCGGCAAGCAAGCGGTGCAGCGTTTGAACGATCTGGGCGTGATCATCGACGTTTCACAGATGTCGACCAAAGGCCTGGAACAGGTTGCGCAGTTGAGCCGCACGCCGTTGGTGGCCTCGCACTCGGCGCCGCGTGCGGCAGTGGATATTCCGCGCAACCTCAGCGACAAGGAACTGCAACTGATCAAGAACAGCGGCGGCGTGGTTCAGGTGGTTGGTTTCTCGCAGTACCTCAAACCGTTGACCCAGGGCACGCAGGACAAACTCAACGCCCTGCGCGCACGCTTCGATCTGCCGCCACTGCCAAACCTGGCCATGGCGCTGATGCCGGGCGATCCGATCATCACCGCCTGGTCGGAACAGAAACTCGGCCAGTACGCCAGCGGCCTCTACGGCATCCTTGAAGAAGAGCCCAAAGCGACCCTCAAGGATCTCGGCGACGCCATCGATTACACGGTGCGCAAAATCGGTATCGACCATGTCGGCATCTCGTCCGACTTCAACGACGGCGGCGGTATCAAGGGTTGGGAGAACGTTGGCGAAATCCGCAACGTCACCGCCGAACTGATCCAGCGCGGCTACTCCGAAGCGGACATCGCCAAGCTGTGGGGCGGCAACTTCATGCGCGTCTGGGATCAAGTGCAGAAAGCCGCGAAACCGGCGCTGATTTCCCGTCAGGACACTGCCAAGCCATGACTGACCGCCGGACCTTTCTGAAACAGGCCGGTGTGATGGCGGCTGCCCTGCCATTCGGCGCCAGCCTCGCGGCGCCGGCAATGGCCACGACTTCGCCAGTGGCTTCTGCGAACAAATGGACGCAATTGCGCCAGCTGTTCGATCAGGACCCGCAGGCGATCCACTTCGCCAACTTCCTGATCACCTCCCATCCCAAACCCGTGCGCGAAGCCATCGAACGCCATCGCGCCACGCTCGACCGGAATCCGGGACTGGCGATGGATTGGGATCTGGGGAGCAACGAACAATTGCAGCAAAACGTGCGGGTCTGGGCCGGCAAGTACCTGCAAGCCAAGCCCGGCCAGATCGCCCTCACTGGCAGCACCACCGAAGGCCTGGCGATGATTTATGGCAGCGTGCAGGTGCGCGCGGATCAGGAAATCCTTACCACCGAACACGAACACTATTCCACGCGCAACATCCTCGATTTCCGCAGCCGCCGCGATGGCACCCGGGTGCGCAAACTCAAGCTGTTCGAAACGCCGCAAAGCATTTCCACGGATCAGGTGCTCGACACGATCAACCGCAACATTCGCCCTGAGACCCGCGTACTCGGCATGACCTGGGTGCATTCGGGCAGCGGCGTGAAATTGCCGATCAGCGATATTTCGCGGCTGGTCGATGAACACAACCGTCAACGTGACGACAAGGACCGCTTGATCTACGTGGTCGACGGCGTGCACGGTTTCGGTGTCGATGATCTGAGTTTCCCGCAGATGAACTGCGACTTCTTTATCGCCGGCACCCACAAATGGATGTTCGGTCCGCGCGGCACCGGCATCGTATGCAGCCGCAGCGAAGAGCTGAAGTACGTCAGCCCGAGCGTGCCGACGTTCTCCGAAGCCACTTCCTTCGCCACCATCATGACCCCGGGCGGCTATCACGCCTTCGAGCATCGCTGGGCGGTGGACGAAGCGTTCAAATTGCACCTGCAACTGGGCAAGGCCGACGTTCAGGCACGCATTCATCAGCTCAACAGCTATCTGAAACAGCGCCTGCGCGAACGCGCGGACATCGAACTGGTGACCCCGCTCGAGCCGAAATTTTCTGCCGGTTTCACGTTCTTCCGGGTCAAGGGCCAGGACAGCGACGAAGTGGCCGCCTACCTGATGCAAAACCGGGTGATCTGCGATGCGGTCAGCCGCGACGTCGGCCCGGTGATTCGCACGGCGCCCGGCCTGCTCAACAACGAAGCCGAAGTGGAGCGTTTCATGGCCCTCCTCGAAAAAAAACGGCGCGCCTGATCCCTCGACTCCAGTTTTCCTTTCACAGAGACGACTCATGAAAAAGCCTCACGCCTGTTTCACCTTCAAGGCCCTGCCCGCGCTGGCCCTGACCGCGCTGTGCGCCGGCCTGCTGCCCGGTGCTGCTCAAGCGGCGACGCCGCCGGCGCCGGGCAAAGTGTTCAAGGACTGCAAGGACTGCCCGGAAATGGTCGTGCTGCCGACTGGCACCTTCACCATGGGCACCCCGGATGACGAAGTCGGCCGCGAACCGGACGAAGGCCCGCGCCACGACGTGACCTTCAGCAAACCGTTCGCCATCAGCCGCTTTCAGGTGCTGGTCGGCGAGTGGGACGCGTATGTGCGCGAAACCGGCAACAAGCCTTACGACTTCGATGATCGCCCGGGCCGCCGCTGCACCGCTGGCAAACCGGAATTCAAACAGACTGCCCGCGACCCGGCCGTGTGCATGAACGTCGCCGAAGCCCAGGGCTACATCGATTGGTTGTCGAAAAAAACCGGTCATGCCTATCGCCTGCAAAGCGAATCGATCCGCGAGTACGCCGCACGCGGCGGCAGCAGCGGGCCCTTCCCTTTCCCGTTCGATGAAGGCAACAACTACCAGATCTCCAAACACGCCAACACCTATGGCGCCGCCGACGGTTACAACTTCACCTCCCCGGCCGGCACATTCCCGGCCAATGCCTTCGGCGTTTACGACGCTCACGGCAACGTCTACGAATGGACCGCCGACTGCTATCACAAGGATTATTCCGGCGTACCGAACGACGGTCGCCCATGGACTCAGGAAAACTGCGAACGCCAAGTCATGCGTGGCAACGACTGGGGCGAGGCGCCGGTGTTCTCGCGTTCCGGCAACCGCAACAGCAGCTGGCCAACCAGCAAGGGCGACTGGCTCGGGTTTCGCGTAGTGCGCGACCTCTGATCCTGCCCGCCACGACCGCAGTCCCGTCTGCGGTCGTTTAAAGAAAGTCCGTGACCATTCGTTTTCCTTTAGTACCGGCACTCCCTCCGCACCGAAGCAGGAATCCTCCATGACCAAGCCTACGCGTGGGGCGATCAACGAATTGTTCGCCTTGCTCAAGCCCTTCCGCCTGATCGTCTCTGTGTCCATCGTGCTCGGCATGATCGGCGGCCTGAGCGTCACCGTGCTGCTGGCAACCATCAACAATGCCCTGCACTCCGACGACGGCCTGACCCGCACGGTGGTGATGATCTTCGCCGGCCTCTGTGCGCTGGCCTTGCTGACGACGATCCTGTCCGACATCGGCACCAACTACGTCGGCCAGCACATCATCGCCAAATTGCGCAAAGAGCTGGGGGAGAAGGTCTTGTCGGCGCCAATCGACCAGATCGAACGCTATCGCAGCCACCGGTTGATCCCGGTGCTGACCCACGACGTCGACACCATCAGCGACTTCGCTTTCGCGTTTGCCCCGCTGGCGATATCCATGACCGTCACCCTCGGCTGCCTCGGCTATCTGGCCATGCTGTCCTGGCCGATGTTCCTGATGATGCTGGTGGCGATTGCCATCGGCACGACCATTCAGGCGATTGCCCGGGCCAAAGGCATGCGCGGTTTCTACGCCGCCCGTGATTCCGAAGACGAACTGCAAAAACACTACAACGCGATTGCCGAGGGTGCCAAGGAACTGCGCATTCATCGCCCGCGTCGCCAGCGTATGTTTGTCGCCGGGATTCAGAAAACCGCCGAGAAGATCTGCGACACCCAGATCAAATCCATCAACACCTTCGTCATCGCCAAGTCCTTCGGCTCGATGTTGTTCTTCGTGGTGATCGGCATGGCGCTGGCCCTGCAATCCTTCTGGCCCAGCGGCGACAAAGCGGTAATGAGCGGCTTCGTCCTGGTGCTGCTGTACATGAAGGGGCCGCTGGAGCATCTGGTCAGCACGTTGCCGATCATCAGCCGTGCGCAGATTGCCTTCCGCCGCATCGCCGAGCTGAGTGAGCAATTCTCCTCACCCGAACCGCACCTGCTGCTGGAAGATCAGGGCAAGAAACCCGGCGCGGTCAACAGCCTCGAACTGCACAACGTGCGTTACGCCTTCCCGCCTGTGGAAGGCAGTGAGCCGTTCCGTCTGGGGCCGGTGAACCTGCGTATTGAACAGGGCGACATCGTGTTTATCGTCGGCGAAAACGGTTGCGGCAAAACCACGCTGATCAAGTTGTTGTTGGGTTTGTATGCGCCGACCGAAGGCGAGATCCGCGTCAACGATCAGCCGATCACCGCGCTCAACCGCGATGACTACCGGCAGAATTTCACGACGATTTTTGCCGACTATTACCTGTTCGACGATCTGATTCAGGGCGACCGCGAAGTCCCGCAGGACGCGACTCGCTACCTCGAACGTCTGGAGATCGCGCACAAGGTCAGCGTGCGCGACGGTGCGTTCAGCACCACCGATTTGTCCACCGGCCAGCGCAAGCGTCTGGCACTGGTCAATGCCTGGCTCGAAGAGCGGCCGGTGCTGGTGTTCGATGAATGGGCGGCCGATCAGGACCCGACGTTCCGGCGTATTTTCTACACAGAGTTGTTGCCAGACCTCAAACGTCTGGGCAAGACCATCATCGTCATTTCCCACGATGACCGTTACTTCGACGTCGCCGATCAACTGGTGCGCATGGAGGCCGGCAGGGTCAAGAGCGAACTGCAAACCGCTTGATCGACGCGGCCGCGGCCAGGCCGGAAAAATAATTTTCCGGTTTGCCGCGGCTTCCTCGTCTTAATGAGATGAATAAGAACCATTAACAACTATACCTGCCAAGGTCTTAACCTCATGTCCGCATCCCGTTTCATGCTTCGCCCTCTGACTCGAGCCCTGCTGGTGCACGGCGCGACACGCACTCGACTGGCCGGCACCGGCCTTGGTCTGGCACTGACACTCACGGCAGCGCCGTATGTCCAGGCCCAGGAATGGACCCTGAACATCCCGTCGCAACCACTGGCGCAGGCGCTGCAAACCCTTGGCCAGCAGACCAGCCTGCAAATCATCTACAGCCCGGAAAGCCTGCAAGGTTTGCGCTCCAGCGCACTCAACGGCCGCTACCAGGACGATGAGTCACTCAAGGCGATGCTCAACGGCACCGGCATCCGCTACCAGCGTGACGGCAACACCGTGACCGTCCTCGGCCCGGCCACCGGCAGCGCGATGGAACTGGCCCCGACCAACGTCAACGCCAGCCGCCTGGGCGCCACCACCGAGGGCAGCAACTCCTACACCACCGGTGGCGTGACCATTGGCAAGGGCGTGCACTCGCTGAAGGAAACCCCGCAGTCGGTCACGGTGATGACCCGCAAGATGCTCGATGATCAGAACCTCAACACCATCGAACAGGTGATGGAAAAGACCCCGGGCATCACCGTGTATGACTCGCCCATGGGCGGCAAATATTTCTACTCTCGCGGCTTCCGTATGACTGGCCAGTACCAGTACGACGGCGTGCCGCTGGATATCGGCAGCAGCTACGTGCAGGCCGACAGCTTCAACAGCGACATGGCCATCTATGACCGCGTGGAAGTCCTGCGTGGCGCGGCCGGCATGATGAAAGGCGCAGGCGGCACCGCCGGTGGCGTCAACTTCGTGCGCAAACGCGGCCAGGACACTGCGCACACGCAACTGTCGCTGTCGGCAGGCACCTGGGACAACTATCGTGGCCAGGTCGACACCGGCGGCCCGCTGAACGACTCCGGGACCATCCGTGGTCGCGCCGTGGTCACCGAACAGACCCGTCAATATTTCTACGACGTGGCCAGCCGCAAGGATCAGATCTACTACGGCGCCCTGGACTTCGACCTCAGCCCCGATACCACCCTGGGTCTGGGCTTCGCCTGGGAAGATGTTGATGCCACCCCGTGCTGGGGCGGCCTGCCGCGTTACGCCGACGGCTCCGACCTGCACCTCAAGCGCTCCACCTGCCTGAACACCGCGTGGAACAACCAGCGCAGCAAACGCGCCACCTACTTCGCCGACCTGAAACACCAGTTCAACGACGACTGGTCGCTGAAAGTCGCCGGGGTGTACTCGCGTAACACCCAGGACATGGAATACGCCTTCCCGAGCGGCGCGGTACCGGTCGGTGCCACCGCATCGAACACCCTGATGCTGGGCAGCATTTACGACTACGACCAGCGCGATTACGGCTTCGATGCCTATGTCGACGGCAAATTCGACGCCTTCGGTCAGCAACACGAACTGACCATCGGCGCCAACGCCAGCCGTTCGCACAAGGATGACTTCTACGCCGTCGCCGCGCTGCCACAACGGCAGAACGTGCTCGACCCCAACCACCACATCCCGCAACCGGACGAAAGCTACTACCTGGCCAACGCCTCCCGTGGCGGCCCGGTGGACATGCACATCAAGCAATACGGCGCCTACTCGATCGCCCGCCTGAAACTGGCTGATCCGCTGACCCTGGTCCTGGGCAGCCGTGTCAGCTGGTACAAGTCCGATACCGATTCGGTGCAGTACTTCCGTGGCGAAGGCACCCAGGTCGATACCAAATCCACCGAAACCGGCCAGGTTACGCCGTTCGCCGGTGTGCTGTTCGACCTCAATGACAACCTGACTGCCTACGCCAGCTACACCGACATCTTCACCCCGCAAGGCGCCTACAAGACCATTGATGGCAGCACCCTCAAGCCATTGGTCGGGCAGAGCTACGAACTGGGGATCAAAGGCGAGTGGTTCGACGGTCGTCTGAACAGCTCCTTCAACCTGTTCCGCACCATTCAGAAAGATGCCGCCCAGGATGACCCGCGTTGCGAGGACAGTTCTTGCTCGATCAACTCCGGCAAGGTTCGCGCGCAAGGCTTCGAAGCTGAAGTCAGCGGTGAAGTGATTGACCGCCTGCAATTGCTCGCCGGTTACACCTACACCCAGACCAAGGTGCTGGAAGATGCCGACGCCACTCAGGATGGCGTGGTTTACAACTCCTATGTGCCGCGCCACTTGCTGCGTGTGTGGGGTGACTACAGCCTGAGCGGGCCACTGGATCGCGTGACAATCGGTGCGGGTGTCAACGCGCAGACGGGCAACTACCGGACTTCGCCTTTGGGCGGTGACAACATTGATGGCGCCGGTTATGCGGTCTGGAACGGTCGCATTGGCTACCGTATCGATGACACCTGGTCGGTGGCGCTTAACGGGAACAACCTGTTTGACAAGCGTTACTACTCGACCATTGGTACCGAAGGGTTCGGTAACTTCTATGGTGATCCGCGTAACTTCGTGATGTCGGTCAAGGCTGACTTCTGATTGGGTGTGATGTGAGAGAGCCCCGCTTTGGCGGGGCTTTTTTTCGCCTGTTAGTCTTGGCGGCCTTGGGGCCGACCATGCTCCTTGGGTTTTGGGGGCATATCCGTTGCTGCGGGTGGTGCCGCTGGCGGTTTCGCTCTTACAGCGAGTCACCTTTTCCAAACGCCGAAAAGGTAACCCAAAAGGCTTTGCCCCGGCGTACGGCACTTCGCTGAGGCTCAGTGTTCCCTCGCTACGGTGTCCATCCGGGGGCATCGCCTACGGTTTGCTTCGCTGCACCTCCTCTCGATGTATGCGGCTGCGCCGCACGGCGCTGCGCGCCTACCCCCGGATGAACACCTCCGCTCGGCCTGCCGAAGGGACAAAAAATCAAAAGCCAAAGCCAGAGCAAGATCAAAAGCCACATCAAAAGCCCCTCACCCTAGCCCTCTCCCAGAGGGAGAGGGGACTGATCGAGGTGATTGGGCGAACTCCGCCGACTTGCGATACCGCTTTGAACTCAGGCTCTAAAAAGCAAACCAATCAGCCCCTCACCCTCCAGAAAGAGGGGACTGACCGAAGTGTTTGGGAGAGCTAGATCGACGTGAAATACCGAGTCGAACTCAGATTTTGAGAAGCCCACAAATCGGCTCCCTCTCCCTCGGGAGAGGGCTGGGCGGGCGGCGTTCCGATGAGGGGCGAATCCACCAAAAAACCAAAGCCAAACACCCGCTCTTCACCACTCAATAGGCCGAGTGTCAGCTCGCCTGCTCTTGATCTGTAAGGCGACGTCGGAAGGCTGAGTGGAGGGATTGATCCGGGCGTGGGAGCGCAGCGACCGTTTGGCGCAGCCAAACACAGCGAGAGGAGGTGCAGCGAAGCAAACCGTAGGCGCTGCGCCCGGATCGATACCGGAGCGAAGGAACCCCGAGCCTCAGCGAGCGGGCCGCACGTAGGAGCAAGCCTTTTGGGTTACCTTTTCGGCGTTTGGAAAAGGTGACCCGCCGTAAGGGCGGAACCCTAAGCCGCCGTTACCGCAGCAACGGATATTCACCCAAAACCCAAACACCCCCCAATCACCCCAACACCCCCGCCAACGCCCGGCTCAGGCGTTCATGCACCCGCAAAACATCAGGCATCACCGAAGCCATCCGCAGCAAATCATGCGTCAGCCCCGGACAGTGCTCAACCTCGACACTCACCCCCTGCCCACGCAGTTTGTCAGCATAAGCCTGCCCCTCATCAAACAATGGATCGAAGCCCGCCAACAACACAATCGCCGGCGCCACACCGCGCAGATCCTCCGCCAACAACGGCGAAAAGCGCCAATCCAGATAGTCTTGCGGACTGCGAGCGTAATGCTGATAAAACCAGTCAAGCGTATCGTTCTCCAACAGATAACCCTCACTGAACAACAACCGCGAATCGTGCACGCGCGATGCATCGGTCACCGGATAGCACAACAACTGTGCCTTGGGTGCGATGGCCACAGTGTGCGGTTGCACCACCGCCTGCAGCGCCAGCACCGTGGCCAACGTGGCACCGGCGCTGTCGCCACCAAACGCCACGCGCGAGGCATCAAGGCCAAGACTTACGGCGTTTTCCGCCAACCATGACAAAGCGTCTTCGCCATCCTCCAGCGCCGTTGGAAAACGATGCTCCGGGGCCAGTCGATAGCCGACCGACAACACCGCACACGGCGTGCGCTGGCAAAACTCGCGGCACACACCGTCGTGCGAATCGAGGCTGCCGACAACAAAACCACCACCATGGAAATACACCAGCACCGGCATCGGCGAGGCCCCAGCATTGGGGCGATACAGACGCAGTGCCAACGGCGCACCATCACGTGCCGACGTGTCGATTTCGCTGACCATCAGGTCTTGCGGCGCCGGCCAGCGCAATTGCGCAGTGGTCTGCTCGAAAGTCGCGCGGGCTTCGCTCGGGGTCATTTGGTGCATGGCCGGCAGGCCGGCGTCCTGGCTGTCTTGGGCCAGGTCGAGAAAGGCTTCCAGATCAGGGTGTAACGACATCGCTAAAATCCTTGTATCGGCAAAAAAAGGGGCGCACCTCGGCAGCGCCCCCGGAGATGACTGAGCGCGTGGCGATCAGCCCACGCGTGCCATGCAATGCTCGACCAACGCCTCCAGCTCACGCTGGAAATCGTCCATCAAGGCATCCATCGTGCCGGCGCGATAACGCTGGCTGCTGTAGATGCAACGCAAGGCCAACTGACCGTCATAGACCTGGCCGACAATTTCCAGCCAGTTGCCCAGATTGGCTTTCAGGCTGTAGTTGTCGCCGGTTTCTTCCAGCGCTGGCACCAGCAGTGCCTGCTCGTCGAAACTCTGGTCAAACTGCCCCAGGTAGTTGAACGTAACCCGTGCTTGCGGCAGTTCGGCCAGTTGCCGCGCCACCTCAGCCCCAGCCAGATGACGCAATACGCCATAGCCGATGCCCTTCTGCGGTACCGCTGCCAACTGTGCCTGCACATTGACGATCGACTGGCCGATGTCGTCGCTGTCGGGGCGCAAACGCACCGGGAACATGCTAGTGAACCAGCCCAGGCTGCGGCTCAGGTCGATGGACTCGAACAGGTCTTCACGACCATGGCCTTCGAGCAGAATCAGCGCCGACGGTTGTTGACTCCAGCGGCACAGGGCACGACTGAGCGCCGACAACAGCAGGTCGTTGATCTGCGTGCCGTATACCGCCGGAGCCTGTTTGAGCAGTTGTTCAGTGTGCTCGCGAGACAGTTTCAGTCGCGCCTGCGCCTGCTGACGCACGAGGTTTTTGCCACGCAGGTTGTCGCAAGGCAGGTCGACGCCCGGCTGATCCAGTTGCTCCCGCCAGTACGCCAGTTCCTGCTCCGCAATCACCGGCGCCTGCGCCTGCAAGGCCTCGGCGAACGATCGGTAACTGCTGGTGCGAATCGGCAGTTTCGGTTCGAGCCCCTGCACGCAGGCCTCGTATGCCACTTTCAAATCGTCGAGCAAAATTCGCCACGACACGGTGTCGACCACCAAGTGGTGAATCACCACCAGCAGGCGCGCCTGGCCATCCGGCAAGGCAACATGCATCACCCGCCAGACCGGCCCGTCGTCGAGTTTCAGGCTGCGCTGGGCGAGGTTGGCCAAGGCTTCGACCTGTTCGCTGTTGTCCGCCTCGCGGCGCCAGAGCAACGCTTCGCCCTGTTCACTAAGGTCACAGTAACGCTGCAACCAGCGCCCGCCTTCGTGGGAGAACCGCAGGCGCAGCGAGTCGTGATGTTGCGCGATCCAGCCCAGTGCCTGCTCCAGTGCATCGAGGTCCAGCGGCTGGCGCGCACTCAACAGCAATGACTGGTTGTAGTGATGCGCCTCGGCCATGCCTTCGGCAAAGAACCACTCCTGAATCGGCAGAAGATTGAACAAACCCTCGGCGGCGACGTGCGTGACGTCCGCCTGCGGTTTTGGCGTGCCCTCCTTCGCCGCTTCCTGCTCGACGATGCCGGCGATGGTTTGATAACGCATCAGGTCGCGCAGCTTGAGATCCATCTGCAACGTCGGATGGTTTCTGACGCGGGAGATCACCTGCAAACTCAGAATCGAGTCGCCGCCCAGTTCAAAGAAATTATCGCTGATGCCCACTTGTTCGACTTGCAGCACCTGCGCCCAGATGTCCGCGAGCAGGCTTTCCTGCTCATTGCGCGGGGCGGCGTATTCTTCGGTTTTGAATTCCGGTTCCGGCAGCGCCTTGCGATCCAGCTTGCCGTTAGGCGTTACCGGGAAAGCACTCAGGCAAACGATCTGCGCCGGCACCATGTATTCCGGCAACGAGGTGCGCAGACCCGCCTTGAGTTCATCGCCAATGTCTTCGCCGGTCGCAGTGACCACATAACCGATCAGTTGCTTGCCGGAAGCATTGTCGCGGGCGATCACCAGTGCGTCGGTGACCGACGGCAACTGGCGCAGACTGGCCTCGACTTCGCCCAGTTCGATGCGGAAGCCGCGGACCTTGACCTGATGGTCGATACGGCCGACGTAATCGACCACACCGTCGGCACGCAAACGCACCAGGTCGCCGCTGCGATACAGGCGTTCACCCGCCGCGAACGGGTTGGGCACGAAGCGCTCGCAAGTCAGCTCCGGACGGCCGTGATAACCCCGGGCGACGCCATAGCCGCCGATGTACAACTCGCCGGCAAAGCCTGGCGGCAGCGGGTTCATATCCTCGTCCAGCACGTACAGCGAGCGTGCGCCCACCGCACGGCCGATCGGCGCATACGCGGCTTCGCAATGCTGGCTGACCGGGACTTTCCAGAGCATCGGCGTGACCACGGTTTCGGTCGGCCCGTAGCCGTTGGTGAAGTACTGCGGACGCAGCGCAGCCTTGACCTGCTCGAAGGTCTGATCCGGCACCGCATCACCGCCGAAGCAGTAGATGCGCACTGGTGGCGGCGCGATACCGCTGGCCGCGGCGTACTCGGCCAGCTGCTTGAGATAGGCCGGCGGGAAGCAGGCAATGGTGATGCCGTAATCATGCAGCGCCTGATAGGTCTGCTCCGGTGTCCACAGGCAACCGTCGCGAATCACCAGACGACCGCCGCTGTACAGGGTGCTCAACCAGCGCTCATGAGCACCGTCGAAGGCGAACGACATGAAGTGCAGTTCGCAACTGCTGGCGTCCATTTCATACAACTCGGCGATGGCCTGACAGTGCATGCTCAGCGGGCCTTGCGTCACCGCGACGCCTTTCGGTCGGCCGGTGGAACCCGAGGTGTAAACCAGATACGCCAGGCCCTGTTCCTGCACCCGGCAGTCGGGGGCGTGGTCGGCATAACGGCTTTCATCAAGGTGATCGATTTCCAGGCGCAGCAGACCTTGCGGCGCCGGCAAGGTCGCTCGCAGGCTGCTCTGGGTCAACAACAGCGCCATGCCCGAATCTTCGATCATGTACGCCAGACGCTCCGGCGGATACTCGATGTCCAGCGGCACATACGCCGCACCGCTCTTGAGCACGGCGAGGAAGCTCACGACCATTTCCAGCGAGCGCGGCAAGGCCACGCCGATCACCACTTCCGGACCGGCGCCGTGTTCGATCAGGCAGTGCGCCAGTCGGTTCGCGCGTTGCTCGAGTTCGGCGTAGGTCAGGTTCATCCCGGCGCATTGCAGAGCAATAGCCTGCGGCTGTTGTTGCGCGTGACGGCTGATCAATTCCGGCACCAGCGCCGCTTGATGGGTATGCGCCGGTTCAGCACTCCAGACCTGCGCCGCTTGCCATTGCTCACCGCTCAAGCGCTGCAAATTACCGAGGCGTTCGTACGGCGCCGCCAGCATCGCGGCGAGGGTGTTTTCCATGGTCTGGCGAATACCGACGACGGCCTCGGCGCTGAAGTGGCTGCGCAAATACAGGTATTCGATCGATAACTCGTCACCGAGCATCACCGCGAGGTCCATCGGCACGTTGGTCACACCGTGGCCGATGGATTTGCCGAAGGTCAGGTCAGTGTCGTTTTCTTCCTGCAGACGGTCGTCGATCGGGAAGTTTTCGAACACCACAATGCTATCGAACAACGCCTGACCACCGAGGCTGGACCAGCGCTGTACATCGGCCAGCGGCGCCTGGGAGTAATCGCGAATGTCGAGGTTGTAGGCCTGCACTTCGCCCAGCCAGTCAGCCAGACGCTGATCGGCTTGCGGCGTCTGAATGATCGGCAAGGTATTGATGAACAGACCGAGCATGTTGCCGACATTCGCCAGACTTTCCGGACGCCCCGACACCGTGGCGCCAAAGGTCACCGTCTGCTGCCCGGTGTAGCGTTGCAACAGCAGCAACCATGCGCCCTGAATCAGCGTGTTGGGGGTGATGCGCAGGTCGCGGCAGAACTGCAACAGCCGCGCGGTCTGCGCTGTGTCCCAGTTCGAATAGATCGCATCGTGACCGGCAACATCGGCGCTGTGGCGCGGGTGCATCGCCTGGCTCAGTGCCGTCGGCTCGCTGACAACCGCCAGGCGCGCCTTCCAGAACAACTCCTGGGCGTCCTGATCCTGTGCCTGCAGCCAGGCGATGAAGTCGCGGTAACGACCGTTCTCGCCGATGATTTCGCCCTTGGCGTAATACTGCAGGACCTCACCGAACAGCCGCGAACTGCTCCAGCCGTCCATGAGGATGTGGTGGCTGGTCCAGATCATCTGGTACTGATCGTCGCTCAGGCGCAGCAGGGTCACCCGCAACAAACGCGCATCGGCCAGATTGAAACCGAGCGCGCGGTCATCGCTGGCAAACGCGGCAATCCGCTCCTCACTGGTCTCCTGACCACGCCAATCGAGCACCTGCATTTGCAACGGCGCATGGCGATGCACCACCTGCAACGGTTTGGCCAGGCCGTCCTGCCAATGGAAACTGGTGCGCAGAATCGCCTGACGGGCGATGACAAATTCCCACGCCTGGCGGAAGCGTTCCACATCCAGGCCCTTGATCGGCAGGCTGACCTGCTGCACGTACAGGCTGCTGCCGTTATCCGACAGCGTGTGGAAGAGCATGCCTTCCTGCATCGGCGATAGCGGGTAGACATCCTCGATCATGTCCGCCGGCACTGGCAACGCATCGAGCTGCGCCTGATCCAGTTCGGCCAACGGATAATCCGCAGGCGCCTCGCCAGCCGAGTGCTCGAGTGAGACCACTGCAGCCAGCTTCTGCACGGTCTGCTGCTGGAACAGGTCTTTGGGGGTGAAGCCAATCCCCTGCTGACGCGCGCGGCTGACCAGTTGAATCGAGATGATCGAGTCGCCGCCCAGCGCAAAGTAGTTGTCGGTCACGCCGACCCGCTCGATCTTCAGAATGTCCTGCCAGACCTCGGCCAGTTGCTGCTCCAGCGGCGTCGACGGCGCCACGTATTCGCGCTGCGACTGGCTGACGTCCGCTGCCGGCAAGGCCTTGCGGTCGAGTTTACCGTTGGGGGTCAGCGGCAACTGTTCGAGGAACAGCCACTGCGCCGGCACCATGTATTCCGGCAGATGCGCCTTCAACGCGGCCTGCAGCGTTTCACTCAAATCGTCCAGTTGTTCGAGGCTGAGGCTGCTGTCACTTGGCACCACATACGCGACCAGTTGCTGGCCACTGTGGCCATCCACCGCCAACACCACACCTTCGCGCACATTGTCCTGAGCGAGCAGACGCGCTTCGATTTCACCCAGCTCGATACGGAAACCGCGCACCTTGACCTGATGATCGATACGCCCGACGTATTCGATTCGGCCGTCCTCCGTGAAGCGAGTCAGGTCGCCGGTGCGGTACATGCGCTCGCCACTGCTCGAGAATGGATTGGGCAGGAAACGTTCGGCGGTCAGGCCCGGGCGGAACAGGTAGCCACGGGTGATGCCGTCGCCGGCCAGATACAGCTCGGCCGCCACGCCAATTGGCGCTTGCTGCAATTGCTCATCGAGCAGGTACGCCGTGGTGTTGACCAGCGGCCGGCCGATGTTCGCCTGACCACCAAGTTCGCGGCGGGTGCAGGTCGAATAGGTGGTGTCTTCCGACGGCCCGTACAGGTCGTAGACATGCGCCACCGCCGTCTCGCGGTAGAGCGTGTCGACCAGGCTCTGCTTCAGCGGCTCACCGGCGAGGTTGATGATGCGCACGCCCGGCGGAATTTGCCCGGTGCGTTGCAGCGCGGCAATCGCCGACGGCACGGTGTTGATCAGGCGCACCTGATCGCGCTCCGGCAAGTCCGGCAGCTCCAGGGCATTGCGCGCCATGACGATCGAGCCGCCGCGTGCGAGGGTGACGAAAATCTCCCACACCGACAGGTCGAAGCACACCGACGTCGACGCCAGCACACCGTGCAGATCGTCTTCGCTGTAGACCTCGGCAGACCAGTGAATCAGCGCCTGTACGTTGCGGTGGGCGATGGCAACACCTTTCGGTTTGCCGGTGGAACCGGAGGTATAGATCACGTAGGCCAGATTGGCCGAATCAGCGCGCGCCGGAAGATTGTCCGCAGGCTGCTCGGCAAACGCCGCACCACCCGCCTCGACCAGCACCACCTGCGCATCGGTCTGCGGCAGTTGCGCCAGCAGCGATTGCTGCGTCAGCAAGACTTTCGCCTGACTGTCGTCGAGCATGTAGGCCACGCGATCTGCCGGGTAATCCGGGTCCAGCGGCACATAGGTGCCACCGGCCTTGAGCACCGCCATCAGGGCGATCACCAGTTCCGCCGAACGCGGCATCGCCACGCCCACGCGGATTTCCGCACCGACACCCAGCGCCAGCAGATGATGGGCCAGTTGGTTGGCGCGTTGATTGAGTTCGGCATAGCTCAGGGCGACGCCCGCATGACTCAGAGCCAGTGCCTGCGGATGCGCCGCGACGCGAAGCTCAAAACTCTGCGGGATCAGTCGTTCCGCCGGATACGCAGCCTGATTGGCGTTCCATTGCGCCAGGGTCTGGCGTTCGGCAAGTGGCAACAGGCCGATTTCACCGAGCAGACGCTGTGGCGCCTCAATGAACTGACGCAGCACTTCTTCCAGATGCCCTGCCAGACTCAGCACGCTGCGTTCGGCAAAGTGCTCGGTGAGGTAGTTGAAGTCCAGGTTCAAGACGTCGCTGGCCCCGGCGATCAGGGTCAGACCGTAGTTGGTTTGCTCGCGGTGCTCCAGGCCGCCAAAACGCAGACCGCCCGGGTTGGCTTCCAGCGCTTCGGACACCGGATAGTTTTCAAACACCAGCAAGGTGTCGAACAGCGCTTCGCCACTCAACTGAGCCAGACGCTGGATGTCCTGCAACGGCGTCTGCTCGTAGTCGCGCAGCAACAGGTTTTTGTCCTGCACGCTGCGCACCCAGTCGCCGACGCTGAGCGTGGCCTGCGGGCTGGCGATCACCGGCAAGGTGTTGATGAACAGGCCCAATTGCTGCTCGATGCCCGGCAGATCCACCGGACGCCCGGACACCGTGGCACCAAAGGCCACAGTGGCCTGGCCGGTGTAGCGCTGCAACACCAATAGCCATGCGGCTTGTACCAGGCTGTTGAGGGTCACTTGCTGCTGACGGGAGAAACCGTTCAGGCGCTGAGTGAAGGCTTGGTCAAAATGCAGGCGATGCATCTGTTTGCCCGGCCCCGGCACGGTACGCCCGTGGCAAGCCGAGGCCAGTCGGGTCGGTTCCTCCAGTGCGGCCAGCTGTCCGCGCCAGAAATCCTGTGAGGCGGCTTTGTCCTGACCTTGCAGCCAGACCAGGAAATCACGGTAACGACCCTGCGCGCTCGGCACCGGGTGACCGGCGTAATCCTGCAACACCTCGCCGAACATCCGCGAGTTGCTCCAGCCATCCATGAGGATGTGGTGGCAGGTGAAAATCAGCCGATGGCGATCATCAGCCGTGCGCAGCAGGCACAGACGCAGCAGCGGCGGATTCTGCAGATCGAAACCGCGCTCGCGATCAGCCTGCGCCCGCGCCTCAAACACGGCCGGCAAGTCCGCCACACCGCGCACATCGACTTCGGGCATTTCCAGGGTCAACTGGCGATTGATCACTTGCAACGGCGCATCGAGACCGTCGCGGCCCCAGATGAACCCGGCACGCAACACTTCATGACGATCCACCACGCGTTGCCACGCCTGCTGGAAACGCGCCACGTCGAGGCCGTCGATATCCAGCAGCATCTGATAGACGTAGGCGCTGGCATCGGCGTCGTACAGGCTGTGGAACAGAATGCCTTGTTGCATCGGCGCCAGCGGATAGATGTCCTCGATGCGTTGGGCGGCGATCGGCAAGCTGTCCAGGTGCGCCTGGGACAACCCGGCCAACGGCACATCCGACGGCGTCAAACCACCGCTTGGATGGCTCAGGCAATGGTCGATCAACTCGCTCAGCGCCACTTCATAAGCACGGGCCAAAGCGTTGATGGTGGACTCTTCGAAGACATCGCTACTGTAAGTCCAGGTCAGGCTCAGTTGGCCCTGATAGACCCGGCCATCGATGGTCAGCCAGTTGGCCATCGGCGCGTTTTCGTCCTGGCCGGCGCCCTTGTCTTCAGTAGCCGGCACCCACAGGGCGCCTTCGTCGAAGTTGTTGTCGAACTGGCCAAGGTAGTTGAACGTCACTTTCGGACGTGCGAGATCGTTCAATGCTGCTTGCGACTCGGCGCTGCCCAGATAACGCAGCAAGCCATAGCCGATGCCTTTGTGCGGGATCGCGCGCAGTTGCTCCTTGATGCCTTTGATCGAGGTTTCGAGACTCGCGTCCGGGGTCAGGCGCACCGGGAACATGCTGGTGAACCAACCCACCGTGCGGCTCAGGTCGACGTCATCGAACAGGTCTTCCCGACCGTGCCCCTCAAGCTGCACCAGTGCGCTGTCGGTGTTGGTCCATTGGCACAGCACGCGGGCCAGCGCGGTCAGCAGCAGGTCGTTGACCTGGGTGCGATAAACCGCCGGCGCCTGTTGCAGCAACTGACGGGTGCGTTCGGCGTCGAGACGCGTATCGACGCTGCGTTCGAAACGGTTGCTCAACTGGCCCTGTGGATTGTCCAGCGGCAGTTCGACCGACACATCGCGCAGCTGCCCGCGCCAGTAATCCAGTTCGCTTTCCAGCTCGGCACTGCGGGCATGCTCCTGCAGACGCTTGCCCCAATCCTTGAACGCGCTGGTCTTGGCCGGCAGACGCACAGCCTGACCTCTGCTCAGCTGTTGATAGGTCGTTTGCAAATCCTCCAGCAGGATCCGCCACGACACGCCATCGACCACCAGGTGATGAATCACCAGCAACAGACGCTGGCTGGCGTCCGGCAAGTCAACCAATGCTGCGCGAATCAACGGGCCATCGAGCAAATCCAGACTGCGCTGCAACTCCTGGCAAAGCGCGGGCAATGCGGCGCTGTCGTCCAGTGTGACCGTGCGCAGCAAGGCGTGCGCCTGATCCGCAGGCGCGTGGCTCTGCTGCCAGCCGTCGTTAGTCTGGCAGTAGCGCAGGCGCAGGGCGTCGTGGTGGCGTTGCAGGTGCAACAGCGCCTGCTCCAGTGGCGCCGCTTGCAGCGTGGTAGCCGGGGTCAACAGGATCGACTGGTTCCAGTGATGCCGCGCCGGGATGTCGCTATTGAAAAAGTAATGCTGGATCGGTGTCAGCAGCGCGTCGCCGAGCACTTCGCCCTGCTGCATCTGCACCGCGTCGCTCTGTTGCGCGACAGTCGCCAGACGTTGCACGGTCTGGTGCTGGAAGATGTCTTTGGGGGTGAAGCGAATGCCCGCATGACGGGCGCGGCTAACCACCTGAATCGAAATGATCGAGTCACCGCCCAGCTCGAAGAAGTTGTCGTTGAGCCCGACACGCTCGACCTTCAGCACGTCCTGCCAGATCTCGGCCAGACGCTGTTCCAGTGGGTTGCGCGGCGCGGCATACACTTCCTGTACCTGCGCAACTTCCGGATGCGGCAGTTGCTTGCGATCGAGCTTGCCGTTGGCCGTCAGCGGCAGACGCTCAAGGAACGCCCAACTGACCGGGACCATGTAGTCCGGCAGGGTCTCGCGCAAATGTGCCTTGATCGAATCGCGCAGTGCACCCTGCCCTTCGCCGTCCAGTTGTTCTTTCGCGACGATCCACGTCGCCAGTTGCTGGCCGCTGATACCGTCGACCGCCAGCACCACCGCTTCGCGTACCTCAGGGTGCTTGAGCAGTTGCGCTTCGATTTCGCCCAGCTCGATACGGAAACCACGAATCTTCACCTGATGGTCGATCCGCCCGATGTACTCGATCACGCCATCGCCGCGCAGCCGCGCCAGGTCACCGGTGCGATACAGACGCTCGCCGGCCTGCGGATTGAACGGATCGGGAACGAATCGCGTGGCGGTCATGCCGGCCTGATTCAGGTAGCCCCGGGCCAGACCGGCACCGGCGATGTACAACTCACCGATGCAGCCTTGCGGCACCAGATTCAGCGAGCTGTCGAGCAAGTACCACGACAAGTCGACAATCGGCTCGCCGATCGGGCTGCTGTGGCTTTGCTCAAGATCAGCCATCGACAACGGTCGGTAAGTCACGTGCACGGTGGTTTCGGTGATGCCGTACATATTGATCAGCGTTGGCGCGCGGTCGCCGAAACGCTCGAACCACGGGCGCAGGCTCTGCACTTCCAGCGCCTCGCCACCAAACACCACGTAGCGCAATGAGTTGCTGCGCGTCGACTCGCTGGCGACCTGCATCAATGGCTTGAACGCCGATGGCGTCTGGTTCAGCACGGTGACATTTTCATCGCACAGCAGGGTGTAGAAATCTTCCGGAGAACGGCTGATGTCATGCGGCACCACCACCAGTTTGCCGCCATACAGCAGCGCGCCGAAAATCTCCCAGACCGAGAAGTCGAAGGCGTAGGAGTGGAACAGCGTCCAGCTGTCCTGCGGGCCGAAATCGAACCAGTGCTCGGTGGCACTGAACAGCCGCATGACGTTGCCGTGCGGCAGCAATGCGCCTTTCGGTTTGCCGGTGGAGCCAGAGGTGTAAATGACGTACGCCAGGCTGTCCGGCGTGGTCAGGCACAGCGGATTGGTTTCAATGCTGTGTTCTGGCGCCTGATCCAGATCGAGGCACGCCAGCCCCGACGGCACCGGCAGTTGCGCGAGCAGATGGCCTTGGGTCAACAGCAGCTCGATGCCGCTGTCCTCGATCATGTAGCTCAAGCGATCATCCGGATAACCCGGATCCAGCGGCACATAAGCGCCACCGGCCTTGAGCACGGCAAGGATGGCGACAATCATGTCCAGCGAACGCTCGACCGCCACGCCAACACGCACATCCGGGCCGACGCCACGGGCGATCAACGCATGCGCCCACTCGTTGGCGCGACGATTGAGTTCGGCGTAGGTCAGGCGTTGCCCGTCATACGTCACGGCGACCGCGTCGGGATAACGCTCGGCCTGCGCTTCAATGGCTTGGTGAATGCACTGCTCAAGCGGTTGCTCGACAGACTGAGGATTCCACTGCGCCAGCAATTGTTGCTGCTGACCGGCATCGAGCATCGGCAACTGGCCGATACGTTGCGTCGGCTCGGCGACGATGGCCTGCAACAACGCGTTCCAGTGTTGCGCCAGACGCTCGATGGTCACCGCGTCGAACAGATCCGTGGCGTACTTGAGCACGGCTTCGATGCCATGGGCCTGTTCGGTGGTGTTGAGGGTCAGGTCGAACTGCGCAGTCTGGCTCTGCCATTCCAGCGGCTCGATGTTCAAGCCATTCAAACGGGTTTCGACACTCGCGCGGCGCTCGGCCTGATGGTTGAACATCACCTGGAACAGCGGACTGTGACTGAGGCTGCGGCCCGGTTCCAGCGCTTCGACCAGTTGCTCGAAGGGCAAGTCCTGATGGGCCTGCGCTTGCTGCGCAGTCTGTTTGACCTGACGCAGCAGATCGACAAAGGACATCTGCCCGTCGATGTCGGCCTTGAGCACCTGAGTGTTGACGAAGAAGCCGATCAGCCGCTCGATCTCCACCCGGCCACGGTTGGCATTCGGCACGCCGACGCGGATGTCGGCCTGACCGCTGTAACGGTGCAACAGGGCCTGGAACGAGGCCAGCAAGACCACGAACAGGGTGACGTTTTCTTGCCGGGCGAAGGCCTTGAGCGCGTGGCTCAGCGCCGGGTCGAGAATCAGGTTGTGGCTGGCGCCGGCGAAGCTTTGCTCGATGGAGCGCGGGCGATCCATCGGCAGTTCGAGTACCGGTTGTTCGCCGCCGAGTTTCTCTTGCCAGTAAGCCAGTTGCCGCTCCTGCTCACCGGCCTCCATCCACTGCCGTTGCCACAAGGCGTAGTCGGCGTATTGAATCGGCAAGGCCGGCAGACCGGCATCGTGACCGAGGTTGAAACCGGCGTAGAGCTGCACCAGTTCCTCGATCATAACTTGCAGCGACCAGCCATCGGAGACGATGTGGTGCAGGGTCAGCACCAGCACATGGTCATTGGGGGTGACTTGCAGCAGCGCTGCGCGCAAGAGCGGGCCGTGCTGCAGGTCGAACGTTTTCTGGCTCTGGGTCTGCACGAACGCCTGGATCAAAGCATCCGCGTCGTTGGTCAGCTCAGCGCTCAGTTGATGAGTCTCCAGTGCAAAGGGTCCTGCGGGCAGGACCACTTGCAAGGGTTGCGCGGTTTCCTGAGAGAACACCGTGCGCAAGGTTTCATGTCGTTCGATCAGCGCCTGAACACTGCGCTCCAGCGCGCTGACATCCAGCGGGCCCTGCAAACGCAGGGCCGTCGGAATGTTGTAGGCCGCACTGTGCGGCGCCCACTGCCAGAGAAACCACTGGCGCTGCTGAGCGTAGGACAGCAGCAACGGCTCCTCAGCCGTGCGCTTGAAAACCGGGGCAATGTCAAAGAGGTTGACGCCTTTCTGCTTGAGCAGAACCGCCAGAGCCTTTCTTTGCTTAGCCGAAAGTTGTCCTACCGACTCGATTAACTCTTGCACGCGTTTTTCCCTCTCAAGAAATCAGTTTTTCCAGATCATCGAGGGATAGACGTTTGAGGGCCTCCAGGGATTTAGCCAATTCATCCTGAACGGGCGACATTTCGACGCGCAAGGCCTCGATTCGCGCACAGAACGCCTTGAGGGTGTCGGTTTCGAACAGCTCTTTGAGCGGCACCTTGTCGCCCAGACGCTCCTTGATCCGGGTCACTACCAGCGTCGCCAGCAACGAGTGCCCGCCGAGCTGGAAGAAGTTGTCCGCGAGGCCCACTTGCTCAACCTCCAGCACTTCCTGCCAGATCGTCGCCACTTCCCACTGCAAATCGCTTTGCGGCGGTTGGTAATGCTGCTGCGCCGGGCCGTCGCCCAAGGCTATCAGTGCCTTGCGATCGAGCTTGCCGTTGGGGGTCAGCGGGATGGCGTCGATCAGGTGCACGTGGCCCGGCACCATGTGCGCTGGCAAGCGACTGGCCAGTGCACTGCGCAAGCGTTCCAGCCACACCGTTTGATCGACCACTGCCTGCGCCACCACGTAGGCGTGCAGGTGTTTACCGGCGGCACCGTCTTGCGCGAGCACCACAGCTTCGCGGATCTCGTCCTGCTCCAGCAGCCGCGCTTCGATTTCGCTGAGCTCGATACGGAAGCCGCGAATCTTCACCTGATGGTCGGCCCGGCCGATGTACTCGATGTTGTCATCGCTGCCCTGGCGTACCAGATCGCCGGTGCGATACAGGCGCTCGCCGTTGCTGGCGTACGGATTCGGCACAAAGCGCTCGGCGGTCAGTGCCGCGCGCATCAGATAACCCCGGGTGACACCGGCACCGCCCAGGTACAACTCGGCAGGCACGCCACTCGGCAGTACTTGCAACTGGCTGTCGAGCAGATAGGCCACGGTGTTCGGCAACGGTCGGCCGATGTTCGCCTGCCCCTGGGGTGTGCGCAGGGTGAAGGTCGAATAGGTGGTGTCCTCCGACGGCCCGTAGAGGTCGTAGACCTGCTGCACCGACGTGCTCGCGTACAGCGTGTCGACCAGGCTTTGCTTGAGCGGTTCGCCGGCCAGATTGATGGTCGCCACCGAATGCGGAATCTGCCCGGCCCGTTGCAGCGCGGCAATCGCCGACGGCACCGTGTTGATCAGCGTGACCTGTTCGCGGGCCGGCAAATCGGCCAGCGCCAGCGCATTGTCCGCCAGCACCAGGCAACCACCGCAGGCCAGGGTGACAAAGATTTCCCAGACCGACAGGTCGAAGCAGATCGACGTCGAGGCCAGCACACCGCGCAGTTGTTCTTCGTGATAGACCCCGGCCGACCATTGAATCAACGCCGACAGGTTGCCATGGGTGATGGCCACGCCTTTCGGTTTGCCGGTGGAGCCGGAGGTGTAGATGACGTACGCCAGATTCTGTGCAGTGACATTCACCAGCGGTGCCGTTGTCGGGAACGCGCTCAACGCGCCCTCTTCCACCAACAGCACCTGCGCGCTCAACGTCTCAGGCAACAGCGCCAGTGCGGCCGGCTCGGTGATCAGCACGGCGGCGCGGCTGTCGTCGAGCATGTGCAACAAGCGTTCCTGTGGATAGTCCGGATCCAGCGGCACATAGGCGCCACCCGCCTTGAGGATCGCCAACAGCGCCACGAGCATGTCCGGCGTGCGGCGCATGCACACCCCGACCCGCACCTCCGACCCGACGCCCAGTGTTTGTAGCTGGTGCGCCAGGCGATTGGCCCGGGTATCGAGGCTCTGATAATCGATCCGTTGCTCGGCGAACAGCACCGCATGTGCTTGTGGCTGACGCTGCACCTGCGCAGCGAGATGTTCCAGCACTGTGCGCGCGTCCGTTGCCGTAACGTCGGCCTTGCCCCAAGCGATGGCCTGTTGACGCTGTGGTTCGGCGAGCAATTGCAGCGCACCCAACGGCTGAGAGGCATCGGCGAGGAACTGCGTCAGCAGGCTCTGCAGTTGCGCGCTCAAACCGCTGATTGCGGCCGCATCGAAACTGGCCCGGTCGTAACTGATCCCCAGGCTCAGTTCACGCCCGGTCACCGCCACCAGCGTCAACGGGTAGTTGGTCTGTTCCTGACGACGAATCGCCGAGAACGTCAGCCCCGTGGCCGGGCCCTGTTGCAGCGCTTCGGCCATCGGGTAGTTTTCGAACACCAGAATGCTGTCGAACAACGCACCGTTACCCGCACCGGCCCAACGCTGAATGTCGTAGAGCGGCGTGTGTTCGTGCTCGCGCAGGGCCAGATTGACGTCTTGCACCTGTTGCAGCCACTGGCCGACGACGATCTCGGCGGACGGCGCCGCGACCACCGGCAAGGTGTTGATGAACAGACCGATCTGCTGCTCGACGCCCGGCAAATCCGTCGGACGCCCGGCGACGGTGGCGCCGAATGCCACATGGTCCTGCCCGGTATAACGCTGCAACAGCACCAGCCACGCCGCTTGCACCAAGGTGTTGAGGGTGACTTTCTGCTCGCGGGCGAAGCGGTTCAAGTCCGCCGTCAAGGTTTCGCTGAATACATGCTCGTGATCGGCGTACCCGCGGGCCGCGTGCTGGCCGATGGACAAGGCACCGGCCAGACGCGTCGGCTCATCAAGATCAGCGAGGGCCGTCGTCCAGAAATCACGACTGGCCTGCTGATCACGCTGACCCAGCCATTCGATGTAATCGCGATAACGCCCCTGCCCGACCGCCGGGGTCAGGCCGGCATAACGCTGCAGCACTTCGCCGAACAACTGCGAGGTGCTCCAGCCGTCCATGAGGATGTGGTGGCAGGTGTAGATCAGGTGATGCGTAGCCTCACCCGTGCGCACCAGCGTCACCCGCAACAGCGGCGCGCCGGTCAGGTCGAAACCGCTGGCCAAGTCCTCGCTGGCCAGTTGCTCCAGCGCCGCACCGATGTCAGCACGACCGCGCCAGTCCTGCATGCGCCATGGCATCTGAGCACTCTGACGAACCACTTGCACCGCTGCGGCGGCATCCTGTGGCCAGACGAATGCCGTGCGCAGGATCTCGTGGGCATCAACGGTTTGCTGCCACGCTAGACGGAAACGCTCGGCGTCGAGGCGTTGCACATCCACGCGCAACTGGTTGGTGTACGCCGGGCTGTCCGGATCGTTGACGCTGTGGAACAGAATGCCCTGCTGCATCGGCGACAACGGATAGAGGTCGACGATGTCGCGGGCCGGGATCGGCAGCGCCGACAGCTGTGCCTGGGTCAGCGTTGCCAGACTGAAGTCCGACGGCGTCACAGCCGCCTCGCCACTGTCGCAGCAATGCTCGATCAAACGCTCAAGCTCACGACGATAGGCCTCGGCCAGCGCCTCGACCGTTTCTGTGCGATACATGCCGGTGCCGAAGGTCCAGGTCAATTCCAGCTCACCGCCATAGACCTGACCATCAACGCTCAGCCAGTTACCCAACGGTGCAGCCGCGTCCTGATTGGCGCCGGTGCTTTCACCACTCGGCACGAACAGCGCGCCGGCGTCGGCGTTGAACGCGCCGTCGAACTGGCCGAGGTAGTTGAAGGTCACGCGCGGCTGCGGCAATCCCTGCAACTCGGCGGACTGGCTCAGGTAACGCAACACACCAAATCCGATGCCTTTGCCCGGCACCGCACGCAATTGCTCCTTGATCGCGCAGAGGGACGCACCCGGCGTAGCCTCGGGTGTCAGGCGCACCGGGAACAAGCTGCTGAACCAGCCCACGGTGCGGCTCAGGTCGATGTCGTCGAACAGGTCCTCACGGCCATGACCTTCGAGCTGAATCAGTACCGAAGGCTGTTCGCTCCAGTCACACAACACCCGCGCCAGGGCCGCCAGCAGCAGGTCGTTGATCTGCGTGCGATACGCCGCTGGCGCCACTTTCAGCAGTTTGTGGGTCAGTGTCTGGCTCAGGCGCGAGCTGGCGCGGCCCGCCTGTTCGCGGGTCTGGGTGTCCTGGGGGAAATCGCGTGGCAGTTGCGCGTCGCTCGCCTCCAGGGTTTGCCGCCAGTAACCACTTTCAGCGGCCAGCGCTGCGCTCTGCCCGTAACGATGCAGATGTTCGGCCCAACTGTGCAGCGAGCTGCTTTTGCCCGGCAAGACCAGCGGCGTGCCCGCCGCCAGCGCAGTGTAAGCGTGCTGCAGATCTTCCAGCAGAATGCGCCACGACACGCCATCCACCACCAAGTGATGAATAACCAGCAACAGGCGTTGCTCAGCATTCGGCAGGTTCACCAGCACCGCCCGCACCAAACGCCCTTGTTGCAGATCGAGACTGCGCTGGGCGTCGTCGGCGAGTGCCGGCAAAGCGTCCACGCTGGCAAGTTCGCGCACCCACAACAGCTCCGGATCACGTTGGGTCTGCGGCATTGCCTGCCACACGTCGCCGGACGCCTGGAAATTCAGCGTCAATGCTTCGTGCTGTTCGATCAGCGCCGCCAGCGCTGTGCGCAGAGGCGCGGCGTCGAGCGGTGTGGTCGGCTGCAGCATCACCGACTGGTTCCAGTGCTGACGCTGGGCAATCGCGGTTGCGAAGAACCGTGCCTGAATCGGCAGCAATGGCAACGGTCCGCGAGCGGCCGGTACCGCAGCCGTGACGGGTTTGGCTTCGATCAGCTTGGCCACAGCGGCCAGTTGGCCGATGGTCTGTTTTTCGAACAGTTGCTTGGGGCTCAGCTTGATGCCCTGGCGTTTGGCGCGAGCGATGATTTGCAGGCTGAGGATCGAGTCGCCGCCCAGTTCGAAGAAGTTGTCGGTGCTGCCCACGCGCTCCAGTTTGAGCACGTCGGCCCAGATCGCCGCGAGTTTTTCTTCGATTTCACCCACTGGTGCGACGAAGTGTTGAGTGACCACGCCCGGCACCGGCAAGGCACGTTTGTCGAGCTTACCGTTGGCCGTCAGCGGCAATGTTTCCAGTAACACAATCTGTGTGGGAACCATGTAGTCCGGCAGGCACGCCTGCAATTGCTCGCGCAGCGCCTGCGCCTGCAAGGTCAGCCCCGCCGTTGGTACACACCACGCAACCAGTTGCAGACGCGTCGGGTCGTCATCCAGTGCCAGCGCCAGCACCGCCGCTTCGCTGACGCCGTCCAGGCCCAGCAACACCCGCGCGACTTCCGCCGGCTCCACGCGATAACCGCGCACCTTGACCTGATCGTCGGCGCGGCCGATGAATTCCACCGTTTGCTGACGATTGCGGCGTACTCGGTCGCCGCTGCGATACACCCGCGCACCCGGCGCGCCGAACGGATCCGGCAGGAAGCGCTCGGCGGTCAGCCCTGGCTGATTCAGGTAGCCCAGCGCGACGCTGTCACCACCGATATACAACTCGCCGGCCACCTGATCGGCAACGTTGTTCAGCACATCGTCGAGCACGTAAACGTGAGCGCCGGCCAGTGCGCTACCGACCGGTACGCTGCGCGTCAGGGTCAGATCACCGACTTCATGGGCCAGTACGCCCACCGTGGTTTCGCTCGGCCCGTAGTGGTTGATGATGCGGCAGCCCGGTTTGAGCTCGCGCACGCGCTCGACCAGCGCTGGCGAGCATGCTTCACCGCCGACGATCAGCGCGTGTTCCGGTAGCACGTCGGCAGCCCGCGTGGCCTGCAGCAACGCGGCCAGATGGCCCGGGACGATTTTCAGCATGCCCACTTGATGCCTGGCCATGTACTCGGCAAACCGGTCCGGATCGAAGCCCAATTCTTCCGGCAAGACATGCAGCAGTCGTCCCGAACACAGCGCACCGAACAGCACGGTAAAACCAAGGTCGGCGGCGATGGTCGAGACCAGCGCCATGCTGGCGTCCGCTGTCGGCGCCAGTCGCTCAAGCACACCGCGCACATAACTGCCCAGCGCGCCATGGCTGACCAGTACGCCTTTCGGTTGCCCGGTGGAACCGGAGGTGTGAATCACATACGCCGGTGATTGCGCGCACAGCGTCACGGCGGGGCAAGTGTCCGGCATGGACTGCCACTGCTGCGCTGCAAAGGCGATGCCCTGACAACCATCGACCGCCAGCGCGGACACGCGTGCATCGCCGTCGGCGCACAACAGCAGCCGTGCTTTCGCAGCGCCGAGCATCTGCTGCAAACGTGCGTCCGGCGCTTTGACGTCCAGCGGCATGTACACCGCACCCGCCTTGAAGATCGCCAGCACCGAAGTCAGCCAGTCCAGCGAACGCTCCATCAGCACCGCCACCGGCTGCCCATCGCGCACGCCTTGGGCGCGCAAATGATGGGCCAGCCGATTGGCCGCCTGATCCAGCACCTGATAACTCAAAGCCTGATTCAGGTCGCGCGCGGCCAGCGCTTCAGGCTGGCGGGCGACCTCACGATCCCAGTGCTGCAACACCGACAACGCCGGTTCGGCGGGTGCCGGGAGCGGCGCTGGCGAGATCTGCCCAACACTGTGCAACGGCGCTTGCGGCGCTTTCAGCAATTCGCTGAACAGACCGAGCAAGGCCGGCACAAAAGCTTCGACGGTTTCCGCCCGATAGAGGTCGCTGGCATAGGTCATCTGGCCGTGAATCAGCGTGCCGTCATCGGTAATGTCCAGCGCCAGATCGAAGTGAGTGCCATCCTTGTCCAGCGGATACTCAGCCACGCTCAGCCCGGGCAGGGCCATCGAACGCTGCTTCTGCATACCGACGTTCTGGTTGAACTTGGCCTGGAACAGCGGGTTGTGGCCCAAGGTGCGTTCTGCCACCAACTCGTCCACCAGTTGCTCGAACGGCAACTCTTGATGCGCCTGCGCACCGAACGAGGCTTCACGCACTCGCGCCAGCAAATCCTCGAAACTGCCGCGTTCATCCACCTCGCATCGCAGCACCTGAGTGTTGACGAAAAAGCCGATCAGCCCTTCGACTTCAGCACGGCCACGGTTGGCATTCGGCACGCCGACGCGAATGTCACGCTGCCCGGCCTGCCGCGACAGGAACAACGAGAACCCGGCCAGCACCAGCATGAACAGACTGATGCCCTGGCTACGGGCAAAGGCGTTGAGTTGCAGGGACAGCGGCGCACCAAAATCAAAACTCAGGGTCTGGCCCTCGAAGCTTTGCGTCAGTGGCCGGGCAAAGTCCGGCGCGACTTCCAGCAGCGGGTGTTCTTCACCCAGTTGCTGACGCCAGTAATCGAGTTGCCGTTCGCCCTCGCCGGCCTCCAGCCAGCGGCGTTGCCAGATCGCGTAGTCAGCGTATTGCAGCGCCAGCGCTGGCAATTGCGGTTCGCGTTCGAGGCTGAACGCCTGATAGCACTGGACGAATTCCTTGACCATCACGTCCATCGACCAGCCGTCAGAGACGATGTGGTGCATGCTCACCACCAGCACGAACTCTTCGTTGGCCAGCGCAAACAGACTGGCGCGCAGCAGCGGCCCGTGGCGCAAATCGAATGGCCGTGCGGTGACGCTCTGCACCTGTTGCGCCAACGCCTGCTCGCGCTCTGACGGCGGCAGCCCGGTCAGGTCAATGCGTTCCACGGCCAGGGGTTGCTGATCAAGGATGACCTGGTGTGGCTGATCACCGTCAGTCTGGAACACCGTGCGCAGGACCTCATGGCGCGCCACCAGGTGATCGAAGGAGCGCTGCAGCGCCGCTTCGTCCAGACGCCCGTTCAGGCGCAGGCCGGCGGCCATGTTGTAGGCGGCGCTTTGCGGTTCGAGTTGCCAGAGAAACAGCAGACGCTGCTGAGCGAACGACAACGGAATCGGCGCGACATCGTGCCGACTGACCGGCAGCGGCAACAGGCTGAAGTCCTTGCCGTCCTCGCGCAGCTTGGCCAGAAACAGCCGACGCTGTTCCAGCGGCAAGCCGACGAACCTCTTCGCGATACGTTCCGCCATGGTGCCGCTCATACTTCTTCTCCTTGCAAAGCATTCATGAACTGATCCATATCGGACCAGTCGTCGTTCGTTGCACTGTCAGCCAGTTGCGCCAGCACCCCCGCCAGTTCACCCAGCAGCGGTTTCTCGAACAGGCGGCGCAGCGGCAACACCACGCCCAATTGAGTTTTGATGCGCGCGATCACCTGCGCGGCCAGCAGCGAATGGCCGCCCAATTCAAAGAAGTGATCATCCAGACCGACCCGTGCCACTTGCAGGACCTCTGCCCAGATTTGCGCCAGTTGTTGTTCGGTATCGGTTTGCGGCGGGCGATAGTCGCCTTGCAGTTGACTCGGATCCGGTGCCGGCAAGGCCTTGCGATCGAGTTTGCCGCTCGGTGTCAGCGGCAGGTTCGCCAGCAACAGCAGATGGCCCGGCACCATGTAATCCGGCAGATTGGCTTGCAGCGCCGCGCGGATTTGCTGACGGAACGCCGTTTGCGTCGCCGCGCTTTGCAGCACCGCCGGATCGCTGACCACGTAGGCCACCAGTTGCAAACCACCGCTTAGCGGAACTGCCAGCACCACCGCCTCGCGGATGCCGGGGCATTGCTGCAGGCGCGATTCGATTTCGCCCAGTTCGATGCGGAAACCGCGAATCTTCACTTGATGATCGACCCGGCCGATGTACTCCACCGCGCCGTCAGGTCGCAGTCGCGCGCGGTCGCCGGTGCGGTACAGGCGCTGGCCGTCGGCGAACGGGTCGGCGATAAAGCGCTCGGCGCTGAGGGTCGGCTGGCGGTGATAACCCCGCGCCAGGCCAGGCCCGCCGATGTACAACTCGCCCACCGCGCCTTGAGGCAGCAGGTTCAAATCATCGTCGAGCACGTACAGGCGGCGTGCGTCGAGACCGTGGCCGATCGGGATGCCGCGCCACGACACGGCGTCGGCCGTCAGCGCGGTGCAGTCGTGAATGGTCGAAACCACCGTGGCTTCGGTCGGCCCGTAGGTGTTGAGCAAGCGCACATGGCCCAAACCGGCCTGTTGCCACAGGCGCAAACCGTCTACCGCCATCGCCTCGCCGCCGACGTGAATCTGCCGCAGCGCAGCGAAACCGGCCGGTGGATTAGCGGCGTATTCCTGCACCAGCCAATACCAATAAGCGGCCGGCAGATCAGCCAGGGTGATGCCATGTTCGACAATGACCTGATGCAACGCCGCGCTGTCCCACAACCGCGCATCACGCAGGACGACTGCGGCACCGTGACACAGCGGCGGGAAAAACTGCTCGACGAAGCCGTCGAAGCTGCTGGTGGCGAACTGCAAAACGCGATCGCCTTCGCGCAAGTCGCTGTAATCGATGGCGCGGGCGATGAACTCGCTCAACGCGCCATGACTGACCGCGACGCCTTTCGGGCGGCCGGTCGAGCCTGAGGTGTAGATCACGTAGGCGAGGTTTTGCGCGGCGACCGTCACAGGCAGATTGTCGGCAGGATCACTGTCGGCCAACTGCTCCAGACACAGGCAATCGACGTCATCCAGATCCGGCAGGCTGGCGAGGCTTTCGCGATCGGTCAGCAGCAGTTTCAGGCCACTGTCATCGAGCACGTGGCGCAAACGTTCGGCCGGTGTCTGCGGATCCAGCGGCACGTAAGCGCCGCCAGACTTGAGCACCGCCAGCAATGCCACTGCCAGCTCCAGCGAGCGCCCCAGCGCCACGCCGACCAGCACGTCAGGGCCGACACCGCGAGTGCGCAACTGATGGGCCAGACGATTGCTGCGGGTGTTCAACTCGGCATAGCTGAGTGGCGGCGACGGCTCGGTCGCGAGAATCACCGCCGCTGCCTGCGGCGTGCGCGCCACCTGCGCTTCGAACAGGGTCTGCACACTGGCGAAAACCGGTTCTGCCTCGGTGACTTGAATCAGTTGTGCACGTTCAGTCTCCGCCAGCAATTCGACTTCGCCGACGATTTGCTGCGGATCACGGCACACGGACGCGAGGATGTTGCGCCAATGCCCGGCCATCGCAGCGATGGTTGCGGCATCAAAAATATCGGTGGCGTAGGTGAAGGCCGCGAACAACTGCTCGCCCTCCTCGCGGGTGTCGAGCATCAGGTCGCTGGTGGCGGCATGTTGGCGACCGCTGCCGGCCAATTGCTCCTCAGTCAAATAGCCCACCTGCAAACCGGACTCGAGTTGCACGTGCTGCAAGTCGGTCACCAGCGGCTGGTGGTTGAACATCACCTGGAACAGCGGGTTGTGGCTTTGGCTGCGCGCCGGTTGCAAGGCTTCGATCAAGGCGTCGAACGGCAGATCCTGATGAACCTGCGCGCCGAGTGCGGCCTGACGCAGGTTCTGCAACAGATCGGCAAAACGTGTTTGCGCGGTGACTTCGCTGCGCAGGATCTGCGTGTTGACGAAGAAGCCGATCAGCCCTTCGGTTTCGCTGCGGGTGCGGTTGGCGATCAGCCCGCCAACGCGAATATCGGTCTGGCCGCTGTAGCGATGCAGCAACGTTTTGAACGCGGCCAGCAACACCACAAACAGTGTCACGCCCTGACGCTGGGCAAGGCTTTTCAGCTCCTGACGCAGCGCTGCGTCGATCACCGTTTCCAGACGCGCGCCCTGATGACTGGATTGCGCCGGATAGGCACGATCGGTCGGCAGCTCCAGCACCGGATGCTCGTCGCCCAATTGCGTGCGCCAGTAATCCAGCTGACGCTCGCGCTCACCGGCCTCCAGCCAACTGCGCTGCCACAACGCGTAATCGCGGTAATGCACGGTGAGCGCCGGCAACGACGGCTCGCGCCCCGCCACCCGTGCGTCATAGATGCGCATGAACTCATCGATGAGAATGTTCATCGACCAGCCATCGGCGATGATGTGGTGCAAGGTCAGCAGCAACACATGCTCCTGCTCGGCCAGGCGCAATAACCGCAGGCTGAGCAGCGGGCCGTTCTCGAGATCGAAGGCTTGACCGGCCTCAGCCATCATGTGCTGTTGCGCCAGCGGCCAGCGCTGGGCTTCGGGCACCGCACTGAGATCGCTGATCGCCAGTTTCAACGGCTGCGGTTCAGCGACGCGCTGAACCGCGCGCTCACCATCCTGACCGAAGGTGGTGCGCAAGCACTCGTGCCGCGCCGCCAACTGACTGAACGCCTGCTCCAGCGCCTGCGCTTGCAAGTCTCCCGTAAGACGTACCGCCATTGGCAAGTTGTAAGCAGCGCTGTGCGGGTCCAGTTGCCAGAGAAACCACATCCGCTGCTGGGCATACGAAAGTCCGTCTCGCTCGGCGATCCCGTCACAGGCAGTCATGGGCAGCTGCGCAAAATCGATGCCCTCACGGGCCATACCGGCGAGGAACAAACGGCGTTTGTCCTGTGGCAGTTCGATAAAACGACGGGCTAGTTTCTGGGCGTCTGCGGCATTCATGCATGGGGTCCTTGCTGATCGGCGGCGTGACCAGGAGACCCGGTCGTATCAACAAGAACGAATGACAAACGCGATGATTTAGCGCGCTGGCGCAACAGCGGCCCGACGGTAGACACACAAATGCCGAAGCCGGTACGAGACCGGCTTCGGCAGCTTTACCAACAGACGTGGGAATTGCTCAGAGCGGACCCTGTGAATGCCCTTCAGCCATGGCGACAATCACTTTACGCGGACCTTCGAACGGCGAACGCGCGTGCGCCGAGAGCATGTTGTCGAGCATCAGCACATCGCCCTCCTGCCAGGGAAAGCTGATCGCGCACTCATCGAGCACCGCGCGAATCTGCGCCAGCACCTCGTCTTCAATCGCCGAGCCGTCACCGTAGTAAACGTTACGCGGCAAGTCTTCTTCGTCGACAATGTCCAGCAGGCTTTCACGCACTTCCGCTTGCAGGTTGGAAATGTGAAACAGGTGCGCCTGATTGAACCAGACGTTGTCACCGGTCACCGGATGGACCGCCACCGCCTGACAGGTCTGGCGGGTGCGCAGTTCACCGTCATCCTTCCATTCGCAGACAATGCCGTGGGCCTTGCAGTAGGCCTCGACGACCTCGCGATCTTCGGTGTTGAACACGTCTTCCCAAGCCACATCCAACCCGTTGCCGAAGTTGCGCACATACATCAGCCCTTTGCTGACGAAGCGCTCGCGAATCGCCGCGGGAATACGCCGATAGACTTCACGGCTGTCGGCAATCGGCGTCTCGCCACCGGACTTTGCCGCGATCATGCTGTAGAACCAGATTTTCATCGGCCAGTCGCGGGAGTAGGCCTGCTCGTTGTGCAGCGGAATGCTCTGGTGCGCCGGGTATTCGGTCGAGGTGTACACGCCCTGCGTCACGTTGGTGCGCGGCGTCGAGCCGAATTCATAGTTCAACAGCGGATGGCCAAAACTCGCCGCGAACTGCCGGAACTGTTCGGCACCGTTCAGACGGAAACCGCGAAACAGTACCCCGCCGTCGCGCAGCAGATGCTCGTCCACCAGTTCTTTCAATTCATCGAACACTGCCAGCAAGTCAGTGTCCGCATCGGTCGCTTCCACCAACAACGGCAAGCGCCCCCGTTGCGGCAGCAGTGGCCGAACGGAAAATCCCACAGCAACAGCCATGACTGGCCTCCTGTAATCACTCGATAGGTGAACCACGCTAAAAGGCCGGCGCCGCTGCCTGGGCATGACGGCGGTGATGGACTTCCAGATGGGTCTTGATCGTGCGAATGACCCGGGCTTCGTGCTCATGAATGAAGAAGTGCCCACCGGTCATCATGTCCACGGAAAAACTGCCCAGGGTTTCCTTGCTCCAGCCGATCAGTTGCTCGGTGGTCGCGCGGTCTTCCTTGCCGCCCAGCACGTGCACCGGACAATTGAGCAAGGGCCGCTGCGCCGGTGTGAAACGCCCGCACATCATGAAGTCGGCGCGCAGCACCGGCAGGGTCAGGCTCATCAGCTCTTTGTTGGCCAGCACTTCTTCACTGGTGCCCTGAAAAGTGCGCAGTTGATCGATCAATTCCTCATCGCTGCGCGCTTCGGCAAAGCCGCGATCATAGTCACTGCGCAGGGTCGGCGCGGCCGTGCCGGAAGCGAACAGCGCCACCGGCTCCGGCGCACCGAGCTCGCGAAAAGCATGTGCCAGCTCGCACGCCAGCAGCGCACCGAGGCTATGCCCGAACAGCGCGTAAGGCGTTTGCAAGCCGGGCTTGTGCTCGCGGGCCAATTGCCGGGCAAGCGCACGCATGTCGATTTGCAGGGGTTCGTCGAATCGGGCACCGCGCCCGGGCAATTCCACCGGTTGCAGGTGCAACCACGACGGCAGTTGGCGCCGCCAGCGGCTGTAGACCATGGCGCTGGCGCCCGAATAGGGCAGGCACAGCAGTGTCAGCTTTGTCACCGCGTTTACCTCAATAGGGTTATCTGTAAAAGAGAACGGATGAGGTGACGCGGGAATTAGTCGGCTGGCCGATCACTTCAGATGACGGAAACTCTGCACCGCCGACGCGAGGACTACTGCCCCGGCAGCAATCGCCAACCAAAAGCCGCTGCGTGCGCCGAAAGCATCGACCAGCGCGCCCGAACCAGCGGCGCCAATGGCAACGCCGATACTCAAACCAGTCACCAGCCAGGTCAGCCCTTCGGTGAGCTTGGCCGGCGGCACGATGCGTTCGACCAGTGCCATCGCGACAATCAAGGTTGGCGCGAAGAACAGGCCGGCAATGAATACTGCCAGCGCGAGGCCGATAATATTGCTCGCCAGCAACAGTGGCAGCGTCGTCACGGCCGTCGCCAACCCGCCATACAGAAACAATTGCGGCAACGGCAGTTTCGAGCGCATCGCCCCAAACGCAATCCCGGCCAGACACGAACCGATGGCATACACCGACAGCACAATGCTCGCCGCCGCCGGTTGCCCCTGTTGCTGAGCGAACGCGACGCTGACGACATCGACCACACCGACGATCACGCCCATGGCGATCATTAACGCCAGCAACAGCTGAATGTCCGTCGAACCAATGATTGAGCCGTGGTGCTCGAGGGCGTGCGGATGCACCGGCGGCTCGGTGCTGCGCTGGGCGACAAACGCCGTCACGCCGATCGCCAGCGCCAACAGCGCCGCCAGCGGCCCGGCCTCGGGGAACACCGCCACGCACAAGCCCACCGACAGCGGCGGACCGACAATAAAGCAGACTTCATCGAGTACCGACTCCAGCGCGTACGCCGTCTGCAGTTGTGGCTGGCCGCGATAGATTTCCGTCCAGCGCGCCCGCACCATCGCCGACATGCTCGGCATGCACCCGGCCAGCGCGGCGAAGACGAACAGCGTCCAGGTCGGTGCCTGCAAACGCGTGCACAGCAGCAACATCAACAGCGCCCCGCCGCCGATCAATGCCGATACCGGCAGAATCCGCCCCTGACCGAAGCGATCAACCAGCCGCGAAACCTGTGGCGCACAGAACGCCGTTGCCAGCGCGAACGTCGCCGCCACCGCGCCGGCCAACGCATACCCGCCCTTCAACTGCGAGAGCATGGTGATCACGCCGATACCGGTCATGGAGATCGGCATGCGCGCGATCATTCCGGCCAGCACAAAATTGCGTGCACCGGGGGCGTTGAACAATTCGCGGTAGGGGTTTGCCATGGGTTGCAGCCTCGTCAAGGGCCGCCAAGTTGCCATAGGGTCGCGAGGCGTGGAAGCGAGGAATTGTTGGTGGAATGTGAAGGCCTTGCAGATCAAAAGATCGCAGCGTGGCGCCCCACCACAAGGAGATCGCAATCCAAGTGGGAGCA